>JAGQTU010000131.1 GCA_020438865.1 Mycobacterium sp.
ATCGGGCTGGGTTCGTTCACCAGCGGCGACAATCGCCTCGACAGCCAGCTGGCCGGCGCCGTCATGGGCATCCAGGCGATCAAGGGTGTGGAGATCGGCGACGGTTTCGAGACCGCCCGCCGCCGCGGCAGCGCCGCCCACGACGAGATGTATCCCGGCCCCGACGGCGTCGTCCGGTCCACCAACCGGGCCGGCGGCCTGGAGGGCGGCATGACCAACGGCCAGCCGCTGCGGGTCCGCGCCGCGATGAAGCCGATCTCCACCGTCCCGCGCGCCCTGGCCACGGTGGACATGGCCACCGGTGAGGAGGCCGTGGCGATCCACCAGCGCTCCGACGTCTGTGCCGTGCCTGCCGCCGCCGTGGTGGTCGAGACCATGGTGTCCCTGGTGCTGGCGCGGGCCGTGCTGGAGAAGTTCGGCGGCGACTCGCTGGCCGAGACCCGCCGCAACATCGACGGATACCTGCAGGCGGTGGCGCACCAGTCCCCGTCGGAGTCGATCCGGGCGTCGGGGTAGCGCGATGGCACCCAAGGCCGTGCTGGTCGGCTTGCCCGGGTCGGGGAAGTCGACCATCGGGCGCCGCCTCGCCAAGGCGATGGGACTGACGCTGCTCGACACCGACGCCGCGATCGAGGAGAAGACCGGCCGCACCGTCGCCGAGATCTTCGCCGCCGACGGCGAACCGGGCTTCCGGCGCATCGAGGAACAGGTGGTCCGCGAGGCCCTGCAGACCCACGACGGCATCCTGTCGTTGGGTGGCGGCGCGGTGACCACCCCGGGAGTGCGGGACGCACTGGCCGCACAGACCGTGGTCTACCTGGAGATCAGTGCCGCCGAAGGGGTGCGCCGCACCGGCGGCAACACCGTCCGGCCGCTGCTGGCCGGGCCGGACCGGGCCGAGAAGTACCGGGCGCTGATGAACGAGCGGATTCCGCTGTACCGGCGGGTGGCCACGATCCGGGTCAACACCAACCGGCGCAACCCCGGCGCGGTGGTCCGCTACATCGTGTCCAGGCTGGAGAGCCCGCATCCGCCGCGCCGCCGGCGAGGGCCGTGGCGCCGGTCCGCGCAACCGCCGGCGCCGGAGCGCACCCCCGTCGCACCGCCGCCGCCGGAGAGCAGCACCGCTGTCGATTCCGCGCCGGTCACCCCGGCCACCCTGGCCGCCCGGCGCGCCGGAGTCCGTAAATGACGACGACCACCCCGGGCGCGCCGGTCGTCGTCGAGGTGGCCGTCGACCCGCCCTATCCCGTCATCATCGGCACCGGGCTGCTCGGCGAACTGGGTGAACTGCTCGGCAGCAGGCACAAGGTCGCCATCCTGCACCAGCCGGTGCTCGCACAGACCGCCGAGGCGATCCGAAACCATTTGGTGGACAAGGGCGTCGACGCCCACCGCATCGAGATCCCCGACGCCGAAGCGGGTAAGGACCTGCCGGTCGTCGGCTTCATCTGGGAAGTGTTGGGCCGCATCGGGATCGGCCGCAAGGACGCGATCGTCAGCCTGGGTGGCGGGGCCGCCACCGACGTCGCCGGATTCGCCGCCGCCACCTGGCTGCGCGGCGTCGACATCGTGCACGTGCCGACCACCCTGCTGGGCATGGTCGACGCCGCGGTCGGCGGCAAGACCGGGATCAACACCGACGCCGGCAAGAACCTGGTCGGCGCGTTCCACCAGCCCGCCGCCGTGCTCGTCGACCTCGCCACCCTCGAAACGCTGCCGCCCAACGAGCTGGTCGCCGGTATGGCCGAGATCGTCAAGGCCGGCTTCATCGCCGACCCGCGGATCCTCGAACTCATCGAGGCCGACCCGCAGGCCGCGGTGGACCCGGCCGGCGCCGTGCTGCCCGAGCTGATCCGGCGGGCCATCACGGTCAAGGCCGAGGTGGTGGCCGCCGACGAGAAGGAGTCCGCGCTGCGGGAGATCCTCAACTACGGCCACACCCTGGCGCACGCCATCGAACGCCGCGAGCAGTACCGCTGGCGGCACGGCGCCGCGGTATCGGTGGGCTTGGTGTTCGCCGCCGAACTGGGCCGGCTGGCCGGTCGCCTCGACGATGCGACCGCCGACCGGCACCGCGCGGTGCTGACCGCGCTGGGACTGCCGGTCAGCTACGACGCCGACGCGCTGCCCCAGTTGCTGGAGTACATGGCCGGCGACAAGAAGACCCGCTCGGGTGTGCTGCGCTTCGTGGTGCTCGACGGGCTGGCCAAACCCGGCCGCCTGGAGGGTCCGGATCCGGCGTTGCTGGCGGCGGCCTATGCGGAGGTGGGAACGCGATGACGACGGTGCTGGTGCTCAACGGCCCCAACCTGGGCCGGCTCGGCCGGCGCGAGCCGGAGCTCTACGGGGCCACCACGCACGAGGACCTGGTCAGCCTGATCGAGGCCGAAGCCGCCGAGCTGGGTCTGACCGCGGTGGTCCGGCAGAGCGACAGCGAAGCGCAGCTGCTGGACTGGATCCACGCCGCCGCCGACGCCGGGGACCCGGTGATCATCAACGCCGGTGGGTTCACCCACACTTCGATCGCCCTGCGCGACGCCTGCGCCGAACTGCGCGCGCCGCTGATCGAGGTGCACATCTCCAATGTGCATGCGCGCGAAGAGTTTCGGCACCACTCGTATCTCAGCGGGGTGGCGACCGGGGTGATCGTGGGGCTCGGGGTGCAGGGCTACCTGCTGGCGCTGCGCTACCTGGCGACGCTCGACACCCTGCCGGACTAGCGGTCGTCGGAGCTGGCCACCGAGTAGCAGATCGCGGTGGATACCACCGAGGGCACCACGAAGGTGAGGACGAGCACGGCCACCACGGCGCCGGTGTTCGGCACCGTCAGCCAGTCCTTGGGGAAGCGGGCCAGGCTCATCACCAGCCAGCACCCGACCACCGCCAGCCCGACGATGCCGATGGTGGCGACCTTGACCGAGCGCAGCGTGACCTGGGTCGGTGAGCCGGTGTCGCGCAGCGAACGCCGCAGCGATCTGGTCCGCAGGTGGACCAGCGCGAGGTCGACGGCGATGATCAGCGCCGCCGATGTCGTGATCAGACCGACGACCCACAGTTCGGGACGCTCGCCGAACATGAAGTGCAGGTAGTCGATCGACGTCTCGCTGAGCACCAACGTCATCGTCATCGCCGAGGCGAACGTCAGCCAGCCGCCCAGGTCGGCCAGGAAGCAGTAGGCGCTGACATCCAGATCGGGTTCGGAGTCCGGTTCGGCCACCTTGTTCACCGCGTGGCTGGCCAGCATCCAGCCCAGCCCACCGAACAACGCGGTGGTGCCCGCCGCCAGCATGCCGGTGGACACCGCGCCCTGCGTCCACGCGATGGCGCAGATGCCCCGGCGGTCGCCGTCGTCGGGAACCACGGTGCCGGTCATGATGCTGAACACGAAGCTATCCAGCATGAGGATCAGCACCGCCGAGGCGAACAGTGCCAGGGTGTGGACGCCCTCGCGGCTGTTGCGGTCGAACAGCAGCGCGATCGCGGTGATCAGGAAGCCGCCGAGGACTCCGGCGAGCTGGGATACCGACGACGCCGAGGTCAGCATGCTCCACTGGTCGGAGCTGCAGTTCGGGTCGGGGTTCACCAGTGCCTGGCCGGTAGGGCGGGACCGGTGCGCAGGCTAGCTCTTGCGGTCCTCGTCGTCGCGTTCTGCCGTCGCGACGGCGGAGGTGTGCTCCTCGGCCGCGGCGGCCGAACCGCCGGCCAGCCCGGGGATCGGGCCGGTCTTGGCGTCGTCGTCGCGCACGGCGTCGAACACGTCGGTCTGGTCGTCGGTGATCCGGCGCCGCACGAACGGCGGCCGCTTGCGGTCCACCAGCCAGCGGCCGATGGCGACGGCGGCGACGGCGGGGATGAACACCACCAGCGCGGTGAAGGCCGCGAACGTGGTGAGTTCGCTGACCAGACCCTCGGCGTAGAGGTTGCGGTACACCAGCGAGATCAGCCAGGCGACGAACCCGCTGAGGATGCCCGCCACCAGGCCGGCCAGCAGCCAGGTCATGGCCAGATCACGGCGCCGGTCTGGGTCTTCCTGGATCTCGGCGTCGGCGCGGCCGTCGAACAGGCCCCAGACGAACGCCGCGATGCCGAACAGGACGACCAGCACGATGCTGATCAATCCGGCCTTGGTCTCGTACATGTTGATCAGCGTCCCCTGTACCAGCCGGACGACGACCATGCCCACCGCGAACAGCAACCCACGTAACAACCACGACCTCATGGGGCATCAGCGTAGCGAGTACCGTCAGCAACCGTGACACATTCCCAACGCCGGGTCCGGCTGGCCGCCCGACTCGCGGCGGACGGATTGGACGCGCTGCTGGTCAGCGACCTGGTCAACGTGCGCTACCTGTCCGGTTTCACCGGCTCGAACGCGGCGCTGATCGTGTTCGCGGGCGACACGCCCGACGTTCTGGCCACCGACGCCCGCTACCGGACCCAGGCGGCGCGCCAGGCGCCCGACCTGGAGGCGGCCATCGAGCGGGCGTGCGGGCGGCACCTGATCGCGCGCGCCGTCGCCGCAGGGGCGGGCCGCATCGGGTTCGAGAGCCACATCGTGACCGTCGACGGATTCGACGCCCTCGCCGGGGAACTGGACGGGGAACTGCACGGGGGAGCGGCCGAGCTGGTGCGCGCCTCCGGGCTGGTGGAGTCGCTGCGGGAGATCAAGGACGCCGGTGAGATCGCGCTGCTGAGACTGGCCTGCGAGGCCGCCGACGCGGCCCTGACCGGCCTGGTGGAAAACGGCGGCCTGCGACCCGGGCGCACCGAGCGCGCGGTGGGCCGTGAGCTCGAGGCGCTGATGCTCGACCACGGCGCCGACGGGCCGTCGTTCGAGACCATCGTGGCCGCCGGGGCGAACTCCGCCGTGCCGCATCATCGCCCGACCGACGCCGTGCTGGAAGCCGGTGACTTCGTCAAGATCGACTTCGGTGCGCTGGTCGGCGGCTACCACTCCGATATGACGCGAACGTTCGTCCTGGGCTCGGCGGCGGCCTGGCAGCGCGAGCTCTACCAACTCGTCGCCGCGGCGCAGCGGGCCGGGCGGGAGGCGCTCGCGGTGGGCGCGACGCTCAGCGACGTCGATGCGGCGGCCCGAGAGGTCATCGCCGCGGCCGGCCACGCCGAGCACTTCGGTCACGGCCTCGGCCACGGCGTCGGGCTGCAGATCCATGAAGCGCCCGGAATCAACTCCACGGCCGCCGGTACACTGCTTGCTGGCTCCGTGGTGACCGTGGAACCCGGTGTCTACCTGCCCGACCGTGGCGGTGTCCGCATCGAGGACACCCTGGTCGTCGGCGAGCGTGGCCCTGAACTGCTGACCCGGTTCCCCAAGGAATTGGCGATTCTGACTTAGGAGAACGACCCACCGTGGCATCAACTGCCGATTTCAAGAACGGCCTCGTGCTGAACATCGACGGCCAGCTCTGGACCATCATCGAGTTCCAGCACGTCAAGCCTGGTAAGGGACCGGCGTTCGTGCGCACCAAGCTCAAGAACGTGCTCTCCGGCAAGGTGGTCGACAAGACCTACAACGCCGGAGTGAAGGTGGAGACCGCCACCGTCGACCGTCGCGACGCCACCTACCTGTACAAGGACGGCAGCGACTTCGTGTTCATGGACAGCGAGGACTACGAGCAGCACCCGCTCTCGGCGTCGCTGGTCGGCGACGCCGCCCGGTTCCTGCTCGAGGGCATGCCGGTGCAGATCGCCTTCAACGAGGGCGCGGCGCTGTACCTGGAGCTGCCGGTGACCGTGGAGCTCGAGGTCACCCACACCGAGCCCGGCCTGCAGGGCGACCGCTCCAGCGCGGGCACCAAGCCGGCGACGCTGGAGACCGGCGCCGAGATCCAGGTGCCGCTGTTCATCAACACCGGCGACAAGCTCAAGGTGGATTCCCGCGACGGCAGCTACCTGGGGCGCGTCAATGCCTGACGGCCGCGCCGGCCGCGTGAACGCCTGACGATGGCGGACCGCAAGGCACACGGGGGCCGGCATCAGGCCCGCAAGCGTGCCGTCGACCTGCTCTTCGAGGCCGAGGCCCGGGGCATGACCGCGGCCGAGGCCGCCGACGCCCGCAACGCCCTGGCCGAGACCAACGCCGACATCGCGCCGCTGAACCCATACACGCTGACGGTGGCCCGGGGAGTCACCGAGCACGCCGCGCACATCGACGAGCTGATCGCCTCGCACCTGCAGGGCTGGACCCTGGAGCGGCTGCCCGCCGTGGACCGCGCCGTACTGCGGGTGGCCGTGTGGGAGCTGCTGCACGCCGAGGACGTCCCGGAACCGGTCGCCGTCGACGAGGCGGTGGAGCTGGCCAAGGAACTGTCGACCGACGAGTCGCCCGCCTTCGTCAACGGCGTGCTGGGCCAGGTGATGCTGGTGACCCCGCAGATCCGCGCCGCCGCCGCGGCGGTCCGTGGCGCGGTCGGCGGCAGCGCGCCCGACGCGTAACGTCGCCACCATGGACGCCGAGCAGCATTTCGCCACCCTCGCGTCGGTCTGGGACGACCAGGCCGACGCGCTGAACGCGTCGATGGGCGAGCACGGGTCGGCCGCCCGCAATGCCCTCGCCGCCTCCCCCGGCGAGCGGATCGTCGACATCGGTTGCGGCCCCGGCCTTTCGGCGGTGGCCCTGGGCGCGGCGGTGGCCCCGGACGGCTGGATCGCCGCCGTGGACATCGTGCCGCAGATGGCCGAGGCCGCCCGCCGGCGGCTGGCGGCCGCCGGGATCTCCGGTGCCGCGGTGGCCGCCGATGCCGGCACCGCCGACCTGATCGCGGTTGCCGGGCAGGGCAGAGCATTCGACGCGGTCCACTCCCGGTTCGGGCTGATGTTCTTCGGCGAGCCGAAGCCGGCCTTCGCCAACATCTTTCGGGCCCTGCGGCCGGGCGGCCGGTTGGCTGCCTCGGTGTGGGGTCATCTGGCCGACAACCCGTGGATGGAGCTGACCACCGCGACCGCCACCCAGGCGCTCGGAATCGACCGCGCGCCGCTTCCGGAGCCGGGGCGCCCGGGCCCGTTCTCGTTGGCGGACCCGGATTCGACCGCGGCACTGTTCATGGGGGCCGGTTTCGACCGCGTCGTCATCGAACCGGTCAACGCGCCGTTCCTGTTCCCCGGCGACGGCTCCGAGGCGGCCGCCCGCGTGCTGAGTGCGGGCCCGCTCGGCGCGGCGTTCCTCGCGGCGTCGGACAGCCAGCGCGCCGATGTCATCGGTGCGATCGTCGCCGCCCTCGAACGGCACCGCGGCGCCGGGGGGATCACGGTGCCCGCGGCGTCGTGGTGCATCACCGCCCGTCGACCCTGAACCGGGACCGCAGACGGTAGCGTCGGCCCGGTGTTGACCGTCTCGGACGACTTCGTGACCCGCCTCGCCCAGCGCGCCGCGGAGGCCGAAGACCTGCGCCGGCTGCCCGATGCCACCATTGCCGACTTCCGGGCCGGCGGGCTGGGCCGGTTGCTGCTGCCCGCCCGCTACGGCGGTGAGCAGGCGCCGTTCAGCGCGATCCTCGAGCCGGTGCGCCGGATGGCCCACGGCTGCGCGTCCAGTGCCTGGACCCTCGGCTTCTACATCCTGCACAACTGGATGCTGGCGCTGTTCGACGAGCGGGCCCAGGACGAGGTGTTCGCCGACGGGCCGGTCTTATGCCCCGCCCCGCTGGCGCCGACCGGGCGCGGCCTGCCGGTCGCGGGCGGGGTGCGGCTCTCGGGGCGCTGGTCGTGGGCGACCGGAATCATGGCCGCCGACTGGGTGCTGGTCGGCGCGCTGTGCGAGGGCGGAGCCGCCGGGCCGGCGACATCGGGCAGCGCTGACGAGATGTACCCGGCGCTGGCCCTGCTGCCCGCCGATCAGGTTCGGGTGGAAGACGTGTGGCATACCGCGGGGATGCGGGCCACCGGTTCCAACGATGTCGTCGTCGACGACGTCATGGTTCCCGAGCACCGGCTGGTCAAGGTCACCGACATCTACGCGGGCACCGCGCCGGGCGCCGCACTGCACGGCGTGGCCACCTACCGCTGGCCGATGGTGCCGGCGCTGGCGCTGGTCGCATCGATGCCGGCGTTGGGCGCCGCCGAGCATGTCGCCGACGTGTTCGCCGCCCGGCTGGGGGAGCGGGTGCTGGCGTATTCCGGTGTGGCGCAGAAACAACAGCCCGCCGCGCAGATCCGGCTCGGTGATGCCCGGGTGCGGTTGCGCGCCCTCGACGGGCTGCTGCGCGAGACCGTGGCGACCCTGGAGTCGATGGTGGCCGACGGCGCCCGCATCCCGCGCGCAGTGCGTGCCAGGGCCCGGGTGGCCGCCGCGCACATCGTGCACGAGTCCCGTTCGGTGATCGCCGACCTGCTCGAATCATCCGGTGCCAGTGCGCAATTCCTCGAGAGCCCGCTACAGCGGGCCAAGCGCGACGTCGACGTGATCTCGGGCCACGTGGTGTTCGACTACGACGTGAGCCGTGAGCTGGCCGGCGCGCTGGAGATCGGCGTGCCGATCTCGCCGATCGCGATGGTCTAGAGGCCGAGGGCGCCGTAGGTGCGGCGAACGAACCGCGGCTGCACCGACTGGAGCT
>JAGQTU010000132.1 GCA_020438865.1 Mycobacterium sp.
CTGGATCCAGGTTGTGCTGATCGTTGCGGTCGTCGCACTGCTGGTGTACCTGCTGCGGTCGCGCACCAACGCCAAGGCCAAGGCCTGGGTCAAGGTCGGCTACGTGCTGTTCGTGATCGCCGCGATCTACGCCATCATCCGGCCCGACGACACCACGGTGCTGGCCAACCGGCTGGGCGTGGCCCGCGGCACCGACCTGCTGTTCTACGCGGTGACGATCGCGTTCGTGTTCACCACGCTGAGCACCTACCTGCGGTTTAAGGAGCTGGAACTCAAGTACGCGCGGCTCGCGCGCGCGGTCGCGCTGGAAGGCGCGCGTACCCCGGACAGTTAGCGGGTCTGCCCCCGGAAGTAGTCGACCGTGCGCCGCACACCCTCCTCGAGGGTGACCTTGGGATGCCAGCCGAGCACCATCTCCGCCTTGCGGACGTCCAGGCAGGACCGGGCGAGATCCCCGAGCCGGGGCGGCGCGAACTGCGGGTCATCCGGGGCGCCAACGGCTTTCGCGACGACGGTGTGCAACACCCGGTCGCTGGTCTCCACACCGGTACCGATGTTGAAACGCTGACCGGCGCCGGTCGTGCCGGAGGCCCGGACGAACGCATCGACCACGTCGTCGACGTAGACGTAGTCGCGGGTGTTGGACCCGTCGCCGTACACCTTGGTGGGTGCGCCCGCCAGCAGCGCCTTGGCGAAGATGGCGACCACACCCGCCTCGCCGTGCGGATCCTGCCGCGGCCCGTAGACGTTCGCGGGCGCGATGTGCGCGCAGTCCATCCCGTAGAGGTGGCGGAAGGCGTTCAGATAGGTCTCCCCGCTGAGCTTGCCCGCCGCATACGGCGACGCCGGGTCCGGCGGGGCGGTCTCGTTGGTGGGGTAGTTCTTCGGCACCCCGTAGATCGAACCGCCCGAGGAGGTGTGGATCACCTTGCGCACCCCGGCCAGCCGCGCCGCCTCGGCCAGCCGCACCGTGCCGATGACGTTGACGGTGGCATCGAACGGCGGATCGGTCACCGAACGCCGGACGTCGATCTGGGCGGCCAGGTGGTAGACCACCTCCGGCTTGTGCTCGGCCAGCAGTTCGGTCAGGCCGCTGTCGACGATGTCGGCCTCGACGAACCGGAACGCGTTGTGGCCGCGGGCGTCGTCGAGGTTGGCCGCCCGGCCGGTGCTCAGGTTGTCGATCCCGACGACGGTGTGGCCGTCCGCCAGCAGGCGGTCGACCAGCGCCGATCCGATGAATCCGGCCGCGCCGGTGACCAGAGCCTGCATTCGGGCCACGATACCCATGGCCCGTAAAGTCGAGGCGATGGTTCCGACGACCCGGGTGGCGCGCGTGCCGGCCGTCGCCGTCGCCGCCGTTGTGCTGATCGCATTGCAGCTGCTGGTGCGCGCGGTGCTGGCGTTCCGGGGCTACTTCTACTGGGATGACCTCATCCTGGTCGGGCGGGCCGGTACCCACCCCCTGCTCTCGGCGCAGTATCTGTTCGACGACCACGACGGACACGTCATGCCGGGCGCGTTCCTGGTAGCCGGGGCGATCACCCGCCTTGCGCCGCTGGTGTGGACGTGGCCGGCGGTCAGCCTCGTGGTGCTGCAACTGCTCGCCTCGCTGGCGCTGCTGCGGGCGCTGTGGGTGATCGTGGGCTGGCGGCCGGTGCTGTTGATTCCGTTGACCTTCGCGCTGTTCACGCCGCTGGGGGTGCCGGGCTTCGCCTGGTGGGCGGCGGCGTTGAACTCGCTGCCCATGCTCACCGCGATGGCCTGGGTGTGCGCCGACGCGATCCTGTTGGTGCGCACCGGCAATCAGCGCTATGCGCTGACCGCAGCGCTGGCGTACCTGGGCGGCCTGCTGTTCTTCGAGAAGTCCGCCGTCATCCCGTTTGTGGCGTTCACGGTGGCCGCGCTGCTGTGCTACGTGCAGGGCGACCCCGCCGCGCTGCGCACGGTGTGGCGCCGCGGCGCGCGGTTGTGGGCCACGGCCCTGGCGATCACCGCCGCGTGGGTGGCGGTGTACGTGGTCGTCGTCGATCAGCAGCGGTGGAGCTGGGACCTCACCATGACGTGGGATCTGTTGCGGCGCTCGGTGACCCACGGAATCGTGCCCGGGCTCGCCGGCGGCCCGTGGGACTGGCAGCGCTGGGCCCCCGCCTCGCCGTGGGGGGTGCCCCCGGTCGCGGTGATGGCACTCGGTTGGCTGGCCCTGACCGCGGCGGTAGCGGTGTCGCTGGCCCGCAAGCAGCGCGTCGGACCGGTGTGGCTGGCCGCGTTCGGGTACACGATCGCCTGCCAGATCCCGATCTACCTGATGCGGTCCTCGAACTTCACGGCGCTGGAACTGGCGCAGACTTTGCGCTACTTCCCCGACCTGGTGTTCGTGCTGGCCCTGCTTGCGGCGGTGGGGTTTTGCGCGCCGAACCGCCCGGGTTCGGATTGGCTGGACGCCTCCTGCGCGCGCACCGTCGCGGTGCTGGCCCTGGCGGCGGCGTTCACCGCCAGCAGCCTGTACTCCACCGCGACGTTCCTCACCAGCTGGCGGGACAACCCGGCGCAGCCCTACCTGCAGAACGCGATCCGCGGGCTGGCCCAGGCCCGGGCGTCCTCGAACGCGCCCCTGCTGGACCAGGAGGTCGACCCCCTGGTGCTGCAGCGCGTGGTGGGACCGGAGAACCTGGCCAGCCACATGTTCGCATTGATTCGGGATCGGCCCGAATTCGACCGCACCACAACGCAATTGCGGATGCTCGATGCCAGTGGCCGGCTGGTCGACGCCAATGTCACCTGGGTGCGCACCGTCGTGCCGGGGCCGGTGCCGCGGTGCGGGTACTTCGTCGAGTCCGGTTCCGGGCCGAACAGTGCGGTGCGGATGCCACTGGACGGACCACTGCTGCCCGCGGAATGGACCGCCGAGATCAACTACCTCGCCAACAGCGAGGGCGCAATCCTGCTCTCGCTGTCGGAGGGCCCGGAGACCAAGGTCGCCGTGCACCCGGGACTGAACCGGGTGTTCGTCCGGCTTTCCGGCGCCGGTGATGCGATCACCGTGCGAGCCACCACCGCCGCTCTGGCGGTGTGTCTGGCTTCGGGCCCGGTCGGGTATCTGGCGCCGCGACAGTAACGCCAAGGCGGCGGCGGGGCCGATTTTCCGCCCTGGCGTTACCCTCGGCGATCAGCGGTATGGGAAAGTAGTTTGCATGTCTAACTTACGCGACGACGGTCTGCAGGTTTTCCGGGAGATGCTGCCAGGGTTGCTGCCCGCCGGTGACGTCGATTTCCGCGATGGTTCGTTCGGCGACGAGTTGATGGAGATCGGCCTGGAGAACATCTTCGGCCGGCTGTGGACGCGCGAGGGGCTCAGCCGCCGCGACCGCAGCCTGGTGACCCTGGGCATCCTCATCGCACTGCGGGCCACCGAGGAGATGAAGGCTCATTTCCGGATCGCCAGGCAGAACGGGTTGTCCGAGGCGGAACTTGCCGAGGTGGTCTACCACGCCAGCGGCTACGCCGGGTTCCCGGCCGCCGCGACCGCCCGGACCGTCGCGGCCGAGGCGTTACGGAAGTAGGGCTGGAGCCGCCTAGGAGAATCGAACTCCTGACCTATTCATTACGAGTGAATCGCTCTACCGACTGAGCTAAGGCGGCGTTGCCCTGCCGATGAACGCGTGCGGCCGGGCCGAGCGCTGAGTCTACAGGTCGGAGCGCAGCGCCTGCCCCACGGTGGCCACCATCGCATCGACGGCGAACTTGGGTTTGACGTTCGTCGCCAGGGCCTCGCGGCACTCCAGCACCGCCTCGATGCAGCGCAGCAGCCGCTCCGGGGACGCGTGTCCGGCCAGTGCCGCCACCCGATCGGCCATATCGGGGTGGTTGGCGGTCACACCGCCCGCGCCCTCGGCGACCAGCAGGGCGTCCCGGAAAAATGTCGCCAGGTCGATCAGGGCCCGGTCCAGGGCGTCCCGCGAGGCCCGGGTCTGGCGGGATTTCTGCCGCTTCTCGAGATCCTTGATGGCCCCGGCGGCCCCCCGCATGGTGCCCGCGGTGCCCTTGCCGGTGCCGCCCGCTCCCAGGGCGGTGCGCAGTTCGTCGGCCTCGGCCTCGTCCCGGCCGATGTTGAGCGCCTTGGCCTCCGCCTCGGCCGTGGCCACCAGCTCCTCGGCCGCCGCGTAGGCCCGCGACGGGGTCGCCGCGTCCCGGGCCAGTTCCAGCGCCCGGGCCCGGCGCTGGCGGGCGTCGTGGTCGGTCGCCAGCCGGCGGGCCCGGCCGACGTGGCCCCCGCAGACCGAGGCGGCCCACCGCGCCTGCTGCTCGTCCAGCCCGTCCCGGTCGATCAGCACCTGGGCGATCGCGGACGTCGACGGCGTCACCAGCGCCACGTGCCGGCACCGCGACCGCAGTGTGATCGCGATGTCCTCCGGATCCACCGACGGGGCGCACAGCAGGAACACCGTGGACGGCGGCGGCTCCTCGACCACCTTCAGCAGCGCGTTGGCGGCGCCCTCGGTGAGCCGGTCGGCGTCCTCGACCACCACGATCTGCCAGCGGCCGGTGCTGGGCCGCCGGGAGGCGATCTGCACGATGGCGCGCATGTCGTCCACCCCGATCGACAGGCCCTCCGGAATGATCCGGCGCACATCGGCGTGGGTGCCCGCCATGGTGGTGGTGCAGGCCCGGCACTGTCCGCAGCCCGGCGTCCCGTCCGACGTGCACTGCAGGGCGGCGGCGAAACACAGCGCCGCCACCGAGCGGCCGGAGCCCGGCGGTCCGGTGATCAGCCAGGCATGTGTCATGGTCCCGGTGACGGCCGCATCGTGAGCGGAATCACCCCGGGCCGCACGGGCCGCGGCCACCAGCTCGGCTTCGACCGCGCTTTGGCCGACCAGCCGCGTGAAAACCCCGGACATCACTGGCCAACACTAGTGCGCGGCGACGACAGTGCCGGTGCGCAGTGCCTCGTCAAGGTTCAGATCCGACGCCCCGGACCGATACGGTGAGCAGGTGAGCACCGCCTCCACCGCCCCGGGCCGAGTCAGCGGATTCGTCCGCTGGGTCGCCCGCACGCCGTGGCCGGTGTTCTCGCTGGGCATGCTGCAGGCCGACATCATCGGCGCCCTGTTGGTGCTGGGGTTTCTGCGGTTCGGGCTGCCGCCCGCGGACCGGATCATGCTGCAGGATCTACCGACGCTGAACCTCACCATCTTCCTGATCTACCTGTTCGTCTCGTTCGGGATCGGCGCGTTCATCAGCCTCAAGCTGCTGGTCCCGGTGTTCCGGTGGCAACGCCGCGACGCGCTGCTGTCCGACGACGACCCGGCGGCCACCGAGGCCGCCCGGCTGCGTGCCCTGCGGATGCCCACCTACCGCTCGATGATCAGCATGACCAACTGGGTGTTGGGTGCGGTGGTGTTCATCGCCGCCAGCTGGCCGGTGGCCAGCCACGCCGCGCCGGTGCTGGGCGTGGCCACGTTACTGGGCGCGACCGCCACCTCGATCATCGGCTACCTGCAGGCCGAACGGGTGCTGCGACCGGTCGCCGTGGCCGCGCTGCGGGGCGGGGTGCCGGAGAAGTTCCGCCGGCCGGGCGTGGTCCAGCGCCTGGTGCTCACCTGGCTGCTGTCCACGGGCGTTCCCCTGCTGGCCATCGTGCTGTCCATCGTCGCCAGCAAGTTCTCCCTGCTGCAGGGCTCCGCGGACAGCTACTTCACCCCGATCCTGCTGATGGCCGTCGCCGCGCTGCTGATCGGGCTGGCCGGCAACGTGCTGTCGGCGATGTCGATCGCCGACCCGCTGCGGCAACTGCGCTGGGCGCTCGGCGAGGTCCAGCGCGGTAACTACAACGCACACATGCAGATCTACGACGCCAGCGAGCTGGGCATGCTGCAGGCCGGCTTCAACGACATGGTGCGCGACCTGTCCGAGCGGCAGCGGCTGCGTGACCTGTTCGGCCGCTACGTCGGCGAGGACGTGGCCCGCCGGGCCCTGGAGCGGGGCACCGAGCTGGGCGGCCAGGAGCGCGACGTCGCGGTGCTGTTCGTCGACCTGGTCGGTTCCACCGAGCTGGCGGCGACCCGCCCGCCGAGCGAGGTGGTGGGGCTGCTCAACGAGTTCTTCCGCGTCGTGGTCGAAACGGTCAAGAAGCACGGCGGTTTCGTCAACAAGTTCCAGGGCGACGCCGCGCTGTGCATCTTCGGGGCGCCGATCGAGCACCCGGACGCCTCCGGGGCGGCGCTGGCCGCCGCCCGCGAGTTGCACGACGAACTGGTGGAGGTGTTGGGCGCGACCGACTTCGGGATCGGGGTCTCGGCCGGCCGCGCCATCGCCGGCCACATCGGCGCGCAGGCCCGCTTCGAGTACACGGTGATCGGTGACCCGGTGAACGAGGCCGCCCGGCTCACCGAACTCGCCAAGCTCGAGGGCGGCCATGTGGTGGCCTCGGCCATCGCGGTCAGCGGGGCGCTCGACGCCGAGGCGCTGTGCTGGGACGTTGGGGAGATCGTGGAGCTTCGGGGTCGCTCGGCGCCCACCCAGCTGGCACGGCCGTCGAAGCTGGCGATGCCCAGCGCGCCGAGCGAAATCCCCAGCGAGGTCTGACTAGCCGCGTTTGGCGGCCTTCTTGGCCGGCGCCTTCTTGCGCACCACCTTCTTGGTGGTGCGTTTGGCCACCGGGCCGCGGGCCCGGCGCTCGGCGAGCAGTTCGGAGGCCCGCTCGTCGGTGATGCTCAGCACGTCGTCGCCCTTGCGCAGGCTCGCGTTGGTCTCGCCGTCGGTCACGTACGGCCCGAACCGGCCGTCCTTGATCACCATCGGCTTGCCGGAGGCCTGGTCGACGCCGAGTTCCCGCAGCGGCGGCGTCGCGGCGCCCTGGCGGCCCCGGCGCTTGGGCTCGGCGTAGATCTTCAGCGCCTCCTCCAGGCTGACGTCGAAGAGTTGCTCTTCGGTGGCCAGCGAGCGGGAGTCGGTGCCGCGCTTGAGGTATGGGCCGTAGCGACCGTTCTGCGCGGTGATCTCCTCGCCGGACTGCGGGTCCACCCCGACGACCCGGGGCAGTGACAGCAGCCGCAGCGCGTCCTCGAGGGTGACGGTCTGCAGGTCCATCGAGCGGAACAGCGAACCGGTGCGCGGCTTGGGCCCGGTCGGCTTCTTACCCTTCTTGGCCGTGACGCCGCCGTCGTCTTCCTCCGGCGGCGGGGGCAGCACCTCCGTCACATACGGCCCATAGCGGCCGTCCTTGGCGACGATCTCGTGGCCGGTCGCCGGATCGACACCGAGCACGCGGCCCTCTTGCGGTGTGGCGAAAAGGGTTTCGGCCAGCTCGAGGGTCAACTCGTCCGGCGTGATCTCGTCGGACAGGTTGGCCCGCTGCGGTGTCGGTTCACCGTCGTCGCCGGTGATCATCCGTTCCAGGTAGGGCCCGTTCTTGCCGACGCGGACCACGATCGGGCGGCCGTGCTCGTCGTCGAACAGCTTGATGGAGTTGACTTCCCGGGCGTCGATACCTTCGAGGTTCACCCCGACCAGCTTCTTGAGCCCGCCGGCCCGGGCGATGGAGTGGGCCACCCCGTGCTCGCCGCCGAAGTAGAAGTTGGACAGCCAATTATCGCGCCGCTCATGGCCGTTGGCGATCTCGTCGAGCTCGTCTTCCATCGCGGCGGTGAAGTCGTAGTCCACCAGCCGGCCGAAGTGCTGCTCGAGCAGGCCGGTGACGGCGAACGCCACCCAGGACGGCACCAGCGCGCTGCCCTTCTTGTGTACGTAGCCGCGGTCCTGAATGGTCTTGATGATCGACGAGTACGTCGACGGGCGGCCGATGCCGAGTTCCTCGAGCGCCTTGATCAGCGAGGCCTCGGTGTAGCGGGCCGGCGGGTTGGTGGTGTGCCCGTCGGCGGTCAGCCGGTTGGCCGCCACCCGCTGCCCCTGCCGCAATTCGGGCAGCCGGCTCTCGGCATCGTCGGCCTCGCCGCCGGCGAGCTCGTCGACGGTCTCGACGTAGGCCTTCAGGAAGCCGGGGAAGGTGATGGTGCGGCCGCTGGCGGTGAAGGTGGCCTCGCGACCGTCGGCGGCGGTCCCGGCGATCCGCAGGCTCAGCGTGGTGCCGCGGGCATCGGCCATCTGCGAGGCCACCGTGCGCTGCCAGATCAGCTCGTAGAGCCGGAACTCGTCGGAATCGAGCTCCCGGCGCACCGCATCCGGGGTGGCGAACACGTCACCGGCCGGCCGGATCGCCTCGTGGGCCTCCTGGGCGTTTTTGACCTTGCGGTTGTACTGGCGCGGCGACGGGTTCACGTACTCGTCGCCGTAGAGCTGGCGCGCCTGATTGCGCGCCGCGTTGATCGCCGACTCCGACAGCGTCGTGGAGTCGGTACGCATATAGGTGATGTAGCCGTTTTCGTACAGCCGCTGCGCGATGCTCATCGTCCGCTCGGAGGAGAACCGCAGCTTGCGCCCGGCCTCCTGCTGCAGCGTGGAGGTCATGAACGGCGCATACGGCCGGCGGGTGTAGGGCTTCTCGTCGACCGAGGCCACCGACAGCGTCGCGCCG
>JAGQTU010000133.1 GCA_020438865.1 Mycobacterium sp.
CTGGCCTTCCTGATCAACCTGCCGATCGGGATCGTCATCATCGCGATCGGGCTGACCCGCCTCGAGGAGACCCGCCACGAGCGGCTCAAGCTCGACATCACCGGCGCGCTGCTGGCCACGCTGGCCTGTACCGCGGCGGTGCTGGTGTTCACCCAGGGGCCGCCGCGCGGCTGGGTCGACCCGTGGGTGATCGGCGCGTCGGTGGCCGTCGTGGTGTTCTTCGTCGCGTTCCTGTTCGTCGAGCGCAGCGCCGACAACCCCCTGGTGCCGTTCGCGGTGTTCGACAACACCAACCGGGTGATGACGTTTGTGTCGCTGTTCCTGGCCGGCGGGGTGATGCTCACGCTGACGGTGATGATCGGCCTGCTGGTGCAGGACGTGCTCGGCTATTCCGCGCTGCGGGCCGGCGTCAGCTTCATCCCGTTCGCCATCGCGTTCGGCGTCGGCAACGTCCTGGCCGCCCGTGCGGCCCCGCACGTCCCGCCACGCTGGCTGATCATCGGCGGCGGGGCGTTCGTGCTGGCGGCGATGCTGTTCGGCTCGACGCTGACCCGCACGATTCCGTACTTTCCCGACCTGTTCCTGCCGATCGTGATCGGCGGCTTCGGCATCGGGGTGATCTCGGTGATCCTGCCGCTGTGCGCGGTCGCCGAGGTCGGGCCCAAGGAGATCGGCCCGGTGTCGGCGATCACGCTGATGGTCTACAACCTCGGCGGCCCGGTGGTGCTGGTGGTCATCCAGGCGGTGCAGACCTCGCGCACGCTGTATCTCGGCGGAACCACCGGACCGGTCAAGGACATGACCCCGAGCCAGCTCGACGCGCTCGGCTACGGCTACACCTATTCGCTGCTGTGGGTGGCCGGCGTCGCCGTCATCGTGGGTATCACCGCGTTCGGGATCCGCTTCTCGGCCAGACAGATCGCGGCCGCCCAACACACCCGCGAGGCCGTGGAGGCCGGTGAGCTCTAGTCACGCCCTCGTCGAGTGTGCGTCGAGGGCGTCCAGTGTGCGCTGTCGGCGAGGATCTCGCCGATCCATCGCCAGGGACACACACTCGGCGCCACAGATGCACAGTCGATGGAGCCAGCGGGAATTGCTAGGAGCGGCGCATCCGCCAGACCCGGTAGCCGCCGTAAAGAGTTGCCGCCACAAGGAAATTGACGAAGTAGGCCAGATCGGCGCCGTGCAGCGCCGCCGCGACCGGCCCGACGATCAGGTTGGTGTGCATGAACGGCACCGCCGCGGCGAACGCGGCCAGGAACACTCCCAGCGCCACCCAGGCATCCGCGCGGTCAGTGCTCTCCTCGGCCGGGTTGACCACGTCGCGCCCGGCGCTGCGGTGGCGCCAGTCGATGGCCACGATCGCGACGAACGCCGGAATCCAGTAGCTGACGAACAACAGCACACCCTGGAACCGGCCTGCCATGTCGCCGGAGTGCAACCACAGGATCAACGCGAACGCGATGACCACCACCACGACGGCCGACACCGGCCTGCGTACCCGCACCCCCACGGTCTGTAACGCCAGCGATCCGCTGTAGTCGTTCATCGCATTGGACGCCACCGAACCGAGCGCGATCACGATCAGCGCCAGCGCACCCAGCACCCCGCCGCCCATGATCGACCGGACGCCCTGCGCCGTCTGGTCGGTGAGCACCGCCGCGCCGGCCACGCCGATCGCCTGCACCGCGATGTAGGCCACCGCCAGGCCGGTGAACGTATAGCCGAAAACCGCTGTGCGCGAGGTGTTCACCGGCAGATAGCGACTGTAGTCCGAGGCGTAGCTGGCCCAGGAGATGGCCAGGCTCAGTGCGATCGTGACCTCCAGGACGAAGGCGCCGGACAGGTCGGCACCGGCCAGCGTTGGTGCAGCGACGACCTCGTGGCCGGTCACGAGTTTCACCGCGAAGATCGCGAACGTGACGATCAGCACCACCGTCATGACCGCCTGCACCCGGTGGATCACCTCGTAGCCGAAGACGCCGACGACGCCCTGGGCCGCCAGCACGATCACGACGGCCAGCCAGAACGGAATGCCGAGCAGTTCGGCGAGTGCCTCACCGCCGAACAACCCGACCAGCCCGTCCCAGGCGATCGATGACAGCCACTGGATCACCGCGACCACCGCAACCGTGCCGCCGAATGCCATGCGCGCGTTGGGAAGTTGCGCGGTGCCGGTGCGCGGGCCCCAGGTGGACAGGTAACCCACCGCCAGGCAGCCGACCACGGTGCCGATCACCATTGCCAACAGGCCGAGCCAGAAACCCAGCCCCAGCACGATCGCCAGCGTGCCGGTGAACACCACCGTCATGTTGACCTGCGGGGCGAACCACACGGTGAACAGCCGGCGCGCGGTGCCGTAGCGGTTGCCGGGCGGAATCGGTGCGATGCCGTGCGTCTCGACGGCCATGTCCCCGGCTCGCGCGGGCATCCGGCCGGCATAGGGCTGCGCGGCCAACGCGGAACCGTTGCGCGATGATTCAGCTGTCACCCATCCACCCTAGAGCCCCGCCGCGCGCCGGGGTCGGAGGAAGAGCCCAATGGCCGCCACGCCCGCCAACAAGCACATCGCACCCGAACCGTCCGAAACCTGGCGGGACCGGTTCCGCGACGCGGTCGCGCCGCGCAGCCTCGCGCTCGGACTCGGCGTCCTGCTGCTGCAACTCGGCTTCATCCTGTCCTACCTGGGGGCTTTCCACTCGCCGACACCGCACCGAATCCCGGTGGAGGTGGTCGCGCCGGCGCAGGCGGCCGGCCAGATCGTCGACAAGCTCAATGGCTTGCCCGGCGAGCCGCTGGTTGCCACCGCGGCAGATGACGAGGACACCGCCCGCGAGGCGCTACGCATGGGTACCAGCTCCGCGGTCTATCTCTTCGACGCGAAGGGCACCGCCGATCGGCTGCTCGTCGCCTCCGGCGGGGGCACCGCGGTGGCCGGCGCGGTGCAGCAGGTCTTCACCAAGGTGAGCGCCGCCCAGCAGCGCACGGTGACCGTCGACGACGTCGTCCCGCTGCTGCCCGGCGACGGCCGCGGTATGTCCGGGTTCTACCTGGTGATCGGCTGGGTGGTGGGCGGCTACCTGTTCGCCTCGATGCTGGGGATCGCGAAAGGCTCACGGCCCGCGACATTCCCGCGGGTGTTCTGGCGGCTGGGCGTCACGGTGCCCTATGCGCTACTTTCCGGCTTCGGCGGTGCGCTGGTGGCCGAACCGCTGCTGCACGCGATGAACGGCCACTTCTGGTCCATCGCGGGGATCGGAACGCTGGTGACCCTGTCGGCGACGACGGTGACCATCGCGCTGCAGACACTGTTCGGTGTCATCGGCATCGGGCTGACGGTGATCATCTTCGTCATCCTCGGCAACCCGTCGGCCGGCGGCGCCTACCAGCCCGCGGTGCTGCCGCCGTTCTGGCGGGCGATCAGCAGCTACCTACCCAACGGGGCCGGAACCGAGGCCATCCGGCGCATCGTGTACTTCGAGGGCCATGCCATCGCCCATCCGGTGGTGGTGCTGATCTGCTGGATCGCCGGGGGAGTACTGGTCACCTTGATCGGCGCGGCGGTCTTCCACCGGGGCGGCCGCGAAACCGCCGCCGGGCCGTCGACCGCCCATCAGTAAGGTTGTCGGCTGTGATCACCCGCATGTCCGAGCTGTTCTTGCGCACGTTGCGCGACGACCCGGCCGACGCCGAAGTGCCCAGCCACAAGCTGCTGATCCGGGCCGGCTACATCCGGCCGATCGCGCCCGGCCTGTACAGCTGGCTGCCGTTGGGTCTGCGGGTGCTGCGCCGGATCGAGTCGATCGTGCGCGAGGAGATGGTGGCGATCGGCGGGCAGGAGATCCTGTTCCCCGCGCTGCTGCCGCGGGCGCCCTACGAGGCCACCAACCGCTGGACCGAGTACGGCGACGGCGTCTTCCGTCTCAAGGACCGCCGCGACAACGACTACCTGCTCGGGCCCACCCACGAGGAGTTCTTCACCCTGACGGTCAAGGGGGAGTACAGCTCCTACAAGGACTTTCCGCTGCTGCTGTTCCAAATCCAGACCAAGTACCGCGACGAGGCCCGCCCGCGCGCGGGCATCCTGCGCGGCCGCGAGTTCATCATGAAGGACTCGTACTCGTTCGACCTCGCCGAGGACGGGCTCAAGACCGTCTATTACGCCCACCGCGAGGCCTATCAGAAGATGTTCTCGCGCATGGCGATTCAGTACGTCATCGTCTCGGCGGTGTCGGGCGCGATGGGTGGCAGCGCATCCGAGGAGTTCCTGGCCGAGAGCGAGATCGGCGAGGACACCTTCGTGCGGTGCGTGCAGTCGGGGTACGCCGCCAATGTCGAGGCGGTGATCACCGCGGTGCCCGAGTCCCGAACCATTGAGGGCCTGCCCGAGGCGCAGGTCTATGACACCGGCGACACCCCAACCATCGCCACGCTGGTGGACTGGGCCAACGGCGCCGCGCTCCCGCAGTTCCCCGACCGCGCCGTCACCGGGGCGGACACCCTGAAGAACGTGCTGCTCAAGGTCCGCGCGCCGGGTGGGGAGTGGGAATTGCTGGCGATCGGATTGCCCGGTGACCGGGAGGTCGACGACAAGCGCCTCGGGGCCGCGCTGGAACCGGCCGACTACGCCATGCTGGACGATGCCGACTTCGCCCGCTACCCGTTCCTGAAGAAGGGTTACATCGGGCCGAGGGCCTTGTTGGCCAATGGGGTTCGCTACCTGGTCGATCCGCGGGTGGTGGACGGAACGGCGTGGATCACCGGCGCGGACGAAACAGGCAAGCATGTGGTGGGCCTGGTGGCCGGCCGGGATTTCACTCCGGGCGGCACGATCGAGGCGGCCGAGGTGCGCGACGGCGACCCGTCACCGGACGGCGCGGGTCCGCTGGTGTCGGCCCGCGGCATCGAGATCGGCCACATCTTCCAGTTGGGCCGCAAGTACACCGACACCTTCTCCGCAGACGTGCTCGGCGAGGACGGCAAGCCGGTGCGGCTGACCATGGGTTCCTACGGGGTCGGGGTCTCGCGGCTGGTCGCAGTGATCGCCGAACAGCACCACGACGAGCTGGGGCTGCGCTGGCCCAGCGCGGTGTCGCCGTTCGACGTGCACGTGGTGATCGCCAACAAGGATCCCGAAGCGCGCACCGGCGCCGGTGAGCTGGCCGCCGATCTGGACCGACTCGGCCTCGAGGTGCTGCTGGACGACCGGACTGCGTCGCCGGGGGTGAAGTTCAAGGACGCCGAGCTGCTCGGGGTGCCGTGGATCGTCGTGGTGGGACGCGGCTGGGCCGACGGCGTGGTGGAGTTGCGCAACCGGTTCAGCGGCGAGAGCCGGGAGATCGCAGCGAGCACCGCCGCGGCCGAGGTTGCCTCGGCGCTGGCCGAACCGCTGCCCTGAGCCCGCACGTCGCGCGATGCTGTCTCCACCGGCAGTCGTTGTGCCCGACTACGAGCGACTGCGTCGACGAACGTCCGGCCAGGCCGGCCCGATAGTCGCGCATAGGCGGGCAGAACATCGGTCGCCCGGGACAGGCGGGCCGCGGCGGAGCCGGTCCGGCTACTCCGTCCCACCCGGAAAAGCGACAGTCACCGGCCATACCCGCAGCACCTGCCGCCAGCGCGCCGCGGCCACCGCGCACTGCGTCAGCGCATTCACCCCGAACGCGCGGTCGTCCTCGGCGGTGGCCTGCTCGAGCACCGCCCGCCAGGCCACCGCGCAGTCGTCCTCCATCCGGATCGCGAGCTTGGCCGCGTCCTCCGGTGAACTGACCGGGAACGGCAGCTGGTAGCCGGCCGCCGGCAGCGGCGCCTTCGCCTCGCGGGACTTCAGCATCGCGATCGCCGCCTCGCGCCGCTCCCGATGCTCGACCAGCGCCGCCGACACCAGGTCGTTCTCGTCGGGGGAGCTGTGCGCCGAGACGAAGCCGTAGCCGTAGATGGCGGCGTGCTCGACGGCGACGGCGTCGAACAGCGCGGCCCGATCGGCCTTCTCCGGCCGATCCGGATCCGGTGTGGGGGACGTCATTGCGGGCGGCTCCCGGACGGAAACAGCACGGTGACGCTGCTCGCGCAGGAGGCGGCGATCGAGCCCACCAGCCCGGCCCGGTAGCCCGACAGGGTCGGCACCAGCCTGGTGGCGCTGTCCGCCGAGGCGCGCAGCGCGCCGACCACGTCCTGAACCGACGGCGGCGGGCCGGCGGGTGCGGCGGTGGTCGGAGTCGACGACTCGGCGGGCGTCGGCGTCGGCTTTCCGGCCGCCCGGGCGAGCTCCTCGGCCAGCGCGGTCGCGTGCCGGGCGCGCTGGTCGGCCACCACCGTCAAGGCGGGCACCAGCGCGGGGGCGGCCGCCGTGGCCGCGGCACCGGCCAGGTCGCTGTCGCGGCGGGCGGCGTCGAGTTGGGCCTCCAGCGGGTCGGGACCCGGCGGCGCCTTGGACCCGCAGGCCGGGGCGGCGGCCCCGATCAGGGTGAGCGCCAGCAACCCACGTCCTGCGTCGACGAGGACGCGCCGGCGGCTGACGGCCGAAACGCCGCTGGAATCGGGGCTGAGCACGCCAACATCCTGCCATTGCGGGCCAGCTTGCTGGCGTATCGTGGGTAGCTGGCTCGCGCGCCTGAGCCGGGCAGTCCACACAGCCGTGTCAGAACAACTCAAGATGAGGAGCTCACCGTGACTGAGCGGTCCACGGGATTACCCTCGCCGGAGCAGGTGATCGAGCTACTCGATGGTGAGTTCGCGCGCGCTGGATACGAAGTCGACCACGTCACGATCGACACGCGCGCACGACCCGCCCGCATCACGGTGGTCGCCGACGGCGACATTCCATTGGACCTGGACACCATCGCCGAACTGTCGCGTTCGGCGTCCGCGCTGCTGGACGGCCTGGACACCGGCGAGACCGCCTACGTCCTGGAGGTCACCTCGCCGGGCGTGGACCGGCCGCTGAGCGCGGAGAAGCACTTCCGCCGGGCCCGCGGCCGCAAGGTCGAGGCCGAACTCGCCGACGGCACCACGGTCACCGGCCGGATCGGCGCGGTGTCCGACGGCGCCGTCGACCTGGTGGTGCGTGGCCGTGGGGAGTGGTCCATCCGCCGCATCCCGCTGAGTGATATCGGCAAAGCCGTTGTCCAGGTTGAGTTTTCGTCACCGAGCGCCAAAGAGCTCGAGTTGGTCGGAGAGTTGAGTCGGGCTGCGGGAACGGAGGCCGGAACATGAATATCGACATGGGTGCGCTACACGCGATCGAGGTCGATCGCGGGATCTCGGTCGACGAACTGCTGGACACCATCAAGTCGGCGCTGCTGACCGCCTACCGCCACACCGAGGGCCACCAACCCGACGCGCGCATCGAGATCGACCGCAAGACCGGTGCGGTGCAGGTGATCGCCCGCGAGACCGATGCCGAGGGCAACCTGATCAGCGAGTGGGACGACACCCCCGAGGGGTTCGGCCGCGTCGCGGCGACGACCGCCCGGCAGGTGATGCTGCAGCGGTTCCGCGACGCCGAGAACGAACGTAGCTACGGCGAGTTCTCCGCGCACGAGGGCGACATCGTCGCCGGGGTCATCCAGCGCGACGCCCGGGCCAACGCCCGCGGCCTGGTGGTGGTGCGACTGGGCACCGAGACCAAGAGCGCCGAGGGCGTGATCCCGGCGGCCGAGCAGGTCCCCGGTGAGAGCTACGAGCACGGCGAGCGGCTGCGCTGCTATGTGGTCGGGGTCAGCCGCGGCGCCCGCGAACCGCTGATCACGCTGTCGCGGACCCATCCCAACCTGGTGCGCAAGCTGTTCTCGCTGGAGGTGCCGGAGATCGCCGACGGCTCGGTGGAGATCGTGGCGGTGGCCCGCGAGGCCGGGCACCGGTCCAAGATCGCGGTCCGGTCCCGGGTGTCCGGGCTCAACGCCAAAGGTGCGTGCATCGGACCGATGGGGCAGCGGGTCCGCAACGTGATGAGCGAGCTGTCCGGCGAGAAGATCGACATCATCGACCACGACGAGGACCCGGCCCGTTTCGTGGCCAACGCGCTGTCTCCGGCCAAGGTCGTCTCGGTCACCGTGGTCGACCCCAACACCCGCGCGGCCCGGGTGGTGGTTCCCGACTTCCAGCTGTCGCTGGCGATCGGCAAGGAGGGGCAGAACGCCCGGCTGGCGGCCCGGCTGACCGGCTGGCGGATCGACATCCGCAGCGATGCCGCACCGCCCGCTGACGACGCGCATCCCGGCGCCGGGCACGGCGCGGGCCACCAGCACTAGTTCCCCGGCAAGGGCGGTTCTGAACTGCGCCGCGATGACGGTAGACTGATTCGTGATCCAGCGCGAGACTCCGTCCCCCGAGACAGAACGAGCGCATCGACGCCCCGAAGGTCCGGTGCGGACGTGCGTGGGGTGCCGGA
>JAGQTU010000134.1 GCA_020438865.1 Mycobacterium sp.
GTGATCGCCCGCGAGGACCGCCCGGGTGATAAGCGTCTGGTGGGGTATGTGACCGAAATCGATGTCGGGGCAGTGGATTCGGGGGCGGCGCGCACGGTGCTGGCTGAGCGGTTGCCTCGCTATATGGTTCCGGGGGCGGTGGTGGTGCTCGACGGGTTGCCGTTGACGGTCAACGGAAAGCTCGATGTGCGGGCGTTGCCGGCTCCGGAGTATCAGGACGCCGATCAGTACCGTCCGCCGGCCGATGCGGTCGAGGAGATCCTGGCCGATATCTATGCCGAGGTGTTGGGCGTGGAGCGGGTCGGGGTGGATGACTCGTTCTTCGATCTGGGCGGGGACAGCATCCTGTCGATGCAGGTGGTGGCCCGGGCGCGGGCGGCGGGGTTGATCTGCCGGCCGCGTGATGTGTTCGTCGAGCAGACGGTGGCCCGGTTGGCGGCGGTGGTCAAGGTGTCCGGCGGCGAGGCCGTGGTGGATCTGGGTGTGGGCCCGGTGGTGGCGACCCCGATCATGCGCTGGCTGCACGATGTGGGCGGCCCGGTCGACGAGTTCAACCAGACCCTGGTGCTGCAGGCCCCGGCGGGGGTGGGCGAGGCTGATGTCACGACGGTGTTGCAGGCGGTGCTGGATCGCCATGGCTCGCTGCGGTTGCGGGTGCAGGACGACGGCGCGGGTGGCTGGTCGCTGACGGTGCCCGAACCGGGTTCGGTGCCCGCCGGTGAGTGCATTGAGTCGGTGTCGGTGTTGTCGGCCCAGACGCTGGTGGCGGCGCGGTCGCGGCTGAATCCGGCTGCCGGGGTGATGCTGCGCGCGGTCTGGGCGTCCGATACCAACCAACTGGGGTTGATCATCCATCACCTGGCCGTCGATGGGGTGTCGTGGCGGATTCTGTTGGAAGACGTCAACATCGCCTGGGCGCAGCTCAACAGTGGTCAGCAGATCGCGTTGCCGGCCGGCGGCACCTCCTTTGCCCGGTGGTCGGCGGTGCTCGAGGAGTACGCGCACAGCGCCGGTGTGCTCGAGGCGGCTGAGGTGTGGCGTCAGGTGGTGCGGACCCCGGCGGCGTTGCCGGCGGTACAGCCGGATCGGGACACCTTCGCCACCGCCGGACGCTGCTCGGTGTCGTTGGACACCGAGATCACCCGCCAGGTGCTCGGTGAGGTGCCCGCGGCGTTCCACGCCGGTGTGCAGGACATCCTGCTGATCGCCTTCGGACTGGCCTGGGCGGAGTTTTTGGGCACCGGTGCCGCCCCGATCGGTATCGACGTGGAGGGTCACGGCCGTGACGAGGAGATCGCCGGCGACGATATCGACCTGTCGCGCACGGTGGGCTGGTTCACCACGAAGTACCCGATCGCGTTGAGCCTGGGGCGGATCTCTTGGGAGCAGGTGCGAAATGGTGACGCCGCCCTGGGCGCGGTGATCAAGGACGCCAAGGAACAGCTGCGCGCCCTGCCCGACGGGGCCACCTACGGTTTGCTGCGTTATTTGAATCCGGGTGTGGACCTCGGTGGGGCGGACCCGGGGATCGGGTTCAACTATCTGGGCCGCCTGGGTGCCGGTGCCGGTGATCTGGGTGAGGATCTGTGGCGGATCGGTGAGGGCAGCCTGGAGCTGGGTGCTGCGGCGAGCGCGATCGACATGCCGTTGATGCACACCGTGGAACTCAACGCCGGCACCCTGGACACCGAGGCCGGGCCGCAGCTGCAGGCGTCGTGGACCTGGGCGCCCTCGGCGGTCGACGTCGAGCAGATCGACCGGTTGGGCCGGTTGTGGTTCGAGGCCCTGGCCGGGATCTGCGCCCACGTCGGTTCCGGTGGTGGCGGGTTGACCCCGTCGGATCTGTTGCCCGCCACGCTGACCCAAGCCCAGATCGACGAGCTTTCCGGCCAGTACGCGGTCGCCGATGTGCTCCCGCTGACCCCGCTGCAGCGCGGACTGTTGTTCCAGTCCGCCTTCGCCGAGGGCTCCGACGACGACGTCTATGCGGTGCAGCTGGGCCTGACCGTGACCGGCGATCTGGACGTCGGCCGGTTGCGCGAGGCCGTGCACACCGTCGTCGGGCGCCATCCCAACCTGGCGGCACGATTCGTCGAGCAGTTCGGCGAGCCGGTCCAGGTGCTCCCGGCCGATCCGCAGATCGCCTGGCAGCACGTCGAATTCGACGCGGACGTGGACCAGAGCGTCGAGCAGCTGTGCGCCGCGGAGCGGGCCGCGGTCTGCGACCTGGCCGGGCAGCCGACCTTCCGGGCGGCGCTGATCACCATGCCCGGCAACCAGCACCGCCTGGTGCTGACCATCCACCACATCGTCATCGACGGCTGGTCGCTGCCCATCCTGCTGCAGGAGATCTTCACCAGCTACTACGGCCAGCGGCTGGCCGCCCCGGTCGGATACCGCAGCTTTGTGTCCTGGCTGGCCGGCCAGGACCGCGATGTCGCCCAGGCGACCTGGCGGGAGGTCTTCGAGGGCTTCCAAACCCCCACCCTGGTGGCCCCCCCGGCATCGGCGGGGCGCCGCGACGTCGCGTCGTTCCGGGTGGCCGAGCACATCACCCGAGCGGTCACCGAACTCGCCCGCTCGCAGCGCACCACGATCAACACGGTGCTGCAGGCGGCCTGGGCGCAGCTTCTGACCTCGTTGACCGGCCAGCAGGACGTGGCGTTCGGCACCGCGGTGTCCGGACGCTCGGTCGACCTGCCGGGCGCGGACTCCTTGGTCGGCCTGCTGATCAACACCGTCCCGGTCCGGGCCAACACCACGGCGACGACGACGGTGGCCGACTTGCTGGGCCAGTTGCAGCGTTTCCACAACGACACCGTCGAGCACGACCACGTGGCCCTCGGCGACATCCATCGCCTCACCGGTCACGACCAACTCTTCGACACCCTGCTGGTCTACGAGAATTACCCGATCGATCCCAGCGCGTTCATGAACGTGGCGGACCTGGCGGTCAGCGACTTCAGCAGCCGCGAATATAACCACTACCCGCTGTCGTTCGTGGCCTCCCCGGGCGAGGAGATGGCGCTGCGGGTCGAGTTCGACACTGATGTCTTCACCCGGGCCGGCATTGCCACCCTGGTCGAGCGGTTCCAGCACGTGCTCGAAGTGATGGCCGCCGACCCTGAGCAGCGCCTGTCGGGTGTCGATGTGCTGGACGCTTCTGAGCATGCCCAGCTCGATGGGTGGGGTAACCGTGCGGTGCTGACCGGGCCGGCGGCGGAGTTGGGGTCGATCCCGGCGTTGTTCGCCGCCCAGGTCGCCCGGGCGCCGGAGGCGGTGGCGATCAGCGGCGGCGGGTCGGCGTGGACCTACCGCGAACTCGATGAGGCCTCCAACCGGTTGGCACATGTGCTGGCCGGCCGCGGTGCGGGCCCGGGCCACAATGTGGCGCTGCTGTTGCCGCGCTCCAGCGAGGCGATCATGGCGATCCTGGCCGTGATCAAGACCGGGGCGGCGTATCTGCCGATCGATCCCGCCCATCCGGACGACCGGATCGGCTTCATGTTGAGTGATGCTGCGCCGTTGGTCGCGGTCACCACCGATGAGCTGCGCGCGCGGCTGGACGGTTCGGGTGTGACCGTCATCGACATCCATGACCCGGCGATCGCTGGTCAGCCGGCCACGGCGTTGGAGATGCCGGCGCCCGACGACCTGGCCTACATGACCTACACCTCGGGCACCACCGGTCGTCCGAAGGCGGTCGCCGTCACCCACCACAACGTCACGCAGCTGGTGGCGGGCCTGCACGCCGATTTGCCCGCGGGGCCGGGTCGGGTGTGGTCGCAGT
This sequence comes from Mycobacterium sp., assembly GCA_020438865.1. GTDB lineage: Bacteria > Actinomycetota > Actinomycetes > Mycobacteriales > Mycobacteriaceae > Mycobacterium. The sequence continues at coordinate 3,791 of JAGQTU010000134.1, forward strand.
GGCATTCGCTGGTGTTCGACGTCTCGGTGTGGGAGATCTGGGGTGCGCTGCTGCACGGTGGTCGGCTGGTCGTGATCCCCGAATCGGTGGCGGGCTCACCGAGCGACCTGCACAACATGCTGGTTACCGAGAAGGTGAGTGTGCTGTGCCAGACCCCGTCGGCGGCCGGCATGCTGTCGCCGGAGAAGCTGGAGTCCACCACGCTGGTGGTGGCCGGTGAGGCTTGCCCGCCGGATCTGGTGGAGCGCTGGGCCACCCACGGTCGCACCATGATCAACGCCTACGGCCCGACCGAGGCCACCATCTACGCCGCAATGAGCGCCCCGCTGACCCCGGGCTCCACCGTGGTTCCGATCGGTTCGCCGATCCCCGGGGCGGCGCTGCTGGTGCTCGACAAGTGGCTGCGGCCTACGCCCGAGGGTGTGGTCGGCGAGTTGTACATCGCCGGTGCCGGGGTGGCATCCGGGTATGTCCGCCGGGCGGGCCTGAGCGCGACGCGCTTCGTGGCGTGCCCGTTCGGGGTTCCGGGGGCGCGGATGTATCGCACCGGCGACCTGGTGCGCTGGGGCGACGACGGCCAACTCGAGTACCTGGGCCGCGCCGACGAGCAGGTCAAGATCCGTGGCTATCGGATCGAGTTGGGGGAGGTTCAGGCCGTGTTGGCGGCCGTGAAGGGGGTGGCGGCGGCGGCGGTGATCGTCCGTGAGGACCGCTCGGGTGATAAGCGCCTGGTGGGGTATGTGACCGAAACCTCCTTGGGGTCAGTCGATCCGGTTGAGGTTCGCCGTCGACTTGGGCAGCGCCTGCCGGCCTATATGGTTCCGGCGGCGATCGTGGTGTTGGAGGCGTTGCCGTTGACGGTGAACGGCAAGCTGGATACCAAGGCCCTACCGGCGCCGGAATGCAGCGGTGCCGATCAGTACCGGGCGCCCGCTGATGCGGTCGAGGAGGTCCTGGCCGGGATCTATGCGCAGGTCCTCGGCGTCGAGCGGGTCGGGGTGGATGACTCCTTCTTCGACCTCGGCGGGGACTCGCTGTCGGCGATGCGGTTGATTACTGCGGTGAATGCCGCTGTGGGTGGCGATCTGTCGGTGCGTGCGGTGTTCGAGGCACCGACGGTGGCGGGGTTGGGTGAGTGGATCCACAGTCATGCTGGGCGTCGGGTGGTGGCGCCGTTGGTGGTGCAGCAGCGTCCGGTGGTGGTGCCGTTGTCGTTTGCGCAGTCCCGGTTGTGGTTCATCGATCAGTTGCAGGGTCCGTCGCCGGTGTACAACATGCCGGTTGCGTTGCGGTTGCGTGGCGATCTGGATGTCGATGCTCTGGGTGCGGCGTTGGTGGATGTGGTGGGCCGCCATGAAAGTTTGCGTACGATCTTCGTTGCCACGGAAGGAATCCCGCAGCAGGTGGTGCTGCCCGTCGAGCGCGTTGAGGTGGGCTGGGAGGTTGTCGATGCCACCGCCTGGCCGCAGGATCGCCTCGCCGAGGCCGTGGCGGCGGCGGTGCGTCACCGCTTTGATCTGAGCGTCGAGATCCCGCTGCGGGCAACCTTGTTCCGCCGCGCCGGTGACGAGTATGTGTTGGTGGGGGTGGTGCATCACATCGCCGGTGATGGGTGGTCGATCGAGCCGCTGGTGCGGGACTTGGGGGTGGCGTATGCCGCGCGGGTGGCGGGGCGGGTTCCGGGGTGGGCGCCGTTGCCGGTGCAGTACGTCGATTACACGTTGTGGCAGCGGGCCCTGTTGGGTGATCTCGACGATGAGAGCAGTCCAGTAGCTGCACAGCTCGAGTATTGGCGGGATGCCCTGGTGGGGATGCCCGAACGGGTGGTGTTGCCCACTGATCGGCCGTATCCGGTGGTGGCTGATTACCGGGGTGCCACAGTGGATGTGGAGTGGCCCGCGGAGTTGCAGCAGCGGATCGCGGCGCTGGCTCGGGAGCACAACGCCACGAGTTTCATGGTGGTGCAGGCCGCCCTGGCAATGCTACTGGGCAAGGTCGGTGGCACCTCGGATGTGGCGGTGGGGTTCCCGATCGCGGGGCGTTCTGATCCGGCTCTGGAGGATCTGGTCGGGTTTTTCGTCAATACCCTGGTGTTGCGGGTGGATCTGGCCGGTGATCCCACGGTGGCCGAGGTGCTGGCCCAGGTGCGCCGGCGCAGCCTGGATGCTTTCGAGCATCAGGATGTGCCCTTTGAGGTCCTCGTGGAGCGCCTCAACCCCACCCGCTCGCTGACGCACCATCCACTGTTTCAGGTGGCGTTGGGGTGGCAGAATTTCGGCGAGCACCGCGGTGATCTCACAGCCGGGGTGGCGTTGGGTGAGGTACAGGTGAGCCCATTGGCCGCCGATACCCACACTGCTCGTTGGGATCTGACGTTCAATCTGGCCGAACGGTTCACCGAGAGCGGGGAGCCGGCCGGGATCGGTGGGACGGTGGAGTTCCGCACCGATGTGTTCGACCCGGACAGCATCGAGGCACTCACCGCGCGCCTGCGACGGGTGTTGGTGGCGATGGTTGCTGATGCGGGTCAGCGGTTGTCGGGCATTGATGTGGTTGATGCGGGTGAGCGCGGCCGCCTTGAGGTGTGGGGTAATACGGCGGCCGCTGGTGCGGGGTTGGTGGGGGTGTCGGTTCCGGAGGTGTTCGCCGGGCAGGTGGTTCGCGTGCCGGGGGCGGTGGCGGTGCGCTTCGAGGATGTGTCGTTGAGTTTTGCCGAGTTGGATGCGGCGTCGAATCGGTTGGCGCATGTGCTGGTCGAGCGGGGTGTGGGTCCAGGCTGTGCCGTGGTGCTGTTGGTGCCGCGTTCGGCGCGGGCGATCGTCGCGATCTTGGCGGTGCTCAAGTGTGGGGCGGCTTATGTGCCGATCGACCCGGCCCATCCCGATGAGCGGATCGGGTTCGTGCTCGCTGATGCCGCTCCGGTCGTGGTGATCACCACCGCCCAGTTGGGGTCACGGGTGGATGGCTACGGGGTGGTGGTGGTCGATGTCGATGATGAGGGCGTCGGGGGGCAGCCGAGCACGCCGTTGCCGTTCCCGGCGGCTGACGATATCGCTTATGTTATTTACACCTCGGGCACCACCGGCACTCCGAAGGGGGTGGCGATCACTCAGGGCAACCTGAGCGCGTTGATGCGGTCACGGCCGGCCGCGTTGGCGCCGGGGCAGGTGTGGACGCAGTGTCATTCGTTGGCGTTCGACTTTTCGGTGTGGGAGATCTTCGGGGCGTTGCTGCATGGCGACGGGTTGGTGGTGGTGCCCGAGGAGGTGGCCGCCTCGCCGCCGGAGTTGCACGCCCTGCTGCTCGCTGAGGAGGTCACGGTATTGACCCAGACCGCTTCGGCGGTGGGGGTGCTCTCCCCGCAGGGGTTGGAGTCGGTGGCGTTGTTGTTGGGGGGTGAGCCCTGTCCGGTCGAGGTCGTCGCGCGTTGGGCGCCGGGTCGGGTGCTGGTCAACGCTTACGGCCCGACTGAGACCACGGTGTATGCCTCGATGACGGGGCCGTTGAGCGCCGATGTCGATGTGGTGCCGATCGGGTCACCGGTCGCGGGGGCGGCGTTGTGGGTGTTGGATGGCTGGTTGCGCCCGGTGCCGACCGGGGTGGTCGGTGAGTTGTATGTGGCCGGTGCTGGTGTGGGGGTGGGGTATGTCGGCCGGGCGGGGTTGACTGGGTCGCGGTTTGTGGCGTGCCCGTTCGCCGGTGTCGGGTCGCGGATGTATCGCACGGGGGATTTGGTGCGCTGGAACCCCAGCGGTGAGCTCGAGTATGTGGGTCGTGTTGATGAGCAGGTCAAGATCCGTGGGTATCGCATTGAGTTGGGGGAGGTTCAGGCCGCGTTGGCGGCGGTGCAGGGGGTGGCGGCTGCGGCGGTGATCGCTCGTGAGGACCAGCCGGGTGATAAGCGTCTGGTGGGGTATGTCACGGAAGTCCATTCGGGGGCTGTGGATGTGGCCGGGGTGCGCGCTGTGGTGGGGCAGCGTCTTCCGGGGTTCATGGTGCCCGCCGCGGTGGTGGTGCTCGACGCGTTGCCGTTGACGGTGAACGGCAAGGTGGATACCGGGGCGTTGCCGGCTCCGGAATACAGCGGCGCCGGCCGGTACCGGGCGCCGTCCACCGCGATCGAGGAGGTTCTGGCCGGGATCTACGCGCAGATCCTCGGACTCGAGCGGGTCGGGGTGGATGATTCGTTCTTTTTCCTTGGTGGCGACTCGTTGTCGGCGATGCGTTTGGTCACCGCGGTCAACACTGCGCTGGGTGGCGGGCTTGCGGTGCGCGCCGTGTTTGAGGCGCCGACGGTGGCCCAATTGGCGACTCGTCTGGGTGGGGATTCAGGTGGGCGTGAACCATTGGTGGCGGTGGAGCGGCCGGCGGTGGTT
>JAGQTU010000135.1 GCA_020438865.1 Mycobacterium sp.
GACACGCTCGGTGCCGTTGATGATGAAGGTGCCCTTCTCGGTCATCATCGGGAAGTCACCCATGAACACCGTCTGGCTCTTGATCTCGCCGGTGTTGTTGTTGATGAACTCGGCCGTCACGAACAGCGGGGCCGCGTACGTCATGTCCTTGTCTTTGCACTCGTCGACCGGAGCCTTGACCTCGTCGAAGCGCGGGTCGGTGAAGCTCAGGGACATCGAGCCGGAGAAGTCCTCGATCGGGGACAGCTCGTCGAGCACCTCTTCGAGGCCGCCCTTGGGGTCCACGTCACCGCGGGCCTCGGCGATCTGACGCCAGCGCGGCGAGCCGATCAACCACTCGAACGAGTCGATCTGGACGTCGAGCAAGCCCGGAACCTCGAGCGGTTCGCGCAGCTTGGCGAAGGAAATTCGGTTTGGTGCTCCGGGGACGGAGTTAGAAGTGGTAGTTGCTTTGCTCTGGCTAGAGACTGCCAAGATGCATCCTTCCAGCACCTAATGCGGCCATCGAGTGCCGGAGTCACCGGACCTTGTGCCGCGATATCTGCGTCGGTTCGGCTGGCGAACCTGTCCGGATCCACCGGGGCACGCAACGCAGCAGGTAGTTGAGCCGGGAAAACCGGGCTCAGCTGGGACCTAGGTGCAGGAACGGACGGAGGTGGGCAGGGGGCAGCCAGCGCAACGTCCAACAATAGCGCAGGACGGCGCATTCCTCAACATCCGCATACCGGGCTGGTGGGCGCTGGCTGGCGATCTACCTACCCAAAGCAACATGCTGGGCAACAGCCTTACCCGTTTGCGCCCCTCAGTCAAGGGTTAACGCGGTGTTTGGTGTGGAAAACTCGCCGGTAGGTCCGCTGAGCCCGCACCGGCGGGCAGCCATCAGCAATCTGGCGCGGGGGTGCGTCGATCCGCGGTCAGGCCCCGAACAGGGAACTGAAGAACGTGATGATGCCGTAAATCAACTCCCCGAGCCGGGAGCGCTGGCCGGTCGGGGACGGCAGGCCGTAGGCGAACGCGGGATAGACCTGAACCGGCTGGTTAGGCGCCGGATAGAGCGGGCTGGGCGTGGGGTACGGCGGGCCGTAGGGCGCATTACCGGCGTACATGTCGTTGATCCAGCCATCGGCGAAGGTGTAGACGGCCTGGGTGGCACCGGGCGGGGAGAACTGGGTGACCAGCTGGGCGACGAAGTCGACGATCGGGTTGCCGCCCAGCATGGAGTCGACGTGTGAACCGTGGTAGATCACCACGCCGTTGAACCCGTTCGGGTTGGCGGCGACCAGCTCATTGGTGCCGCTGCCCCAGATGTTCCAGATCTGGTTCTGGGCGGCGATCTGGTAGATCGGGATGCCCTGGGCCTGCAGCTGCGGCGCCACGCTGGACAGCACGCCGATGCCGGGCACGCCGTCGAACATCACGACGCCCTTCAGGTTGGTGGAGGCGCCGTTGGCGATGGTGTACGCGGCCGTGTTCGCCGCGAAGCCGCCGCCCGCCGAATGCCCACTGAGGATGAAGGGGTCCGGCAGGGTGCCCTGGTAGCCGGCAGCAGCGGCGCTGGCATTCAGGGCGTCCCGGCTGCCGACGAACAGGCTTGCGGCGCCCGCCTGCATCGAAGCCCCGTTGAGCCAGCAGCCGAAGCAGGAGAACGGGTTGGAGGTGATGGTCGGCACCACCACGATGCTGTTGGTGTTGGCCGCCAGGTTGGTGGCCAACGCGGTGTAGAAGCCGCTGTTGGCCAAGAAGCCGTTCTGCACCCAGATCATGCCCTGGGGATCCACGGTCCCCGCCAGATCCTGAGCCGGGTAGTACCAGTCGACCCGGGCGGAGTAGGTGGTCGGGCCACAGGGGATGTCGAGCGTGGAATGCCCGACCAGGACGTACGGCGCGGTGGTGGGCGGAGTTCCGGAGGGTGTGTAGACGGCCGGGATCGGGCTGGGCACGGCGGCGCCGGCCGACCACGGGTACAGCGACGGGAAGACCGCGACCGCCAGCGGGCTGGCCCGCCAACCGAAGCTGGCCAGGATGTCGAGGATCGCCGTGGCGATCGGCCCGACCGTCGGCGGCGCCTGGATCACCGTGGGGGTGAACGGCGTGGTGAGGGTCGACGTGGGGAGGGCCGAACTGAACAGAGTGGGCGCCGCCAGCGTCGGCATGGCCGCCAACCGCATGGTCGGGGCGCCCGGGCCCGTCGGATCAGGCGTCGGCTGCGGGTCGATGGTCACCATCGCCGCGACCGGCTCGGTCTGCACGGGTGCGGTGATCGGCTCGGTCACGGTCGGGGCGGCGACCGGCTCGGCCACGGTGGGCGAGCTGAGCGGTTGGCTGACCGTCGTGCTCTGCTGCTCGACGGCGGGGGACGTCGTCGGCGCATCGACCACGGGTGCGGCGAGCGGGGCCGAGAGGGTCTGGACGACCGCGAACGTCCGCAGCATCGGCGAACGAGGCGTGCTGGTTCCGCTCGGCGGGGTCGCCGCAACCGTGGTCGGCGGGGTCGCCACCTGCTGCGTCGACGGCGCCGAGGGCTCATCGGTGCTGACCGCGGGGGTGCTGGACGACGGTTCGGCGGCCGCCTCCGAAGCGGTCGAGTTGGTGGTCGTCTGCTGGTCGGCGTCGGTGCCGGCCTGGGTGGTCTGGGTGTCGGAAGGCTTGGCGATCCGCAGTTGGACGACCCGCTGCGGGCTGTGCTGGCGTTTGGTGCCCGATGGCTTGTCGGCCTTCGTGGTGGTCCCGGTGGTGCCGGTGGTCGTCGCCGACGTGGAGTCCGGCGCGTCCTGGTCGGCCTTCGTCGTCGAGGACCCCGACTCGGTCGTGCCGGTGGAGGTCGTGCCGGTCGTCGAATCCGACGCCGTCACCTTCGGGCTGTGCCGCGCCGACGGAGAGTCGTTGTCGGCCCCGGATCCGGACTTGGTGGCGTCGTGATCGGTCGCGCCCGTGCTCGAGTGCGAGCTGTCCGAACCGGAGCCGGTGTCGGCGGAGGCGGTTGCCGAGCCGGTGAGCAGGGCGGCGCCGATGCCCATGGTGAGGACGCCCACGCCCCACCACATGCGCCGGTCCGCCATTGGAACTGCCTCCTGCTAGTCGATCGCAGCAAACGGTAGCCGAAACCGCGACCAGGTGCGAATCATATCGCCGGCAACGACGAGGACGTCACAAAGTGGTCAGCCCGCGGCGGGCTGCACCGACACCGGGATCCCGGTCAGCCGGGCCATGCCGGCCAGCCGCTCGATGTCGGCGGGTTCGCTGGACATCAGCTGGTTGACGTTGACGCCGCCGGCGTCGTTGGCCACCCGCCAGCCCCCGGTGCCGTTGTGGCCCCAGCCGTGCGGGATCGCGATGACCCCGCCGACGATGTCCTTGGTCAGCGTCACCGGAAGCTCGATCTCGCCGTGCGGGGAGCGCACCTTGACCCGGTCGCCGTCGTTGATCCGCAGGTCCGCGGCGTCGTCGACGTGCATCAGCGCGCTCTGCACCCGGTCGCCGCGCATCAGCAGCGGGACGTTGTGCATCCAGGAGTTCTCCGAGCGCAGCTCCCGCATGCCGATCAGCCGCAGCGGGTAGCCGGCCGGGTCGCCCTGCCGGGGCAGCACCCGGATGGCGGCCTCGATGTCGGCGTGCACCAGGCGCATCTTGGCCCCGCGGTACACCACCACGCTGGGAAGCACCCCGGCGCGCAGGTTGGAACCCAGCACCACGCCGTGCGGGTGTTCGTGGGTCAGCCGCCGAAAACTCAGGCCCCCCGGGCGCAGCCCGAACCGGTCACCGCCCGTCGAGAGCCGGATCACCGCGTCGGCGATGGCGCGTGGGGTGAGCCGAAAACCGAAGGCGCCCAGGACTTTTCGGGTCAGATCGAGACCACGCAGGGCCACCGTGCGGTGCGCGAGGCGTCGGGTGAGTTCGTCGATGATGGCCCACTCCGGGCGGGCCTGTCCCGCCGGGGCCACCACCGCCTCGGTGGCCTGCCGGAACGGGGTGGGCTGCAGGACCTGGAACGGCAGCGGGAAGTCGTCGCGTTCGTACATCGTGGTGGCCGGCAGCACGTAGTCGCAGCGGCCGGTGGTCTCGTTCAGGTACAGGTCGATCCCGACCGACAGTTCCAGCGAGTCGAGGGCGCCTTCGAGTTCGGCGCCGTTGGGCACCGACAGCACCGGGTTGCCCGCGCTGACGAACAGCGCCCGCACCTGGCCGGGTCCGGGGGTGGTGATCTCCTTGGCCATGATGGCCGCGGGCTCGGAGAGCAGCACCGACGGGAAGTCGCCGATCCGCGAGCGCTTGCGCCGGTACAGCAGGCGCAGCACGCCGCCGCCCGCCTTCATCAGCCAGCGCTCCCCGGGCAGGCCGAAGGTGCCGAACATCGTGCCGCCGGCCTGGTCGAGGTTGCCCGCGACCAGGTTGACCGCGTCGAGCAGATAGGTGGTCAGGGTGCCGTTGCGCCCGATGCTGGTGCCCACCCGGCCGTAGACGGCGGCGCGCGGCGTGCGGACCAGGTCGCGGGCCAGCCCGCGCACGGTGTCGGGCGCGATGCCGGTGTGCTGCTCGGTGGCCTCCGGGGTGAACGGTGCCGCCAGCCGTTCCAGCCACTCCAGGCCGTCGGCCCGCCCGGCGATGGCGGCGCGGTCGGCGAGGTTCTCGGCAAGCATCACCTGCAGCAGGGACAGCAGCAGGTAGGCGTCGCCGTCGGGCACGATCCCCAGCCATTCGAACTGGGCGGCGGTCTCGGTCTTGCGCGGATCGATGACCAGCACCCGGCCGCCGCGCTTGACGATGTCGTGCATGCGGTCGCGGATCCGCGGAGCGGTGAGCACGCTGCCGTGCGAGACGATCGGGTTGGCGCCGATGACGACGAGCAGGTCGGTGCGCAGCACGTCGGGCACCGGCAGCGCGAAGGCCGAGCCGTAGAGCAGCTGGCTGGCCACGAACCGGTTGTTGACGTCCTGGGAGCCGGCGGTGAACAGGTGCGACTTGAGCCCCAGCCCGACCATCAGGGCGACCAGCCACAGTTGGTGGGAGTAGCTGAAGGCACCCGGGTTGCCGAAGTACCAGCCGACGGCGCCCGCGCCGTGCCTGCGGTGGATGGCGTCGAGCCGCGCGGCGATATCGGTCATCGCCTCGTCCCAGCTGACCGGTTCGTAGCCGCCGTCAGGGCTGTCCTGATCCCCGGGTCGCTGCGCTCCTGCCCGCCGGCGGCGCAGCGGGGTGGTGACCCGGTCCGGGTCGTTGTGCAGATCGGCGAACGCGATGCCCTTGGGGCAGGCGAAACCCTGCGAGACGGGATGGTCCTTGTCCGGCCGCAGCGCGACCAGCCTGCCGTCCTCGCCGGTGGCGATCATGCCGCACAGCGGCTCGCAGATGCGGCAGAACGTCGGCTTGTGTTCGGTGCCGGTCATGCTCCCGCGGTTCCCGCGCCTCTAGAAGCGGAGTGGCGCTACTTGTCCTCGCCCACGAATTGGCTGGCGGACAGCTTGTGGGTGCCCTCGAGGTCGTCGAGGATCGCCTCCTGCGCGGCCGGCGGCAGGGTGTGCAGGATCTGGCGCACCCGGGCCTGGCGACGGGCCACACCCTGACGCTCGGGCATGCCCGGGGTCGCGGTGATCTGCGGCGGCACGCCGACGATCTCCTCCACACCACCGTCGTGGTGGCCGGCGTCGATCATGGCCTGCTCCTCGGCCATCGTCGACTCGTCCTTCTCCTCCGACATACCGATCGGCCCGATCCGGCGGCCGTTGAGGAACTGCCGCACGACGGGCTCCTCGCTGGTCAGCAGCACCTCGCGGGGGCCGAACATCACCAGGTGCTTGCGGAAGAGCATGCCGATGTTGTCGGGCACCGTGCGGGCGATGTTGATGTTGTGGGTCACGATCAGGATCGTGCAGTCGATCTGGGCGTTGATGTCGATCAGGAGCTGGCTCAGGTAGGCGGTGCGCACCGGGTCCAGACCGGAGTCGGGCTCGTCGCAGAGGATGATCTGCGGGTCGAGCACCAGCGAGCGGGCCAGCCCGGCGCGCTTGCGCATACCGCCGGAGATCTCGCCGGGGAACTTGTTCTCGTCACCGCCGAGACCGACCAGGTCCAGCTTCTCCATCACGATCTGACGGATTTCGCTCTCCTTCTTCTTCGTGTGCTCACGAAGCGGGAAAGCGGTGTTGTCGAACAGGCTCATCGACCCGAACAGGGCGCCGTCCTGGAACATGACGCCGAACAGCGTGCGGATCTCGTAGAGCTCCTTGGCGGAGCACTCGATGATGTTGGTGCCGTCGACGATGATCTTGCCGCGCTCGGGGCGCAGCAGACCGATGAGGGACTTCAGGAACACCGACTTACCGGTACCGGACGGGCCCAGCAGCACGCTGACCTCGCCGGCCGGGATGTCCAGCGTCACGTCTTCCCAGATTCGCTGGGATCCGAACGACTTGGTCAGCCCCTCAACCTGGATACCAATGCCCACGCGAGATCCTTCCGCCCACACGATCGCCCACCGGCTTCGTGGCCTGTGGTTTGAGTCACTGTAGCGCACGCCGATTCGCGGTATCAGGTTTGTCTACCTACCCGTGATCGAGCTTTGCGCGCCGCCGCGATGTTGACGGTTGGGTAAGAAAAATCCCCCGCGGGCGCAGGGGCCCACGGGGGATTTTCTCGAGGTCGAGAACTACTTGACGGTGACCGTCGCGCCGGCGGCCTCGAGCTTGGCCTTGGCGTCCTCGGCGGCCTCCTTGGTGGCCTTCTCGAGCAGCGGCTTGGGAGCGCCGTCGACGAGGTCCTTGGCCTCCTTCAGGCCCAGGCCGGCGACGATCTCGCGGACGACCTTGATGACGCCGATCTTCTTGTCACCGGCGGCCTCGAGGATGACGTCGAACTCCGACTGCTCCTCGCCGGCCTCGGCAGCGCCACCGCCGGCGGCGGCACCCGGGGCGGCCGCGACGGCGACCGGGGCGGCGGCGGTGACCTCGAAGACCTCTTCGAACTTCTTCACGAAGTCCGAGAGCTCCAGCAGGGTCATCTCCTTGAAGGCGTCGAGCAGTTCATCGGTGCTGAGCTTTGCCATGGTTGTGGTCCTTCCTGATTTCTACTTGGGGTAGTTGGGGGTGGTTAGGCGGCGGATTCTTCGCCGGACTTCTTCTGCTGCAGGGCGGCCGCCAGGCGGGCGACCTGCGAGGCGGGCGCGTTGAACAGCCCGGCCGCCTTGGCGAGGTTGCCCTTCATGGCGCCGGCCAGCTTGGCCAGCAGCACCTCGCGCGACTCGAGATCGGCGATGCGCTCGACCTCGGCGACGGTCAGCGCGTGACCGTCCATGTAGCCGCCCTTGACGACGAGCGCCTTGTTCTCCTTGGCGAACTTCTTGATCGCCTTGGCGACGTCGACGGTCTCGCCGGTGACGAACGCGATCGCGGTGGGACCGGCGAACAGCTCGTCCAGGCCTTCGATCCCGGCCTCCGCCGCCGCACGCTTGACCAGCGTGTTCTTGGCGACGGTGTAGGTGGCGTTGCCGGCCAGCGAGCGACGCAGCTCGGCCAGGTTGGCCACGGTCAGGCCGCGGTACTCGGTGACGACGGTGGCCGTCGAGGCCTTGAACTGCTCGGCGATGTCGGCAACCGCGGTGGCCTTGTCAGCCTTGGCCATACATGCCTCCTGGTGGTGGTGATTCGGGTGCACCGCCGGAAGAACGTGGGCCGGGCCGGAAAACGACGAACGCCCCGGCGCAGATGGGCCGGGGCGCGCAAGAACCGCTGACGCACAGCGGTGGAGCCTCGTCCTCCTGCGTGGGCCGCCCGGGTGATCCGGGACCTTCAACCGATTGCTCGGTGACCGACGGTCTTCGGTGGAACCGGATCAGAATAGCGTGGCCGCCGGTCGAACTCCTAATTCGTCCACCCGCCCGTGAGCTGTCCACAGCCCGGGGCCGGCGTGCACACGGGAATCGGCCGTCGCCTCCATCCTTTCCTACGTGATCACCGCGATAGCGGACGTGCTTCGCCACAACGGCGGCCTGGCCACGACCGCACAGCTGCTGACCGTGATCACCCGGCAGCAACTCGACGTGCAGGTGGCCAACGGCGGCTTGGTGCGCGTGTGGCACGGGGTTTATGCGCGCGGTGAACCGGACCTGGTACGCAAGCTGGCCGCATTGGACATCGTCACGGGCCGGGAAACCGTTGCG
>JAGQTU010000136.1 GCA_020438865.1 Mycobacterium sp.
ATCCTCATCATCGACGCAGCACTCAACGTCGGCGTGGCGATACTCGCCGAAACCGGGCTGAGCTTCCTGGGTTTCGGCGTCCAGCCGCCCGACGTCTCGCTGGGCACGCTGATCGCCGACGGCACCAACTCGGCCACCACCTTCCCGTGGGTGTTCCTGTTCCCGGCCGGGGTGCTGGTGCTGATCGTGGTGTGCGCCAACCTGACCGGTGACGGACTGCGGGACGCGCTGGACCCGGGCAGCGCGAACCTGCGCCGGGTGCGCGGAAGGAAGCGGACATGACCGGCCGGCTGCTGGAGGTCAACGAGCTGTCCGTCACCTTCCCGACCGACGGCGGCGACCTGCATGCCGTGCGGGGACTGACCTATCACGTCGCCCCGCGCGAGGTGGTTGCGATGGTCGGCGAGTCGGGATCGGGCAAATCGGCGGCGGCGATGGCCGTCATCGGACTGCTGCCCGAATACGCCGGCGTGGCGGGTTCGGTCCTGCTCGACGGTCAGGAACTGCTCGGCATGGCAGATGCCGACATGTCGCGCATCCGCGGCATGCGCATCGGCACGGTCTTCCAGGACCCGATGTCGGCGTTGACGCCGGTGTACACCGTCGGCGATCAGATCGCCGAGGCCATTCGGGTGCATCACCACGATGTCGGCAAGCAGGCCGCCCGGCGGCGGGCCACCGAACTGCTGGACCTGGTCGGCATCGCCCAGCCCGAGCAGCGGGCCCGCGCCTTCCCGCACGAACTGTCCGGGGGTGAGCGCCAGCGGGTGGTGATCGCCATCGCGATCGCCAACGACCCCGACCTGCTGATCTGCGACGAGCCGACAACGGCGCTGGACGTCACGGTGCAGGCCCAGATCCTCGAAGTGCTGCGGACCGCCCGCGACGTCACCGGCGCCGGCGTCCTGATCATCACCCACGACCTGGGGGTGGTCGCCGAGTTCGCCGATCGCGCACTGGTGATGTACGCCGGCCGCGCGGTCGAGGTGGCCGGGGTGGACGAGCTGTACCGCGACCGCCGCATGCCCTACACCGCAGGGCTTCTCGGATCGGTGCCGCGGCTGGACGCCCCGCAGGGCGCCCGGCTGGTTCCGATACCCGGAGCGCCCCCGTCGCTGGTGAACCTGCCGCCGGGATGCCCGTTCGCGCCCCGCTGCCCGCTGGCCATCGACGACTGCCTCGCCGCCGAGCCGGCCCTGCTGGCCGTCGGCGAGGGTCATGCCGCAGCGTGCATCCGCACCGAACACGTGGCGGGCCGCACCGCCGCCGAGATCTACGGGGTCTCGACCCGGGCACCCGACGTCGAGTCGGCCGCCGAACCGGAGGTGGTGGTCAGCGTCCGCGATCTGGTCAAGACCTACAAGCTGACCAAGGGCGTGGTATTCCGCCGTCAGATCGGCGAGGTCCGCGCCATCGACGGCATCAGCTTCGACCTGCAGCAGGGCCGCACCCTGGGCATCGTCGGCGAGTCGGGCTCCGGCAAATCCACCACACTGCACGAGATCCTGGAACTCACCGCCCCGCAGTCCGGTTCGATCGAGGTGCTGGGCAATGACGTGGCGACCCTGAGCCCGGCGCTCCGGCGCGAGCTGCGCCGCGACCTGCAGGTGGTCTTCCAGGATCCGGTGGCCTCCCTCGATCCCCGGCTACCGGTCTTCGAATTGCTGGCGGAGCCGCTCGGCGCCAACGGGTTCGACAAGGAGCGCACCGAGGACCGGGTGGCCGAGCTGCTGGAGATCGTGGGACTGAGCCGCGCCGACGCCAGCCGCTATCCGGGCGAGTTCTCCGGTGGCCAGAAGCAGCGGATCGGCATCGCCCGGGCGCTGGCCCTGCAGCCCAAGATCCTGGCCCTCGACGAGCCGGTGTCCGCCCTGGACGTGTCGATCCAGGCCGGCATCATCAACCTGCTGCTGGACCTGCAGAACCAGTTCGACCTGTCCTATCTGTTCGTCTCCCACGACCTGTCGGTGGTCCGGCACCTGGCCCACCGGGTCGCGGTGATGCACCGGGGCGCGATCGTGGAGTACGGCGATGCCGACGAGGTGTTCGGCGATCCGCAGCACGAGTACACCCGCAAGTTGCTGGCCGCTATCCCGCAACCGGATCCGACCCGCCGTTAGCATCAGTGCGTGACTCTCGCGCGAACAGACACAGAATCGCACCCGACGGGCCCTCAGAACGCGATTGTGCGTCTGCTCGCGGTGGGCACCGCGGTGGTCCTGGTGCTGGTCGGGTGTTCGGGCGGCAAGCGGGAGGTCCCGGCCGCGGGCGGTAACGCCGAACTGGGCTCGACCAGTGACATCAACCCGCAGGACCCCGCCAACTTGCAGAAGGGCGGCAACCTGCGGCTGGCGCTGTCGTCGTTCCCGTCGAACTTCAACACCCTCAACATCGACGGCAACGAGGCCGACACCGGCTCGATGCTGCGGGCCACCATGCCGCGCGCATTCGTCATCGCGGCCGACGGTTCGATGACGGTCAACACCGACTACTTCACCGACGTGGAACTGACCGGGACCAACCCCCAGGTGGTGAAGTACACCATCAACCCCAAGGCGACCTGGTCCGACGGAACCCCCATCACCTGGGAGGACATTGCCGCCCAGATCAACGCCACCAGCGGCAAGGACAAGAACTTCGCGATCGCCGCGCCCAACGGCAGCGACCGGGTCGGATCGGTCACCCGCGGCGCCGACGACCGGCAGGCGATCATCACCTTCGCCAAGCCCTACGCGGAGTGGCGCGGCATGTTCGCCGGCAACACGATGCTGTTGCCGAAGAGCATGACGGCCAATCCGGACGTCTTCAACAAGGGACAGCTCAACGGTCCCGGACCGTCGGCGGGTCCGTTCATCGTGTCCACGCTCGACCGCACCGCACAGCGGATCACGCTGACCCGCAACCCGAAGTGGTGGGGCACCCCGCCACTGCTGGACTCCATCACCTACCTGGTGCTCGACGACGCGGCCCGCATCCCGGCGCTGCAGAACAACGCCATCGACGCCACCGGGCTGAGTTCCCTCGACGAACTGACCATCGCCCGCAACACCGCGGGCATCTCGATCCGGCGGGCGCCGGGCCTGAGTTGGTACCACTTCACCTTCAACGGCGCGCCCGGCGCGATCTTGTCGGACAAGGCGCTTCGGCTGGCCATCGCCAAGGGCATCGACCGCCAAGCGATCGCCGACGTGACGCAGCGCGGCCTGGTCGACAAACCGGTACCGCTGAACAACCACATCTTCGTGGCCGGCCAGAAGGGCTACCAGGACAACAGCGCGGTGGTGGCCTACGACCCGGAGAAGGCCAAGGCCGAACTCGACGCGCTGGGCTGGAAGCTCAACGGCCAGTTCCGGGAGAAGGACGGCAGGCAACTGGTGATCCGCGACGTCCTCTATGACTCCAAGACCACCCGCCAGGTGGCCCTGGTCGCGCAGAACAGCCTCGCCCAGATCGGGGTCAAACTGGTCGTCGACGCCAAGCCCGGAAACGGCTTCTTCACCAACTACGTCAACGTCGGCGATTTCGACATCACCCAATTCTCCTGGGTCGGTGACGCATTCGCGCTGTGCTGCCTCAACCAGATCTACACCACCGGCGCCGACAGCAACTTCGGCAAGATCTCCAGCCCCGAGTTGGACGCCAAGGTCGAGCAGGTGCTCGACGAACTGGACCCGGACAAGGCCCGCGGCCTGGCCAACGAGGCGGACAAGCTGATCTTCGGCGAGGTGTTCAGCCTGCCGCTGTTCCAGTCACCCGGAAACGTCGCCGTACGAAGCAAACTCGCGAACTTCGGCCCGGCCGGGCTGGGCGATCTGAACTACAGCGCGATCGGCTTCATGAAGTAACCGGCCGAGTGCCGATCCGCCCGGCCAGGCGCGGCACCGCCGCGGGCAGCACCGCCTCGATGCGGGCCGCGGCTGCGAGCGCCGAGACCATCAGCCGCACCCCGGGACGCGTCGGCAGCGCGTCCAGTGCCGCCGCGTGCGGCGGCAGCGCGCCGGCCCGGCCCGCCGTCACGGCGGCGGCGATGCGCAGTGCCGCGGCCTCCTTGGTGTCCAGCGCGCTGTGACCCAACGTCGGCAGCCGCACCAGAACCGCCCCCGGTACCAGGCTCGCGATCCGGTCCGCCACCGCCGGCGGCGTGGTCAGGTCCCGGCCGCCGGAGACCACCACGGTGGGCCAGGTGAACTTCGGCATCTCGGCCACCAGATCGAAGGGTTCGGCCTCGAACGGCGGAACCTCCTCGTCGGCGTAGTCGGCGAACTCGCGCATCGCCACCGCCGGGTCCAAGGGCAGGCCGTCCGGGACGCCGGCGTAGTTGAGCTCGCGGTAACCGATCCGCCCGACGAGGTCGGCCTCGTTGCGGTACGGGGTCTTCCGGTGCACCATCTGCCGCCCCACCCGGTCCAGCAGCGTCCACACCAGCCGCCGACCCGCCAGCAGCAGATCGAGCTGACGGTTCAACAGCGCCGCCCCGCCAAGCCCGTACAGGCCGGATGCCATTTGCGCGGCCGCCGGTGACATCATCCCGTCGTCGACGAGCAGGCGGATCTTGCCCGCCAGGGCGGTGGTATCCGGGTGGTCGCCGTGCCACAGCACCGCACGCAGCGTCTCGCGCACCAGGTCGATATCGCCGCCGGACAGCACGGGTGAGTCGAGGATCATCGCGTGTACCCGGGCCGGGTGACGAACACCCAGGCCCGCGGCGATGTAGGAGCCGTAGGAGGTGCCGTAGACGACGACGCCGGCCACCTGCGCGTCGTCGAGCACCGCCGCGACGTCGTCGACGACCTGCTCGATGGTCAGTGCCTCGGGCGGGAGGTCGGCGCCGGAGTCGTCGTGTCGCGACATCCCCACCCCGCGGTGCTCGACCATGATGACGTCAAGACCCTCGGCCGCCGCCCGGCGCCGCAACCCTCGGTAGAGCGCGATCGATGCGGCACCGGGTCCGCCGGGAATCACGACCAGGGGATGCTTGGACTTGCGTCCGGTGCGCACGTAGTACAGGTCGAATTCCGCCGCTCCATCCGGTGTCACCGGGCGGCGGAGCGGTCGCACCCCGGGTAGCGCGGCGAGCTTGCCGTGTACCCGGCGGCGCCTGTCGTTCAGCGTCATCGACGCGGGCCTGCCATGGTCCGATTCTGCCCTTCCGGGTCCGCCGCCGGAACCGGCATCCCTGCGCGCCGCGCTGACCGGGAATCGCGGTGAGCCGCCGCCGGCTCCGGCGCCATCGGACCCCACCGTTAGGGGATAAGGTCACCACTCCGCGGCGAGGCCTTATGCCGTCGAGCACCGCGTCGTAGGTTCGTGACGGAGCCCACGATGACTGAATTCATGCGAAACACCGACGCGTTCACCTGGTCGATGGAGTCCGATCCTCGGCTGCGATCCACCGTGGTGACCGTGATACTGCTCGACCGCTCGCCGGACTGGGATCTGATCCGGGAGCGCTTCGACATCGTCAGCCGCGAACTGCCGATGTTCCGGCAGCGGGTGGTGGAGACGTTGCCGCCCGCGCCGCCGCGGTGGGAGTACGCCCCGGACTTCGATCTCGACTTCCATATGCGCCGGGTCTCGGCGCCTGAGCCGGGCACCGTCGAGGGCGTGCTGGAGATGGCCCGGCTGGCCGCGATGGACGACTTCGACCGGGCCCGCCCGATGTGGAAGGCCACCCTGATCGAGGGACTCGACGACGGCGGCGCCGCGGTGCTGTGCAAGTTCCACCACGCCCTCACCGACGGCGTGGGCGGCGTGCAGATCGCGATGACCCTGTTCGACCTCACCGAGGAGCCGCGCGCGATGGGCGACCTGCCCGCCGAGCCGGTGGTTCCGACCCCGCAGCCGTTCGACGGCTACCGCGACGCGGTGCGATACGACGTCGGCTTGGTGCGTTCGGCGGTCGTCGAGACCGTGAAGACCGCTCCGAAGCTGCTTTTCAACTCCATCCGGCGGCCGCTGCAGACCGCGGCCGCGGCCGGCGAACTGGCTGCATCGGTGTACCGCACGGTGCGGCCGGTGACCGAGACCGGCTCTCCGCTGATGAAGGAGCGGACCCTGGTGCGCAGGCTCGGCGTGCACGAGGTGCCGATGTCGACGCTGCGGGACGCCGCCCACCGGGCCGGCGGTTCGCTCAACGACGCCTTCGTCGCCGGGGTGGCCGGCGGACTGCGCCGCTACCACGACAAGCACGGGGTGCCGGTCGGCGATCTGCACCTGACCATGCCGATCAACCTGCGCACCGAGGACGACGGCATGGGTGGCAACCGAATCGGGCTGATGCGCTTCGACATTCCCGTCGGGGTGGCGGACCCGGCTGAGCGGATCGCCAAGATTCGGGAACGCACCGGCCAGGTGCGCAACGAGAAGTCGCTGCCCTACACCCAGCTGATCGCCGGCGCGCTCAACTTGATGCCGCGCTGGTACATCGGGTCGGTGCTGCGGCACGTCGACTTCCTGTGCAGCGACGTGCCCGGGGTGCCGGTGGAGGTCTACCTCGGCGGCGCCAAGGTGCGCATGCAGTACGCCTTCGGGCCGACCATCGGCTCGGCGGTCAACGTCACGCTGTTGACCTACAAGGACACCTGCGCGCTGGGCGTGGATGTGGACACCGGCGCGATCCCCGACTACGAGGAGTTCCACGACTGCCTGGTGGCCGGGTTCGACGAGGTCCTGGCCTTAGCCGACTGACGATGCCGGGCCAACGGCCCGGCGGAGGAGTCGGTCGATCAGACACCGCCGACTGACGATGCCGGGCCAACGGCCCGGCGGAGGAGTCGGTCAATCAGACACCGCCGACTGAGGTCCCTCAGGCGCTCAGTTCGATGACGTGGGCGTTCTGCACCCCGACGTAGCGGGTCGGCATGCAGGTCAGCACGATGACCTGCCCGTGGTTGCCGACACTGTCGAACACCGCGCCCATCTTGGTCAGCCGCTCCGGGTCGGTGAAACCGAGGGCGTCATCGATCACGACCGGCACGGTGTCCTCCTTGGCCACCAGGGCGGCACCGGCCAGCCGGGCCAGGATGCCGAGTTGCTCCTTGGCGCCGCCGGAGAGCGACTCGTAGGGCACGGTGCAGCCGTCCAGAGTGCGGGTCCGGATCGTCAGCTCGGTATCGACGTCCACCTCGAAGCTGGGGCCGAACACCTGCCGGCCCAGCCGCTCCAACTCGGAGCGATACGGCTGCACATACCGCTCCCGGGTGTTGTCGCGGTGCCGGATCATGGTGCTGCGCAACAGTGCAGCGGCCTGGGCCCGCTCCTGAACGCGGCTCTGCTCGGCGCATGCACGCTTCAGTTCGGCCTGGGCTTCGTCGAGTTGGCCCTGCCTGCCCTC
>JAGQTU010000013.1 GCA_020438865.1 Mycobacterium sp.
CCGCCAAGACCGCACTGGACCTCGGCCAGGGACTCGGGGTGGCACCGGAGAAACTCGCCGAGGTGATCGGCCGCGGCTCGGGCAACAGCTTCGCGCTGACCAGCGTCGCGCGCTTCGGTGGCAGCCTGGACATGCTCAAGCAGGTCGCCGGCGGACTGCTGCACAAGGACGTCAGCCTGATCGCCGACATCGCCGCCAAGGCCGGCGTCGAACCCGGAGCGGTACTCGATGCCGCCGACGCCGCATTGGTGCTACTGGACAACCCGCGATGAAGGTCGGGTTCGTCGGCGCGGGCCGGATGGGTGCCCCGATGGTGCGCCGGCTGGCCGAGGCCGGCCACACCGTCGCGGCCCTCGGCCGCGACGACGAGAAGCGTTCGGCGATAGCCGAATTGGGCGCGCGCCCGGTCGCCTCGCTCGCAGAGGTCGCGGCCGGCGCCGACGCCGTCATCGTGTGCGTTTTCACCGACGAGCAGGTTCGCCGGGTGTGTCTCGACGACGGCCTGCTGGCGGCGATGCCGTCGGGATCGGTTCTGGTGGTGCACACCACCGGCAGCCCCCGCACCGCCGAGGTGCTGGCCGAGGCGGGCCGGGTCGGCGGAATCACCGTGGTGGACGCACCGGTCAGCGGCGGACCCCATGACATCGCGGCGGGCACGGTGACGGTGTTCGCCGGCGGTGACGAAGCCGCCGTGCAGATGGTGCGCCCGGCGCTGTCCGCCTACGCCGATCCGGTGCTGCACGTCGGGCCCACCGGCAGCGGTCAACGGGTCAAGCTGGTCAACAACACGCTGTTCGCCGCACAGATCGGGATCGTGGCCGAGGCGGTCCGGCTGGCCGGTCGCCTCGGCGTCGACGAGGCGAACCTGCTGGCTGCGCTGCCGCACGGTAGCGGCACCAGCAGGGCACTGACGTCGATCGCGGCGGCCGGTTCGGCGGATCGCTTCATCGCCGCGGTCGGCGAGTTCATCGGCAAGGACGTCGCCGTCATCCGCGCCACCGTCGCCGAATTGGGTGGCGACCTCGGCATGCTCGACGACGCGGTCGACGCCGGTCTGCCGGGGTCTCGTCGATCGTGAGCAAAGCAGAATTCACCCCTCCCGCTAAGCACCCTGTTAGCGTTACGATCGGCGAACAATCCGTAACGCTTCAGGCCCTGACCTCGTCCCGGAGGATTACGCAATGACTCAGGCCGAACTCGTCTTCGATCCGTTCTCGGAAGAGTTCTTCAACAATCCGTTCGACATCTACCGGCGGATGCAGGACGAAGCGCCGGTCTACTACCACCCCGAGATGGATTTCTACGCCCTGACCCGGCACGAGGATGTGGCCAACGGGTTCTAAGGACTTCGAGACGTACTCGTCGGCGCGAGGATGCGACCTGGCCATGGTGCAGTCCGACGAGCCGCCGCAGAAGTCGATCATCTTCATGGACCCGCCGGAGCACCGGCACATGCGCAGCCTGCTGAACAAGGCGTTCACCCCGCGGGCCGTGCAGGCGCAACGGGAGACCGTCATCGAACAGGTCGACCGGTTCCTGTCCGCGGCCGACCCGGACGACTTCGACGTCGTCCAGGACTTCTCCGGCCCCTTCCCGGTCGAGGTGATCACCCGGATGGCCGGCGTGCCCGAGGAGTACCGCCAGCGGGTGCGGCACTGGATCGACACCTCGCTGCAGCGCGAACCCGGCCAGATCGGCGTCAGCGAAGCGGGCATGCAGGCCAACGTCGAGACCGCGATCTATTACTACAACCTGGTGCAGGAACGCCGCGCCCAGCCCCAGGACGACATGATCAGCCGGCTCATCGCCGCGGAGATCCCCGATGACGACGGCAACCTACGCAAACTGGACGACATCGAGATCTGCGGATTCGCAACGCTTCTCGGCGGGGCCGGCGCCGAGACGGTGACCAAGTTGATGGGCACCGCGATCGTCAACTTCGCCCGCTTCCCCGACCAGTGGCAGAAGCTGCTCGACGATCCGACCAAGATTCCGGCCGCCGTGGAGGAGATGCTGCGCTACGAGGGCCCGGTGCAGTACAACGTGCGCTACTCGATGAAGGAGAAGACGCTGCACGGCGTCACCATCCCGGCGGGTAAGGCGGTCTTCATGATCGGCGCGGCCGCCAACCGCGACCCGCGGGCCTTCACCGACGCCGACAAGTTCGACATCGACCGGGACCGCACCGAGGCGCAGAACCTCGGCCTGGGCTACGGCATCCACAGCTGCCTCGGTGCGGCGCTCGCCCGGATGGAGAGCGCCATCGCGCTGGAACGGCTGCTGGAGTTCATGCCGCGCTACGAAGTGCAGTGGGATCGCCTCGAGCGGGTACACATGCAGAATGTCGCCGGTTGGCACACGGTCCCGGTAAAGGTGTTGCGATGAAGATCAAGGTGGATTTCGACCTCTGCGAGGCCAATGCGATCTGCATGGGCATCATCCCCGAGGTGTTCCAGGTCGACGAGCAGGACTACCTGCATGTGCTGTCTGACGAGGTGACCCCGGAGAACGAGAAGCAGATTCGCGAAGCGGTGCGTCAGTGCCCGCGGCAGGCGATCGCGATCGTCGACTAGCCGGTGCCCGAAACCCAGGCGGGTCGCGCGCCGAGTCTGGCTCAACCCTGGGCGCCGCACCGTCGCCGGATCTACCTGGCGGTGGCGGCGTGGACCAGCATCGTGTTCGTTGCGATGACGGTCGGTGTCGCCGCCGGGCTGATCGAGCCGACGTTCACCTCCGACGTCGTCGCCAATCTTCTGTTCGGCGTACCGGTGCTGGTGTTGCCGGTGGTGCTGCTCTGGGATGCGCCCGGCGAGAACCGTTCACGACTCGAGCGCAGCGCCGAACTGACGTTGTTCTACCTGCCGTACACCGCGGCCAGCCAGATCGGCTACGAGCTGGTTTTTCTCATCGGCCACCCGCTGGGCTGGTGGACGCCGACGACCGATCCCGGGTGGAAGTGGTTGTGGTGGCAGTACGGACTGGCCGACACCCGCTACGCCAGCGGCAATCCGTGGACATTCGGATTGGAGGTCGTCGGTGTCCTCACCGGCGTGACGGTGTTCGCGGTGTGGACCCGTCTGATCCGCACCGATCTGGCGCTGGAATCCCGAATCCGTTGTCTGTGGCTGGCATTCGCCGGGGTGGCGATCCTGATGAGCAGCACCGCGGTGTACTTCATCTCGGAGGTGGGCGCGGGCTTCGCCGACATCGGCCAGGGCGCGTTCGGCCTGTGGTTCAAGTTCGTGGGCGAGAACATTCCGTTCATCGTGCTGCCCCCGCTGGTGCTCTACGCGATCCACGTGCAGATCGACCAGCTCACCCGGTGGGCCGGTGCGCACGGCCCGGACGCCTGAGCCGCGACCTCAGCCGGCGGCGGGTACGAGATCGGCGCCGATCGGCGGCCGGCTCATCGCGCCGCTGCGGAACGTCTCGACTGGTTCGACCGCGGTGTCGGTGATCGCCGCGGCGGCCAGTGCCTGCGCCTTGAACACCCGCGCCGCCGAACTCAGCCGGTGCTGCACCGAGTCCACGCCGCGATCCAGCCCGGCGGGTGAGACGTCACCCCACACCGCGACCTCGGTCAGGCCCTGATCCAGCGCGCGCCGCACACCCTCGCGGACCCGCTCGTCGCGGTCGATCAGGCCGGCGGCCACCGCCAGCGCCTGCGGATGCGGCTGGTCGTCACCGGCGGCCACCACCGATTCGAAGTCCACCGGCTCGGCGCCCAGGATCTTCAGCGGCCGCACGTCCCCGTCTCGGTCCGCGTCACTGGCGAGCAGCACGTTGACGTCCCAGCCGGCCATTACCCGGTCGAACATCCAGCCGCCGGCGTAGCGGACCGCCTCGGCGACGCTGGGCGCCACCACGTCGAGCCGGTACCTCATGATCCGGCGACCGGGGCCAGCTGGCTCGCCAGCGATCGGGAATACTCCTCGAACACATCGGTCAGCGGAATCGTCGGGTCGAGTAGCCATGAGGTCTCCATTCCGTTCACAAATGCCAGTACTTCCACGGCCTTGACGGCCGGGTTCACGTCTGTTCGGTAGCGCCCCTCGGACTGCCCGATTCGAATCCGGTCGGCGATGATCTGCACCGCCGCGCGGTAGCGCGAGACCAGGCGGTCGTGCAGGGGCGCGTCCGCGGCGATGTTCTCGGCCATCAGCACCGCGAAGGTGCCGACCAGCTCCGGTGACCGGTAGAACCGTTCGGCCGCGCTGGCGATCGCTTCGGCCAGGTCGCCGGTGTGCCGGTAGGCGTGCTGTTCGTCATCGCTGTCCCGGGCATCGAGGACGGCGTGCAGCAGCTGCTCCTTGGACTCGAAGTGGTGCAGCAGGCCGGCGGAGGTCACCCCGGCCTCCCTGGCGATCTGGGCCAGGGTCGTGTTGCGCCAGCCGTTGCGGGCCAGCAGCCGCTGCGCGACGTCGAGAATCCGCTGCTTGCGGTCGTCGCCCTTGGCGAAAAGGGTCGCGTAGGGGCGGCGGTCGGCACTGGCGAGAGCCGACGATTCGGACGCGGTCACCGGGCTCCCTTCGACTGAACCAACCTAGTGAACCCACAGTAGGTTGGTTGGTCGGGTGTGACAAGGGTCGCACCAGAAAAAAGTTCGGGCGCCCGTACGGGGGTTCGAGATCGACACCACGGTCGTGATTCGGGCCGAACAACGACCCTGGTGTCGAGCTCGGCGCAGCTACAGCCCGAGCGACTTCGCGATGATCACCTTCATCACCTCACTGGTGCCCGCGTAGATGCGGGCCACTCGGGCATCGGTGTACAGCCTGGCGATCGGATACTCCATCATGTAGCCGTAGCCGCCGAACAGCTGCAGGCAGCGGTCGATCACCCGCTGCTGCATCTCGGTGCAGAACAGCTTCACCCGCGCCGCGTCGGCACCGCTGAGCTCGCCCTCGACGTGCAGCGCCACGGCCCGGTCGAGCATCGCCTGGGCCGCCTCGACCTCGGTCGAGCACGCGGCGAGCTCGAACTTCGTGTTCTGAAAGGACGCGATGGGTGTGCCGAAGGCCTTGCGGTTCTGGGTGTAGTCGATCGCCGCGCCGATCGCCGACCGGGCCTGAGCCACCGATCCGACGGCGACGGTGAGCCGCTCCTGCGGCAGGTTGTGCCCGAGGTAGGAGAACGCCTCCCCCTCCTCGCCCAGGACGTTGGCGGCGGGCACCCGGACGTCGACGAAGGACAGCTCGGCGGTGTCCTGCACCTTGCAGCCCATCTTCTCCAGCTCACGACCGCGGGTGAAGCCGGCCATGCCGTCCTCGACCACCAACAGGGTCAGGCCCTCGCGGCGGTTATCCGGATCTGTGGACGTTCGCGCGACGACGATGACCAGATCGGCCTGGATGCCACCGGTGATGAAGGTCTTCGCGCCGTTGAGGACGAACTCGTCGCCGTCCCGCACGGCGGTGGTGCGCACCCCGGCCAGATCCGAGCCGGTGCCGGGCTCGGTCATCGCGACCGCGGTCAACAGGCTGCCGTCCGCCAGCCCGGGGAACCAGCGCCGGCGCTGCTCGTCGTTTGCGTAGTGCAGGAAGTACGGCAGGATCACCTCGAGCTGGGTGCGCACCGTCGATAGCGTCACCAGCGCGCGGGCCGCCTCCTCCTGCAGCACCACGTTGTAGCGGTAGTCCGGAATGCCCGCGCCGCCGTATTCCTCGGGGATGGCCATGCCCAGCATGCCCAGCGCGCCCATCTGCTTGAAGACATCCCGAGGCATCCGGCCGCCCTTCTCCCACTCGGCATAGTGCGGAACCACCTCCTTCTCGACGAAGTCGCGGGCCAGCTGGCGGAATGCCTCGTGGTCTTCGGTGAACAGATCGCGGCGCATCGCTCCCCCGGGTCAGTTGATGAGCTCGACGATGGTGGCGTTGGCGGTGCCGCCGCCCTCGCACATCGTCTGCAGCCCGTAACGGATGTTGTTGTCGCGCATGTGATGCAACATCCGGGTCATCAGAACCGCACCGGATCCACCCAGCGGGTGGCCGAGCGCGATGGCCCCGCCGAGTGGGTTGAGCCGGTCCTCGTCGGCCCCGGTGTCGGCCGCCCACGCCAGTGGCACGGGGGCGAAGGCCTCGTTGACCTCGAAGACCCCGAGGTCGCCGATGCCGAGCCCGGTCTTGCCGAGCACCTTCTCGGTGGCCGGGATCGGGCCGGTGAGCATCAGCACCGGGTTGGCGCCGGCGACCGCACCGGCCACGTAGCGGGCGATCGGTGTCCAGCCCTGGGCCGCAGCACGCTCCGGGGTGGTGACCAGGATGGCCGCCGCCCCGTCGGAGATCTGCGAGGAGTTGCCGGCATGGATCACCCCGTCATCGGTGAATGCCGGCTTGAGCGCGGCGAGCTTCTCGGCCGTGGTGCCGCGCCGGATGCCCTCGTCGGCGCTGACGACACCTCCGTCGGTGGGCACCGGGACGATCTGGTCGGTGAACGCGCCGCGATCCTGCGCGGCGGCCGCCAGTTCGTGCGAGCGGGCCGAGTACTCGTCGAGCCGGGTCCGCGAGAAGCCCCACTTCTCGGCGATCATCTCCGCGGAGATGCCCTGGTTGAACGAGAAGTCGTCGTAGCGCTGCAACACCTTCGGTCCGTACGGCATCCCGGTGGCCCGCGCCGACCCGAGCGGTACCCGGCTCATCACCTCGACACCGCCGGCGACGACGACGTCCTGCTGGCCGCTCATGACGGCCTGCGCCGCGAAGTCCAACGCCTGCTGGCTGGACCCGCAGGCCCGGTTCACCGTCGTGCCCGGAATCGACTCCGGCCAGCCCGCGGCGAGCACCGAGAACCGGCCGATGTTGCTGGACTGGTCGCCCACCTGGGACACGCAGCCCCACACCACATCGTCGACGATCCACGGGTCCAGCCCGGTCCGGTCGACGAGGGCGTTCAGCACCACCGCCGAGAGGTCCGCGGCGTGCACCCCGGACAAACCGCCGTTGCGCTTGCCGACCGGTGTGCGCACCGCTTCGACGATCACTGCCTCACGCATCACTGCTCCTCATTGTTCAGGCGACCACACCCTGCTCACGCAGCCACCCGATCTCGTTGCCGGACAATCCCAATTCCGCGAGAACGGCGTCGGTGTGCTCACCGAGGCCGGGGACCGGCCCCATCGGCTGCTCATAGCCTTCGATGATCGGCGGCGGCAGGATGGCCCGGATCGGCCCGGCCGGGGTCTGCACCGTTCGCCAGCGGTCGCGGGCGCTCAACTGCGGATGCTCGAGCACCTCGCTGGGCAGGTTGTACCGGGCGTTGCCGATGCCCGCGGCGTCTGCGACCTTCTGGACCTCCACGAGATCATGCCTGCCGCACCAGCTTTGGATCGCCTCATCGAGCACGGCGCGGTTGACAACCCGGTCGGAGTTGGTGGCGAACCTCGGGTCGTCGGCGAGGTCCGGGCGCTCGATGATCTCGCGGGCCAACCGCTGCCACTCACGATCGTTGGTGGTGCCCAGCACCACCGTCTGGCCGTCGGCGGTCGGGTATGCGCCATAGGGCGCCACCGCGGGCGAACTCATGCCCAGCGGCTGCTGGTCGACCCCGGAGTGCTGGGTGTAGGTCAGCGGGTAGCCCATCAGGTCCATCATGGTGTCGAACAGGCTGACGTTGACCGCGCCACCGCGGCGGGGGCGGTCGTCCCGGGAGTACAGCAGCGCCATGATGGACAGCGCCGAGTAAAGGCCGGTCGAGATGTCGGCGATCGGCGGGCCCGGTTTGGCCGGCTTGCCCGGATAGCCGGTGACCGCGCACGACCCCGACTCCGATTGCGCCAGAAGGTCATACGCGCGCTTGTGCGACAGCGGTCCGCCCGCCCCGTAGCCGTCGATCTCGACGGCGATCACCCCGGGGTGGCGGTCCCGCAGCTGGTCGGGCGAGATGCCGAGCCGGGCCGTCGATCCCGGTGCCAGGTTCGACACCAACACGTCGGCGCGGTCGAGCAGTCGGTGCAGGATGTCGATGCCCTCCGGGGCCTTGAGGTCAAGTGCGACCGACTCCTTGTTGCGATTGGCCCAGACGAAGTGCGCCGCAAGACCGCCGGGGCCGTTGACCACGTCGTCATAGTGGCGGGCGAAGTCGCCGCCGGCCGGGTTCTCCACCTTGATCACCCGGGCGCCGAAGTCCGCCAGGGCGCGGGTGCACATCGGCGCCGAGACCGCCTGCTCGAGTGCCACGACGGTGACACCGGCGAGCGGGGCCGCCGGTTGTTGCGCAGAAGCCATCAGATCACCATACGGAGGGCGAAGAAGCCGGCCACTAGTAGCTCTTCGGCAGGCCGAGAACGTTGGCACCCAGGAAATTCAGGATCATCTCCTGGCTGACCGGCGCGATCTTCATCAACCGGGACTCCCGGAAGAACCGGGAGATGTGGTACTCCTCGGAATAGCCCATGCCGCCGTGGGTCTGCAACGCCCGGTCCGCCGCCCCGAAGCCGGCGTCGGCGCACAGATACTTGGCCATGTTGGCTTCCCGGCCGCACGACCTTCCGTTGTCATAGAGCCACGTCGCCTTGCGCAGGATCAGTTCGGCGGCGTCCAGGCGTGCCAGCGAGTCTGCCAGCGGGAATTGGATGCCCTGGTTCATGCCGATCGGCCGGTCGAACACCACCCGCTCGTTGGCGTACTTGACCGCGCGGTCCAGCGCGACCCGTCCGATGCCCAACGCCTCAGCGGCGATCAGCATCCGCTCGGGGTTCAGGCCGTGCAAGATGTAGCCGAAACCTTTGCCCTCCTCGCCGATTCGGTGCTCAACGGGCACCCGCAGGTCGTCGATGAACAACTCGTTGGAGCTGACGGCGTTGCGGCCCATCTTCTTGATCGGCCGGATGTCGACGTGGTCGCGATCCAGATCGGTGAGGAACAACGTCAATCCGTCGGTCGGCTTGGCCCCGCGTCTTTCCGCGTCCTCGCGGCTTTCGGTCCGGGTCAGCAGCAGGATCTTCTCGGACTCCAGGGCCTTGGAGATCCACACTTTTCGGCCGTTGACCACATAGTGGTCGCCATCGCGGCGGGCGAAGGTGGTGATGCGGGAGGTGTCCAGGCCCGCCGTCGGTTCGGTGACGCCGAAGCACACATGCAGGTCCCCGTTGACGATGCGGGGCAGCGTTTCGGCCTTCATCTCGTCGGAGCCGTACACCACCACCGGCTGCATACCGAAGATCGACATGTGGATGGCGCTGGCGGCGTTCATCCCGCCGCCGGAGCGGGCGACCTCTTCGGCGAGAATGGTGGCCTCGGTGATGCCCAGCCCGTGACCGCCGTACTCCTCCGGAATCGTCATGCCCAGCCAGCCGCCGCCGGCGATGGCGTCGTAGAACTCCTGCGGGAACTCGTGGGCCTGGTCCTTCTCCATCCAGTACTGGTCGTCGAAGCGCGCGGCCAACTCCCGCACCGACTTCCGGATCAGTTCCTGATCCTCGGTCAGTTCGAAGCTCATTCCGCCAGACATGGCTGTCCTCCAGTTTTCTCCCCGCCATCCCCGACCGCGGGGGTGGCCGACCTCGGCGCGGTGGTTACGGCTTGCTGCCGCTGTTGGCCTGTGCGGCCTCGAACAGGGCGCTGCCGCCCCGCTCGCCCTTCTTGTGGTGACTGAGCGCCTGGATGGAGACATCGTGGCCCTCAGCGGCCTTGCGCAACGCGCCGACGGTGGCCTGCTCACGCGAGATGTGCTGGAACGGGTCGAAGGAGTACCAGCGCATCGCGTTCTCGTAGGTCATCTTGTTGATGTCGGTGTCGGGAACATCGTTGGTGCACAGCACCTCCCACAACTCCTCGGGAGCACCCGGCCACATCGAGTCACTGTGCGGGTAGTCGGCCTCCCAGGCGATGTTGTCGATACCGATGTCGTGGCGCAGTTTCACCCCGACCGGGTCGGAAATGAAGCAGGTCAGAAAGTGTTCCCGGAAGACCTCCGAGGGCACCTTGTCACCGAAGTCCTGACCGGTCCAGGTGGAATGCATCTCGTAGGTGCGGTCGGCCCGCTCCAGGAAGTAGGGAATCCAGCCGGTGCCGCCCTCGCTGAGCGCGATCTTGAGGTCCGGATACTGCTTGACCGGACGCGACCACAACAGATCCGCGGCGGCCTGCACGATGTTCATCGGCTGCAGGGTGATCATCACGTCCATCGGCGCATCCGGTGCGGTGATCGCCAGCTTGCCCGACGAGCCGATGTGCACGTTGAGCACGGTGTTGGTGTCGCACAGGGCCTTCCACAGCGGATTCCAGTACTCGTCGTGGAAGCTCGGGTAGCCCATCGCGGCCGGGTTCTCGCTGAAGGTGATCGCGTGCACCCCCTTCTCCGCCACCCGGCGCACCTCGGCCGCGCACAACTCGGCGTTCCAGATGACCGGGATCGCCATCGGGATGAAGCGGGCCGGGTAGGCCCCGCACCACTCGTCGATGTGCCAGTCGTTGTAGGCCTGCACCAGCGCCAGCGAGAACGCCTCGTCTTCGGTGGCGAACAACCGCCCGGCGAACCCGGGGAAGGACGGGAAGCAGATCGAGCCGAGGATGCCGCCGGCGTTCATGTCCTTGACCCGCTCATCGACGTTGTAGCAGCCGGGGCGGATCTCGTCGAGGCCCTGCGGCTCCAGCCCGTACTCCTCCTTGGGCCGGCCGGCCACCGCGTTGAGCGCCACGTTAGGGATGACGACGTCGCGGAACTTCCACATATCCGAGCCATCGGGGTTGTGCACCAGATGCGGCGCATCGTCGAGGTACTTCTTGGGCAGGTGGTTGGCGAACATATCGGGCGGTTCGACGATGTGGTCGTCCACGCTGATCAGGATCATGTCCTCTTTGCGCATTGCGATTCCTCTCGTCGGCGGTCCCTCTATGGAAACTAGCTTCTCATTCCGCGAGAATCAACATCCGGTAACCCCCTTACCGCAGCGTCAGCCCAGTTAGGCTGGCATCCGCGGCCACCGCGTGAACGCGGTTTTCCCACCCTGCTCAGGGCGGGGGATTGACCTCCGGCCAACTTCATGGAAACCTGTTATCCGGAATTGAGAATGTGATTCTCTCCAGCGAGAGGAGGTTACGGGTGCGCCTGACGCCGCTACCTGCGGATCAGTGGAACGACGAGACTCGTGCCGCCTTCAAGGGGATGCTGCCGCGGGAGCGGCAGAACCCCGAAGGGGCCGGAACCGCGCTGTCCACGCTCGTGCGTCATCCGGACCTGACCAAGGCATTCCTCGGCTTCAACGTGTACCTGCTGTTCCGGTCCTCGTTGCCGGCTCGGATCCGGGAGGTGGCGATCCTGCGCACCGCGCACCGGCGCCACTGCGCGTACGAGTGGCAGCATCACGTCGAGATGGCCAAGGCGGAGGGGCTCACCGACGCCGATGTCGAAGCCGTCCGCCGCGGCGAAGCGACCAACGAACTCGACCGACTGGCGATCGTCGCCGCCGACGAACTCGACGAAGCCTCGAACCTGACGGACCAGACGTGGAAGGCGCTTGGCGAACACCTCACCGAACGCCAGCGCATGGACCTCGTCTTCACCGTCGGCGCCTACGGCATGTTGGCCATGGCGTTCAACACTTTTGGTGTACAGCTCGAAAAGGAAAGGTAAGAAAGTGCCACACTTCCCCAAACCAGCCGCGGGTAGCTGGACGGAGAGTTACCCGGAACTGGGTACCGCCCCGGTCAACTACAGCGACTCGATCGACCCCGAGCACTACGCCAAGGAGCAGGAGGCGATCTTCAAGCACTCCTGGCTCAACGTGGGCCGGATGGACAAGCTGCCGAAGAAGGGCAGCTACTTCACCAAGGAGATCGCCGTCGCCAAGGCCTCGATCATCCTGGTCCGGGGTAAGGACGACGTGGTCCGCGCGTTCCACAACATCTGCCGCCATCGCGGCAACAAGCTGGTGTGGAACGACTTCCCGCAAGAGGAGGTGCAGGGCACCTGCCGGCAGTTCACCTGCAAGTACCACGCATGGCGGTTCAGCACCGAGGGCGAGCTGACCTTCGTGCAGCAGGAGGAGGAGTTCTTCGATCTCGACAAGAGCAAGTTCGGGCTCAAGCCCGTGCGCTGCGAGGTCTGGGAGGGCTTCATCTTCGTCAACTTCGACGACAAGGCCGAGCCGCTCGCCGACTACCTCGGGCCGATGGCCAAGGGCCTGGAGGGCTACCCATTCCACGAGATGAGCGAGGTCTACAGCTACAAGGCCGAGATCAACTCGAACTGGAAGTTGTTCATCGACGCCTTCGCCGAGTTCTACCACGCACCGGTGCTGCACGTGAACCAGGCGACCCGCGAGGAGGCCGAGAAGCTGCAGGGCTACGGCTTCGAGGCGCTGCATTACGCGCTGCACGGCCCGCACTCGATGATCTCGTCGTGGGGTGGGATGAGCCCGCCCAAGGACATCAACATGGTCAAGCCCATCGAGCAGAAGCTGCACAGCGGCCTGTTCGGACCCTGGGACCGCCCGGACATCGAGGGCCTCGACCCGCTGCCGCCGGGCGTCAACCCCGGTGGGGCCAAGCAGTGGGGGGTCGACTCCTACGTCTTCTTCCCCAACTTCATGCTGCTGATCTGGGCGCCGGGCTGGTTCCTCACCTACCACTACTGGCCCACCTCGGTGAGCAGCCACCTGTTCGAAGCCAGCCTGTACTTCGTGCCACCCAAGACCGCTCGGGATCGGCTGGGACAGGAGCTTGCAGCGGTCACGTTCAAGGAGTACGCGTTGCAGGATGCGAACACGCTCGAGGCGACGCAGACGATGATCTCGTCGAAGTACGTCACCGAGTTCCCGCTCAACGACCAGGAAATCCTGCTGCGCCACCTGCACAAGACGGCGCGCGACAAGATCAAGGAGTTCGAGAATGCCTGATACCGCCACCAAGACGGGCGTCCTGCCTGCGCAGTTCGCCGATCTGGAGAAGTTCTCGGCCTGGTGCCTGGCCACCGAGCCCGAGCGCTACGGCAAGCGGCTGAACTCTTCCATGGCCGAGATGCAGGAGTTCTACGACGCCGGCATGGCACGCATCGACGAGGCGATGGACTACCTCGACCAGTTCCCGCTCAAGGACCTGCCCGAGGACGCCAGGGCGCTGATGCACCTGATGCAGTCGCTCGTCATGGTCTCCTTCCCCGTCGAGTGCTGGAAGCAGCCGCGGGTGCCGGACAGCGGCGCCGCCTGGCTGAGCATCATCAAGGAGCCGGTGGTCTAGCGGGTGCTCACGCTCAAGGCGGCCGGGTACGTCGACGTCGAGGCGGGCGAGATCGTCCGCCCCGGCATCGTCAAGGTCGACGGTGACCGGATCGTCGGTCTCGGCGGTGCGCCCGAAGGTGAGCTGATCGACCTCGGGGATGCCATCCTGCTGCCGGGCCTGATGGACATGGAGGTCAACCTCCTGATGGGTGGCCGGGGTGAAAACCCCGGCCTCTCCCAGGTTCAGGACGACCCGCCGACCCGGGTGCTGCGCGCGGTGGGCAACGCCCGCCGCACGCTGCGCGCCGGGTTCACCACCGTGCGTAACCTGGGCCTGTTCGTCAAGACCGGTGGCTACCTGCTCGATGTCGCGCTCGGCAAGGCCATCGACGCCGGCTGGATCGACGGGCCGCGCATCGTGCCCGCCGGCCACGCCATCACCCCGACCGGGGGGCACCTCGACCCGACGATGTTCGCGGCGTTCATGCCCGGCGTGCTCGAGCTGACTGTCGAGGAGGGCATCGCCAACGGCGTCGACGAGATCCGCAAGGCGGTGCGCTACCAGATCAAGCACGGCGCCCAGCTGATCAAGGTGTGCTGCTCGGGCGGTGTCATGTCGCTGACCGGTGAGGCAGGGGCCCAACACTATTCGGACGAGGAGCTGGCCGCGATCGTCGACGAGGCGCATCGCCGCGGGCTGCGGGTCGCCGCCCACACGCACGGCGCCGAGGCGGTCAAGCACGCCGTCGGCGTCGGGATCGACTGCATCGAGCACGGCTTCCTGATCGACGACGAAGCGATTCAGCTGATGGTCGAGCATGAGACGTTCCTGGTGAGCACCCGCCGGCTGGCCGAGGGGATGGACGTCTCCAAGGCACCGCCGGTGTTGCAGGCCAAGGCCGCCGAGATGTTCCCTAAGGCGCGCACCTCGATCAAGGCCGCGTATGAGGCCGGGGTGAAGATCGCGGTCGGCACCGACGCCCCCGCGATTCCGCACGGCCGCAACGCCGACGAGCTCGTCACCCTCGTCGAATGGGGCATGCCGGCGGCCGCCGTGCTCAAGGCGGCCACGGTGACCGCCGCGGAGCTCATCAACGCAGGAGACCGCGGCCGGATCGCCGAGGGACTGCTGGCCGATATCATCGCCGTCCCCGGAGATCCGTTGTCCGACATCACCGTCACCAAGAACGTCAACTTCGTGATGAAAGGCGGGAAGGTCTATGTCCACCAGGAGGACTGAGTCCACCCGCAGGACTGACGACATCGTCGAGATCCAGCAACTGTTGGCCCGTTACGCGGTGACGATCACCCAGGGCGACGTGGATGGCCTGATCGGCGTGTTCACCCCCGACGGCACCTACAGCGCGTTCGGTGAAACCTATTCGCTGGCGCGCTTTCCGATGCTGGTCGATGCCGCGCCCAAGGGGCTGTTCATGACCGGTGAGTCACTCGTCGAGTTCGACGACGACAACCCCGACGCCGCCACCGGTACCCAGCCGCTGTGCTTCGTCGAGCACTCCGCACACGACATGCGGATCGGCTATTACCGCGACACCTACGTACGCACCGAGCAGGGCTGGCGGCTTCGCACCCGGGCCATGACGTTCATCCGGCGCAGCGGCGAGCATGACTCGGGCCGCCCACACGCGATCGGGCGGCCGGCCGGCGGATGAGTTCCAGCGTCCAATCCCCCGCGGCGGTCGAGGAGTTCCGGTCCAGCCTGCAGAGTTGGCTCGCCGAACGGGATCTCACTCCGGGACCCGACCATTCGCTCGCGGGCCACATCGACCAGATGCGCCGGATCCGCCGCGAGATGTACGACGCCGGCTGGATGCGGTACGGCTGGCCCACCGAGGTGGGCGGCCTCGGCGGTCCGGCCACCCTGCGCCTGGTGGTCGCCGAGGAGGTGCTGGGCCGTAACCTCGCCGAGCCCGGCCCGTACTCGATGATGGAAGTCCTCGTCCCGACCATGATCTCCTACGCCCGCCCGGAACTGGCCGCGGAGATGGTGCCGCGATACCTGCGCGGCGAAGAGGACTGGTGTCAGGGCTTCTCCGAGCCCGGGTCGGGCAGTGACCTGGCCTCGTTGAGCACCAGGGCCACCGCCGACGGCGACAACTGGGTGATCAACGGGCAGAAGGTCTGGACCAGCTTCGCCCAGTTCTCGCAACGGTGCGTTCTGCTGACCCGCACCGGATCACCGGACACCCCGAAGCATCAGGGCATCACGGCGTTCTTCATCGACATGGACTCCCCCGGCATCACGGTCCGACCGCTGCGCACCATGCACGGTGTCGACGAGTTCTGCGAGGTCTACTTCGACGACGTGGTGGTGCCCGCCGATCGGATGCTCGGCAAGCCCGGGGACGGCTGGCAGCTGGCCAACGACCTGTTGCCGTTCGAGCGGTCCACCTGCTTCTGGCAGCGCATCGCCTACCTGTTCACCCGGATGGACCGGCTGCTCGCCGACGCCCCCGACGGGTCGGACGCCGAGATCGGGGCGGCATATCTGGCGTTGCACACCGTGCGGTGCAAGTCGGCGGAGACCCAGCGCCGATTCGCCGCCGGCGCCAAGCTGGGCGCGGAGACCTCGATCGACAAGGTGCTGCTGGCCGGTGCCGAGCAGCGCCTCTACGACACGGCGCACGATCTGTTGCCGGGCGTCCTCGAGTTCGACGAAACACCCTGGCGCCCAGAGTATCTCTACTCGCGGGCGGCCACGATCTACGGCGGCACCGCCGAGATCCAGCGCAACATCATTGCCCGTCGGCTCCTCGACCTCGGGAGGGAGTGAGCCGTGGACGATGTTGAGTTCGGCATGCTGGCCGACACGCTGCACAAGACCATGACGGCCGCAGCCGCCGCCCAGACGCCGAACGTCGAGGCCGCCCTGCGCGAGCTGGGCTGGCTGGAGATGCTCGACGAGATCCCCGCGGAGGCAACCGCTCTGGTGTGCCGCCTGCTGGGCGAGACCGGCGCCCACGCCGGGGTGCTCAACGACGTGGTGCTGCATGCCGCCGGGCGTGCCGGCGGCGCCACCGTGCCGTTGCCTTTCACCGGCGGCCGGTGGGTGGTCTGGGAGCGCGCCGACGGCACCGGTTCGGCATTGGATCCCGAGCTGCCGATCCACCCCACGGCAGCCGGTGACCCCGTCCCGCTGGCCGCGGGGCGGCGCGCACTGGGCTGGTGGTTGGTGGGATCCTCGCGCGCCATGCTCGCACTGGCCCGCCGACATGCGGTGGACCGGGTGCAGTTCGGCAGGCCGATCGCATCGTTCCAGGCGGTGCGCCACCGATTGGCCGAGACCCTGGTGGCCATCGAGGGTGCGGAGGCCACGCTGAAGGCGGCCGACGACGACCTGGGCTGCCTGCTGGCGAAGGCGGCCGCGGGCCAGGCGGCGCTCACCGCGGCCAAGCACTGTCAGCAGGTGATGGGTGGCATCGGCTTCACCGCCGAACACGACCTGCACCGGCATGTGAAGCGCGCGATGGTGCTCGACGGGCTGCTCGGCTCCGCCCGGGACCTCACCCGGGAGGCGGGGGCGGTGGTGCGGTCGCTGGGCCACGCCCCGCGCCTGGCGAAGCTGTGACCGAATCCCATCGGGGAGGCAGGCCCCGAACGGGGGCTGAAATGCGGTTAGACTTCCGCCGTCGAAAAGAAATTTCGATCGGGAAGCGCTTGAGAATATAATTCTCGCGCTTGAGAGTAGTACTCTCTTACCGTGAGGTACATCCGAACCGCCTGGGCGAGCCTGTCTCGAGGCCCGTGGTGAACAGCCCCAGCGAAGAGCCGGCCTGGAAGCAGCGCGCGGTCGAGCGGTCGATCCGCACCGCCAAGGTGCGTGCCGGTCAGCGGGTGCAGCGGTTCCTGGATGCCGCCCAGGCGATCATCACCGAGAAGGGCAGCACCGACTTCACCGTCCAAGAGGTGGTGGATCGGTCCCGGCAGTCGCTGCGGAGCTTCTACCTGCAGTTCGACGGTAAGCACGAGCTGCTGCTGGCGCTGTTCGAAGACGCGCTGAGCCGGGCCGCAGATCAGATCCGCGCCGCGACGTCGGCCAGGAAGGATCCCCTCGAGCGGCTCAAGGTGGCCGTCACGCTGCTCTTCGAGTTGTCCCGGCCAGACCCGACGGCACGCCGGCCGCTGTTCACCGACTTCGCCCCGCAGCTACTGATCTCGCACCCCAACGAGGTCAAGGTCGCCCACGCTCCGCTGGTCGCGTTGTTCTGCGAATTGATGGAGGACGCCGCCAAAGCGGGCGAACTTCGCAAGGACGCCAACCCCCGCAGGCTGGCCGCGATGACGATGCAGACCATCATGTTCATCGCGCAGTCCAGTGGTGCGCCCGATGATGAGAACGTGCACTCCCCGATCAGCGGTGACGAGGTCTGGACGTTCTGCTCGCAGGGCTTCGCCCGGCACTGAGCCGAGATGGGTCAGCGGTTGTCGACGACTGATCCGGTGATGAGACTCTCCGCCGCGCTGTAGGCGTCGCACCGGCCTTCGGCCACGGCCGCGGCCAAGGCGTCCAATTCCGGATGGGTGTGTAGTCGACTCTGCGCCAGCGAGAGCACCTGCGCCCGGGCTCTGGCCGCTCGGCGGGCGGGGGTGTCGGCGCGATGATGTGCCTCGATGGCCTCGACGAGATCGCCCACCCCCTCGGCGCGGGCGGCGACCAGCATGAGGACCGGGACGTGCGTCTCGAACTTCAGATCGCGCACCGTCTGCGCGGCGCCGTCCCGGTCGGCCTTGTTGACCACCACCACGTCGGCGACCTCGAGCAGGCCGGCCTTGGCGGCCTGGACCGCGTCACCGGCACCGGGGTTGAGGATCACGATCGTCGGGTCGGCCACCGCGGCGATCTCGATCTCAGACTGACCCACCCCGACGCTCTCCAGCAGCACGACGTCGTACCCGAGCGCGCCGAGCACGCGGATGGCGGCCGGGACCGCCGCGGCCAGACCACCGACGTGACCACGGCTGGCGACCGAACGGATCAACACGTCGGGATCGTTGATGTGCGCCGCCATCCGGATCCGATCGCCCAGCAGCGCGCCCCCGCTGTAGGGCGAGGACGGGTCCACCGCCAGCACCGCGACCCGTTGTCCGCGTTCGCGATACGCCGCGACCAGTACGGCGATCGTCGTCGACTTGCCGGCACCGGGCGGGCCGGTCACCCCGATCACCGGCACGGTCACCGAGCCCACCTCGGCCAGCACCTCGGCGCGGCGGTCGCTCTCGACGAGGCTCAGCAGCCGCCCTACCGCGCGGGTGTTCCCGCTGCGGGCCGCGGCGATCAGCTCGGCGACGTCCATGACAGGCAACGCTACGTCAGGGCGCCGCGACCTCTATGACCGTTGCCGATCCCATGCCCCCACCGGCGCACATCGCCGCCACCCCGATACCGCCGCCGCGGCGGCGCAGTTCATGGGTCAGCGTCACCAGCATCCTGGCACCGGTGGCCGCGACCGGATGGCCCAGCGAGCACCCGCTGCCGCTGACGTTGACCAGGTCGGGGTCGATGTCCAGCAGCTTGATGGTGGCCACGCACATCGCGGCGAAGGCCTCGTTGATCTCGAACAGGTCCACGTCGGCAAGTGAAAGCCCGGCGCGGGCAAGCGCTTTGGGGATCGCCTCGACCGGGGCCAGTCCGGTCTCGGCGGGGTCGACACCGACCGAGGCCCAGGACAGCACGGTACCCAGAGCCGGCAGCCCGAGGGTGTCGCTGGCGATCGTGAGCGCGGCCGCGGCGTCGTTGCCTCCGCAGGCGTTGCCCGCGGTGATCGAGAAGCCCTCGATCTCCGGGTGCAGCGGCTTGAGCGACGAGAGCTTCTCCAGGGTGGTGTCGCGGCGCGGATGCTCGTCGGTGTCGAACAGACCGTGCGGGGTGTCGATCGGGACGATCTCCTGCTTGAAGCGCCCCTCGTCGATCGCGGCGATCGCGTTGCGGTGTGAGCGCAGCGCCCAGGCATCCATCTCCTCGCGGCTGACCCCGGCCCGCACCGCGGCGTTCCAGCCGACTGTGATGGACATGTCCATGTTCGGGGCGTCCGGCCGGTCGGGGTGTGTCGGCGGGAACCAGTCGACGAACTCCTCACCGGCACGCCGCTTGAACCGCGGGGAACTCGACGCGGAGTTCACTCCCCCGGCGATCACCAACCGGTCCATCCCGGCCCGGATACTCGCGGCCGCGCCCTGCACCGCAGCGAGTCCGGCGGCGCAGTGCCGGTTGGTGGCCAGTCCGGGCACCGAGGTCAGTCCGGCGGTGATCGCGGCATGGCGGGCGACCACGCCGCCGCCGTAGAGGCCCTCGCCGAGGATCAGATCGTCGATATCGGCCCGGTCGACGTGCGAGTCGAGCTCGGTCACCGTGGCCCCGACGATGTGGTCGGCCAGCTGATAGGCGTCGGTGTCGCGCAGCGTGCCCTTCACCGCCGTGCCGATCGGGGTGCGCAGGGCCGAGACGATGACTGCTTCGGGCACGGCTTCTCCTCGTTCGTTGACCGGACACCGGCGATGTGAGAATACTATTCTCTCAAGTAGAGAGTGTCAGTTGCAAGAAGGGTAACGCGTATGCAGATCAGTGGGAGTTCCGCCGTCGTCTTCGGCGGTGCGGGCGGCCTCGGTGAGGCGACCGTGCGACGGCTGCACGGTGCCGGCGTCAAGGTCGTGATCGCCGACCTCGCCGACGACAAGGGCAAGGAACTCGCCGGCGAGTTGGGCGTCCCCTATGTGCGCACCGACGTCACCAGCGACGACGACGTGAACGCCGCGATCGCCGCGGCCGAGGCACTCGGGCCGTTCCGGATCTCGGTGGACACCCACGGCGGCCCGGCCGGCGGCGGCCGGCTGGTCGGCAAGGACGGCTCGCCGCTGGACATGGAGGCGTTCACCAAGACGATCACCTTCTATCTGACCGCCGTGTTCAACGTCATGCGGCATGCGGCCGCCGCCATGGCGCGCCAGGAGCCCGACGAGAACGGCGCCCGCGGCGTCATCATCAACACCGCCTCGATCGCGGCGTTCGAGGGCCAGATCGGCCAACTGCCGTACTCGGCGGCCAAGGGCGGCGTGGTCGGCATGACACTCGTTGCGGCGCGTGACCTTTCGCCGCTGGGCATCCGGGTGATGTCGATCGCACCGGGAACCATCAACACCCCCGCCTACGGCAAAGCGGCCGACCAGTTGGAGGCCTACTGGGGTCCGCAGGTGCCCTTCCCCAAGCGGATGGGGCGCTCGGACGAATACGGCAGGCTGGCGCTGTCGATCGCGGAGAACGACTACCTCAACGGCGAAACCATCCGGCTGGACGGCGCGTTGCGCTTCCCGCCGAAGTAACGTCCTTCCGCGAGCAGACGCAAAGGTACCGAAATCTCCGGCGTGTCCGGACCTTTAGCGTCTGCTCGGGGAGGAGAAGTCAGTTCTTGGCGATCAGCCCGTCGACGATCCGGTTGAAGTCGGTGGTTCCGAATGACACGTACTCCGCCAGGTTGGCGTAGTCGAGCGAGGCCATCACGGACTTCTCGAGTTGAATGTTCATCAGCCGCTTGGTTGCCTCGACCGCCTGCTGCGGCAATTCGATGAGCTTCTTCGCGCAGGCGATCGCCTCGGACAGGGGATCGGCGACAACATGATTCGCCAGCCCCAGGGCCACCGCGCGGTCGGCCTTGATCCGCACGCCGGTCAATGCGAACTCCTTGGCCTGCAGCAGGCTGATCTGCGAGCCCCACACCAGCGGGCCCCCGTCGGCGGCGACCAGGCCGATCGACACGTGGGGGTCGGCGAAGAAAGCCGACTCGGCGATGTACACGACGTCGGACAGCGCGGCCAGGCTGCAGCCCAGCCCGACCGCAGGCCCGTTGACCGCCGCGATCACCGGAATCCGGCAGCGCACCATACCGATCACCAGATCACGGCCGTGCTTGATCGTCTTCTGCCGCAACGCCTCGTCCTTGCGAAGCTCGTTGAGATAGTTGAAGTCACCACCGGCTGAGAACGCCCGCCCCGCGCCGGTGATGACGGCGGCCCGCGCGGTGGCATCCTCGTTGAGCGCCTCCCAGATCCGGGCCAGCCCCACGTGCAGCGGGTCGTTGACGGCGTTCAGCTCGTCCGGGCGGTTCAGCGTGATGATGCGCAGCGGGCCGTCGGCCTGCACGTCGACTTCGTCTGGCATGTCGTACATATCTAGACTCCCAATCCCAGGATGCGTCCGGCGATGATGTTCTTCTGAATCTGTGACGTGCCGCCCATGACACTCTGGGCGCGGCTGTACATGTAGGCGCCGAACAGATCCTCGTCGCCGGTGCCGACGGTGGCCAGCACCGCGTGCCCGACGGACTGTTCGGTCCAGGTCATCAGCAGCTTGTCCAGCGATCCGCCCGGGCCGTGCGTGATGCCGTCGAGCTGCTCGGAGAGCCGCCGGCGCACGTGCAGGCGCAGCATCTCCGTCTGCACCCAGGCCCAGGACAGCTCGTCGGGGATCTCCCCGTCGACGCGGGAGGCCAACTGACGCACCAGCTTTCCGTAGCGCGCCGAGAAGCCCAGGGTGGAGGGTTCGCGCTCGTGGCTGACCACGGTCATCGCCAACTTCCAGCCGTCACCCGGTGCGCCGACCATGTTCGCGGCGGGCACCCGGGCGCCCTCGAACTCGACCTGACCGAACTCCTTGGTGACACCGCTGATCATCTTCAGCGGGCGCTGCACGATGCCGGGCTGGTGCATCGAGACGATGAACGCCGAAATGCTTTTGTGCTTGGGCAAGTGCGCGGCCCGTTCCTTGTCGGTTCGGGCCAGCACCAGGCACCAGTCTGCGCAGTCGGAGTAGCTGGTCCAGATCTTGTGGCCGTTGATGACGTAGTCGTCGCCGTCGCGGGTCGCGGTGGTGGTCAACGACGCCAGATCCGAGCCCGCGCCGGGTTCGGAGAAGCCCTGACACCAGCGCTCGGTGCCGTCGATCATGCCGGGCAGGAACCGCTGGCGCAGTTCCTCGCTGCCGTGCGCACTCAGGCCGACCACCAAGTAGCCCAGACTCGGCCGGGCCGGTGCGCCGGCCTTCGCGATCTCCTCGT
Organism: Mycobacterium sp.; assembly: GCA_020438865.1. Classification (GTDB taxonomy): domain Bacteria; phylum Actinomycetota; class Actinomycetes; order Mycobacteriales; family Mycobacteriaceae; genus Mycobacterium. Next base: position 22,228 of record JAGQTU010000013.1, read on the forward strand.
CGACGATCACATCGAAGACGGTCGGCAAGCCCTGGCCGCCATACTCTTTGGGCCACGACGTGCCGAAGAACCCAGCGGCGTAAAGCGCCTGATGCCACTCCCCCGCCTTGGCCCAGTACGCATCACCCGACGTCGGGAACTTGCCCTTCTGCCCGGTCAGCCAGCCGCGCAACCGGTCCCGGAAGGCGGCCTCCTCCGGCGAATCACGAAAGTCCAATGGTCAACTCCTCCAACTTGACTGGCCATACCTCAGTGGCGGTCAATACCCGGCGCAGGTAGACGTGCGCCAGGCACTCCCAGGTGTTGCCGATACCACCGTGCACCTGAATCGACGCCTCGCACACCGTCAAGGCGGCACGAGCGCAGTAGATCTTGGCCACCCGGGCGGCTTCGACGGCTTCCGGGCCGGGCAACTCATCGACCGCCCACGCAGCGTGGCGCAGCACGCTGACCGAGCCCTCGATCAGCGCCAACCCCTCGGCCAGCAGGTGCGCGATCGCCTGGTAGGACCCGATCGGCGCGCCGTACTGCTCGCGGACTTTGGCGTAGTCGGTGGCCAGCACGTGGGTGCCGCGCGCGGCACCTACCAACTCGGCGGTCGTCACGGTCAGCGCGAGCGCATACCAGCGGTCGGCGTCCTCGGCGCTCAGTTCGGCGAGCTCGTCCGGTGATTCGACCACTCCCGCAAGGCTTCCGGTCAAGTCGATCGATGCGCCCCCCGGTCCGACGCGCTGCGGTGCACGGCCGAGCAGCCGCTGGAGGTCGTCGGCCAGTACCGGCCCGGCGAACGGTACGTCGACGAGACCGCGGGCGAACTCCTCGGCCACGATCGCGACCTCGACGCCGGATGCCTCGTCGGTGCGCAAGTTGCGCCAGCCGGTCGAGGCGACCGTCTTCTCCAGCCGCTCGCGCCGGGCCGCATCGTCGAGGTCGGCCACCGACCCGGGACCGAGGTCGTCGGCCAGCTTGGCCGCGGCGTCGCGCAGCTGCTGCTGCTCACTTGTCAGACGTGCATCCATACTGCTCCTTCAGGACTCGCCGCAGCACCTTGCCCGAAGGCAGGCGTGGGATCTCGGGGACGAAGACGATGTCGCGCGGTTGCTTGTAGGAGGCCAACCGGTCGGCGACCAATGCCACCAATTCCTCCGCGGAGACCGGTGTTTCGGCGGTGACGGCAGCGACAACGGCCTCGCCGTTGATACCGTCGGGCACACCGAACACCGCGCAGTCCCGCACGGCCGGATGCCCGTGCAGCACCGCCTCGACCTCGGCGGGCGCCACCTGGAAGCCGCGCACCTTCACCATCTCCCTGAGGCGGTCGGTGATCCGCAGCCAGCCGTCGTCGAGGTAGCCGATGTCGCCGGTGCGGTACCAGCCGTCGGTGAAGGCGGCGGCCGTCTCGCTCTCGGGAAGGTAACCGGCCATCGCCGACTTCGAGCGGACCTGGATCTCACCGCCGTCGGCTATGCGTACCTCCACCCCGGGAACCGGCCGCCCGACTGTGTCCAGCCGCGGCTCACTCAGCGGGCAGCAGGAGATGACGGGCACCTCGCTGGTGCCGTAGGCCGAGATCCAGCAGACGCCCGTTCGGCGGGTCACCTCGTCGGCCACGCTTGCGGTGACCGGGGTGGCGCACCACATGATGTAGCGCAGCGACGACAGGTCGTAGGTCTCCAGCTCCGGGTGCGAGGCGATCGCCAGCGCGATCGGCGCGACCGCCATCTCGATGGTGATGCGGTCGTCGCCGATATGCCGCAACATGGCGTCGATGTCGAACCGGCGGTGCAATCTCATCCAGGCGCCGGCCTGCAGCGCGGTGGCGATGTTGAGCAGGCCGAGGATGTGCGAGGGCGGGGTGACGATCTGCATGCGGTCGGCCGCCGTCATCGCCAGGGCGTCGCGCCAGTGCCGCACCGCCGCGGCGAAGGATCGGTGGGTGTGGCGAACCGCCTTGGGCAGGCCGGTGGTGCCGGAACTGAAGACCAACACGGCGTCGGCGTCGGGGTCGGGCTCGGCGGCGCTCGGGTCGGCGGGGGTGATCGGCTCGTCGAGGTGCACCATCGGCATCAGTTCGGCCAGCACCGCGTTGTCGCCTACCGCGTGGGTGGCGCCGCTGACGGCCAGGGCCGCGCTGACCTCGGCGGTCTTCCAGGCCGGGCTGATCAGCACCGCCGAGGCGCCCAACTGCCAAATGGCCTGAACGGCGAACACGAACTCGGGCCGGTTGGACGACATCACGGCCACCCGCCGGCCGGCGCGCACGCCACGCTCCGCGAGGGCGTGGGCCAGTCCGGCGGAAAGGGCGTCGACCTGCGATCGTGTGTACATGAGGTCGTCGAATGCGAGCACCGGCGCGTGGTTCACGCTGCGCTCCGCTCGCACATGGTCAGTGATAATCCCATCGACAGATCCGACGACGAGAACATACTATCGTCAGTAGAGAATTGTATTCTCGTCTGAGTAGAATGACAATGCGCCAACCGGAGGGAGAGACGTGCATGACCTTGGACAGCGATACCCGGTGCGCGGTGTCTGACTCCGCAGACACCGCCGACGGCGGCACAGTGACGATCACGTTGGACGGCAAGACGGTCAGCGTGCCGTTGAACCCCAAAGAGACGCTGCTGGAGAGCGCGCGCCGCGGGGGGCTGGTCCCGCCCTACAGCTGCGAGGCCGGCAATTGCGGCACCTGCATCGCGACGGTCAAAGAGGGCAAGGTCACCATGCGCCAAAACAAGGTCCTGTCCGACGAGGAGATCGAAGAGGGCCTGGTACTCACCTGCCAGGGCATGCCCGAGACGACGGTGGTCGTCGACTACGACGACTGAGCGTCACCCGACTCGAGGCCGAATTCGTCTAGTGCAGGCGGCGGTCGATAGTCCGGCCGGTAGCCGTCGACCTTGACCGGACTGCCCACCAACCGGTACTCCCCCGCGGTGACCACCATGTCCGGTGTGGCGTCCAGCGCCTCCGGCAGTGACCGAACCGCGGCGGCCGGAATCCCCAGCGGCCGTAACCGCGACTCCCAGCCCACGGCCGTCTCGCCGGCCAGCGCTTCGGTGACCACGGCCAGCAGCTCGTCGCGGCGGGCGGATCGTTCGGCCATCGTCGGGAAGCCCTCGATGCCGGCCTCCGCGGCGAAGGACTTCCAGAAGCCGTCGTGGGTGATGAACAGCGCCAGATAGCCGTCGGCGGTCGGGAACAGCTGGGCCGGAACGTAAAACGAGTGCGCCCCGAACGGGTGCCGGTGTGGGTGCACGCCGTCGTTGAGGTAGGCCGAGGCCTTGTAGTTCAGCTGGGAGAGCATCACGTCGCGCAGGGACACGTCCACCTGACCGCCGTCACCGGCGACAATCATGGCCAGCAGACCCAGCGCCGCGGTGAGCGCGGTGGAGTTGTCGACCGAGGAGTACCCGGGCAGCACCGGCGGGTCGTCGGGATCGCCGGTCATCGCGGCCACCCCGGTGGCGGCCTGGATGACGTAGTCGAACGCAGGGTAGTCGCCACCGTCGAGGCCGAATCCGGTGATCGCCACGCAGACGATGCGTTCGTTGTGCTTGCGCAGCGCTTCGTAGGTCAGGCCGAGCTTCATGATCACGGACGGCTTCATGTTGACCAGCAACGCGTGCGAGTCAGCGACCAACTCACCGAGGCGGCGTTGCCCCGCTTCGGAATTGAGGTCCAGGGCGACGCTGCGCTTGTTGCGGTTGAGGCTGGCGAAATAGCTGTCGCCGACCTGCCGGGAAATCTCGCCGCCGGGCGGCTCGACCTTGATGACGTCCGCGCCGAGGTCGGCCAGCATCATGGTGGCGTACGGCCCGGCCAGCATGGTGCCGACCTCGAGAACGCGGATGCCGTGCAATGGCCCTCTCATCGGGGCTCCATCATCGGGGCTCCATCATCGGATCTCGGCGGCCAGCTGCGAGATCACCTCGCGGGTGCGGTATTTCGAGGCGATCAGCTCGTCGCGTGTCTCGCCGATGGGAAGCAGCCGGACCGAGAGGTCGGTCACCCCGGCGTCGGCGAAAGCGCGAAACCGCGCCAGGATGGCCTCAGCGTCACCGGCCGCGGTCAGGTCACCGACGTCACGGGCGTCGCCGCGGTCGAGCAGCCGCTGGTAGTTAGGCGACGTCTCGGCCTCGGCCAGGATGCGGTTGGCACGGGCCTTGGCGGCCTCGATCTCGGAGTTCGCGCACAGGCAGACCGGGATGCCGGCGACGATGCGCGGCGCCTTGCGGCCGGCGTTCTCGGCGGCCTTGGTGATCTTCGGCGCGATGTGGTCCCCGATCGCGCGCTCGTCGGCCATCCACAGCACGGTGCCGTCGGTCAGTTCGCCCGCGATCTGCAGCATCACCGGGCCCAGCGCGGCGACCAGGACCGGCAGCGGTGAATCCGCGCCCAGCACAGTCGGATTGTGAACGGTGAAGTTGTCGTTCTCGACATCGACGTCACCCGGGCCGGCCAGCGCGGCGTTGAGCACCTCGAGGTAGTCGCGGGTGTAGGCGGCCGGCTTCTCGTAGGGGATGCCGAGCATGTCGCGCACGATCCAGTGATGCGACGGCCCGACTCCCAGCGCCAGCCGTCCGCCGGAACCGGCGTGTACCGACAGCGCCTGGCGGGCCAGCGCGATCGGATGCTGGGCCTGCAACGGGACGACGGCAGTGCCCAGTTCGATGCGGCTGGTCCGGCTGCCCATCAGCGACACCATGGTCAGCGCGTCGAAGTCGTTGGGCACCTGGGGCATCCACGCGGTGTCGAATCCCGCCGTCTCGGCCCACTCGATATCCTCGAGGAACTTCTTGACCTTGCGGGCCATATCGCCGCGCTCGGCGCCGATCATCACGCCGAGCCTCATACCGACTCCCCCGCCTTCTCGGTCAGCGCGCGGACGTCGCGGACGAGGTCATCCAGTGACGTCCCAGTCGGAAACACCGCGGCCGCACCGACTTCGAACAACTTGGCCACGTCGCCCTGCGGGATGGTCCCGCCGACGATGACGGCAATGTCCCCGGCGTCGGCCGCGCGCAGCGCGTCGACGGTCCGCTTGGTCAGCGCGATGTGCGCGCCGGACAGGATGGACAGGCCCACCACGGCCACGTCCTCCTGCAGCGCGATCGACACGATGTCCTCGATGCGTTGCCGGATGCCGGTGTAGATGACCTCGAAGCCGGCGTCCCGAAGCGCGCGCGCCACGATCTTCGCGCCGCGGTCGTGGCCGTCGAGGCCGGGCTTGGCAACGAGAATACGAGCAGACATCACTCCGGCCATCTCTTCTTCGCGCGAGCGCTCATCAGAACACCACCGGTTGCTGGAATTCGCCCCACACGGCCTTGAGTGTGGAAACCATCTCGCCCACCGTGCAATACGCGTTCGCGCAGTCGATCAGCCGGTGCATCAGATTCTCGTCACCCTCCGCACCGCGCGACAGCGCGGCCAGGGCGGCGGCCACCGCGGCGGGGTCGCGCTCGGCCTTGACCTGCGCGAGGCGCTTGAGTTGCAGATCACGGCCCTCGGCGTCGAGTTCGTAGGTGTCGATGTCCGGCGGCGCCTCGTCGGTGACGAACTTGTTCACCCCGACCACCGGGCGCTCCCCCGATTCGACTTCCTGATGGATCTTGTAGGCCTCGTCGGCGATGAGTCCCTGCAGATAGCCGTCCTCGATGGCGCGCACCATACCGCCGTGCCGCTCGAGGTCGGCCATGATCTCGATGATGCGTTCCTCGGTGGCATCGGTGAGGGCCTCGACGAAGTAGGAACCACCCAGTGGATCGGCCACCCGGGTCACCCCGGTCTCGTAGGCCAGGATCTGCTGGGTGCGCAACGCCAGCGTCGCGGACTCCTCGCTGGGCAGGGCGAACGGCTCGTCCCAGGCCGCGGTGAACATCGACTGCACCCCGCCGAGCACCGAAGCCAGCGCCTCGTAGGCGACGCGCACCAGGTTGTTCTGCGCCTGCGGCGCGTACAGCGACGCCCCGCCGGACACACAGCCGAAGCGGAACATCGCCGCCTTGTCGGTCTTGGCGCCGTAACGCTCGCGCACGATGGTGGCCCAACGGCGCCGTCCCGCACGGTATTTCGCGATCTCCTCGAAGAAGTCGCCGTGGGTGTAGAAGAAGAACGAGATCTGCGGGGCGAACTGGTCGATGGTCATCCGGCCGCGCTCCACCACGGTGTCGCAGTAGGTGACGCCGTCGGCCAAAGTGAACGACATCTCCTGTACCGCGTTGGCGCCGGCGTCGCGGAAGTGTGCTCCCGCGACCGAGATCGCGTTGAAGCGCGGCACCTCGGCGGCGCAGAACTCGATGGTGTCGGCGATCAGCCGTAGCGACGGCTCGGGTGGCCAGATCCAGGTGCCGCGCGAGGCGTACTCCTTGAGGATGTCGTTCTGGATGGTGCCGGTCAGCTTCTCCCGGGGCACCCCCTTCTTCTCGGCGGCCGCGACGTAGAACGCCAGCAGGATCGCGGCGGTGCCGTTGATGGTGAAACTGGTGCTGATCGCCTCCAGTGGGATGCCGTCGAAGAGGACCTCGGCGTCGGCCAGGGTGTCCACCGCGACCCCGACGCGGCCGACCTCCTCGCCGTACTCGGGATCGTCGGAGTCGTAGCCGCACTGGGTGGGCAGATCCAGCGCCACCGAAAGCCCGGTGCCGCCCTGGTCGAGCAGGTAGCGATAGCGCCGGTTCGATTCCTCGGCGGTGCCGAAACCGGAATACTGACGGAATGTCCACAACCGTCCGCGGTAGCCGCTGGAGAAGTTGCCCCGGGTGAAGGGGAACTCGCCCGGTACGGGAGGATCGCCGCTGCGGTCGGCCGGTCCGTACACCGGTTGCAGCGGGATACCCGACGACGTCTCGGATTGGTAGTCCATCGGTGGATACCGTACTTGCAGTTTAGGAGAATGCCAATACCATTTCCAGCAAGCCGTGTGCAGATTTGGTGATATCCCCAGGTAGAAGTGATGAGAGGAGCACGGTGCCGCGCACTGACGGTCCCACGGGCATCGAACCGCAGTGGAGACGGTTCGCCGCGACGACGGCCGCCCGCCACGGCGCGCCCGCCGGTGACTACCCGGCCCTGTGGCAATGGTCGGTCGACCACCCGGCACCGTTCTGGCGCGCAGTCTGGGAGCACTTCGACGTCCGCGCGACCACCGGTCCGCAACCGGGCGAAGCGGGTGTACTGGCCGATGCCACGATGCCGGGCGCGCGCTGGTTTCCCGGCGTCACCCTGAACTACGTCGACCAGATCCTGCGGCACGCCTCGCGCAGCGGGCCGGCCATCGTCGGCATGGACGAGGACGGCACCCGCACCGAGATCGGCTGGGCCGAGCTGCCGGGCCGGGTCGGCGCGGTGGCGGCCGAACTGCGCCGCCTGGGCGTCGGGCCGGGCGACACCGTCGCCGGGTACCTGCCCGACGTGGCCGAGGCGATGATCGCGTTCCTGGCCACGGCGGCCATCGGGGCGATTTGGTCGGCCTGTGGGCAGGACTACGCGCCGCAGGGGGCGGCGGCCCGGCTGGCCCAACTGAAGCCCAAGGTTCTGTTCAGCGCCGACGGGTACCGGCTCAATGGCAACCGGATCGACAAGCGTTCGGACACAGCGGAATTGGTGGAGCTCCTCGACGGGGCGCAGCTGATCCTGCTCGACGGCGATGGCTACCGGGACCTGGTGAGCGAGCCCGTCGCCCCCGAGGTGACGGCGGTGCCGTTCGACCACCCGCTGTGGGTGTTGTTCAGTTCCGGCACCACCGGCCGCCCCAAGGGCATCGTGCACGGCCATGGCGGGGTGATCCTCGAACATCTGAAAGCCGCTGCGCTGCACGCCGACCTGGCCCCGGGCGACGTCTTCTTCTGGCAGACCGCGCTGAGCTGGATGATGTGGAACTTCCGGATCGCCGGGCTGATGTGCGGCGCCACGGTGGTCTGCTACAGCGGCCATCCGCTCTTCCCAGACGCCGACCGGCTCTGGCAGCTCGTGGAAGACGAGCGGGTCACCTACTTCGGCACCAGCCCGGGCCACCTGCTGGCCTCCCGCAAGGCCGGCCTGCACCCCGGCGCCGCCCACGACCTGAGCCGACTGACCACCATCGGCAGCACCGGCTCACCGCTGCCGGCCGATCTGTTCAGCTGGGTGCACGACGAGGTCGGCGAACACGTGGCGGTGTCCTCGATCAGCGGCGGCACCGACGTGGTGACGGCCTTCGCCGGCGGGACGGCGGGCGTCCCAGTGGTCGCCGGCGAACTGACGACGCGCTACCTCGGGGTGGACCTGCACAGCTGGTCACCGCAGCGCACGCCGCTGATCGGCGAGGTCGGCGAGATGGTGATCACCACCCCGATGCCGTCGATGCCGGTTGGGTTCTGGAACGATGACGACGGATCACGTTATCGGGCAGCGTATTTCGACCACCACTGGGCGGATGGTCCCGCTCGAGATGTGTGGCGGCACGGCGACTGGGTGACCGTCACCGAACGTGGCTCGCTGATCATCCACGGCCGCAGCGACGCCACCCTGAACCGGCACGGCATCCGGATGGGCTCGGCCGACATCTACGAGGTGGTGGAGGCGATCGACGCCGTCACCGAGGCGTTCGTGCTGGGCATCGACGGGCCGGACGGCGCGTACTGGATGCCGCTGTTCGTCACCCTGGTGCCGGAACGGCACCTCGACGACGAACTCGTCGACACCATCCGGTCGGCGATCAAGACCAGGCTCTCTCCCCGGCACGTGCCCGACGACGTGATCGCGGCACCGGGCATCCCGCACACCCGCACCGGCAAGAAACTCGAGGTGCCGGTCACCGCGATCATGGCCGGCCACAGCGACGTGTCGCTGGATCCGCGGTCGATCGACAACCCCGACCTCATCGACTGGTACGCCGAGCGCGGCCGGGCACACACCTGGTGAGCTACTGCCCCGGGAACCCGGACAGGATCACCGCGTTGGTGTGCGCGGCGGCCTGCCGCAGTTCGCGCGCAGCGGTGTAGGCCTCCGAGTCGTACCAGGCCCGGGCGTCCTCGACGGAGTCGAACTCCAGCACCACCGTCTGGTGGCCGTGCCACTGCCCCTCGAGCACCTCAGGCCTGGGATCCACGGCGAGGATCTTGACGTTACCCATCGCCGCGCCCGCCGCCCGCCCGTAGGCCTTCATGCCCTCCGGATCCTTGATCTCCTCGGTCAGGATGACGTATCCCTTGGGGCCCGTAGCCATGGCGACTCCTTCGGTGGTTGACGCGATCGCCGGAGAATGATGTTCTCATAAAGCGAATAACAGGCTTCCGCCGACTGCTGGGCCGGCCGAACGAGGAGTGTGGGGATGACCAACGTCGACAACGACACCGGCGTGCTGGCCGGCGAGCAGCGGATGCTCATCGACGGCGAGTTGCGGTTCACCGACTCCGGGGCGTTGTTCGACGTCGTGCACCCGGCCTCCGAGCAGGTCGCCGGACAGGCCACCGACGGAACGGTCACCGACGTCGAGCGGGCCACCACCGCGGCGCGGCGAGCCTTCGACACGACCGACTGGCCGCGCGACGTCGAATTCCGCCACCACTGCCTGCGCCAGCTGCAGGAGGCGCTGACCGCCGAACAGGAGCGGCTGCGCCGCATCGTCATCACCGAGGTGGGCTGCCCGGTGTCGGTCACCGGCAGCCAGATCGAAAGCCCGATCGCCGAGGTCGGTCACTGGGCCGAGCACGGCCGGGCCTTCGACTATCTGGTGGACACCGGGGTGCACGAAACCCCGCTGGGTCCGGCGCGGCGCAAGATCCAGTACGACCCGGTGGGTGTGGTCGGCGCGATCACGCCCTGGAATGTGCCGTTCTACCTCAACATCGCCGAGACGGTGCCGGCGCTCATGGCCGGTAACACCGTGGTGCTCAAGCCGGCCCAGCTGACGCCGTGGTCGGGCACCGAGCTGGGCCGCATCGTCGCGGAGAAGACCGACATCCCGGCCGGGGTGTTCAACGTCATCACCTCCAACGCCAACGAGGTGGGGGCGGCGCTGTCGGCCGACCCCCGGGTGGACATGATCACATTCACCGGATCGACGGCGACCGGCCGGGCGATCCTCGCCGCCGGCGCGTCGACGGTGAAGAAGACGCTGCTGGAACTCGGCGGCAAGTCGACCCACATCATCTGTGACGACGCCGATTTCGCCGCCTGCCTGCCGATGGCCGGCATGATGGCCTGCGTCATGTCCGGGCAGAGCTGTATCCTGTCCAGCCGAGTCCTGTTGCCGCGCAGCCGGTATGCCGAGGGCATCGAGGCGCTGAAGACCATCATGGAGAACTTCCCGGTGGGCGACCCGTGGACACCCGGCATCATGCAGGGCCCGCAGATCAGCGAAACCCAGCGGCGCAAGACGCTGGGTTTGGTCCAGTCGGCGATCGCCGACGGGGCCACCCTGGTCACCGGCGGCGGCATCCCGGAGAACCTTCCGGTCGGCTACTACGTGCAGCCGACGCTGCTGTCCGACGTGGACCCCACGTCGACCATCGCCCAGACCGAAATCTTCGGTCCGGTGATCACCGTGACCCCGTACGACACCGACGACGAGGCCGTCGCGATCGCCAACAACACCATCTACGGGCTGTCCGGCGATGTCAGCAGCGGCAGCGACGAGCGGGCGCTGAACATCGCCCTGCGGTTGCGCACCGGCAGCGTCACCACCAACAACCACTCGTTCTTCGGCATCACCAGCCCGTTCGGCGGCACCAAGCAGAGCGGACTGGGCCACCGCAACGGCGCCGAAGGCTACAAGGAGTACCTCAACATGAAGACGATCGGCGTTCGCCCGTAGCGTCCTGCCTCGGGAAGGCATCGGGAAGGCATCGGGAAGGCACTGAGAAGGCACTGAGAGCGAAATCGGGGCGGGATCCTCGCTCTGGTTGCCATCTCAACACACAAGTAACGTGTTCGGGTCTCGGCACGGCGAGGACTCCGTCTACATTCGACACCGTCGGCACAGGGAGGGAATCAGATGAGGATCGAATTGCCGTACGTCACCGTGACCGTCGACGACGGCGTCCGTGACCGGTTGGCGTATGCCGGCGAGCGGCTGCGGTTGGCGCTGACCGCCTACCTGCGCAACGCAGCCGACGACGTCGACGGGCTCGGGCGCAAGGCGAGCGCGGCCTGTCAGACCGCGGCGCGGCGCGTCGACTCGGCGATGACCGTTGCGCGGGACCGCGTCGCGGCCGAGCAGTCCGGGGCACCGACGCTGAAGGTGGTGTGACGGTGAGCGCGCCGACGGTCTTCATCACCGGTGCCGCGGCAGGCATCGGCCGCGCTACGGCACTGACCTTCGCCCGGCACGGTTACCGCGTCGGCGCCTACGACATCGACCTGGCCGGCCTGGCGTCGCTGCGCGACGAGATCACCGGCCACGGCGGCGACGTGGTGATCGGAAAGCTCGACGTCACCAACGCCGAGGAATGGTCCGAACAGCTCGAGCAGTTCACCGGCCCCGCCCGCCGGCTCGACATCCTGGTCAACAACGCCGGCGTCCTGACGACCGGCGCCTTCCAGGATGTTCCGCTCAAGACCCACGAGCGGATGATCGACATCAACTTCTACGGCGCCCTGGCCGGCCTGCACGCCGCCTTCCCGTACCTGCGTGACACCGCGGGCGCCCAGGTGGTCAACATGTGCTCGGCCTCGGCGATCTACGGACAACCCGAGTTGGCCACCTACTCGGCTACCAAGTTCGCCCTTCGGGCGCTGACCGAGGCGCTCGAACTGGAATGGCGGCGGTTCGGCATCAGGGTGCTGGCGATATGGCCGCTGTTCGTGCAGACCGCCATGACCGACGGCGTCGAAACCGGCAGCACCAAGACGCTGGGCATACACCTCAAGCCAGAAGACGTTGCCAAGGCGGTGTATTCGGCCACCCACTCCGGGCGCAGGTGGTTGACCAGGGTGCACTATCCGGTGGGCCGCCTGACGGGGATCTCCCAACGCACGCCCGGCTGGGCGCAGCGGCTGATCACCAAGACGGTGACCCGCAGCTAACCGATCGAGCTGGACGGCCTGCGGGGCGGCTGTTGGTTCTGCTGGAACGACAGGCAGACACCCAGGTTGCCCGGTGTGCAGGTCACTCCGTTGATGGTCGGCGCCTGTTGCGGGGAGAAGCACTGACCGTTGTACGGGTTGGTGATGAAGCCGGGCGCACAGCCGTTCGCGGCAGCCACCGGACTGACGGTGATCGCGGCCGCCGTCATCAGGCAGCTGAATCCGGCGACGAACAGTCGGCGCAGGTGTTTGGTCATCGACATCGGCCTCCGGTGGCAAGCCTACCTTTGGTCGCAGCGCGGACCCTTCGCGTCAGGCCTGCGCCCCGTTGGCTGCGCAGGCCAACTGCGCGTTGTGCGAATCGGTGTTCAGTTCGTTGGCCGCGTTGTTCAGCGAATTACCGCCGCCGCGCAGACCCATGATCAGCACCAGCTTGGTCGCATGCAGGGACCAGGACCGCATCGGCGAGGAAACGTCGGGCGGCACTCCGGGGAAGTTCGCGGCGCTCATCGCGGCCGCGGCGGCCTCTCGCAGGGCGGTGCGGCCGATGACGTTGGAGTCGTGCACGGTCGGGTCCCGGTAGTTCACCAGATTGCCGCTGCCCGCACTGTTGTAGGCGAAGTCCTCGTAGTTGCTGGCGGCGTAGCTGATGGCCGCACCGAACTGGCTGCACGCACCCAGGGCGCCGGAGCCCTGATCCGGTGGCGCCGCAGCGGCGAGCGGATCGGCTTGTTGAATCGGGATCGGCGCCGGCGAATCGCCGGTGGCATCGGCGGGGTCAGCGGCTGCGGTCGCGGCGAGGGCCAGCGCGAGCCCCACCCCGATCATCGCCACTCCCAGTGCCCGACCGCAGGTCTGTGCCGGCCTCATCGTTCCCCTTCCGATCGCGTCGACCCATCCCGGCTGAACATCGAATTGGATTGAGCCGTGACCAGATTGGGGCAAGCATCTGGCGAGCGCGCGTCGTCGTGGTTAACCGCGGGACAACACAAGGTGCCGCCCAGCAATTCAGCGGTCGCCGTCGAAAAGCGCCGAGGCGGCCAGACGTCCGGTAGACCACTTTCGGGTGTGAGTTGTTGACGCCGTGTTCACCGGGTGGCAACTCGATGACTCAATGATTCCTCGGGAACTATTCCAATTCCCCGGATGACGAGAGGCGCCGACGAGATATGTTGTATCGCTTTGCCAGCCTGGCTGCAGTTTGCCTGCTCTCCCTGGGGACGGCGCCACTCGCGTTCGCGGACCCGCCGGCCGACCCCAACGCCGCGCCGGCCGCCAATGCCGCGCCGCCGGCCGCCGACACCGGGCCGGTGCCCGAGCCGCCCAACGGGCTGGTCCCGTCCGCCCCGCCCGGGATCCTGAACACCCCGGACGGCTGGGTCCTCAATGTCGCCGGCAAGGACGAGTCAATGGCGGCGGTCGCCTCGCTGACCAACTCACCGTGGTCTCGTGAGTACCTGGTGGACGGCACCTTCACCGGGAGCGTCACCGGCAAGGGCAGCACCAAACTGGGTGGTGGGTCGCTGGAGGCCGGCTACCAGATCGGCTGCGGCATCATCCAGGACGACATCGAGTCCATCACCGGAGCCTCGATAACCGGTGGTCTCCGCATCCCCTACCCGGCCGGCGGAACGGGTCTCTTTCCCGTGACGCTCGCGCCGCAGCTCACCCAACAGATAAAGATCGACCTCAAACCCGGCACGGTCAACATCGTCCCGGTGGGCAAGAAGTCGTTCAAGGGCACCGGTCCGCGAATCTCGATCACCGGCTTCCGCATCAAGATCGACGGATGTGCGGGCCAGTCCTTCATCCGTTCCTACGCGACGATGACCAGCTCGACCGACAACACCGATGATGTCGTCACCTACCTCGGGGTGACCAAGGTCGTGTGAGCGGCCGCAACCTGAGGACAGATGCCCCCGCCGCCGGTGGGGCATCTGTCTTATGGCACTGTGCGCCAACAGAATCGGCGGTTATCGGGACGTGATATGGCCGGGAACGGATTCCGGACGCACAGTAGACGAATTCCGGGCCGGACCCGTTGGTGCTGCGTTCACCCACCGGACATCGACCCCCTCGATGATCTCCGAGGAAATATCCCCGTGATCGTCCGTGACGAGAGGCGCCGAGACCCGATGTTGCATCGCTTTGCCACCGTGGCCGCAGTTTGCATCCTGATCCCGATGGGACCGGCCCCGCTCGCGCGCGCCGAACCACCGGCCGATCCCGCGGTGGCCCCGGCCGATCCCGCGGTGGCCCCGGCCGATCCCGCGGTGGCCCCGGCCGATCCCGCGGTGGCCCCGGCCGATCCGGCGGCCCCACCGCCACCGCTGCCGGACACCGGTGCCGTCGCCTCCGAGGTTCCCGGTATCGCCAAGACACCCGACGGCCGGACGCTGATCGTGTCCGCCAAGGACGAGTACCAACTACCGGTGGCGCCGCTGACGACCTCGCTGTCCTCGCGCGACTGGGTGGTCGGTGGCACCTTCATGGGCAACACCACCGGTTCGGTGGCGGGCGGCACATTGGAGGCCGGATACCAGATCGGCTGCGGCGTCGAAATGGACAAGGTCAAGCTCAACGGCCAACTCACGGTCAACCCGTTCACTCTCGGCTACACCCCGACCGCGGCCACGCCCCTCGGGTTCGGCAACGCCACGGCCGGCATCAACGGCCAGTTCGAGGTGGAGCCCCGGCCCGGCACCATCACCAACGTCACCGTCGACAAGAAGTCGTTCAAGGCGACGTCGGCCCGCATCACCCTCAAGGACATCCACGTCAAGATCGACAACTGCGTCGGGGCCTCGTCGCTGCGCTCGTATGCGGTGCTCACCAGTTCGGGTACCGACGCCGACGACATCGTCGCCTACTACGGCGTCGCCAAGGTGTTCTGATTCCGCCATGGACCCACACCGCAGATCCTTCTGGCACGTCGGCGTAACGGTCGCGGCTTCGGGCCTTGTCGCCACGGGGGCGGCGCTGGTGTTCGTGACCAGCGCCGCCGCGGAGCCCGCCCCACCCGCTCCCCCGGAACCGGGTGACTCCGCTCCGCCGGGCCCGCCCGCTGCCGATCCCGGCCCCGCGCTGACCCCGACGATCCCGTTCTCGAGCTACGTCGCCGGTGTGACGGGCGTGGGTTCCGAGCTGCTACTGGGCCAAAACCCGGTTCCGGCGGTCGGCGGGACCGCGCCTGCCACGCTGCCGAGTGCCGATGTTCTGAGCGCGGCCCAACTCCTGGCGCCCCAGAACTACCGGATGCCCGCACCGGACCAGGACTCGCCGTACACGCTGACACAGGGAACGCCGCCGGGGCCGTTCGCACGCGTGGACGCCTGGAAGGGTGTGCACGCCATGGTCCACGGCGCCCTGGGCCGCATGCCGGCCGACCAGCTCGGCCAGCCACTGCCCGGGACCGCGCCACCGGCCGGGGTCAACATCCCGGCCGGGCCCGAACAGTTCCTGCCCGATCCGGCCGACGCACTGCCACCGCCGCCGGCGACCCCGCCCGGCTGATCACGACCGAGCCTGTGGGTTCGGCGGGTTCGTCGTCGCAGGCGGCGCGGGGTCAGTACGGTGTCAGCCAGGTCTGCGCATCGGGAAGGAGGCCGATGAGAACACTTCGCGCAGCGGTGCCTGCGGCCGCCCTCCTGATCGGCATCGCCCTGAGCTGGCCGGTGCCGGCGGGCGCCGACCCGGCCCCTGATGAGACCACAGCACCGGCCCCGGCCACCGGCCCACCCCCGCCGTCGCGAGTGGGCAATGTCTTGGCCCAGACCGGCCAGCCGGCCACCGGCCCCTTCGGCTTGCCGGACCTGTCCGCGCACGGCCTCGAACTGCTGCTGGGCCAGAACAGCACACCGGCAGCCCCGGGAACCGATACCGCGGTGCGGGCACCGGACCTGCGTGCGTTCGACAACCAGTACCTGCTGCCGCAGAACATCACGCCCGCCGCTCCCGGCCAGGGCGCGCTGGGGCCCGGCATCGGCTCCGAGGATCCAAACGCCTCCAACGGGAGGCTGGCCCTGCTGCGACGGCTGCATGCCATGTACGAGGCCGGTGATCTGGAGGGGGCACTGTTGGGTCAGCGACCCGCCGAACAGCTCGGCGAGCCACTGGCCGGGACGGCCCCGGCGCCGGGCAGCTACCCTGCCGACCCCGCTCCGCTGCCACCTCCGCCACCGGGTTGAGCCGGCGAATGCGGCAGTGCTCGAGCACGTTTGACAGGCCGCGCGACATCAACCCGACCGCAAAGGTGGAAGCCCTCATTACTGCTAGCATCCGAAGCTTATGCCCGCGATTCCGCCGCGCCTGATCGTCGAGCCCGACGACGGCCTGGAGCCGGTCCGCGAGTTCATCGCGACCGCGCAAAAGTCCTTACTGATAAAGCAATTCACCTACACCGAGCCCAGCCTCATCGAAGCGGCGATCGACCGCAAGAAGGCCGGTGTCGACGTACGGGTAATGCTCAACGCGCAGCGCTCGGGCGGCGACCGGGCCAACGACGAGAGCTTCGAACAACTCAAGAGCGCCGGTATCGACGTCCAGTGGGCGAGCCCGAAATTCTATGTGACCCATGAGAAGTCGATCGTCGTCGACGAGCAGGCGGCCATGGTGGCCACCTACAACCTGATGATCAAGTACTTCACACTGACCCGCGACTACGGGATCATCACCCACGACCCCGAGCATGTCGCGCAGATCGTCGACGTCTTCAACGCCGACTGGGAGCACCGCGACTTCACTCCCTCTCACCACGAGGGCCTGCTGTGGAGCAACTCCAATTCGCGCTACCACATGGCGCGGTTCATCGACACCGCCGAACGCAAGCTCTACATCCAGCACCCGAAATTCGTCGACGCCGTCATCCTGGACCGCATCGCGGCCGCCGCCGACCGCGGCGTCCGGGTGCGGGTGCTGTGCGGCGGCAAGCACGGCATCAGCGACTGGGACAAGCTCGACACCTTCTCCTCGCTGCGCACGCTGAGCCGGTTCGGCGCCGAGGTGCGCAAGCAGAAGAACCTGCGGGTGCACGCCAAGCTGCTGATCGTCGACGGCGAACGGGTTCTGGTGGGCTCGATGAACATCGACCGCAGCGCGTTCGACCTGCGTCGGGAGTTGGGCATCATGACCGACGATCCGGTCGTCGTGCGGCGGCTCAAGGACGTCTTCAAAAGCGACTGGCTGATCTCGCACCACTACGAGGCACCAGACCCCCTCGATCAGACCCCGATCGTCGAGGACGACTTCCCGCACGACGCGGATCTGGTTCATGAATGAGAACGAATCGGTCCTGCAGAAGATCTCGCTGCTGGAGATGGCGCTGACCTTCAACCACATCGCACTCGCCTCGTTCGGCGGCGGGCTGGGGGCGTGGTCGCGCGAGGTGATCGTCGTCGAGAAGCAGTGGATGGGCGAGGAGGAGTTCCTCAGCGCGATGACGATGTGCCGGATCATGCCCGGCGCCAACCAGGTGAACCTGGCGGTGTTCATCGGCACCACGATGCGCGGGATTCCCGGGGCGATCGCGGCCCTGGTCGGGCTGTGCCTGGTTCCGGTCGCGATCATCCTGACGCTGGGCTTCGTGTACTTCACCTTCAAGGAGGTGCCGTCGGTGAAGGGGGCGCTGCACGGCGCCTCGGCGGCCGCCGTCGCGCTGACCCTGGCGATGGTGATCAAGACCGGCAAGAAATGCCTGACCGGGGTGATCCCCATCGCGTTCTTCCTCGCCAGCTTCGTCCTCAACGGCATCCTGCGGTGGCCGTTGCTGGAGGCGCTGGGCCTGCTCGCGCCGCTGAGCCTGATCTGGGCGTGGCCCCGGGAGAAGTCGGTCGACGCGTGAAGACCTACCTGGCCATCATGAGCATGTTCGGCTCCCTGTCGCTGCTCTCGATCGGCGGCGGCAACGCGGTGCTGCCGGAGATGCACCTGCAGGCGGTCAGCGGGCACCACTGGTTGACCAATTCCCAGTTCGCCGACGTCTTCTCGATCTCCCAGGCAGCACCCGGGCCGAGCATCCTGATCGTGGCGCTGGTCGGCTACGCGGCCGGCCTGGGGGTCGCCGGGGTGGCGGGCGGCATCATCGGCGGGGTGATCGCCACCGTGGCGATGGTGGTGCCCGCCGCGATCCTGATGTACCTGGTCACCCTGTCCTGGCAGAGGGCGCAGAAGTCCAAGCTGCGCCGGGCCGTCGAGAAGGGCTTCGCGCCGTTGACCGTCGGCCTGATCATGGCCACGTCGCTGGTCATGAGCAGGGCAGCCGACCACGACTGGCGTGCCTACCTGGTCACCGGCATCGCCACCGTCATCTTCGTCCGCACCGACACCAACCCCCTGATCGTCGTCGGTGCGGCCGCACTGCTCGGTTACGTCGGCTTCGTCTGAGGACCGCCGAGCCGGTCATCCGGTTCTCGCCGGGGCCCGCCGGACGATAGCGTTTGACCGCAGCCGCGCAGCCGACGCCGGCACCGAGGCCCACAGGAATGATCCGCAATGCGAGTTGACGGCCGGGACGTCATCGTCTCGGGCAGCCTGCTGCAACCACTGACCCGGCGGACCAACGACATCGTCCGACTCGGGCTGGCGACGGTGTTCCTGGTCGTCGTCGTCACCAGCTCGCTGATCACTCGCAACGACTGGGTCGGGCTGGAGAAGTCGGTGTCGCGGATCGTCGGTGTACTGACGCCGACGCAGTCCAATCTGGTGTACCTGCTGTACGGGGTCGCGATCTTCGCGCTGCCGTTCCTGATCCTGATCGGATTGATCGTCGCGCGGCAGTGGAAGATGCTCGGGGCCTATGCCGCGGCCGGCTTCATCGCGGTGTTCTCGCTGTCGATCACCGGTAGCGGAATATCCGCGCCGCGCTGGCATTTCGACCTGTCCGAACGCCTGTCCACCACGCTGTCGCAGTTCCTCGACGACCCGCGGTGGATCGCGATGCTCGCCGCCGTCCTGACCGTGTCCGGGCCGTGGCTGCCGGCCCGCTGGCGCCGATGGTGGTGGGCGCTGCTGCTGGCCTTCGTGCCGATCCACCTCGTCGTCAGCGCGATCGTGCCCGCCCGCTCGCTGCTGGGGCTGGCGGTCGGCTGGTTCGTCGGAGCGCTGACGGTGCTCGTCGTCGGCACCCCGGCGCTGGAAGTGCCGCTCGACGGGGCGATGCGCGCGCTGTCCCGCCGCGGCTTCCTCGTCCACGCCCTGACCGTGGTGCGACCCGCCGGCCATGGGCCCCTGGAACTTTCAGCGACCGACGAGTCCGGCTCGATCGCCGTCGTCGAGCTCTACGGACCGAACCAGCGCAGCGGCGGGGCGCTGCGGCAGGTCTGGCGGTGGCTCAAGCTGCGCGGCAGCGAGACCGGACCGCTGCAGGCGTCCCTTCGGCGCGCCGTCGAGCATCGCGCGCTGATGACCATCGCCATCGGCGACCTCGGGGTGGCGAATACCTCCAGCATGGCGGTCGCCGGGCTCGAACGCGGGTGGACCTTGTACGCCCACACTCCCCCGCGGGGCACCCCACTCGACGAATCAACCGAGGACGAACTCGTCGCCAGCGTGTGGAGTTCACTCGGTGTGCTGCACCGCCACCAGATCAGCCATGGCGACCTGCGCCGCAGGGAGATCACCGTCGAGGGCGGCAAGACGCTGTTCGGCGGCTTCGGCAACTCCGAATACGGCGCCTCGGACGAACAGCTGCAGTCCGACATCGCCCAGCTGCTGGTGACGACCACCGACAAGTTCGGCGCCGAGGCGGCGGTGCGCGCCGCCATCGACGCCCTGGACAAGGACACCGTGCTCACCGCGTCCCGCCGGCTCACGAAATCGGCTGTGCCGAAGCGGATCCGCACTTCCGTCGATGATCCCAAGGCCCTGATGACCGCCGCCCGCGACGAGGTGAAGAAGCAGACCGGGGCCGACAAGATCCAGCCGGAGACGATCACCCGGTTCTCCCGCAAGCAGTTGATCCAGACCGTACTGCTCGTCGCGCTGGTCTATGTCGCCTACCCGTTCATCAGCACCGTGCCGACCTTCTTCAACGAGTTGGGCGCCGCCAACTGGTGGTGGGCGCTACTCGGCCTGATGGTGTCGGCGCTGACGTACGTCGGTGCGGCAGCGGCGTTGTGGGCCAGCGCCGACGGTGTGGTGAGCTTCCGCAACCTGGTGATCATGCAGTTCGCCAACACGTTCGCGGCGACCACGACACCGGCCGGGGTCGGCGGGTTGGCACTGAGCACCCGGTTCCTGCAGAAGGCGGGCCTGGGCACCCTGCGCGCAACCGCGGCCGTCGCGCTGCAGCAGTCGGTGCAGGTGATCACCCACGTCGCCCTGCTGCTCTTCTTCAGCGTGGCGGCCGGTGCGTCCGCCGACCTGTCCCACTTCGTGCCGAGCGCCACCCTGCTCTATCTGATCGGCGGGATCGCACTGGGCGCGCTGGGGGCATTTTTGTTCGTGCCCCGGCTGCGCCGGTGGCTGGGCACGGCGGTGCGGCCGAAGCTCAAGGAGGTCGGCGGTGAACTCCTCGAGCTGATGCGCGAACCGAAGCGACTCGGCGTGATCGTACTCGGTTGTGCGGCAACGACGCTCGGGGCGGCGCTGGCGCTGTGGTCCAGCGTCGAGGCCTTCGGTGGCGGCACGACGTTCGTGACGGTCACCGTGGTGACGATGGTCGGTGGAACCCTGGCTTCGGCGGCACCCACCCCGGGCGGTGTCGGCGCGGTGGAGGCCGCACTGATCGGCGGCCTGGCGGCGTTCGGCGTGCCCGCGGCCATCGGCGTGCCGTCGGTGCTGCTCTACCGGGTGCTGACCTGCTGGCTGCCGGTGTTCGTGGGCTGGCCGATCATGCGTTGGCTGACCGCCAGGGACATGATCTAGGTCGGTACTCTTGGCGCCCGTGATGTCGAAGGCACCCTGGCACGACCTGACCGGCCACGTGGCACTGGTCACCGGTGGCAACGGCGGGATCGGTCTCGGCATGGCACGCGGGTTGCGGCAGGCCGGAGCGACGGTCGTGATCTGGGGCACCAACGCCGACAAGAACGACGCCGCGGTGGCGGACTTGACCTCGGACGGCCGGGACGCTCCGGTGGGCGCATCCGTGGTCGACGTCAGCGACGAGACGGCGGTGACGGACGGCGTCGCGGCGACGGTGGCCCGGTTCGGCCGGATCGACTCGTGTTTCGCCAACGCCGGGGTGGGGCCGCGTCCCACCGGCATCGAGACCATGTCGACCGAGGAGTGGCGCCGGGTGATGGCCGTCAACCTCGACGGGGTGTTCTACACGGTGCGCGCCGTCGCCGCCCAGATGAAGTCGGGCGGCAGCGGCGGCTCGATCGTCTTCACCAGCAGCGTGTCGGTCAGCGACGGGATGGCGTTCTCCACGCACTACGCCGCCGCCAAGAGCGCGCTGGTGGCGATGGCACGCGCACTCGCGGTCGAACTGGCGCGCGACAACATCAGGGTCAACGCCCTGGTGCCGGGCTGGACCATGGCGGCGATGACCGAGCCGCTGCTGGAGTCATCGGCCGCGAAGGCGAAGATCTTGCCGCGAATCCCCTTGCGGCGCTGGGGAACTCCGGAGGACTTCGAGGCAATCGCGGTGTGGCTGGCCGGGCCCGGCTCGGCGTACTTCACCGGGCAGACGCTGGTGATCGACGGCGGTTACTCCGTCTTCTGAGTGCGGGCGGAGGGACTCGAACCCACACGCTCTTTCGAGCAATGGCACCTAAAGCCATCGCGTCTGCCATTCCGCCACGCCCGCAAGACGCCCGAGTCTACCTGGCTCCGCGCACACAATTTTGTCGGTGCGCGAGGCTAGCGTCGGACTCAACCACGAGGGGTTCGCAATCCGCACCTATGAAGAGTTCGAGACCGTACGACGATTGATCGCCGCCGGTTTTAACGACTGCGAGATAGCACGACGAACCGGCGTGCCGCGAGGAACCGTGCAGGACTGGCGCTGCCGACCGCCGGCCAAACTATGCAGTTCCGCTCGCACTTCGTGTGGCGCCCTCCGCCGACACACGACGCTTCCCGTCAAGCAGTACTGCTATCTGCTCGGCCTCTATCTCGGTGATGGCTGCATTTCGAGGATGGGCCGGGTGTGGCGGCTCAGGATCACGCTGGACAAGAAGCACCCAGGCATCATTGACAGCTGCCGGAACGCCATCGACACGGTAATGCCCGGCCAGCGGGCATCGGTCCAACCGCAGCGGCAGGGATGCGTCGTGGTCTCCATCTACTCCAAACACTGGCCGTGCCTCTTCCCGCAGCACGGGCCCGGCAGGAAGCACAACCGGCCGATCGTGCTGGAACCCACCACCGCGCTCGATCGCCTCGGCATCCCCTGGACCCGGTCGACGAAGTACGTGGTCTCGGTCTACCGCAAGAGCGCCACCGCGCGACCCGACGAGTTCATCGGCCCGAAGTGCTGAGCCTCACTCTCGGGGGAACCCATAACCCCTGGCACGGTACCGTCGTGGTGTGCCCGCCGCCCGCCGCCGCAGATTCGCGCTGATCGCCTTGGTGATCGTCGCCGCGGGCGGCTGCCTGGCGCTGGGCTGGTGGCAGTGGAGCCGTTTCGAGTCGGCCTCGGGCACCTTCCAGAACCTCGGCTACGCCCTGCAATGGCCGATGTTCGCCGGGTTCTGCGTCTACGCCTACCGCAAGTTCGTCCGCTACGAAGCGGCCCCGCCGCCGCAGCCGTCGGCCACCGACGCCATCACCGAGATCCCGGCCGGTCTGCTGCCGGAGCGCCCCAAGGCCGCAACACAATCCGAGGATTCCGATCCCGTCATGCGGGAGTACAACGCCTACCTCGCCGAGCTCGCCAAGGCCGACGAGGCAGGCGACCCACACCAGAACAGGACCACCACATGAGCGCACCCGACACCCCGGAAGCCCACGTCCAGCCGACCGTCCCGGTCGAGAAGATCCGCACCGCCCTCAACGGCTACCGGGTGATGGCGTGGACGACGGGCATCTGGCTGATCGCGCTGTGCTACGAGATGGTGATGAAGTACATCGTCAAGGTGGACAACCCGCCGACCTGGATCGGTGTGGTGCACGGCTGGGTGTACTTCATCTACCTGCTGTTCACCGCGAACCTGGCGGTGAAGGTGCGGTGGCCGATCGCCAAGACCGTCGGCGTGCTGCTCGCGGGCACGATCCCGCTGCTGGGCATCATCGTCGAGCAGGTGCAGACCCGCGACCTCAAGGCCCGGTTCAACCTCTGATCAGCGGGTCGCCGGCCAACTCCGCCTCCTCGGCCGCCCAGTCGGCCAGCGCGGACTCGTCATCCGGCTCGTCCGTGCGGGGAATCGTCATCGCGATGACGGCGGCCAGCGCGGCGACGCCCGCGGCGACGAGCAGTGCGGTTCGCAGGCCGTGCAGCGACGGCACCGTGTACCCGCCGTAGCTGAGCGTCATCGTCGCGAGCACCACGCCGATCACCGCGCTGGAGATCGACGTGCCCAATGACCGGGCAAGGGCGTTGATCCCGTTGGCCGCGGCCGTCTCCGAGACGGGCACCGCGGCGTTGATGAGCGCGGGCAGCGACGAGTAGGCGAAGCCCACCCCGAGGCTGATGACGATGTTGACCACCATCACCGCCGGGGGGCTTCCGAGCAGCCACACCGCGCCCAGATAGGCGACCGCGATGATCGCCGATCCGCACGCCAGGGTGAACTTCGGGCCGCGTCGTGCCGCGACCCGCGCCGCCAGCGGGGAGGCGAGCATCATCGCCAGCCCACCCGGGGCCAGCCACAGACCCGCCTGCACCATCGACTGCCCCAGGCCGTATCCGGTCCCGGGCGGCAGTTCGAGCGCCTGCGGCGCGACCAGCCCGAACGCGAACATCGCAAAGCACACCAGGATCGCGGCGATGTTGGTGGTCAGGACCGGTCGCCGAAGCGTCGTACGCAGGTCGACGATCGGGGCGGGCGTCCAGAACTGCCAGCGGGCGAACACGGCGAACACCGCAACGGAGACGACGAACAGCGACAGCGTCGTCGAACTCGTCCACCCCCAGGTCGAGCCCTTGGAGATGGGCAGCAGCAGCGTCACCAACCCCACCGCGAGCAGCAGCGTGCCCAGCGGGTCGAACTTGTCGGCCGAACTGGCCGGGACGTCGGGCACCAGGAATCCGAACAGCAGTAAGGCCATGACGCCGAGTACGCCCGCGCTCCAGAACAGCATGTGCCAGTCGGCCTTCTGGGCGATCACCGCCGACACCGGCAGCCCCAGTGCGCCGCCGACCCCCAGCGACGAGCTGATCAATCCCATGGCCGGCCCGACCCGCTCGGCGGGAAGCGCCGAGCGCAGCACGCTGATGGCCAACGGGATGATCGGCAGGCTCATGCCCTGCAGGCCGCGCCCGATGATGAACGGCAGCAGCGAGCTGGTGACGGCGGCCATCAGGGACCCGACGGTCATCGCGCCCGCGCAGATCATCAGCATCGGCTTGGGCCCGTACATGTCGCCGAGGCGGCCGAACACCGGCGTGGCCACTGCCGCGGTCAGCAGGGTCACGGTGATCGTCCACGAGGCGTTGGCGGCGTTGGTGTCGAGCAGCACCGGAAGCTCGGGGATCAGGGGGATCATCAGCGTCTGGGTCAGCGACACACTGATGCCGGCGGCCGCCAGCACGGCGATCAGAACGCCGGGGTGCGCCGCCCGGACCGAGTGACGACCCACCCGAGCATCATGACACATTAGATGCGCTACACAAATCGGCCGACGGGCCGTCAGCCAGCCAGAACCCGCAATGCCGGCAGCAGCAGCGCCAGCGCGCGACCACGGTGCGACACCGCGTCCTTCTCCGGCGGGCTCAGTTCGGCCGCACTGCGGGTCTCCCCGTCGGGGATGAACACCGGGTCGTAGCCGAAGCCGCCCGCACCCCGGGCCTCCCGCGCGATCGTCCCCGGCCATTCGCCGCGAACCACCACGGTGTCGGCGTCGGCGGGCCCGGACACCAGGGCGCACGCCGAGACGAACGCCGCGGCCCGGCGATCGTCGGGGACGTCGCGCAACTGGGCCAGGAGCAGCGCATAGTTGCCGGTGTCGTCACCGTGGGCACCCGCCCAGCGCGCCGAGAGCACCCCGGGCATCCCGTTCAGCGCGGACACCGCCAGGCCGGAGTCGTCGGCGAGGGTCGGCAGCCCGGTGGCGGCGTAGCCGTCCCGGGCCTTGGTGACAGCGTTCTCCTCGAAGGTGGCTCCGGTTTCGGGGGCCTCGTCGAAGGGTGGCACGTCGTCGAGGGAGACCAGGTCCAGACCGGAGATGCCGGCGGCGTCGAGCACCCTGCGCAACTCGGCCAGCTTCTTGCGGTTGCGGCTGGCCACCAGCAGGGTGGTCACGCGCCGCCGACGAGACGAGGCGGCGCGATCGTCATGAGCCGCCGACGATGCGGAACGCAGTGACGGGGAGGAGCGGCGCCATTGTCATGAGCCGAACACCTTCTTCGGCGGCGGCCCGTCGGGCAACACCCCGGGATACGGCAGCGCCAACGCCTCCCGCTGCACCGCGAACAGACTGTCGCAGGCCGTCAGCGCGGCGTCGAGCATCTTGTCGAGGGTGCTGCGCGGGAACGTCGCACCCTCACCGGTGCCCTGGATCTCGACCAGCGTTCCGGTGTCGGTGGCGACCACGTTCATGTCGACCTCGGCGCGCGAATCCTCCTCGTAGGGCAGATCCACCCGGACCCGGCCGTCGACAACCCCGACGCTGACGGCGGCGATCGCGCACGACAGCGGCCGCGGGTCCGATAGTTTGCCCGCGGCTGCCAGGTAGGTCACCGCATCGGAGAGCGCGACGTAGGCGCCGGTGATCGCCGCGGTGCGGGTGCCGCCGTCGGCCTGCAGCACGTCGCAGTCGACGGCGATGGTGTTCTCCCCCAGCGCCGCCAGGTCGATGCAGGCGCGCAGCGAACGCCCGACCAGGCGGCTGATCTCCTGCGTCCGCCCGCCGAGGCGGCCCTTGACCGACTCGCGGTCCGAGCGGCTGTGCGTGGCGGCGGGCAGCATCGCGTACTCGGCGGTCAGCCAGCCCTGCCCGGAACCCTTGCGCCAGCGCGGCACCCCCTCGGTCACGCTGGCGGTGCACATGACGCGGGTCTGTCCGAACTCGATCAGCACCGAGCCGGCCGGATTGGAGGTGAAGCCGCGGGTGATGACCACCGGGCGCAGTTCGTCGTCGAGCCTGCCGTCTTGTCGTCGGGACACCCGGCAACCCTAACGTGTCGAGGCGGTGAACTCAGGCGCGGCCGCTCCGGGCCGACGGTGCATGTAGGCCACGCTGTACCGGCGTGTCAGCGCACCGACACGCACACTCGCGACCACATGGGTGACGCCCTCAGGCGCGCCGGATGTCGATGTTCTCGCCGCAGACCACGGCGTGCACCGGACCGTCGAACTCGGCCTTGGCTTCGCTGATGACGTCCTCGCGGGACGTCCACGGCGGGATGTGCGTCAACAACAACTCCCCCACCCCGGCCAGCTTTGCCATCCGGCCGGCCTCGGTGCCCGACAGGTGCAGGTGCGGCGGCCGCTCGGGGGCGTGGGTCCAGGACGCCTCGCACAGGAACACATCGGCGCCGCTGGCCAGCTCGACCAGCGAATCGCACACCCCGGTGTCGCCGCTGTAGACCAGTGTCGCCCCGTTGGGATCGGTGATCCGCAGACCGTAGGACTCGGTGGGATGGGTGACCAGTCGCGGCAGCACGGTCAGGGCACCGAACCGGACGGCCTCGCCGTCGCCCCAGTGCCGGATGTCGAAGATGTCGGAGAAGTCGTCGAGCTCGCCGCCCACCGGCGAGGACGCGGCCGCCAGCCGCGACCAGGTGTCGCTGGGGCCGTAGAGGATTCCCTGGCCCTTGGCGGGCGTCGGGTGATACCGCCGCCACACGAACAGCCCCGGCAGATCCAGACAGTGGTCGGCGTGCAGGTGCGACAGCAGGATGTGCACCTCATTCGGATCGGCGTAGCGCTGTAAGGACCCCAGAACGCCGCCCCCGAAATCGAGCACCAGCGGCGGCGTGTCGGGTGCGGTCAGCAAGTATCCGGACGCCGGCGAATCAGGCCCGACAACGCTGCCGGAGCAACCGAGGATGGTGATTCGCACAGCCACCAGCTTGCCATGCCCGCAAGCCCTGAGAGGAAAACATCACCAGTTTGCTCGCGAGATCCTCGGGAGATCCTCGGGAGATCATTGTTGGGCGCTGAGGGGCCGCGCGGCCGGTTGCACACCGGTGATCGAGGGGCCGAGAAAACGCGCCGCCAGCGCGGTGAACGCCTCCGGATCACCGGTCGCTTCGAACACCCGGGTGGCGGCGCCGGCGGTCGGATCCTCGGGGTGCGGGCGCAGCAGGTCGCGCTCGGTGAGCACCCGCAGCAGATCCTTGGCGGTCTCCTCCGCGCTGGACACCAGCGTCACGGTGTCCCCCATCGCCAGCTGGATGATCCCGGACAGCAGCGGGTAGTGCGTGCACCCGAGCACCAGGGTGTCGACCTCGGCGCGCTGCAGCGGCTCCAGATACGCCTCGGCCAGACCCAGCACCTGCCGCCCGCTGGTGACCCCGCGTTCGACGAAGTCAACGAACCGCGGGCAGGCCACCGCGGTGACCTCGACGTCGCGGGCGGCGGCGAACGAGTCCTGGTAGGCCCCCGAGGCGATGGTCGCCTGGGTACCGATGACGCCGATCCGTCCGCTGCGAGTGGCCGCCACCGCCCGGCGCACCGCAGGCAGGATCACCTCGACGACCGGCACGTCGTAGCGTTCCCGGGCATCGCGCAGGCACGCCGACGAGGCTGTGTTGCACGCGATGACCAACGCCTTGACCCCGCGGCCGACCAGATCGTCGCCGATCGCGAGCGCGTGCGCGCGAACCTCGGGAATGCTCAGCGGCCCGTACGGGCCGTTGGCGGTGTCACCGACGTAGATGATGTCCTCGTCGGGCAACTGGTCGATGATCGAACGCGCGACGGTCAGCCCGCCGACGCCGGAGTCGAAGATGCCGACGGGCGCGAACCGATCGCTCATGACGGCAGGCCCGGTAGCTGGCCGGTCTTCTTGCGCTCCCGGGCCTTGCGCTCCGGGCTGGACAGCCAGTACGCGGCCAGCACGCCGGCGATCGCCCCACACAGGTGACCCTGCCAGGACACGCCGCCGCAGCGATCAAGCTCGGGGATCGCGCCCCACAGCACCCCGCCGTAAGCGAACAACACGACGATCGACGTGACAATCCACCAGATGTGCCGGGTCAGCCAGCCGAACACCAGCAGGAACGTCAGCCAGCCGAAGATCAGGCCGGAGGCGCCGATGTGGTTGGTCTCCAGGCCGCAACCCACGTTGCCGATCAGCCAGGTGCCCAGGCCGCCGACGATCCAGATGATGGCGGTGGCCCAGATGAACCGGGACATCCCGGCCAGGGTCACCAGGAAGCCGAGCACCAGTGCGGGCACCGTGTTGGCGATCAGGTGCGGCCAACCGCCGTGCAACAGCGGCGCGAAGAGGATGCCCCACAGTCCGTCGGTCTCCAGCGGCCGGATCCCGTTGCGGTCCAGCGAATGCCCGGTGAGCTGATCGATGATCTCGATGATGTAGAGCAGGGCGACGAACGACAGAATGGTGGCGCCGCCGACCTTCCAGGCGGACGACTTGGCCTTCGGCGGCGGGGTCGCCGGATAGCCCAACGGCTGGTTCATCCGCTACCCGTCCTCCGATGTCGTGCCCGGAGCTGGCCTTCCAGCGCCTCCTCGGCTTCATCCAGGCTACCGGCGCGTGGCGAACGCCCCGGGCAACATGTCGCGGTAGGTCGGTATTCCGGCCACCGACTCCGCGGCCAGCACCGCGACCAGAACCGCACGCGCCAGACAATCGGCCCCAGCGGCGCCCAGCGCCGCGACCAGCTTGGTCTCCGGTGACATGGCCGCCGGGGTGTCGGGGTCGGGCTCGACCTCGACCCGGCCGGTGGCCAACGCGAAGACGGTGTCGCCGTCGAGCGGGGTGTGGGCCGGCCGGATGGCGTGGGCCAGGCCGTCGTGGGCCGCCACGGCGAACCGGTTGCAGCCACCCGGGCTGAGCGCGGCGTCGGTGGCGACCACCGCGATCGTCGTGTTCAGCGGGTTGAGTTCGGCGTCGCGTGCCGCCAGCGCGGCGATTTCCTCGGCGGGGGGCGCCACCAGCCCGAACTCCTCGATCAGATGCGCCATCCAGGGCAGCCCGGTGGCCGGGTCGACGACGTTGCCCGCGGAGTTGACGGCGACGATCGCGCCGACCGTGACCCCGGAATCCAGTTTCGTCGAGGCGGTGCCCAGTCCACCCTTGAGCACACCGGCCCGCGCGCCGACGCCGGCGCCCACCGTGCCCACGGCAACCTTTCCGGCGGCCGCCTGCGCGGCCGAGTAGCCGAACTCGGTGGTCGGCCTGCACGCCCACCCACCGACCGGAAGATCGAAAATCACCGCGGCCGGAACGATCGGCACCACACCGCCGTCCATCTGCACGCCGCGACCCCGCTCCTCGAGCCAGGTCATCACGCCGTCGGCGGCGGCCAGGCCGTAGGCGCTGCCGCCGCTCAACACGACCGCGTCGACGTGCCGCACGCTGTTGGCCGGGTCGAGCAGGTCGGTCTCGCGGGTCCCGGGCGCGCCGCCGCGGACATCGACCGCGCCGACCGAGCCCGGCGGTGCGACGACGACGGTAGTGCCGCACGCCCAACCCGAACCCAGGGTCGCATCGGGGTCGATGCGGTGGTGATGGCCGACCAGGATGCCGTCGACGTCGGTGATGGCACCGGTGTTCATCGGATCGGTTTACCCATCAACCCGAGCACCAGGTACTCCTGCAGCACGGTCAGCCACTGGTAGACGTCGAGGTGTCCGGCCAGCGGATGATCGTCGGGCAGTCGGTCCGGCCCCTCCGGCCCGATCTCGAGCATGGTGCCCAGCGCCAGCCGGACGTCGTTGACCGCGGCGATCCAGGCGTTGGCATCGCCCTCGGTCAGCTCGAACCGCCCGCCGTCGGCCGGCAGGGTGTCCAGAAGTCGTTGGGCCGCTGCGCGTTTGGCTTCGATGATGTCGGGCTCGTGCAGGCTGCGAAGCGCCCCGTTGAGGCTTTCGGCGGCCGCCGATCCGGCCGGATGGTTGCGCTGCGGTCTGAAGAAGTCCGGCAGCAGCCGACGCATGGTCGCGTCCTCGGGCGGTTCGGCGTTTCCGGTGCGGATACCGGTGATGTGCTCTAGCGGGTCCGACGGCGCCGCCGATTCCCGCTCGTCGAACATGCCCTGCACCGAGGTCACCATGTTGCGCAGCAGGGCGCACTCGTGCGGGGCCAGCGCCGACCGGAACCGTGGACCGTCGGCGGTCTCGACCCGTTTCCACTTGCGCACGGCGCTACCTGACCTGCGGCGGGTGGCCGCGGCTCAGCGATCCTGCTGCATGGTGGCCCACAACCCGGCGGCATGCAGCTTGGTCACGTCGATCTCCATCGACTCCCGGCTGCCCGCCGACACCACCGCCTTGCCCTCGGTGTGCACCTGCATCATCAGCTTGGTGGCGTGCGGTTCGCTGTACCCGAACAGCTTCTGGAAGACGAACGTCACGTAGTTCATCAGGTTGACCGGGTCGTCCCAGACGATGGTGACCCAGGGGCTGTCCGTCGCATCGACGGGTTCGATGTGCTGCTGCCCGGTGGTGCTCGGCCGGGTCGGTGCCGCTGACGCGCCCATGCCAAACAGGATAGCGAGCCGGCGCAGTGGCTTCGGGCGCAGCCGATCGGACCGGCAAGAACCGGCCCGCGGCCCGCCCAGCCGATACCGTTGCCGTGTGACGGCCGCCCTGCTGACCGACAAGTACGAGCTGACGATGCTGTCCGCCGCGCTGGGGGACGGCACCGCCGGCCGGCGGACCACATTCGAGGTGTTCGCCCGCCGCCTGCCCGCGGGCCGCCGGTACGGGGTGGTGGCCGGCACCGGCCGATTCCTGGAAGCCTTGGGCGAGTTCGTCTTCGACGACGCCGCACTGGACTCCGTCGCATCGTTCCTGGACCCGGCGACGCTGGACTACCTGCGCGACTTCCGGTTCGGTGGCGATGTCGACGGATACCGCGAGGGCGAGTTGTACTTCCCCGGCTCCCCGGTGCTGACGATCACCGGCAGCTTCGCCGAATGCGTCGTCCTGGAGACGCTGACGCTGTCGATCTTCAACCACGACAGCGCGATCGCCTCCGCCGCCGCCCGCATGGTCAGCGCGGCCGACGGCCGGCCACTGATCGAGATGGGTTCACGACGCACCCACGAGCGGGCGGCGGTCGCCGCGGCACGCGCCGCCTACATCGCCGGTTTCGCAGGCACTTCCAACCTGGAGGCCCAGCGGCGCTACGGCGTGCCCGCGTTGGGCACCAGCGCGCACGCGTTCACCATGCTGCACACCGGTGCGGACCCGGCGGACACCGACAGCTGGGAGCGGGCGGCGTTCCGCGC
Organism: Mycobacterium sp.; assembly: GCA_020438865.1. Lineage (GTDB taxonomy): Bacteria > Actinomycetota > Actinomycetes > Mycobacteriales > Mycobacteriaceae > Mycobacterium. Next base: position 53,705 of record JAGQTU010000013.1, read on the forward strand.
CCAGGTCGACGCGCTGGGCGTGGGCACGACGTTGCTGGTCGACACCTACGACGTCACCGCCGGGGTGGCCAATGCGATCGCCGTCGCCGGCACCGGGTTGGGCGCGGTGCGCATCGACTCCGGCGACCTCGGGGTGCTGGCCCGGCAGGTGCGCGCGCAACTCGACGATCTCGGGGCCACCGGCACCGGCATCGTGGTGTCCGGCGACCTCGACGAGCACTCCATCGCGGCGCTGCGCGCCGATCCGGTGAACAGCTACGGCGTCGGAACCTCGGTGGTCACCGGATCGGGTGCACCGACGGCGGGCATGGTCTACAAGCTCGTCGAGGTCGACGGGGTGCCGGTGGAGAAGCGCAGCGCCCACAAGCAGTCACACGGCGGCCGCAAGGGCGCCCGGCGACTGTCCCGCCCCACCGGCACCATCGTCGAAGAGGTGATCCATCCGGCCGGGCAGCCGCCCGCGGACGACGGGCCGTCGCGCGAGTTGGCCGTGCCTCTGGCCCGCGGCGGTGCGGTGCTGGTCGAACCCGACCTGGCCGCCGCCCGCCGGCGGGTGGCCGACGGTCTGCACAGCCTGCCCTGGGAGGGGCTGGCGCTCTCGCAGGGCGATCCCGCGATCCCGACCCGGCAGCTGCCGCCGCGCGAGCGACGCCGGTGACGAAGGAGCCGTCGGTCACCGACCTGCTCGCGACCGCGGTGGCGGCGCTGGGCGGCAGTGAACGACCGGGGCAGGTCCGAATGGCCGAGGCGGTGGCGCGGGCGTTCGCCACCGGCGAGCACCTCGCGGTGCAGGCCGGCACCGGCACCGGGAAGTCGCTGGCGTACCTGGTGCCTGCGATCGCCCGGGCCATCGCCGACGAATCCCCGGTGGTGGTGTCCACGGCGACCATCGCGCTGCAACGACAGCTCGTCGACCGCGATCTGCCCAGGCTGGTCGACGCCGTCGCCGCCGGCCTCCCGCGCCGGCCGAGTTTCGCGCTGCTCAAGGGCCGGCGGAATTACCTGTGCCTGAACAAGATCCACGGGTCACCCGAGATCGACGCCGACGCGCCGGACGCCTCGCAGGAGGAGCTGTTCGCGCCGCTGGCCGCCACCGCACTGGGCCGCGACGTGGCCCGCCTCACCGCGTGGGCGTCGTCGACGAAGACCGGTGACCGCGACGACCTGACGCCCGGGGTTCCGGACCGGTCCTGGGCTCAGGTCAGCGTGTCGGCCCGGGAGTGCCTGGGGATGGCGCGCTGCCCGTACGGCGCGGACTGCTTCGCGGAGAAGGCGCGCGCCGAGGCCGGAAACGCCGACATCGTCGTCACCAACCACGCGCTGCTGGCCATCGACGCCCTGGCGGAGGCCTCGGTGCTGCCCGAGCACTCCCACGTGATGGTCGACGAGGCGCACGAACTGGTGGACCGGGTGACATCGGTGGCCACCGGCGAACTGACACCGGCACCGCTCGGGGTGGCCACCCGCCGGATCACCCGGCTGGTGCGTCCCGAACTGACCCAGCGACTGGAGGCGGCGGTGGCCACCTTCTCGTCGGCCATTCACGACGCCGAGCCGGGCCGCATCGACTATCTCGACGACGAGCTCACCACCTACCTGACCGCACTGCGGGACGCCGCCTACCGCGCCCGCGCCGACATCGACCCCTCGCCCCGGGACCCGAAGGCGGCGGCGGCCCGCACCGAGGCGATCGCCGCGCTGGCCGAGATCGGCGACACCGCCGCGCGGGTGCTGGACTCGTTCGTGCCCGCGATACCGGACCGCACCGATGTGGTGTGGCTGGATCACGAAGAGAACCGCGCGGCCGGAAGCACCCGGCCCGTGCTGCGGGTGGCGCCGTTGTCGGTGGCCGGCCTGCTGCGCGGCCGGGTGTTCGACGCGGCCACCACGGTACTGACGTCGGCGACCCTGACGATCGGCGGATCATTCGACGCGATGGCCCAGGCCTGGGGCCTGAGCGACGACACCCCGTGGCGCGGTCTGGACGTCGGCTCGCCCTTCGAGCACGCCAAGTCGGGCATCCTCTACATCGCCGCGCACCTGCCGCCGCCCGGCCGCGACGGGTCCGGCGCCGACGCCCAGTTCGACGAGATCGCCGACCTCATCGGGGCGGCGGGTGGGCGCACGCTGGGCCTGTTCTCATCGATGCGCGCCGCCAAGGCCGCCGCCGAGGCGATGCGGACCCGCATCGACACCCCGATCCTGTGCCAGGGCGACGACAGCACCGGCGCGCTGGTTTCGCAGTTCGCCGCCGACCCGGAGACGTCGTTGTTCGGCACCCTGTCGCTGTGGCAGGGCGTCGACGTGCCGGGGCCGTCACTCTCGCTGGTGCTGATCGACCGCATTCCGTTCCCGCGGCCCGACGATCCGCTGCTGACCGCGCGTCAGCGAGCGGTGTCCGCGCGGGGCGGCAACGGTTTCATGACGGTCGCCGCCGGCCACGCCGCGCTGCTGCTCGCCCAGGGCGCCGGCCGGTTGCTGCGGCGCTCCGAGGACCGCGGGGTGGTCGCGGTGCTCGATTCCCGGATGGCGACCGCGCGCTACGGCGGGTTTCTGCGCGCCTCGCTGCCGCCGTTCTGGACCACGACCGACCCAGCCCGCGTCAAAGACGCACTTCAGCGGCTACGCGCCCTGGCCGCGCCGTGACTGAGCAGCGCCGATGCGCCCACACGGCACTATTGTGGTGGCGAACTTCCATCCCGGATTCGCCGACGCCGGACCGCACTGAGAGGTGGCCCCCATGCGCCCACCACACCTGGGACGTCTGCTCGCGGTGGCGGGCGCCGCGATGGTGCTGACGGCGTGCGCCACCACCGTCACCGGCAAACCGGTCTCCGTCTACGACGATCCGTTCAAGGTCGGCGGCCTGCAGGCGTCCGACGGCCCCACCGGGCTGCGCCCGGACGCCAAGCCACCGACCCGGAAGGTGACCGACAGCGACGGCGGCAAGGACGACGAGATCGCCGGTCAGTCGATCAGTGACATCGAGTCGTTCTGGGAGTCGGTCTACGGCGACACCTTCAAGGGCCAGTTCACACCGGTCAAGGGGCTCTACTCCTGGGACTCCAACGACTACGACGGCAGCTTCTGTGGCGACACCACCGACGGCCTTATCAACGCGGCGTTCTGCGAGGATGACAACACCATCGGCTGGGACCGCGGCGTGCTGCTGCCCTCGCTGCGGGAGGCCAACGGCGACATGGCCATCACCATGGTGCTCGCCCACGAATACGGTCACGCCATCCAGAAGATGGCCAGGCTGAACAAGAAGGGCACCCCGGCGTTGGTGGCCGAACAGCAGGCCGACTGCTTCGCGGGGGTCTACCTGCGCTGGGTGGCCGAGGGGAACTCCCCCCGGTTCACCCTGAACACCGGCGACGGGCTCAACAACCTGCTGGCGGCGATGATCTCGTTCCGCGATCCGCTGCTCACCGAGGACGACTACTACGGCACCGACGACGAACACGGTTCGGCGTTCGAGCGGATCTCGGCGTTCCAGTTCGGCTTCACCGATGGGCCGTCCTCGTGCGCGGCGATCGATGCCCAGGAGATCGGCCAGCGCCGGGGCGACCTCCCCGTCGAGTTGCCCGCGGATCAGACCGGCGAGTTGCCGGTGACCGAGGATTCGGCGAGATCCATCGTCGACGCGTTGAACATCCTGTTCTCACCCAAGCAGCCGCCGCAGCTGACCTTCGACGCCGCGTCGGCGGCGAAGTGCCCCGACGCGCGGCCGAGCCCGCCGGTGTCCTACTGCCCGGCCACCAACACCATCGCCGTCGATCTGCCCAAGCTGCAGAAGATCGGCACCTCCACCGAGGGCGATCAGAACGTGCTGCTGCAGGGAGACAACACTGCCTATTCGGTGCTGATGTCGCGCTACATGATGGCCTTGGAGCATGAGCGCGGCGGCCTGGTGCTCGACAACGCCGAAGCCGGGTTGCGCACGGCCTGCCTGACCGGGGTGGCCACCGCGAAGATGTCCAGGGAGGTCAGCACCCCCGACGGCAACACCGTCTCGCTGACCGCCGGCGACATCGACGAGGCGGTCTCGGGGTTGCTGACTAACGGGCTGGCGGCCGGCGACGTCAACGGTGAGACCGTGCCCGCCGGCTTCTCCCGCATCGACGCGTTCCGGATCGGCGTGATGGGCGACGAGAACCGCTGCATCAAGCGGTTCCCCTGACACTGCCGGGCGTTACACCGTCTTGGTGACCCCGTACCAGGACAGAATGGCGTCGCCCAGGTCGTTCGACTTGGTCAGGATCGCGTAGGACCGGATGAAGGACTCTCCCACGCAGCCGTCGATCTTGATGCGGAAGTTGCTGATCGACACCCACGGCTCGGCGCCCTTGTAGGCCTTCTTGGTGACCGGGACGACGTTGATGATGCCGGGCTTGAGACCCACGGTGATGCCGCCGGCCAGGTTGGCGTCGAGGCTGGGAGCTATGCCGTCGGGCAGCACGCCCGCGAAGTCAAAGCCGAAGTAGGTGATCGACGGGCTGATACCGGCGGTGCCGGTCAGCGAGACGCCGTTGGACGTGCTCATGTCGATGCCGCAGCCGATCTGGTAGCCCACCTCGAACACGCCCTTGGGCGAGTCACCGCCGACGAGTGAACCGTTGAAGGTGCCGCCGACGATGTACTCGCGGGAAGAGATGGCCGTGGTCAGCGGCGCCGCGGGCATCTGCGTCTCGTCCTTGGCCGAGATCGTCAGCGTCCAGCCGTCCGGTGACTTGGTGGTGGCAGGCGGGGTGGACGCGACCTTGCCGTCGTCCACTGGTGGCGCCACGGCGTCGGCGACGGCGGGTGTGGCGGCATCCGGGGCGGCCGGATCGGGATCGGCCGACGCCGGGCCCGCCGCAGCCAGCACCGTCGCCACGACTGCCAGCATGGCCACACCACGAACGATCACTTTCCCCGAGCGCCTTCCCGGAGCACCGACCGTCCGCCCCACTGCGGGACCGGTCGACCCTCCTTGAGCGAACCTACATGCGGCCCTCTCTGCCTGCTAACCGCTCCCGGGACTCTCAGCGTTACGCCAGCGTCACCAGGCCCAACTCGGTGTCACCTGCGAGCAGGGGGTGGTGCGGCAACACCCGGACGGTGTAACCCACCGAGCCGGCCACCGGAAGCGGGGTGGTGGTCGAGAAGACCTCGGTGCCGCCGTCCCCCGAGCCGGTGTGCGCCATGTCGACGAGGGTGGGTTCCAGCAACGCGTCCCCGGCGTCGACGCGACCGAGCACGGCCTGCACCGCCACCTCGTCGGGTGTCAGGCCGGCCAGCCGCACGGCAGCGGTCAGCGTCAGCTGGGAACCCAGCAGCGGGGTGTCGGGCAGCCCGGTGCTGTCGACGTCGGTGATCTCGATCCGCGGCCAGGCCTCCCGCACGCGCAGCCGGTAGGCGGCCAGTTCCCGGGCGGCGCCGAAGGGCAGGCCATCTAGCGGCGCGACGGTCCGCCGCAGTGCCGCGGCGGCGGGTGCGTAGTACTTCTCGGTGTACTCCCGCACCATCCGCGAGGCCAGGACCTTCGGGCCCAACGTCTGCAGGGTGTGCCTGACCATCTCCACCCACCTGGTCGGCACGCCCTTGTCGTCACGGTCGTAGAACTTGGGCCCGACCGAGCGCTCCAGCAGGTTGTACAGCGCGGTGGCCTCCAGGTCGTCGCGGCGGCCCTCGTCGGCCAGACCGTCGGCGGTCGGTATCTCCCAACCGTTTTCGCCGTCGTACCACTCGTCCCACCAGCCGTCCCGGATGGACAGGTTCAGCCCACCGTTCAGCGCGCTCTTCATGCCGGAGGTACCGCAGGCCTCCAGCGGTCGCAGCGGGTTGTTCAGCCATACGTCGCAGCCCCAGTACAGCAACCGCGCCATCGACATGTCGTAGTCGGGCAGGAACGCGATACGGTGCCGCACGTCGGGCGAGTCGGCGAAGCGGACGACCTGCTGGATGAGCGCCTTGCCGGCATCGTCGGCGGGGTGCGACTTGCCGGCCACGATGAGCTGCAGCGGTTTGGACTCGTCGAGCAGCAGCGCCCGCAACCGCTCGGGGTCGCGCAGCATCAGGGTCAGGCGCTTGTACGTCGGCACCCGCCGGGCGAACCCGATCGTGAGCACATCGGGATCGAATGCCGTTGCGATCCAACCGAGTTCGGCCTCGGCAGCCCCGCGCTCCAGCCACGAGCGGCGCAGCCGGGCGCGTACGTCCTCGACCAGCCTGGCGCGCAGCTGGGAGCGGATCCACCAGATGTGACCGGAGTCCACCTGCTGCAGGCGCTGCCACACGTTCGGTTCGCGCAGCGCCTCGGTAGACCCGGCCAGTTCGCGGCCGAGTTCCAGCCACTGCGGCGCCGCCCAGGTGGGTGCGTGCACGCCGTTGGTGATCGAGCCGATGGGCACCTCGGCCGGGTCGAACCCGGGCCACAGCTCGTCGAACATCGTGCGGCTGACGCGACCGTGCAGCAGGGAGACCCCGTTGGCCCGCTGCGCCAGCCGCAAACCCATGTGGGCCATGTTGAACTTCGTCTCGTCATCCTCGGCGCCGAAGGCCAGCACGCGTTGCACCGGAACCCCGGGCAGCAGGCCGGTTTTCGAGTCGTCGTCGAAGTAGCGCCGCACCATCTCCACCGGGAAGCGGTCGATGCCGGCCGGCACCGGGGTGTGGGTGGTGAACACGGTGCTGGCGCGCACGACGGTCAGGGCGGTGTCGAAGTCGAGTTTGTCGGCGGTCATGAACTCGCGGATGCGCTCGATGCCGAGGAAGCCGGCGTGGCCTTCGTTCATGTGGAAGACATCCGGGTCGGAGCGCCCCTCGATCGCGGTGAAAGCCCGGATGGCGCGCACTCCCCCGATCCCGGCCAGCAGCTCCTGCTTGATGCGGTGCTCCTGGTCGCCGCCGTACAACCGGTCGGTGACATTGCGCAGGTCGTGCTCGTTCTCCGGGATGTCGGAGTCGAGCAGCAGCAGCGGGATCCGCCCGACCTGGGCCACCCAGACCCGGGCCCGCAACTGCTTGGAGCCGGGCAGGGAGAGCTCGACCAGCGTCGGCACGCCGGCCGCGTCGGTCAGCAGCCGCAACGGCAGGCCCTGCGGGTCGATGGACGGATAGTTCTCGTGCTGCCAGCCGTCGGCGGTCAGGGACTGCCGGAAGTATCCGGAGCGGTAGTACAGCCCCACCCCGATCAGGGGCAGTCCCAGGTCGGAGGCGGACTTCAGGTGGTCACCCGCCAGGATTCCCAGACCGCCGGAGTAGTTGGGCAACACCTCGGCGACGCCGAACTCCATCGAGAAGTAGCCGATGCCGGTCGGCATGGCAGCACCGGCCGCCTGCTGTTCCTGGTACCACATCGGCCTGGTCAGGTAGTCGTCGAGATCGGCGGCCAACCGATCGAGCCGGTCCAGGAACGACTGGTCCTCGGCCAGCTCGTCGAGCCGCTTCGGGGTGACGACACCGAGCAGGGCGACCGGGTCCTGCCCGGTCTGGTTCCACAACTCCGGATCGATGGACGCGAACAGGTCCTGGGTCGGTCTGTCCCAGGACCAACGCAGGTTGATCGAAAGCCGGGCCAGCGCGCCCAACCGCTCCGGCAGGTGGGTGCGAACGGTGAACCGACGAAGGGCCTTCACGCGTCATCACCTTACTGAGGCCGGCGGAGCGGCAGACAGGTGTGCGTGCGCTTCTCCTCACCCGTGGTGAGTCCGGACACTACGGTGTGAACAGAGCGCGATGCGGTTACCCGTCAGGGCGACGAACTCTGGACCGGTGCGGGTAGCGACGCCGCTGCGCCACGACGACGAGAACACCGACGACCCGGCGTGGCGCACGCCACGCAGGCGAGTCAGGAATGGAGTGCTGCGGTGCCCGGTCGGATCGAGATCGACGACGTGCAGCCCGTGGTGTCCTGCGGTACCTACCCGGCCAAAGCGGTCGTCGGCGAGGTGGTCCCGGTTTGTGCATCGGTGTGGCGCGAGGGTCACGACGCGGTGGCCGCGACGTTGGTGGTGCGGTATCTGGGCGCGGCGTACCCACCGCTGGGGCAGAACCCGACCCGGCGGGTCAAGGCGCTGGATGCCGCCGAGGTCGCCGGATCGACCACCTCGACCGCCGCCAAGGTCAAGCCGCGCGCGTACCCGATGACTCCGGGCGCCACCCCGGATCTGTTCCACGGCCAGTTCGTGCCCGACCGGGTGGGGTTGTGGACGTTCCGGGTCGACGGCTGGGGTGATCCGATCACCACCTGGCGCAACGCGGTCACCGCCAAGCTCGACGCCGGGCAGGGCGAGACGGAGTTGAACAACGACCTGCTGGTGGGTGCAAAGCTGCTGGAGCGGGCGGCCACCGGCGTGCCGCGCGACCACCGCAGTCCGTTGCTCGACGCCGCGGCCGCCCTCCGCCAACCCGGTGACCCGGTGGCCCGCGCGGCGCCGGCGCTGTCCCATGAGGTGACCGACCTGCTCCAGCAGTATCCGTTGCGCGAGTTGGTGACTCGCGGCAGCCAGTTCGGTGTCTGGGTCGATCGTCCGCTGGCCCGGTGCAGCGCCTGGTATGAGATGTTCCCCCGCTCGACCGGCGGCCGGGACAGCCACGGCCGGCCGGTGCACGGCACCTTCCAGACCGCGGCGGCGGCGTTGCCGCGCATCGCCGAGATGGGCTTCAACGTCGTGTACCTGCCGCCGGTGCACCCGATCGGCAAGGTGCACCGCAAGGGCCGCAACAACGCCGTCACCGCCGAACCGGGTGACGTGGGCTCGCCCTGGGCGATCGGCAGCGACGAGGGCGGCCACGACGCGGTGCACCCCGACCTCGGCACCATCGCCGACTTCGACGAGTTCGTGGCCGCGGCACGGGAGAACGGTCTCGAGGTGGCACTGGACCTGGCCCTGCAGTGCGCCCCGGACCATCCGTGGGCGAAGAACCACCGGCAGTGGTTCACCGAGTTGCCCGACGGCACCATCGCCTACGCCGAGAATCCGCCGAAGAAGTACCAGGACATCTACCCGCTGAACTTCGACAACGACCCGGCCGGCCTCTACGACGAGGTGCTGCGCGTGGTTCGGCACTGGATGGACCACGGGGTGAAGATCTTCCGGGTGGACAACCCGCACACCAAGCCGCCGAACTTCTGGGCCTGGCTGATCGGTCAGGTGAAGTCCATCGACCCCGACGTGCTGTTCCTGTCCGAGGCGTTCACCCGGCCCGCCCGCCTCAACGGACTGGCGAAACTCGGCTTCACCCAGTCGTATTCGTACTTCACCTGGCGCACCGCCAAATGGGAGCTCACCGAATTCGGTCAGCAGATCGCCCAGTACGCCGACAGCACACGGCCGAACCTGTTCGTCAACACCCCCGACATCCTGCACGAGAGCCTGCAGCAGGGCGGCCCCGGCATGTTCGCGATCCGGGCCGTGCTCGCGGCGACGATGGGGACGTCGTGGGGGGTGTACTCCGGCTACGAACTCTTCGAGAGCCGCCCGGTGCGGGAGGGCAGCGAGGAATACCTCGACTCGGAGAAGTACGAGCTGCGGCCGCGCGACTTCGAGGCCGCGGTGGCCGAGAACCGCTCGCTCGAGCCGTTCCTGCGGCGGCTGAACGAGATCCGCCGGGTGCACCCGGCGCTGTGCCAGCTGCGCACCATTCACTTCCACCACGTCGACAACGAGGCGCTGCTCGCCTACAGCAAATTCGACCCGGTCACCGGTGACGCCGTGCTCGTTGTCGTCACGCTGAACGCCTTCGCCGCCGAGGAGGGAACGGTGTGGCTGGATATGCCCGCACTGGGTATGCACCCCTACGACCGCTTCTGGGTCCGCGACGAGATCACCGGAGAGGAATACCAATGGGGGCAGTCCAACTACGTCCGCATCGCACCGGCCAGGGCCGTGGCGCACGTCCTCAACATGCCGCTGGTGCCGCAGGAGCAACGGGCGGCGCTGCTGCGCCGGGAATGACGGCGACGGAAGGATCGGAAGACCGATGACACGGTCCGAGAAGCTCACCAGTCCATACCTGGCGCCCGACCCCGGAGAACTGGCCAGGCTGGTGGCCGGGGTGCACCACGACCCGCACGGCATCCTCGGCGCCCACGAGTACGACGACCACACCGTCATCCGCGCCCTCAAGCCGCACGCCACCGAGGTCGTGGCCCTCGTCGGTGGCGAGCGCCATCCGTTCGTGCACATCGATTCCGGCGTGTTCGCGGTCGCGCTGCCCTACACCAACCTGGTCGACTACCGGCTGGAGGTGAGCTATCCCGGAGGCGACGGCACGCCCCATACCCACGCCTTCGCCGACGGTTACCGGTTCCTGCCCACGCTCGGCGAGGTGGACCTGCACCTGTTCGCCGAGGGCCGCCACGAACGGTTGTGGGAGATCCTCGGCGCCCACCCCCGGTCGTTCGCCACCGCCGACGGTGTGGTCGACGGGGTGTCGTTCGCGGTGTGGGCGCCGAATGCCAAGGGCATCAATCTGATCGGCGAGTTCAACCATTGGGACGGGCACGACGCACCCATGCGGGTGCTCGGTTCGTCAGGGGTGTGGGAGTTGTTCTGGCCGGGCTTCCCCGCCGACGGCCTCTACAAGTTCCGGGTGCACGGCGTCGACGGTTCGGTCACCGACCGGGCCGACCCGTTCGCCTTCGCCACCGAGGTGCCGCCGCAGACCGCCTCGCGGGTGTTCGCCTCCGACTACACCTGGAGTGACGCCGACTGGATGACCGCGCGGGCCGCGCAGAACCCGGTGTTCGCGCCGATGAGCACCTACGAGGTTCACCTGGGTTCGTGGCGGCCCGGATCGGGCTACCGCGAACTGGCCGAACGGCTCACCGAATACGTTGTGGCGCAGGGTTTCACCCACGTCGAGTTGCTGCCGGTTGCCGAGCACCCGTTCGGTGGCTCCTGGGGCTATCAGGTGACGTCCTACTACGCACCGACGTCGCGGTTCGGTTCACCGGACGACTTCCGATTCCTGGTGGACGCACTGCACCGCGCGGGCATCGGTGTGATCGTCGACTGGGTACCCGCGCACTTCCCCAAGGACGGCTGGGCACTCGGCCGCTTCGACGGGACCCCGCTCTACGAGCACTCCGATCCGCGTCGCGGCGAACAGCTCGACTGGGGCACCTACGTTTTCGACTTCGGCAGGCCCGAGGTGCGCAACTTTCTGGTCGCCAATGCGCTGTACTGGCTGCAGGAATTCCATGTAGACGGGCTCCGGGTCGATGCGGTCGCCTCCATGCTGTACCTGGACTACTCGCGTCCCGCCGGCGGCTGGACGCCGAACATCTACGGCGGGCGGGAGAACCTGGAGGCCGTGCAGTTCCTGCAGGAGATGAACGCGACCGTGCACAAGATCGCCCCCGGCATCGTCACGATCGCCGAGGAGTCCACTTCGTGGCCGGGCGTGACCCGGCCGACCAACCTTGGCGGGCTGGGCTTTTCGATGAAGTGGAACATGGGCTGGATGCACGACACCCTGGATTACATCAGCCGCGATCCGATCTACCGCAGCTATCACCACCACGAGATGACGTTCTCGATGCTGTACGCATTCTCCGAGAACTACGTGTTGCCGATCAGCCACGACGAGGTGGTGCACGGCAAGGGCACCCTGTGGGGCCGGATGCCCGGCAACGATCATGTCAAGGCCGCCGGGTTGCGCAGCCTGCTGGCCTATCAGTGGGCGCATCCCGGCAAGCAGCTGCTGTTCATGGGTCAGGAGTTCGGGCAGCGCGCCGAGTGGTCCGAGGAGCGCGGGGTCGACTGGTATCAGCTCGACGAGAACAGCTTCTCGGGCGGCATTCAGCGGTTCGTCGCCGACCTCAACGGCATCTACCGTGACCGCCCTGCGCTGTGGAGCCAGGACAGCAGGCCCGAGGGCTACTCGTGGATCGATGCCAATGACTCGGCCAACAACGTGTTGAGCTTCCTGCGCTACGGCGCGGACGGCTCCGTGGTCGCGTGCATCTTCAACTTCGCCGGCTCCGAGCACACCCGATACCGGCTCGGCCTCCCGCACGCGGGCACCTGGCACGAGGTGCTGAACACCGACGCGACCGCCTACAACGGTTCCGGGATCGGCAACTTCGGCGCGGTGGAGGCCACCGACGAGCCGTGGCACGGCCGCCCGGCGTCGGCGCTGCTGGTGCTGCCGCCGATGGCGGCGCTGTACCTGGAACCGGCCTAGCTGCGGCTCAGCCGCTGACCTCGACGCCGGGTGTGCAGTGGGTCAGTACAGCGCGTTGGCGAGGTTGCGCCGGCCCGCGATCACATCGGGGTCGGAAGGGTCGAACAGCTCGAACAGTTCGATCAACCGGGTGCGGACCCGGGTGCGATCGTCGTCGGCAGTGCGCCGGACCAGCGCGATCAACCGGTCGAAGGCCGCGGCGATGTCCTGGTTGAGGATCTGGACGTCGGCCGCGGCGAACGCGGCGTCGATGTCACCGGGGGCGGCATCGGCCAGCGCGACGGCATCCGGCGGGGCCGAGGTGGCCCGCTCCAGGAAGCCGATCTGGCGCAGCGCACCCTTGGCCTCGGCATGGTTCGGGTCCGCATCGAGGATCGACCGGTAGGCCGCTGCAGCGGCCGGGAAGTTCCCGGCGTCGAGGTGTTCACGGGCTTGGGCGACCGCCGGGTCGACCTGCTCCTCCTCGGGTTCCCCGTCGCCGCCGCCGAACTTGCCTGCGGTCGCCGCCAGCAGCGAGTCGATCCATCGGCGCAACTGGTCGGGCGGCTGCACGCCCTGGAAGCTGGCCAGCGGCTGCCCGCCCGCCAACGCCACCACGGTGGGCACCGCCTCGATGCCGAACATCTGCGCCAACCGCGGTACCACGTCGACGTTGACGGTCGTGAACGACCACTTCCCGGCGTCGGCTTCGGCCAGTCCACCCAGCGCGTCGGCCAGTTGGATGCAGGCCTCGCTGCGCGGCGACCACAGCAGTACCACCACCGGAACCTGGCTTGACCGGACCAGCACCTCGGCTTCGAAGTTGGCCTCGGTCAGCTCGATTCCGGGTGCCCCGCCGCCGGGGGCGCCGGCCTGAGTGGCGCGCTGCTTGAGACCCGAAAGGTCGACGGCTCCGGCCAGCGCCGGCGAGATCGGGGGGCGGGGACGTGTCACGTGAACAAGTTTGGCACGACCGGCCGGCCGGCGAAGCCACGGGCGGGGACAGTCAGCGCACCCGCCGCGCCCGGGGGCGTGGAGGGCTCCGGTTTGGGCGTCCCATCAGCCCATATGAGGAAGATCACAGCGACGGCCGGCGAGCTGGCGGCCAGCGATACCAGCAACTTTGTTACCAGCCAGTAGAGCACTGATCTCGGAGATGCCGCCTCGCCTACCCGCCGCGGCCGCCCGGAACCGAGCTAGCCGGCCCGCAGGATCAGCGCGTCACCCTGGCCGCCCGCACCGCACAACGCCGCGGCCGCGTAGCCCGAGCCCCGCCGCGCCAGTTCCAGGGCCGCGTGCAACGTGATCCGGGCGCCCGACATGCCGATCGGGTGACCCATGGCGATCGCACCGCCGTTGCGGTTGACCTTCTCCGGGTCGACGCCGAGTTCGCGGGTGGATGCCAGCGCCACCGCGGCAAAGGCCTCGTTGATCTCGAGAATGTCCAGCTGATCGACGCCGATGCCCTCCCGGGCGATGGCCTTCTTGATCGCGTTGGCCGGTTGGGACTGCAGCGTGGAGTCCGGGCCCGCGACGACCCCGTGGGCGCCGATCTCGCACAGCCAGCTCAGGCCGAGCTCCTGGGCCTTGTCCTTGTTCATGACCACCACCGCGCAGCCGCCGTCGGAGATCTGCGACGCCGAGCCGGCCGTGATGGTCCCGTCCTTGCGGAAGGCGGGCTTCAGCCCCCCGAGCGACTCGGCGGTGGTGTTGGCGCGAATGCCCTCGTCCTCGGCGAATTCGATCGGGTCGCCCTTGCGCTGCGGGATGGCCACCGGCACCACCTCGTCGGCGAACACGCCGTCCTTCCAGGCGGCGGCGGCCTTCTGATGCGAGCCGGCGGCGAATTCGTCCTGCTCGAGCCGGGTGAACTTGTCGGCGTCGTTGCGCTGCTCGGTCAGGGCGCCCATCGGCTGGTCGGTGAACACGTCGTGCAGGCCGTCGTAGGCCATATGGTCGAGCACCGTGACGTCGCCGTACTTGTAGCCCTCCCGGCTGTTCATCAGCAGGTGCGGGGCCCGGGTCATCGACTCCTGCCCACCAGCGACCACGACGTCGAACTCGCCGGCCCGAATGAGCTGGTCAGCCAGGGCGATCGCGTCGATGCCGGACAGGCACATCTTGTTGATCGTCAGGGCCGGCACGTCCCAGCCGATGCCTGCGGCCACCGCGGCCTGGCGGGCCGGCATCTGCCCGGCACCGGCGGTCAGGACCTGGCCCATGATCACGTATTCGACGAGGGAGGCCGGCACTCCGGCCTTCTCCAGGGCGCCCCTGATGGCGATGGCGCCCAGGTCGCTGCCCGAGAAATCCTTGAGCGACCCCATCAGTTTGCCGATGGGAGTCCGTGCTCCAGCAACGATCACCGACGTCGTCATCACAACCTCCACGCGCGTTTCGAGCCGCTTGAAGGCGGCTATCCCCGGATGAACCAGTATCGGATCCGATGTCGTTAGGTTACCTTTGCGTTATGACCGCTGAGCAAATCGATGCCCGTCCTGGCCTGGCCAGTGCGCTGGTCACCGCTGTCGACCACGTCGGAATCGCGGTACCGGACCTCGACGCTGCCATTCAGTGGTATCACGAGCACCTCGGGATGATCCTGGTCCACGAGGAGATCAACGAAGACCAGGGCATCCGCGAGGCCATGCTGGCGGTGCGCGGCGGTTCGGCGGACTGCGCCCAGATCCAGTTGATGGCTCCCCTCGACGACAGCTCGACCATCGCCAAGTTCATCGACAAGCGCGGTGCCGGAATCCAGCAGATGGCCTACCGGGTCAGCGACCTAGACGCACTTTCCGAGGAGTTGCGCAGCCAAGGCGTGCGGTTGATCTACGACGCACCGCGGCGCGGCACGGCGAACTCGCGAATCAACTTCATCCACCCCAAGGACGCCGGCGGCGTCCTGGTGGAACTCGTCGAGCACGCCGCCGACCACTAAGCCCTTCAGGGCCCTTCAGGACCACCTGCGGGTCGGTCCGCGGGTGGCGCGGTTGGCCCAGCACGGCGTATGCCAATGCCGACGGTCGTCCGCTGCCGTCACCCCGTCTTCCGCACCTGTTCCCGTTCGCCACACCACCACATGTGCGGTGCCGGAACGAATCTCGTGATCACAGCCGGGACAGCGATACATCTTCACAGCCCGCACACCCGGCACCGAACGCACCTCGTAGTCGTAGCCGTCTGCGCCGACCTCGATACGTCGCGAAACCGGCGGCGGCGGTGGAACATCCGGCGCCCGGCGCCCAGCGCTTCGCCGACGGCCCATCAGAACAGCCGGAACTCGTTGCTGTCCATGCCCCGCATCATGTCGTAATCCAGTGTGACGCATCTGATTCCACGATCGGTTGCGAGCGTTCGGGCCTGCGGCTTGATCTGCTGAGCGGCGAAGACGCCGGACACCGGCGCCAACAGGCTGTCCCGGTTCAGCAACTCCAGATACCTGGTCAGCTGCTCGACACCGTCGATCTCGCCGCGGCGCTTGATCTCCACCGCCACCGAGCGACCCTGTTCGTCGCGGCACAGGATGTCCACCGGACCGATCGCCGTCATGAACTCGCGCCGGACCAGGGTGTAGCCGTCGCCGAGCAACTCGATGTGTTCGGCCAGCAACTCCTGCAGGTGTGCCTCCACGCCATCCTTGACCAGCCCGGGATCGACGCCCAGTTCATGGCTGGTGTCGTGCTCGACGTCTTCGATCGTGATGCGCAGCTGTTCACCGGATTTGTTCTCCACCACCCACACCGGCGTGGGACCGTCCGTCACCTCGGTGAGCCGGCACGGCGGGCTCATCCAGTTCAGCGGCTTGTAGGCCCGGTCGTCGGCATGCACACTCACCGACCCGTCGGCCTTGATGAGCAGCAGCCGACGCGCCGAGGGCAGATGGGCGGTGAGCCGGCCGAGGTAGTCGACGGTGCACTGGGCGATCACGAGGCGCACGGGACAAGCTTAAGGTGTCGGCGCTTCGAGGAATTAGGCTGACGCCACCATGAGTTCCCCTCCGAGCCTGGCACAGCGGTTGGGCCGCTTCCTGGAGCGGGTCACCAGGCAGAGTGGGCGGCTGACCGGCACACCCGCATACGGGTCGTTGCTGCTGGGCCGGGTCAGCGAGAGCGGCCCGCGCCGCCGGGTCCGGATTCAGACCCTGGTCACCGTGTTCATGCTGACGGTGAACGTCGTCGGGGTGGCGGTGGCGATCCTGCTGATCACGGTGGCGTTCCCGGTACCCAGCGTGTTCCGCGACGTACCCGGCTGGCTCACCTTCGTGGTGGCGCCGGCCTATGGGGCCGCGGCGCTGGCGTTCGGCAGTTGGTGGATCACCCGTCGCACGGTCAACGACCTGCGCTGGGCCATCGACGGGAGGCCCCCGACGCGCGCCGACCAGCGCAATGCGTTCTCGACCCCGTGGCGCGTCGCCATGGCCCAATTGCTGCTTTGGGCCGTGGGCACCACGTTGTTCACCGTCCTTTACGGGATGTACGACACCGACTTCATCCCCCGCCTGGCGCTGGGCGTCGGCTTCTGCGGGGTGCTGGTGGCGACCAGCGCCTACCTGTTCACCGAGTTCGCCATGCGCCCGGTCGCCGCCGAGGCGCTCGCCGCCGGGCCCCCGCCGCACCGCCTGGCCCCGGGCATCATGGGCCGAACGATGGTGGTGTGGATGCTGGGCTCGGGCGTCCCCGTCATCGGCATCGGCCTGACCGCGGTGTTCTCGCTGCTACTTGGCAATCTGACCAAGACCCAGCTGGAGGTGGCGATCATCATCACGTCGATCGCCACCCTGATCTTCGGGTTCATCCTGATGTGGATCCTCGCGTGGCTCACGGCCACTCCGGTGCGGGTGGTGCGGGCCGCGCTCAAGCGCGTCGAGGACGGCGACCTCAGCTCCGATCTCGTGGTCTTCGACGGCACCGAACTGGGCGAGCTGCAGCGCGGATTCAACTCGATGGTGGCGGGCCTGCGCGAGCGGGAGCGGGTGCGCGACCTGTTCGGCCGGCACGTCGGGCGGGAGGTCGCGGCGGCGGCCGAGCTGCAGCGGCCGACCCTGGGCGGCGAAGAGCGCCATGTCGCGGTGATGTTCGTCGACGTCGTGGGGTCGACGCAGTTGGTCAGCACGCTGCCGCCCAAGGAGGTCGTGGAACTGCTCAACCGCTTCTTCGCCGTGATCGTCGAGGAGGTGGACCGCCACCGCGGCATGGTCAACAAGTTCGAGGGCGATGCCACGCTGGCGATCTTCGGTGCGCCGGTCACCCTGGACAACCCCGACGACGACGCGCTGGCCGCCGCCCGGACCATCGCTGGGCGGCTGATCCGTGAGGTGCCCGAGTGTCCGGCCGGGATCGGCGTCGCCGGCGGGCAGGTGGTGGCCGGAAACGTCGGCGCCAACGAACGATTCGAGTACACCGTGATCGGGGAGCCGGTGAACGAGGCGGCGCGGCTGAGCGAGCTCGCCAAGGTGCGAACGGGGCCTCGGGTGCTGGCGTGTGCGGACTCCGTCGCCGCGGCGTCGGCGGACGAGCAGCGATGCTGGGAGATCGGGGAGTCGGTGACGCTGCGCGGTTACGAAAGACCCACCCGGCTTGCCGTCCTGACGCGGCTGTCCTGATGCGGGTCGGGACGACGCTGGCCTGCCACGAGCGGGACGTGCCCGCCACCGCCCGGTGGGCCGAGGAGGCCGGATTCGACTACGTGGCAACGGGAGAGCATCTGTTCTTTCATGTGCCGACGCCCAACGCCTTCGTCACGCTCGCCGCCGCCGCCGGGGCGACCAGGCACGTACGCCTGCTCAGCGCGTTGACGTTGTTGCCGCTGTACCCACCGGCGCTGGCCGCCAAGTTCGTCGCCAGCCTTGACAACGTCTCCGGTGGCCGGTTCGACTTCGGCGTGGGGGTCGGCGGGGAGTACCCACTCGAGTTCGCCGCCGTCGACGTGCCGGTGCGGGAGCGCGGAATGCGCACCGACGAAGCGCTCGAACTGATCACCGCACTGCTCGGCGGCGAGAAGGTCACGGCATCGGGCTGGTGGGGCAGGGCCGAGAACCTGCGGCTCAAGCCGCCCTCGACGCAGCGGCCGCACCCGCCGATCTGGCTGGGTGGCCGCAAACCCGCCGCGTTCCGGCGCGCGGCGCGGTTCGCCGACCACTGGCTGCCGTACCTGTACACACCCGAACAGCTTGCGAAAAGCCTTGGCACGGTGCGGGAGCTCGCCGAATCCTACGGCCGCGCCGGCCGGGTCGAGGGCGCCATCTTCTGCTGGGGCGCCATCGACCGGGACCCGCTGGTGGCCCGCCGCAATGCCGTGGCGGCGGTCAGTGCCACCTATGAGCAGGATTTCGGCGCGCTCGCGGATCGGTATCTCGTCACCGGCACCCCGGACCAGGTCGTCGGCCGACTTCGCGAATACCGCGATGCGGGCGCGCGCACCGTGATCTTCTCCGGCCCGCACGCCGCGGAGGAGTCCGACCGGACCGTGCAACTGCTGGCGGCGGAGGTCATGCCGGCCCTGCGCGACTAGCCGATCGGGTTGGCGCGCAACACCCGTTGCGCGGTGACCACCGCATCGTCGACGGTGCCGAACACGACGTCGTCATAGCCCCGGTCGGGCCGGATCACGATTCGGTCCGGGTCGACGACGAAGCCCCGCTTGCCGCCCGCTGCGAGGTCGGCGCTCACGCCGGCCAGCAGGGCTCGGGCGGCGTCGTTGATGGTGTCGATGCGGGTCACGTCGACGATCGCCACGTCGAATTCGTCGGCCTCCCGGTCCACGATGCGGGCCACCCGCTCGGCGCCGGCGAACATCAGATCGCCGTGCAGTTCGTAGACCCGGACCCGCTCCACCGGTTCGTGGATGGCGCGGATGGTGGAACGCGATTCCCGGCCGACGGTCAGGAAGTGCAGGCCGAGCCGCTCGGAGAGACTGCGGCACACCAGCACCCCGCGCACGCTGTTGCCGCGCCCGTCCAGCAGCGGCGAATACACCCCGATGCCGAGCTGGCCCGGCAGCACCGCCACGATGCCGCCGCCCACCCCGCTCTTGGCCGGCATACCGACCGCGCTGACCCAGTCGCCGGCGGCGTTGTACATCCCGCAGGTCACCATCACGCTCAACGTGCGTTGCACCACCCGGGTGCTGGTCACCCGCCTTCCGGTCTGCGGGTTGACGCCGCCGCGGGCCAGGGTCGCGCCCATCCGGGCCAGGTCCGCGCTGGTCACCCGCAGCGAGCATTGCCGGAAGTAGACGTCGAGAACCTCGTCGGGGTCGTCGGCCAGCACACCGAAACTGTCCAGCATGTAGGCGATGGCCCGGTTGCGGCTGCCGGTGGCCTTCTCCGAGCGGTAGACGTCCTCGTCGAACTCGAGTGGGCGGCCCGCGCAGGCCGAGTAGAAGTTCCTGATCTTGGCGAACCGGTCGTCGGGCCCCGCGGCGGGTATCAGGGCGACCGAGGCGATCGCCCCGGCGTTGATCATCGGGTTCTTCGGCGTCTTGGTCTTGTCGTCCACGCTGATCTCGTTGAACGCCTCCCCGGAGGGCTCCACGCCGATCTTGGCGTCCACGGCGTCCTCGCCGACCTGGTCGAGTGCCAGGGCATACGTGAACGGCTTCGATATCGACTGGATGGTGAATTCGGTTCGTGCGTCGCCCGATTCGTAGAGATAACCGTCCGAGGACGACAGGGTCAGACCGAAGCCGGACGGATCGACCTGGGTGAGCTCGGGGATATAGTCGGCCAGCGCACCGTCGGACACCCCGGCGTACTCGGCCACGAAGTCGTCGAGATAGCGCTGTACCAGTTCGGCCACCGGGAAATCCTATCCAGCGCAGACCCGACCACGATGTCGGTTTTCCGCTAGTGCTGGCGGTGCC
>JAGQTU010000137.1 GCA_020438865.1 Mycobacterium sp.
ACTCGTCGAGCGTGGTGGCGCCGATCGTCTGCAACTCGCCGCGGGCCAGCTTGGGCTTGAGGATCGACGCGGCGTCGATCGCGCCCTCGGCGGCGCCGGCACCGACCAGCGTGTGCAGCTCGTCGATGAACAGGATGATGTCGCCGCGGGTGTTGATCTCCTTGAGCACCTTCTTGAGGCGCTCCTCGAAGTCACCGCGGTACCGGCTGCCGGCCACCAGCGACCCGAGGTCGAGGGTGTAGAGCTGCTTGTCCTTCAGCGTCTCGGGAACCTCGCCGTGGACGATGGCCTGGGCCAGGCCCTCCACGACGGCGGTCTTGCCGACGCCGGGCTCACCGATGAGCACCGGGTTGTTCTTGGTGCGGCGGGACAGCACCTGCATGACCCGCTCGATTTCCTTCTCGCGGCCGATGACCGGGTCGAGCTTGCCCTCCATCGCGGCCGCGGTCAGGTTGCGGCCGAACTGATCGAGAACCAGCGAGGTGGACGGGTTGCCGGACTCGCCACCCCTCCCCCCGGTGCCGGCCTCAGCCGTCTCTTTTCCCTGGTAGCCCGACAGCAGCTGGATGACCTGCTGACGCACCCGGGTCAGTTCGGCGCCCAGCTTGACCAGCACTTGGGCGGCCACACCCTCACCCTCCCGGATGAGGCCGAGCAGGATGTGCTCGGTGCCGATGTAGTTGTGGCCGAGTTGCAGCGCCTCGCGCAGGCTCAGCTCCAAGACCTTCTTGGCGCGAGGGGTGAACGGGATATGCCCGGACGGCGCCTGCTGGCCCTGGCCGATGATCTCCTCGACCTGACTGCGGACACCCTCGAGAGAGATGCCCAACGACTCCAGCGACTTGGCGGCCACGCCCTCGCCCTCGTGGATGAGCCCCAGCAGGATGTGCTCGGTCCCGATGTAGTTGTGGTTGAGCATCCGGGCCTCTTCTTGAGCCAGGACGACGACCCGGCGGGCACGGTCGGTAAATCTCTCGAACATTGCCTGCTACCTGCTCTCCGTCACGATTAGGCGCCGCGGTAGACACCACGCACCTGGGGTCCACTCTAGTGGGCGGTGCTCAAGGGTGCTCTCCCTTGTCACCCATATCCGGTCTATCCGGTGGACACAGCAGACCAACGCGGCAGGACAGCGATTCGTTTCCGGTAATCAGGGGCACCGCTACGCCACCAGCGAACGTTCTGACGAGTCGGTGACCAAGCCCGCGCCGAGGACGCGGCGGGTGCGCGCCGGGGGCGCGGCTTAGGTCGCGGCGTGGAAGGCGTCGATGATGTCGGCCGGGATCCGGCCCCGGGTCGACACCTTGTGGCCGTTGCGACGGGCCCATTCCCGGATCGCGGCGCTCTGCTCGCGGTCGATCGTGCCGCGACCGCGGCCCGAACCGTTGCGGCCCCGCCTGCGCCCGCCGACCCGGCGGCTGGCCTCGACCCAATGTTTGAGGTCATTGCGCAGTTTCTGCGCATTCTTGCTCGAAAGGTCAATCTCGTAGTTCACGCCGTCGATGGAAAACTCGACCGTTTCATCAGCGGGGCCCTCACCATCGAAATCGTCGACGAGGGTGACGGTCACTTTCTTGGCCACTGGCTCACTTGATCCTTCTGCATAATGCGTTGCCCCGTTTGAAAAACTCCGCCATAAATGTGCCATAAGAGCGGGTCATTTACAACACAAACGTTACCGGAGCACCTCAGTTGCCGTGCCGGCGAACAATCGGGAACAATACCGTCTCGCGAATTGACAGCCCCGTCAGAACCATTAGCAGGCGATCGATGCCCATTCCGGTACCCGTCGTGGGCGGCATCGCATACTCCATGGCGGCCAGGAAGTCCTCGTCGAGTGCCATCGCCTCATCATCGCCGGCGGCCGCGGCACGCGCCTGGGCTTCGAAGCGTTCCCGCTGGATAATCGGGTCGACGAGCTCGGAGTAACCGGTCGCCAGCTCGATCCCGCGGACGTACAGGTCCCATTTCTCGGTGACGCCGGGGATGCTGCGGTGCTGGCGGGTCAGCGGTGTGGTCTCGACCGGGAAATCCTTGACGAATGTCGGCGACCACAATCCATTACCGACGGTGTGCTCCCAGAGTTCTTCGACAAGCTTGCCGTGGCCATAGCCGCGATCACGGGGGATCTCGACACCGAGCCGGTCGGCAATACCGAGTAAGTATTCCAAACCGGTATCGGGCGTGATCTCTTCGCCGAGCGCCTCGGACAAGGACGGATACATTTGTATCGAGGGCCATTCGCCGTCGAGATCATAGATTGTGCCGTCGGGCAATGACACCTGACGGGTGCCGATCGCCTCGTCGGCGACCTCCTGAATAAGTTCGCGGGTGATGACGGCGGAATCGTCATAGGTGCCCCACGCCTGGTAGGTCTCGAGCATCGCGAATTCCGGCGAATGCGTGGAATCCGCGCCCTCGTTGCGGAACACCCGGTTGAGTTCGAAGACCCGCTCCAGGCCGCCGACGACGCAGCGCTTGAGGAACAGTTCCGGCGCGATCCGCAGATAGAGGTCGCTGTCCAGCGCGTTGGAGTGCGTGATGAACGGGCGCGCGGCAGCCCCGCCGGCCAGCGTCTGCAGCATGGGGGTCTCGACCTCCAGGAAGCCGCGACGTTCCAGGCCGTTGCGCACCGCCCGGACGACGGCGATGCGTTGGCGCGCGACCGAACGCGCCTGCGGGCGCACGATCAGGTCGACGTAGCGCTGCCGGACCCGGGACTCCTCGCTCATCTCCTTGTGCGCGACCGGGAGCGGGCGCAACGCCTTGGACGCCATCTGCCAGGAGTCGGCCAGCACCGACAGTTCTCCCCGCCGGGAGCTGATCACCTCACCGTGCACGAACACGATGTCGCCGAGGTCCACCTCGGCCTTCCAGGCCTCCAGCGACTCATCGCCCACCCCGGCCAGGCTGATCATCACCTGCAGTTGCGTCCCGTCGCCCTCCTGCAGGGTGGCGAAGCACAGCTTGCCGGAATTGCGGGCGAACACCACCCGGCCGGCGACGCCTACGATGTCGCCGGTGGCGGCATCGGCGATCAGGTCCGGGTAGGCGGCACGGATCTCGGCGAGCGAATGCGTGCGCGGCACGGCCACCGGGTAGGGCTCGTGCCCCTCGGCCAGCAATCGTTCGCGCTTGCCTTGACGGATCCGGAACTGTTCGGGAACCTCGGTCCCGCCGTCGGGTTCCGGAACATCAGCAGAGCTCACGACGTGCCAGCTTAAATGAGGCCGCGACGGTGGTCGCCGCCGAGATGAGCCCGCCCACTCGCGAGCAGGAGGTGGCACGCGGGAGGTGGCGGCTAGCGGGCCGACTTCAGCTTTCCGCGCTGGTTGTCCCGGTTGCGTTCGTAGACCATCCGCAGGCCGTCGAGGGTGAGGTGCTTGTCGTAGTGCTGCACGGTGTGCAGGTCCGGCAGCATCAACGGTGCCGTGTGACCGGTGGCCACCACCGCGACGTCACTGCCGTCGAACCCGTCGACGTCCTCCCGGATGCGCGACACCAACCCATCGACCAGACCGGCGAACCCGAACAGCGCGCCGGACTGCATGCACTCAACGGTGTTCTTGCCGACCACCGAGCGCGGCCGCACCAACTCGACCCGGCGCAGCGCCGCCGAACGGGCTGCCGCGGCGTCCGAGGACACCTGGACACCCGGAGCGATTGCACCACCCAGGAATTCGCCCTTGCCCGAGACCACGTCGACGCAGATCGACGACCCGAAGTCGACTACGATCGCCGCGGTGTTGAACTTCGCGTACGCCGCCAGGCAGTTCACGATCCGGTCGGCGCCGACCTCCTTGGGATTGTCGACCAGCAGTGGGATACCAGTGCGCACACCGGGTTCGATCAGAACGTGCGGCACCGACGGCCAGTACTGCTCCAGCATGATCCGCACCTCGTGCAGCACCGAGGGCACCGTCGAGAGCCCGGTGGCGCCGGTGAGCCGTTCGGAGTCGTCACCGATGAGGCCCTCGATGGTCAGCGCGAGTTCGTCGGCGGTGACCTCGGATTCGGTGCGGATGCGCCAGTGTTGGGTGACCTTGGCATGATCACCGGAGCCGGCGATGAGGCCGACGACGGTGTGGGTGTTGCGGACGTCGATGGCGAGCAGCATGGCTACCCCACAGCCCGCGCCGAGCGCAACCCGGTCGCATCGTCGGGAACGTGAGCCAGGTCGTCGCCGAGGTCGACCGGTCGGTTGCCGGCGTCGACGAACACCACCCGTGGGCGGTACCGCCGGGCGCTGGCGTCGTCCATGGTGGCGTAGGCCATCAGGATGACCAGATCGCCGGGATGCACCAGATGCGCTGCGGCGCCGTTGATCCCGATGACGCCGCTGCCGCTCGGACCCGTGATGGCGTAGGTGGTCAGACGGGCGCCGTTGTCGATGTCGACGATGGTGACCTGCTCACCCTCGAGCAGATCGGCGGCCCCCATCAGGTCGGCGTCGATGGTGACTGAACCGACGTAGTGCAGATCGGCCTGCGTCACAGTGGCTCGGTGGATCTTGGACTTGAGCATCGTCCGGAACATCAGTTCCTCCAGTTGATTTCGTTCGGGTCGGGGTCACCGGCGCGGGATGGGCCGGTGGTGCCTGACAGATCGATCGCGATGTTGTCCAGCAGCCGGGTGCCGCCCAGCCGGGCGGCGATCAGCAGCCGCGCCGGGCCGAACGGCGGCGCCGGCTCGAGATTGGGGCCGCGCAGTTCGAGGTAGTCGACGTCGATGGTGGGCACCTCGTCGAGGACGGCGCGGGCGGTGTCGAGCACCTGGGTGGCCCCGCCGGATCCGGCGTACATACCGGCCAGCAGCGCCGAGGACAGCGCGCCGGCGAGTTCACGTTCCTCGGGACTCAGGTAGCGGTTGCGCGACGACATCGCCAGCCCGTCCGCCTCGCGCACGGTGGGCACGCCGACGATCTGCACGTCGACGTTGAGGTCGGCGACCATCTGCCGGATGAGCACCAGCTGCTGGTAGTCCTTTTCGCCGAAGAAGGCCCGATCCGGCCGGACGATCTGCAGCAATTTGAGCACCACGGTCAGCATGCCGGCGAAATGTCCTGGGCGCGTTGCACCTTCGAGCTCAGAGCCGAGCGGGCCGGGGTGTACGGTGGTGCGCTTTCCGTCCGGATACATGGCGGCCGCGGTGGGTGTGAACACCACTTCGACACCCTCGTCGCGCAACAGTTCGAGGTCGGCGTCCAGGGTGCGCGGGTAGGCGTCGAGGTCCTCGGTGGGGCCGAACTGCAGCGGGTTGACGAAGATGGACACCACCACCACCGCGCCGGGCACCCGCTTGGCGGCCCGGACCAGCGCGAGGTGCCCGTCGTGCAGCGCCCCCATGGTGGGCACCAGCATGACCCGGCGGCCGGTGTGGCGCAGCGCCCGGGTGACGTCGGCCACCGCCCGCGGGGTCGGATAGACGTTGAGTTGGCCGGCGCTGAACTGCGGCGTCTTGACACTCACCGGTGCGGTCCCGCCTGGCGGGACCATTCGGTCAACACGTCTACGACCTCCTCGGGGGCGTGCGCGCGCTGCGCGGTGCGCAACGAGTTGGCGCAATAGCTCTGCGCCAGTTCGGAATCGATCTCGTCGAGCGCGGTCAGATGACCGTCGACGGCAGCCGCATCGCCGCGGGCCACCGGGCCGGTCAGGGCGGCCTGGCCGCGGTGCAGGGTGTTCTCCAACGCGGCGCGGGCCAGCGGACCGAGGATGCGTTCGGCCAGACCGCCCGGGGCGTCGCCCACGAGTTCCTGGCCGAGCAGTTCCTGTCCGGACAACGCCGCACGCAGCGCGTCCAGTGCGTCGGCGACGATGGTGACGATGTGGTTGCTGCCGTGGGCCAGGGCGGCGTGATAGAGCGTGCGGGCGTCTTCGCGGACCCGAAACGGCTCGCCGCCGATCTCCAGCACCAGCGCCTGGGCTATGGCGTAGCCGATCTCGTCGGCGGCGGTGATGCCGAAGCAGGTCTCCGAGAGCCGGGTGACGTCCTCGTCGGCGCCGGCGAACGTCATCGCCGGGTGAATGGCCAGCGGTACGCAGCCCTGTTCGGTCAGCGGGGCCAGCACGGCCACGCCCTTGGCGCCGCAGGTGTGCGCCACGATCGTGCCGCGCCGCACCGCGCCGGTGGCGGCCAGGCCGTTGATCAGCCCGGGTAGTTCGGCGTCGGGCACGGTCAGCAGCAGCAGCTCGGCGCTGTCGGCGACGTCGGGCACCGGCAGCACCGGGGTGTCCGGCAATCGTCGCTGGGCCAGCCGGCGGGAGGTGCCGGAGATGGCACTGCACGCGACGACCACGTGGTCGGCGCGCTCCAGCGCCAGGCCGAGGGCGGTGCCGACCCGGCCTGCCGAGATGATGCCGACCTTCAGTCGCGCCGGGCGCAAACCGTTGGGGGTCCCCACGTCGACGACCTCGCTGACGTCAATCGGTGTTTCGTTCCGGTCCTGCTCTGCGGGTACCGGACGGGCCTGACAACTGTAACGCGGCCCTCGTTGTACCCGGCCACGGCCCGTTGGGGCAGCGCCGATGCCGTCAGTCTTCGCGGCGGCGGCGCCGGCCGCCGCCCGCACCCGGCCCGGTCCCGGCCTGCAGGCGGGCCATCAGCTCCGCGACCGATTGGCCCGCGGTGTGCTGGCCGCCCAGCTCGTCGGTGGCCTCCGCGGCCGCGGTGGGCTCGGCGGGTTCGGGTTCGGCGGCGCCACGATGCCGGGCGCCCGGCGCCGGCGGTCGGGCGGTCGACATCGCGGGCGCGGCCGGACCGGCCGCCGCCTCGGCCG
>JAGQTU010000138.1 GCA_020438865.1 Mycobacterium sp.
TGGAGGAGACCCGCTACGAGGGGCCGACCGGCATCGCCGGGGTGTTCCAGGATGCGTGCGTGGCAGCGGGGATTCCCGCGGTCACGTTCTGGGCCGCGGTGCCGCACTACGTGTCGCAGCCGCCCAATCCCAAGGCCACCGTGGCGCTGTTGCGGCGGGTCGAGGACGTCCTGGACATCGAGGTGCCGCTGGCCGACCTGCCGGCGCAGGCCGAGGAGTGGGAGCAGGCCGTCACCGAGATGACCGCCGAGGACGAGGAGATCGCCGAGTACGTGGCCGCCCTCGAGGAGCGCGGCGACGCCGAGGTGGACGTCAACGAGGCGTTGTCCAAGGTCGACGGCGATGCGCTGGCCGCCGAGTTCGAGCGCTACCTGCGCAGGCGCGGCCCCGGCTTCCGGAGCTGAGTCGGCCGGATCGCGGCACCGACGAGGAAGTGCTGTCGAAATCCTGACCACAGGGGTGCTCCTGCCGACCGGTTGGTGGGGCTGCGCTACCGTTTCACGTCGGGTACTGACGAGTAGCCACCACGACGAAGTGAGGTCGCAATGAAGCTGGCTCTGAGCGACGAGGACGCGAAATTCCGCGACGAGTTGCGCACGTTCTTCACCACCGAGATTCCGGCCGAGATCCGGGACCGGGCCCGCAATGACGAACTCATCTGGCCCGACGACATCGTCACCACGATGCGCATCCTCAACAAGGCCGGGCTGGCGGTGCCGAACTGGCCGGTGGAGTGGGGCGGCAAGGACTGGTCGCCGCTGCAGCGGCAGCTGTGGGCCGACGAGATGCGGCTGGCCAGCGTGCCCGAGCCGCTGGCGTTCAACGCCAGCATGGTCGGCCCGGTGATCGCCCAGTTCGGGTCGCAGGAGATCAAGGAGCGCTTCCTGCCGGCGACGGCCAACCTCGACATCTGGTGGTGCCAGGGCTTTTCCGAGCCGGAGGCCGGCTCCGACCTGGCTTCGCTGCGCACCGTCGCGGTTCGCGACGGCGACGACTACGTGATCAACGGTCAGAAGACCTGGACCACGCTGGGCCAGTTCGCCGACTGGATCTTCGTGCTGGCCCGCACGAATCCGGATGCGCCGAAGAAGCAGGCCGGCATCTCGTTCATTCTGGTGGAGATGTCCACACCCGGCATCACGCTGCGGCCGATCAAGCTCATCGACGGCAGCTACGAGGTCAACGAGGTGTTCTTCGAAGACGTCCGGGTGCCGGCCAATCAGCTGGTCGGCGAGGAGAACCAGGGCTGGAGCTACGCCAAGTTCCTGCTGTCCAACGAGCGCACCGGCATCGCCCGCATCGGCACCACCAAGGTGTGGCTGTCCGACGTCAAGGAGCGCGCGGCCAAGACCACCGTGGGCAACGGAACCCTGCTGGAGGACCCGCTGTTCGCCTCCCGGGTGGCCGAGATCGAGAACGAGCTGCTGGCCCTCGAGCTGACCCAGCTGCGGGTCAGCGGCGACGAGGGCACCGGCAAGCCCAACCCGGCGTCGTCGATCCTGAAGCTGCGCGGCAGCCAGCTGCAGCAGGCGGTCACCGAACTGCTCGTCGAGGTCGCCGGGCCGGACGCGCTGCCGTTCGAGGCCGGCGACGGCATCGACTCGCCGCAGTGGGCGCAGGGGGCGGCGCCGCGCTACCTCAACTTCCGCAAGACCTCGATCTACGGCGGTAGCAACGAGGTGCAGCGCACCATCATCTCCTCGACGATCCTGGGACTGTGAGCCATGAACTTTGACCTGACCGAAGAACAGCAGCTGCTGGCCGACACCGCACGCGACGTCCTGGGTCGCAGCTACGACACCGAGAGCCGCAACAAGGTCGTCGAGTCCGAACTGGGCTGGAGCCGCGACGTCTGGCGCCAGTTGGCCGAGATCGGCATCCTGGGACTGGGTTTCGAGCCCGAGGAGTCCGGCCAGATCGAGATCATGGTGGTGATGACCGAGATCGGTCGCCGACTGGCCCCCGAACCGGTGGCGGCGGCGGCGCTCATCCCGGGCGGTGTGATCGCCGAATTGGGCGGCGACGCGCAGCGCGCGCTGCTCGACGAGGTGGCCGCCGGCGAGAAACTGCTCGCGCTGGCCCATCTCGAGCCGGGGTTGCGCGGCTCGGACGCGCTGGCGACCCGCGCCACCCAGCAGGGCGACTCGTGGACCGTCACCGGCCGGAAGAACCCCGTGCTGGCCGGTGATTCGGCCGATGTCCTCGTTGTCACGGCCACGCTGCCCGGCGGCGGTGCCGGGCTGTTCCTGGTGGACTCCGATGCGACGAGCCGCCACCCCTACCGGACGTTCGACGGCCAGCGCGGCGCCGAGATCGTGTTCGACGGCGCCGCCGCCGAGCCACTCGGCGAGGGCGGCGATGTCAGCGACCGCATCCACGCGGCGCTGGTCCGCTACTCGTCGGCGCTGTGCGCCGAGGCCGTCGGCGCGATGGACGAGGCGCTGAAACTCACGACGGAATATCTCAAGGCGCGCAAGCAGTTCGGCGTACCGCTGAAGACGTTCCAGACGCTGACCCAACGCGCCGCCGACATGTACGTTTCACTGGAACTGGCGCGCAGCATGAACTACTACGCCGCCATGTGCATCGCCGACGGCCGGCTGGATCCGGTGGTCGCGGCTCGGGCCAAGCTGCAGATCGGGCGCTCCGGGCGGCACATCGCGCAGGAGGCCATCCAGATGCACGGCGGCATCGGTGTCACCGCCGAGTACCCGGTGGCGCACTACGCCGCCCGCCTGACCGGGATCGAGCAGACCCTGGGCTCCTCGACCGACCAGTTGCGTTTCCTGTCCGGCCAGGTCGGCGCCTACGACATCGCCGCGCTGTAGTCAGCCGACAGTCAGCCGACCTTGACGGCCTTCGGCGGTAGCCAACTGCCGTCCAGGGCTTCGGCTTTGGGCCAATACAGCCGCATGACCATCTGGAACGGACCGTCCGGGGCGGGCAGCCAGTTCGGCTCCTTGTCCGGGCCGGGCGAGGTGTGCTGGATGTAGAGCGTCAGCCCGCCGTCGGGGTTGCGCACCAGGTTGGGCAGCATCGGCGAGTTGATCAGGTAGCGGTTGATCGGGTTCTCCACCAGCAGGCTCTCCGGCAGCTTGTACATGGTCACCGACCAGAAGGCGTTGACCGGCGGCAGCTGACCGGCCGGGAACGTCAGCGTGTAGTTGTCGGCCCCGGTCAGCGGCTGCCCGGTGGCGTCGGTGGCCAGCACCGGGTACATCGCCTCGGCGTTGGAGTTGGCGAAGATGCCGATCACCGCACCGGCCATCCGGTAGAGATAGTTGCCCCGCAGCTCCTCTTTGGTGCCGAACAACTGGCCGGACTTCACCTCGCCGGTGTCGATCTTGTCCCTCTTGAAGGCGGCGAACTGCGCCCAGGCGTCGGCCATTCCGTCGGTGAAGGCCTGCTGCAGCTCGGGGCTGAGCGATTCGGAGCGGAACGTGCCGTCACCGGTCAGCCCGATCGAGGCGAACCGCGCGCGGACGTCCTGTTCCGACGGCATGGTCGGGGCGAACCGGAGCGTGAAGTCCAGCAGGTCGAAGAACCTCAGCGAGGTCTTCTGCTCGTCGGGGGTCAGCGGCGCCGGCCAGTCGATCGTCGGGGCGGCCGGCGGTGCGGGCTGAGCCAGGAACGCCGACAGCGGCTCGGCGGTGTAGCCGGCCTGGATCCTCTTGACGTTGTCCAAATCGTCGGGCCCGAACAGTTGGGTGCGGTAGACGCCCAGCGCGAAGTCGGTGTCGGCCTTGATGACCGCGTTGATGCCTGCGGGCTTCTCGCCGTTCCAGCCCGGCCCGGCCAGCAGGTACCTGCCGCCGCCGTTGCCGGTGGTGCGGCTGCCGACGTAGGCGAAGTTGTAGGTGTAGCCGTCGATGAACTGCACCGAGAAGTACCGGTCCTCCTCGATCGGCGGGACGGTCAGCACCAGCGGCTCGGCGCGCAGGTCGGCGCCCAGCATCGAGTATGGCGTGTCCGAGTTCGGAGTCTGCACCGCGGTGTCGGCCGGTGTGAAAACCCTTGCCACACTGTGCACTTCGTTCCACGGACCCTTGTACTCGGGGTTATTCGGATCGACGAAGTACGCGTGCTGGATGCGGTAGCTGTCCACCATCGGGAAGCCGTAGACGTAGGCCTCCTTGGCGATGACACGGACCTGTTCCGGGCTCGGTGCAACGGCCGACGTCGACGCCGCGGTCGTGGTGTCGGTGGCCTTGTTCGATCCCCCGCAGCCGGCGGTCACCGTCATCAGCAGCAATGCTGCCGCAACCGTGCGAACTCTCACCTGCCGTCCAGTTCCACGATGCGGGCATTCAGGGACCGGCCCGCCTGTGCGGTTTCGGCGTCCATCAGCGCAAGCCGTTGGTCGGCGCCCTTGAGCAGCAGCGGCAGGCCCACCCGGGTCGACAGGATCGGCTTGAGCCAGCGGAACAGGCCCACCCATCTCGGGCAGTTGATGTGTAGTCGCCGTCGCTCGATACCCCTGACGAAGGCCGCGCCGCAGGCCTGCACCGAGGTGATCTTGCTCAGCGGCCCCGGCAACTCCTCGATGGCGGCACGCATCGAGGAGAACTCCGCGGTGCCGTCCCGCACCAGCGGGGTGTCGATCCACGACATGTGGGCGGTGCCGACGTCGACCCCGTGGTGGGCGACCTCGAGGCGCAGTGCGTTGGCGAAGTGCTCGACACCGGCCTTGGCCAGGCTGTAGCACGCCGAGCCCGCGATCGGCGCGTACGCCGCCAGCGACGAAACCACCAGGACATAGCCACGGCGGTCGATGACCGACGGCAGTGCCGCCCGCACGGTGTTGAAGACCCCCAGCACGTTGACGTCGATACCGGTCTTGAACGCCGCCGGATCGACGTTGAGCACCGACCCGTAGACGCCGATCCCCGCGTTGGCGATCACGATGTCGATGCCACCGAACTGCTCGACCGCCTGGTCGGCGAGGCGCTGCAGCGACGACAGGTCGCGCACGTCTGCGGGCGCATACACCACCCGGCGTTGCTCGAACGACGTCGCGAAGCGGTCGAGCCGTTCCTTGTCCAGGTCCGCAAGCACGAGGTTGGCACCCTTGTCGTAGAGGCGGCGGGCCACCTCGGCCCCGACACCACTGGCGCCACCGGTGATGAAGACGACCTTGCCGTTCACGGAACTCATGACGAAAAAGCTACCCGAACCGGCCTTCTCGCGGACGGGTCCTACAGCGGAACGCCGAGCAGCGCGTCGACCGCCGCGGCCACCGCCGCGGGTGCGGCGGTGTCATGGCCGCCGTACTCGAGGGCGTCGGTGACCCAACCGTCAACGGCGGCGAGCGCTTTCGGGGTGTCCAGGTCGTCGGCCAGGTAACGGCGAATGCGGCCGACCAGGTCGGTGGCGTCCGGCCCCGCGGGCAGCGCCGCGCCGGCGCGCCAGCGGTGTAACCGGGCCTCGGCGTCGGTCAGCACCTCGTCGCTCCAGAACCGATCGCTGCGGTAGTGCCCGGCCAGCAGGCCCAGCCGGACCGCGGCCGGGTCCACCCCCTGCCCGCGCAGCCGCGAGACCAGCACCAGGTTGCCCCGGCTCTTGGACATCTTGTGCCCGTCCCAGCCGATCATGCCGGCGTGCACGTAGTGCCGCGCGAACCTGCGCTCGCCGGTGACGCTTTCGGCGTGCGCGGCGGAGAACTCGTGGTGCGGGAAGATCAGGTCGCTGCCACCGCCCTGGACGTCGAGCCCGGAACCGATGCGGCTCAACGAGATCCCGGCGCATTCGACGTGCCAGCCCGGCCGCCCCGGGCCGAAGGGCGACGGCCAGCTCGGCTCGTCGGGCCGGGCGGAGCGCCACAGCAGCGCGTCGAGTTCGTCGGCCTTGCCGGGCCGGTCCGGGTCACCGCCGCGCTCGGCGAACAGCCGCATCATGGTTTCGCGGTCGTAGCCGGACTCGTAGCCGAACTGGGCGGTGGCGTCCGCGCGGAAGTACACGTCGGGGTACTCGGCGTCCTCGACGACGTACGCCGCGCCGGACGCCAGCATCTTCTCCACCAGCTCGACCACCTCATCGATGGCCTCGGTGGCGCCGACGTAGTCCTGCGGCGGCAGCACCCGCAGGGCCGTCATGTCCTCGCGAAACAGCTGGGTTTCCCGCGCGCCGAGATCACGCCAGTCGATGCCGTCGCGGGCGGCCCGCTCGAACAACGGGTCGTCGACGTCGGTGACGTTCTGCACGTAGTGCACCCGGTGGCCGCTGTCCAGCCACACCCGGTGGACCAGGTCGAAGGCCAGGTAGGTGGCGGCGTGGCCGAGGTGGGTGGCGTCGTAGGGGGTGATGCCACAGACGTACATCGTGGCGGTCTGTCCGGGCGCGGTGGGCCGCACCTGGCGGTCGGCGCTGTCGTAGAGACGCAGCTGGGGCCCGCGCCCCGGCAGCTGCGGTGTCTCGACGGCCGGCCACGACTGCATGCAGACGACTCTAGGGGCTGGGCCGCGCGCTGCTCAGCTGGCCAGCCACATCGCGTCCAGCAAGAGGTCCGCGACGTCGGGGCGGCACATCAACAGGTCCGGCAGATACGGGTCCGGCCGGTTGTAGCGCAGCGGCGAGCCGTCCAGTCTGGTGGCGTGCAACCCGGCGGCCTGCAGCACACCGGCCGGGGCGGCCGAATCCCATTCCCACTGCCCGCCGGCGTGGATGTAGGCGTCGGCGTCGCCGCG
>JAGQTU010000139.1 GCA_020438865.1 Mycobacterium sp.
CATGCCGACGCTCGAAGAGGTGCGCGCACACTTCGAGCGTTCGGGTGTCGCCCGGCAGAAGTGGCCGGAGGAACTGCACCGGGTCGACGACTACCCGCGCACCGCGAGCGGCAAGGTGCAGAAGTACCTGGTGCGCAAGAGCATTCGCGAGGGCCGCTTGAGTTGAGACGGCGCTGAGAGTGAAGTTCGGACGGGATTCTCGCTCTCAGTGCGGTGTCAAGGCCAGGCCTGGCGGACCCGGCGCACGATATCGGTCTTTCGGTGGCCGGCGATCACCCTGATGCGGCGCCATCCGACGTGAGCGATGTATTCGGATCGGGCCAGATCGTCGTGGTAGATATTGCGATCGACGCGATGCTGCTCACCGTCATATTCGACCGCGACCATCACATCGCGCCAGCCCATGTCGAGAAAGTAGTGCGAGTAGCCGTCCAGTCTGGGCACCGGTATCTGGGTCTCCGGGCGGGGTAGCCCTGCCTCGATCAACAGCAGTCGCAACCACGTCTCGCGAGGCGACTGAGCACCGGCATCGACTTGCTCCAGCAAGCCCCGAACCCTCTGCAGACCTTTGACGTGTGGATGGCTCTCAGCGATGTCGAGAACGTCCTCGACCGCGAAGTTGGTGACCGCGGCCAATGCGTCGAGCCGCTCGACTGCCTGACCGGTTGGGCCTCGCCGAGCCAGGTCAAAGGCGGTCCGTGGAATGCTGGTGACGGAAACCCCTGCGCGTGAACTGATCTCCGCGTCAAGGAGGGTTTCGTTGCGAGCCTTGACTCCGGGTGGCGACTTGCGACCGGGCCAGTTCAGTTCGATGACAGCGTCGTCGTCGACCCATCTCGCGCCGTGCAGTGCCGACGCCGCGACACCTGAGATGACGCCCCGACGCCGCGACCACAGCCACGCGGCGACAGTTCGGTCGCGCAGTGACAGCGGCGCACCCTTCGCGATGTAAACGTCCGGTAGGACCCGCCGATAGCGGGCCCGCAGGTCGTACTTGCTGACCGTGCCGGCCGCGAACGCCTCACTCCCGATGAACACCTGCGCCACGAGTCGAAGGGTGTCAAGAGACGCGGATTCCCGCTCTCAGCCATCCACAAGGGATTGAGATGGCGCTGAGGGCGAAGTTCGGACGAGATTTTCGCTCTCAGTGCGGTGTCAACGTGGAATGTCGACCGGCTCACCGGTCGCCGCCAGGTGCCCGGCCCGGTAACCGAACACCATGGCCGGGCCGATCGTGCCGCCCGCGCCGCCGTAGGCCCGCCCGGTCACGCCCGCCATCGCATTGCCCGCGGCGTACAGCCCGGGAATCGGATCGCCGCTGACATGCAGTACCCGGCCGTCCCGGTCGGTGCGCGGGCCACCCTTGGTGCCCATCGAGCCGATCGAGATCGGCACGGCGTAGAACGGCGCGGTGTCGACGGGGCCCAACGTCTTTCCGGCGGTGGTCGTCGCCGAGGCGTCACCCCAGTAGCCGTCGTAGGCGCTCGAGCCCCGGCCGAAGTCCGGGTCCACCTCGTGGGCGACGTTGTCGTTCCACCGCTCCAGGGTCGCTGCCAGACCGTCGGGATCGATGCCGGTCTTCTCGCCCAACTCGGCGAGGTCGGCGGACTGGTTGAACCAGTCCGGGGGCGGCCCGTCCGGCTCGACGCCGAGAAAGCCGTAGTGCTTGAGGTGCAGCGAGTCGAACACCATCCAGGCCGGGTCGTTGACGTAGCCGCCACGCGGATCGAGGTAGTGGAACGCGCCCGCCATCGAGTTGTAGTCACAGGCCTCGTTGACGAATCGCTTGCCCGCCCGGTTCACGATGATGCTGCGCGGCCGGGTGCGCTCCAGGCGCACGCTGCGGCTCCGCGGCTTGCCGTCGATGGTATCGCCGGGGATGCGCACGATCGGCACCCACCAGGCCTCGCCCATGTTGCCCAGATCCGCGCCCTGGGCCATCGCCATCCGCAGCCCGTCGCCGGTGTTGTTCGGCGGGGAGACTGCGCCCCGCATCGGGCCGCGCAGGAAGGCGCCGGCGAGGGCCTCGTCCCACTCGAAGCCGCCGCTGCCCAGGATCACGCCCCGGTGTGCGCGCACGGCGATCTCGCTGCCGGGCAACTGGATTCGCACCCCGATGACCGATCCCGCGTCCGAGATCAGCTCGAGCGCCCTGGCGTCGGTCACCGGGACGACACCACGGTCCAGCAGGCCCTTGAGCAGACCGGCGATCAGGGCCCCGCCGGCCACCACGATCTCGCCGCCCCGGTCGTCGACGTCGGCGTTGAGGCGCGCCCTGGTCTCGGCGTCGAACCCGACGTTGCTCCAGTCGGCGGGGAACGTCGTGATCTTCTGCGCCCACTCGCCGATGCGGGAGACCTCATAGGGCAGCGGACTCAGCGATCGGCCACCGACCGCCTTGCCGCCCGGCAGTTCCGGCTTGTAATCCAGGTAGCCGGGTGCGATCTCGAATCGCGCGTCACTGTGTTTCTCGACGAAGTCGATCACCGATTCCCCGGTGCGCACGAACGTGCCCACCAGATCCTCGTCCATCGCGCCGAGTGCTTGGGCCCGCAGGTAGGTCAGCGCATCCTCGACGGGCAGGTCGACATCGGGGGAGCGGTGGTGCGCCGGCGTCCACACGATGCCGCCGGAGACGGCGGTGGTGCCGCCGATGGTCGGCGCCTTCTCGTAGACCGCGACGGAGGCGCCGTCGACGGCGGCGGTGAGTGCCGCGGTCAGTCCGGCCGCACCGGTGCCCAGCACGACGACATCGACCTCGCGATCCCAGTTGGGCGAGTCCGGATGTGCCATGGTCGGCTCCCTCTTCGGTGCGGTTGCCGCACAACGGGTTTCGGTGCGTGCAGATAACGAACGGCGTGGTTCGTTCTTTACACGCTAATGACGGGATTTGCGGGGTGTCAAGCGGCCGGCGGGCATTTGCGCAGTTCAGCGGGGTGCTTAACTGAGGATCTTCGAAAGGCGTTCCGCCGCAGCGACAACAGCGTCCCTGCCGCGCAGCACGACGTCCTCGCGATGCGAGATCAGGTTGATGCAGGTATGCGGCGAGCTGGGCGGCCGGAGCACCGGAACCGCCAGGCCGTAGGTGCCCGGCTCGATCTCGCCGTGGGTGATGACCCAGCCCTGCTCGCGGGCCCTGGTCACCAGCTCCCGCTCGCCGGGCCGGGCCGGCATGCTGGCCAGCAGGGCAATGCCGGCCGCACCCCGGTCCAGTGGGTAGCAGCTGCCTTCGTGGAAGGACAACTGGTAGGACACCTGGGTGGGCTCGATCACGGCGATGGCCACCTGCTGATCGCCCTCAGCCACCAGGAGCGACACCGTGGTGCCCACTTCGTCGGCCAGCCCGCGCAGGGCCGGCAGGCTCAGTTCGCGGACGTTGTTGTCGAACGACGCGCCCAGCGTAGCCAGGCCGGCGGCCGTCCGAAACCTGCCGTCCTCGCCCTTGGCGACCAACCGGTACTGGGCCAGCGTGCTCAGCACCCGGTAGGCGATCGTGCGGTGCACCCCGATGCGGTCGGCCACCTGCTGAATGGTCAGCCCGCCCTTGGCCGCCGCGACCAGCTGCAACGCCCGCAGCCCCCGGGCCAGCGTCTGGGAGCCGGGCGCGCTGGTGACGCGGTCGTCGACCTCGGCTTGTGTCATGTGAACTCCGTAACCCGCTCTGCAGAGCGCCCACTTTCGACGGATTTGTCTTGACAGACCGCGCCGAGAGTGATGCTCTGATATCTATAGCACACCATAGTGCATTAATTACACACAACGCTTACAAAAAATGAGAATGCCATTATCGCAGCGGAAGGGACGGGTTTTGGCGGAGTTCGAGAGCGTCTGGAGTGACCTGCAGGGCGTGCCGTTCTCGCAGGGCTACCTCGACGCCGGCGGAGTTCGCACCCGCTACCTGCATGCGGGTGATCGGGACAAACCCGCGCTGGTACTGCTGCACGGGTCCGGCGGACACGCGGAGGCATACGTCCGCAACCTCGAATCCCACGCCGAGCACTTCTCCACCTGGTCGATCGACATGCTGGGGCACGGCTACACCGACAAGCCGGGGCATCCGCTCGAGATCCGGCACTACGTCGCGCACCTGGTTGCGTTCCTGGATGCGATCGGCGCCCAGCACGCGCACCTGTCCGGGGAGTCGCTGGGCGGCTGGGTGGTCTCCCGCTTCGCCGTCGACCATCCCGACCGGCTCGGCCGCCTGGTGCTCAACACCGCGGGCGGCTCGCAGGCCGACCCGGAGGTGATGAAGCGGATCATCACCTTGTCGATGGCCGCGGCCGAGAACCCGAGCTGGGAGACCGTGCAGGCCAGGATCAAATGGTTGATGGCCGACAAGTCGAAGGACTACGACGATATCGTCGCGAGCCGGCAGCGGGTCTACCGGCAGCCCGGTTTCGTCGGCGCGATGCGCGACATCATGGCCCTGCAGGATCCCGCGATCCGGCAGCGCAACCTGTTGGGGCCCAACGAGTACGGCGCGATAACCGCGCCGACGTTGGTGCTGTGGACCAGTGACGACCCGACCGCCGACGTCAGTGAGGGGAGGCGCATCTCGGAGATGATTCCGGGCTCCCGCTTCGAGGTGATGGAAGGCTGCGGCCACTGGCCGCAGTACGAGGACCCCAAGACGTTCAACCGTCTGCACATCGACTTCCTGCTGGGCCGGTGAGCATGGCGGTCAATGGCAACGGTTCGGTGCCGGACGTCGACGTCGTCGTGGTGGGCGCCGGACCGGTCGGGCTGACCCTGGCCAATGTGCTTGGGCTGCAGGGGGTCCGCACCCTGGTGGCCGAGGAACGCGACGCGCTGATCGACTATCCGCGTGGGGTGGGGCTCGACGACGAGGCGCTGCGCACCTTTCAGGGCATCGGACTGGTCGACGCCGTGCTCCCGCACACGGTCCCCAACCAGATACTGCGGTTCTTCGACGGCAAGCGACGGCTGCTGGCCGAGATGGCGCCACCGGACGCGCGGTTCGGCTGGCCCAAGCGAAACGGCTTCGTGCAGCCGCTCGTCGACGCCGAACTGCTCAAGGGCCTCGACCGCTTCGACCATGTCGACGTGGCCTGGGCGCACCCGATGACCGCCATCACCGAGACCAGCGACGGCGTCACCGTGAGCCTGTCCCATGCCGGTGGCACCCGGGAGGTCCGAGCCCGCTACGTCGTCGGCTGCGACGGCGGCCGCAGCGCGACACGGCGTCTGATGGGGGTCTCGTTCGACGGAACCACCTCCTCGACGCGATGGCTGGTGGTCGACGTCGCCAACGACCCGCTCGGCCATCCCAACAGCGAGGTGGGAGCCGACCCCGCCCGGCCCTATGTCTCGATCTCGATCGCGCACGGCATCCGCCGCTTCGAGTTCATGATCCACGCCGACGAAACCGACGAGCAGGCCGAGGATCCCGCGTTCGTCACCGCGATGCTGGCGAAGCTGATCCCCTACCCCGATCGCGCCGACATCATCCGCAGACGCGTCTATACCCACCACTCCCGTATCGCCGGATCATTCCGCAAGGGACGCCTGCTGGTCGCCGGCGACGCCGCCCACCTGATGCCGGTATGGCAGGGCCAGGGGTACAACAGCGGCATTCGCGACGCCGGAAACCTCGGCTGGAAGCTGGCCGCGGTGGTCAAGGGACGCGCCGGCGAGAAGCTGCTCGACAGCTACGACGTCGAGCGCCGCAAGCACGCCCGGGCGATGATCGACCTGTCCACCACCGTCGGCCGGGTGATCTCGCCGACCAACCGCCGCGTCGCCGGTGCCCGCGACATCGCGATCCGGGCTGCCTCGCTGGTGCCGACGCTGAAGCGCTATGTACTCGAGATGCGGTTCAAGCCGATGCCGTTCTATGAACAGGGCGCGGTGGTGCACAGCCAGCCGCCCGCGCCGGGAGTGGGCACCCTGTTCATCCAGCCGCGCGTCGACACCCGCGACGCGCAGAACGTCCTGCTCGACGACGTCATCGGCCCCTGGTTCGCGGTGCTGTGCTGGAACAACCACCCGCGAAACATTCTGGGCGAGCAGGCCTTTGCGGCCTGGAAGTCCCTCGGCGCGGTCTTCGTCGCGCTGCGCCCGCTGACCCAGCTGTTCTGGCCCGACCAGGACGACCCCGACGTCGTCGTGGTCGGTGACCGCACCGGCGCGCTCAAATCGTGGTTCGACGCCCGCGAGGAGTCGGTGCTGTTCCTGCGACCAGACCGCTGCATCGCCGGGGCTTGCATCGCCCAGCGCGCTCCCGAGTTGAGCGCGGCCCTGACCGACAAGCTGACCCTGATCCCGGGAGGCGACGATGGCCCTGGCCCTCTGCTGCATGTCACACAGCCCGCTGCTGAACGTGCCCGGCCCGTCGGCGGAACTGCTCGAGGACGTGGAGGGCGCACTGAGCACCGCACGTGACTTCGTCCGCGACTACGACCCGGAACTGGTCGTCATCTTCTCCCCGGACCACTACAACGGCTTCTTCTACAAGTTGATGCCGGCGTTCTGCATCGGCACCGCCGCCACCGGGGTCGGTGACTACG
>JAGQTU010000140.1 GCA_020438865.1 Mycobacterium sp.
ATTCCAGCGGATTGTTGTTCAACCCGAACACCTATGACCCGCCGCAATTCGACCCCGAAACCCGGCGACAGCTGCGCGCCCTGATCGACTGGTTCGAATCCCGCGGCAAGGCCCGGTTGCTGCAGGACGACCTGGACGCGGAGTGGGTGTCGGACTTCCTGGACTTCATCGGCAAGGAACGCATCTTCGCGACCTTCCTGACCCCGTCGGAGTACGGCATCGGCGACGACAACAAGCGCTGGGACACTTCGCGGAATGCCGCGCTCAGCGAGATCCTCGGCTTCTACGGGCTGGCCTACTGGTACGCCGAGCAGGTCACCATCCTCGGGCTGGGCCCGATCTGGCAGAGCGACAACATCAAGGCCAAGGAGCGGGCCGCCGGCCAGCTCGAGGCGGGCGGGGTGATGGCGTTCGCGCTGTCGGAACGCGAGCACGGGGCCGACATCTACAACACCGACCTGATCCTGACCCCCGCCGGCGCCGGCGACGAAGAGGGTGTGGTCTTCCGGGCCTCCGGCGAGAAGTACTACATCGGCAACGGCAATGTGGCCGGGATGGTTTCGGTGTTCTCCCGGCGCGCCGACGTCGAGGGCGCCGACGGCTACGTGTGGTTCGTGGCCGACAGCGCGCACCCGTCCTACCACCTGATCGGCAATGTCGTGCACGGCCAGATGTACGTGAGCAACTTCCGGCTCGACGACTACCCGGTGCGCGAGGAGGACATCCTGTGCACCGGCCCGGACGCCTTCTCGGTCGCGCTCAACACCGTCAACGTCGGCAAGTTCAACCTGTGCACGGCATCGATCGGAATGTGCGAGCACGCCTTCTACGAGGCGATCAACCACGCCAACAACCGCATCCTCTACGGCAACCCGGTCACCGACTTCCCGCACGTCCGAGCGAGTTTCGTCGAGGCCTATGTCCGGCTGGCGGCGATGAAGCTGTTCAGCGACCGGGCGATCGACTACTTCCGCAGCGCCAGCCTCGATGATCGGCGCTACCTGCTGTTCAACCCGGTCACCAAGTCGAAGGTGACCTCAGAGGGGGAGAAGGTCGTCGTCCTGCTGTGGGATGTGCTGGCCGCCAAGGGTTTCGAACGCAATACCTACTTCGCCGAGGTCGCGCGGCTGATCGGCGCGCTGCCCCGACTGGAGGGCACCGTGCACGTCAACGTCGCGCAGATTCTGAAGTTCATGCCCAACTACCTGCTCAATCCGGCGGAGTACCCGCAGATCGGCACCCGCAACGATCCCGCCGACGACGTCTTCTTCTGGGCGCAGGGCCCGGCGCGGGGGGCATCGAAGGTGCAGTTCGCCGACTGGACTCGCGCCTACGAGAAGTTCGCCCACATTCCCAACGTCGACCGCTTCTACGAGCAGGCCCGGGCGCTGCGCGACCTGCTCGTCACCGCCGCGCCGGACGCCGAACAGCAGAAGGACCTCGACTTCATGCTGGTCGTGGGCCACCTGTTCACCCTGGTCGTCTACGGCCAGCTGATCCTCGAGCAGGCCGAGCTACTCGGCCTGGCCGACGACCTCGTCGACCAGATCTTCGACGTCCAGATCCGCGACTTCTCCGGATACGCGGTCACGCTGCATGGCAAGTCGAGTTCGACTGCTGCACAGCAAGAGTGGGCGCTCGCGGCGGTGCGCAAGCCGGTCACCGACAGCGCCCGCTTCGACCGGGTGTGGCAGCAGGTCCGCGCCTTCGACGGCGCCTACCAGATGCGTCCCTGAGTCAGCGGACGGTGACCTCGGCGGTGAACGTCCAGGCGTCCTTGGCGCCGCCGGGCCAGGGCTGGCCGTAGGTCATGGTGAGGGTGGCCGCGCCGGGGGTCAGTGCGCGCAGGGTCCACACCTCGGCGCCCGCGGATCCCGGCGGTCCGTCGGCCGACACGGTTTCATGCCCGGTCTGCGACAGCACCCGCCCGTCGCTGATCTGTGCCTGCGGCGCCCATTGGTAGCCGGTGGAGGCGTTGGAGGCCAGCGAGATTCGCAGGGCATCGCCGGTTGCCAGGGTCACCGCGCGGGTGACGTGCTTCTGGTTCAGCAGGTCGTCATAGGCGACCGTGACGGTCTTGATCTGCGGGGCCGGCCCGGGGGGCGGGTTGGTGCCGCCACTGCACCCGAGCGCTCCGAGTGCGATCGCGACGAGGGCGGCGACGCTCGCCGGCCAGCGCACCGTCATCGGCCTGCCCCGAAACCCTTGAACCGCTTCATCCGCCAGAGGTAGGACACCAACCGCCGGGCCGGGACGGGCCGGGGCCAGTCGTCGGCACGGAAATAGGCATCGGAGCCGCCGTCGACGAAAACGATGCTGCCACAGAGGAAGTCGGCCGAATCGGACAGCATGAACAACACCCAGTCGGCCAGCTCGCCCGGATCGCCAAAGCCGCCGATGGGTACCGGGAACGCATTGATGGACTTGGCGTCCTGCGGCGAGGCGAGGCCCTCCTCCAGCAGCGGGGTGAGGATGGCGCCCGGGGCCAATGCGTTCAGGCGGATTCCGGCGCCGGCCCAATCCCTCGTCACGGCGTTGCGGCGCAGCCAGCGGCTGACCGCGATCTTGGATGCGCCGTAGGCGATCGCCGATGCGTTGCGGCCGAACAGCCGGTAGGAGCGCAGCGCCTTGTCGGCATCACCGGCCAGCAGGGCCCGCACCGCGCGGCCCGGCACCGCGGGCATGGTCGTGGTCGAGTTGCTGGAGAACACGACGACTTTCGCGCGGTCGGCATCGGCCAGCGCGGGCCGCCAGGCCGCCAGCAGTTCCACCACGCCGAAGTAGTTGACCTCGGTGATCAGCCGCGGCCGTTCGGCGCCCACTCCCGGGCCGAGGCCCGCGGCGAGGACCGCGCCGGTCAGCGTGCGGCCGCTGGCGGTCAGCACCCCCTCGGCGGCCGCGCGCCGCCCGGTCCGAGTGGACAGATCGGCGACGACATCGGCCTCCTTGATGTCGACGCCGATCACGGTGTGGCCGTTCGCCCGGAGCTTCTGCGCGACGGCCTGCCCCATCCCGGAGGCCGAGCCGGTGACGGCGTATGTGCCCATTCGGCGAGTATGTCTCAGCGAGGCGATCGCCCCGCACCCGGTCGGGCGTAAGGTGCCGAGCGTGCATGTCGACGTGATGACCAC
Source organism: Mycobacterium sp. (assembly GCA_020438865.1). Lineage (GTDB taxonomy): Bacteria > Actinomycetota > Actinomycetes > Mycobacteriales > Mycobacteriaceae > Mycobacterium. The sequence goes on from JAGQTU010000140.1 coordinate 3,132, forward strand.
CGCCCTGCCGCTGACCCGGATCGGCGGACTGGCCGGGCGAACCCAGCAGGCCGGTTTCTCGGGTCTGCTGTTCACCGAGACCGGGCGCACCCCGTACCTCAACGCCGCGGTGGCATCGCAGGCCGCACCCGGTCTGGACCTCTCCACCGGTGTCGCGGTGGCCTTCCCGCGCAGCCCGTTCATCACCGCGGCCACCGCGTGGGAGTTGCAGGAGGCGACGGGCGGAAAGTTCCGGCTCGGGCTCGGCACCCAGGTGCGCACCCACGTGGTGCGCCGCTACGGCGCGGCGTTCGAGCGTCCCGGACCGCGCCTGCGGGATTACGTGCTGGCCGTGAAGGCCTGCTTCACCGCGTTCCGCTCGGGACGGCTCGACCACCACGGCGAGTTCTACGACCTGGACTTCATCACCCCGCAGTGGAGCGCGGGTCCCATCGACGAACCCGATCCCAAGGTCGACATCGCCGCGGTCAATCCGTGGATGTTGCGGATGGCCGGTGAGGTGGCCGACGGCGTCCACGTGCACCCGATCGGCGAACCGGGCTACATCGAACGCCACGTGATCCCCGGAGTGGCCGAGGGAGCGGCGAAGTCGGGCCGGTCGCCGTCGGACATCGCCCTGATCGTGCCGGTGCTGACGATCGTCGGCGACACCGACGAGGAAAGGGATGCCGACCGGGAGTTCGTCCGGTTCCAGATGAGCTTCTACGGAAGCACCCCCAACTACGCGTTCATCTGGGACGAGGCGGGTTTCGAGGGCACGACCGCACGGATCAGGGAGAAGCAGAAGGCCGGTGACCTCAAGGGCATGGCCGCCCAGATCACCGACGAGCACATCGCCGTCTTCGCCACCGAGTCGACGTGGGACGGCCTGGCCGACGCGTTGGTGGCCAAGTACGGGGGTGTGGCCGAGCGAATCGCGATGTACAACGCCGCGAGTGCCAGCGAGGAGCGCTTCGAACGCTATGGCCAGGTGGCGCAACGGATTGTCGCCGCCACCCGGGCCCGCTAGTACCCTCACGCCATGCGCACCGTCGAGGTCTTCGCCGACATCCTCTGCCCGTTCACCCATGCGGGTCTGCACACCCTGATCGACCGGCGCACCGCGCTGGGGCGCACCGAGCCGCGGCTGCGGATCCGGGCCTGGCCGCTGGAACTCGTCAACGGTGAGCCGCTGGATGCGCACCACATCGGCGCCGAAGTCAGCGCGCTGCGCGCGTCGGTGCGTCCCGACCTGTTCGCCGGCTTCTCCGTCGACACCTTTCCGGGCACCTCGATGGTCGCGTTCGGGTTGGCCGCCGCCGCGGCCCGCACCGGCGACCCGGTGCTCGTCGAGGAGGTCGGGATGGCGCTGCGCGACGCGGTCTTCGAGCGCGGCCTCGATGTGGGCAGGGCCGAGGTGGTGTCCCCGATCGCGGCCCGATTCGACCTGGAGCCGCTGGACGCCGCGGCCACGGCGCGGGCCGTTCGGTCCGACTGGGAGGAGGGCCGCGCCCGCGGGGTGATCGGCTCCCCGCACTTCTTCACCCCGGAGGGCGAGAGCCGGTTCTGCCCGGTGCTCGACATCAGCCGCGACGACGTCGGCAACTTCGTCATCGCCTGGAAGCAGGGCACCGAGGCTTTCGTGAATGCTCTGCTGGGCTGAGGGCTACTTCTTGCCGGCGGTGGAGAGCTTGAACGGGAGGTAGGCCGGGCACACGCCGACGAAGCTGGTCAGGGCGAAGACCACGGCGATGACACCGAGGACGATCGCGACCGGACCCGATATCGCGTGGGTGAGGTAGAGCACCAGAACCGCGGCGGCCAGCAGGATGCGGATGATCCGGTCAACCGTGCCCATGTTCTTCTTCATCGGTAGTGCCTCACTTCCGTATTTCTTTCGACAACGTATTTCTTTCGACGACGTCAATATATACCCCTTGGGGTATATATGTCTCGGAATCGGGCCGTTGCTGCGGGTCTTCGCCGCGAAGGCCGACAGCGCTGGTATGAATCCATCGGAAGGAGGTCACAGCCATGAGCTCCCACTTCGTCGTACTCGCCACCCTCGCGCTGGCCATTCTGTTCAGCCCGGAGACCCTGGTGCTGGGCCTGATCCTTTCCAGCGACAAGAAGGTGCCCCGCCAGGCCGCGTACGCCTTCGCCGTCGGCGCAGTCCTGGGCATCACCTTCGCCACCAGCATCGGTCTGTGGATCGCACACGCGTCCGGCGCCGTGAGTGCCTCGCATGCCGACCACACCTCCTGGCCCGGGTTCATCGTCCGGATCGTGATCGCCGGCGCCTTGTTGGTCATCGGGCTCTACCGGGCGGTCAACGCACTGCGCCACAAGCCGATCCCCGACGTCACCAAGGCCGATCACCATCCCGGCAGGCTGCGCACCTCGCTCAGCCGGCAGTTCCCGAAGCTGATGCACAGCCTCGACCCCAAGACGGATCTGCCGGTGCGGCAGCGCATCACCCGCGCGGCGCTGGCCGGCTTCGCCATCTGTGGCCTGCACCCCAAGGTTTTCCCGATCGCGATCGCCGCCGGTCACCAGATCCTGGAGATCAGCGACCATGCCGAACGCACCCTCGGCATCGTCGTCTTCGCGGTGATCTCGCTGGTGCCGGCGCTTGCGCCGGCGGTGATCGAGACGGTGCGCCCGGGGGCCTCGGCCCGCATCAAGGACGCCTACGAACGGATTATGAAGGAACACGGCCGGTGGATCACCGCCACCCTGCTCCTGGGGGTGGGCGCGTTCCTGGCGCACGACGCGTTTCTGCACATGCCGCGGCGCTGACGCCGGCTGCGGGGGGTCGCCCGGCATAGACCGCCGTTGAGCTGGGCATTCGGCGGACCAGGGACCGGCGGGAACAAATCCGGCGACCATGCCGTTGACCCCTTCGACACTTGAGTGAAGCAGGCTCAACTCTGAGTTGACAGGAGACTGTCGGGAAGCGCAGACTTGAGCCTGGTCCGCTCAGACCAGAAAACGTCTATTCAGGAGGAAACAAACATGGCTCGTGCGGTCGGCATCGACCTCGGGACCACCAACTCCGTTGTTGCGGTACTGGAAGGTGGCGATCCGGTTGTGGTCGCGAACTCCGAAGGGTCCCGCACCACGCCGTCGGTGGTTGCCTTTGCACGCAACGGCGAAGTGCTGGTCGGCCAGCCCGCCAAGAACCAGGCGGTGACCAACGTCGACCGGACCATCCGTTCGGTCAAGCGGCATATGGGCACCGATTGGTCCGTCGAAATCGACGGTAAGGACTACACCGCGCAGGAGATCA
>JAGQTU010000141.1 GCA_020438865.1 Mycobacterium sp.
GCAGTGAAGAAACCGGACGGCACGATGGCCGGTTTCGACGTCGACGTCGCCACCTACGTCGCCGGCCAACTGGGTTACAAGCCCGACCAGATCGAGTGGAAGGAAGCGCCGTCCGGACAGCGCGAGACGCTGATCCAGAACGGTCAGGTCGACTACATCGTGGCCACCTACTCGATCACCGATGCCCGCAAGCAGAAGGTCGACTTCGCCGGGCCGTACCTGATCACCGGCCAGAGCCTGCTGGTACGCGCCGACAACACCGACATCACCGGCGCCGAGTCGCTGCAGAACGGCAAGCGGTTGTGTTCGGTGTCGGGATCCACGCCGGCGCAGCGGATCAAGGACAAGTACCCCGGTGTGCAGCTGCAGCAGTACGACACCTACTCGGCGTGCATCGAGGCGCTTCGTAACGGCGCGATCGACGCGGTGAGCACCGACGAGGTGATCCTGGCCGGTTTCGCCGCGCAGTTCCCCGGCGCATTCAAGATCATCGGCAAGCCGTTCTCCACCGAGCGCTACGGCATCGGCCTGCGCAAGGGTGACACTGAGCTGCGCAAGAAGATCAACGACGCGCTTCTGAAGATGCAGCGCGACGGCGACTGGAAGGCCGCTTTCGACCGCAACCTGGGGCCGGCCGGGATCACCGCGCCGCCGCCCCCGCCGCTGGACACCGGCGCATCGGCGGGCCAGGCGGAGAACGTCCAGATCTTCGGCAAGTACCGCGCCCAGATCCTGCGGGCGTTCTGGACCACCATCCAGCTGACCGTGTTCGCAGCGATCGGCGCCCTGATCCTGGGCACCGTGCTGGCCGCGATGCGGCTGTCCCCGGTGCCCATGCTCAACTGGCTGGGCACCGCCTACGTCAACGTGGTGCGCAACACCCCGCTGACGTTGATCATCCTGTTCTGCTCGTTCGGGTTGGCGCAGACGCTGGGGATCACCCTGGTCGATCCGAAGTCGCCGACCTCCATCGCGGACAGCAACTTCCGGCTCGCGGTGCTCGGGTTGACGTTCTACACCGCCTCATTCGTGTGCGAGACGATCCGGTCCGGGGTCAACACCATCCCGCTTGGGCAGGCCGAGGCGGCCCGCTCACTGGGGCTGACCTTCGGCCAGAACATGCGAACGATCCTGTTGCCGCAGGCCTTTCGCGCGGTGATCGTTCCGCTGGGCTCGGTGTTGATCGCGCTGACCAAGAACACCACCATCGCCTCGGCGATCGGCGTGGCCGAGGCGGCGCTGCTGATGAAGGAGATGATCGAGAACACCGCGGCCCTGCTGGCGGTCGGCACCATCTTCGCCGTCGGCTTCCTGATCCTGACCCTGCCACTGGGGCTGTTGTTCGGCTGGCTCGGCAAGCGTTGGGCGGTGGCGCGATGAAGACCGCTACCCGCTTCGAGTGTGCGGTTTCATCCGCGACACAACGCACTCGGCGTATCAGACCGCACACTCGCACGGCGGCGACGGCGGTGGCGCGATGAGCGGGTCAGTCCTGTTCGACGTTCCCGGACCCCGGGCGGTCATCCGCAACCGGGTGATCTCCGCGGTCACCGTCATCCTGATCGCGCTGGCGGTGTGGGCGGTGATCGCCAAACTGGCCGGCAAGGGCCAGTTGACGGCGGCGAAGTGGCATCCGTTCCTCACCGCCAACCTGTGGAAAACCTATGTGCTGCCGGGCATTCAGGGCACGCTGACCGCGGCCGCGCTATCCATCGTTTTGGCCGGCATCCTGGGCCTGCTGCTGGGTGTCGGGCGGTTGTCGCACGTCGGCGCCATCCGGTGGCCGTCCGCGGTGATCGTGGAGTTCTTCCGGGCCGTGCCGGTGCTGATCATGATGATCTTCGCCTACTTCCTCTATGCGCTCTACGACGTGTTCCCGTCCAAACAACTCGCGCTGGCCGGCGTCGTGACCGGGTTGACGCTCTACAACGCCGCAGTGATCGCCGAGATCGTCCGCGCCGGCGTCAACGCGCTGCCGCGCGGGCAGTCCGAGGCCGCCGCCGCACTGGGGTTGCGTCCCGGCCAGACGATGCGTTCCATCCTGCTGCCGCAGGCGATCACGTCGATGCTGCCCGTCCTGGTGTCCCAGCTCGTGGTCGTGTTGAAGGACACCGCCATCGGCTACCAGATCACCTTCGTGGAGATGGTGCGCCAGGGCACCGTGGTCGGTTCGACGTACGGCAACTACGTTCCGGCGCTGATCGTCATCGCCGTCATCATGATCACGGTCAATTTCGCACTGTCGGCCGCGGCGACCCGGATCGAGCGGCGGATGCGGCGCTCCAAGCGGGGTGCGACACCCCTGGAGGCCGAGGCCCTCGAGGGCGGCGGCGGGCCGGGCGCCCGATTGGAGCCCGGCGACTAGGGGCGTGTCCTACCGCAGCGCAGCACAGCGTTGCAGCAGTTCGGCATCCGGTGGTTGGTAGAACGACAGCACCGCATGCTGGCAGCCGAGTTCTTCGAACTGCGGGAGCAGGTCGAGTTGCCCGCTCACCTGCCCCGGATCGCGCGGGTGCAGGAACAACTGCACCGACCGGCGCACCTCGCGCGGATCGCGGCCGACCTCGGCGCAGGCCTCGTCCAACCGGGTATTGACCTCGCCCCACTCCGCCGGGCTCTGATGGCTGGGCATGTTCCATGCGTCGGCATGGCGGGCGATGACGCGCAGCATCTTGGGTTGCGACCCGCCGACGACGATCGGGGGGTGCGGGCGCTGGATCGGCTTGGGCTCGCAGATGGCGTCGCGCAGGGTGTAGAACCGGCCCTCGAAGCTCACCGACTCCTCGGTCCACAGCCGTCGGATGACGGTCAGCGCCTCATCGAGCATCGCGACCCGCGTTCCCGCACTGGGGAATTCGATGCCGTAACCGCGGTGCTCGGCCTCGTGCCAGCCGGCGCCGATCCCGAAGTCGAGGCGGCCGCCGGAGATGTGGTCGACGGTGACCGCCATCTTGGCCAGGATCGCCGGGTTGCGGTAGGTCACCCCGGTGACCATGCAGCCCACCCGGGCGTTGCGGATCACCACGGCCATCGCCGCCAGCGTGGTCCAGCCCTCGTGCGTGAGCTTGCCGTTGTCGACCAGGCCATAGAAGTGGTCGTAGTTCCAGACCGCCCCGAAGCCGAGATCGTCGGCGCTGCGCCAGAACTTCTCGAGTTCGGGATAGTCGAAGGTGGGCGCCAGCTTGACCGAGATCCGCATGATGCGGAGCCTAGTCGGCGCGGTGGCCGGCCCCGGGTACCGCGAGCGTGCACGTGCGTGCGCGATTCGCGGCATGTCGCGGTACGGACATGCACGTTGGTCCCACGTCCGCCGCCTCCACTAAACCCGCCGGCGCTCCCGCTCCGCCGCCAGTGCGTCGCCCACCACCGCGACCGCCATGCTCTGGCTATAACCGCGGCGGGCCAGCATGCCCACCAGCCTGCGCATCACCTTGGCGTCGTCGCCGTCGCCAAGCACTTCCCGGCGCAGCTTTCGCTCCACCAACTCCTCGGCGCGCACTCGTTCGGCGCCCGCGTCGATCCCCTCGAGCGCGCCGGCGATCACCTCGTCGTCGACGCCCTTGGTACGGAGCTCAGCGGCCAACGCACGCTTGCCCTTGCCGGCATGGGCCCGCCGGGAGCGCACCCACTGTTCGGCGAAGTCCGCGTCGTCGATCAGGCCGACCGTGGTCAGCCGGTCCAGCACGGTCGCCGCCACGTCGTCGGCGTATCCGCGCTTGGCCAGCTGGCCGGCCAATTCCGACCGGGTCCGTGACCGCACGGTGAGCAGGCGCAGGCACAGCGCATGCGCCTGCTCCTCGCGGGTCTCAGAAGTCGACGGGAGCGGGCAGGACGTCATCGACGGCAAGGTCCGCGCGGTCATCGGTCACCACGGCGCCGATCCCGAGCTTCTCCTTGATCTTCTTCTCGATCTCGTTGGCGACATCGGGGTTCTCGATCAGGAAGGTGCGCGCGTTCTCCTTGCCCTGGCCCAGCTGCTCACCCTCGTAGGTGAACCACGAGCCGGACTTGCGGATGAAGCCCTGCTCGACACCCATGTCGATCAGCGAGCCCTCCTTGCTGATGCCCTTGCCGTAGAGGATGTCGAACTCGGCCTGCTTGAACGGCGGCGAGACCTTGTTCTTGACGACCTTGACCCGGGTGCGGTTGCCCACCGCGTCGGTGCCGTCCTTGAGCGTCTCGATGCGTCGCACGTCCAGGCGCACCGAGGCGTAGAACTTCAAAGCCTTACCGCCCGTGGTGGTTTCGGGCGAGTTGTGCACCATCACACCGTCGACAAAGTAGTTGTGGTTGCCCTCGACCTCGATGTCGAATCGGTTCATCGACCGGGTGTGCGGCTTGACGTGCACGTCGAGGACCCTGGCCGGCACTAGTCGCTGAGCCGGCTCGGCGAACTGCGGTATGACGATGCTCCGCCCACGGAATCGTGGCAACAGCTTGTACTCCATCGACGGCGCCATGAAGGGCGCCACGGTCTCCTGGAACTTCGCCGACGCCTTGGTGGAGAACACCAACACGGCTTTACCCGCCGTTCCCGCCTCACGCAGACGCACATCCAACCCGTGGGTATCGCGGAGGTAGTCGCGGAGCCGGACACGTGACCCCACGGTCATGGCTTCTACGCAGATCTCGATGCGGCCGCTTCCTCCGACGGTGCGCTGCTGCAGGCCCTTGGAGCGCACGGTGAACGAACCGTCGTCCATGTACCAGATGGCCAGTGCCAGCGGAGTGAGCGCCTTCAGATAGTCCTCGGAGAGGAACTTCTTACCCTCGCCGAGGTAGACCGCCCGCTGCAGCTCGGCGAGTTCGGGCAGCGGGGTGAAATCGACGAACCTTGCGCCCCTGTCGTCTTCGCGCACCGAGTGCGCGATGTTGCCCAGCAGGCCCGTCTTCCAGTCCAGGTAGTCCCTTTGCTTTGCGCCATGCCCCATGCGGAACCGGACACCGTTGCGGTCACGGCGGTTCGGCGACAGATTCCCGTCACCCATGAGCGAACCCAGCACCACCTGGAACTGCTGGTCACTTAGCAGATGCGGCTCGGCCGCCAGCACCCGATCACCGGCGATCAGGTCACCGGCTTCGGTCCACCCTCCCGGTGTGCGGATGAGGTGGTTGGGTGTGGCTGCGAACTGCGACTTGCCGTTGCCTCCGGACTTTTCGACGGTGAACTGGAGGAACTGCTCGGCAGGCCCATTGTTGAACCAGTTCACCACCTTGCGGGGAACGATCCGGTCGGACACCGGATCGTAGGACAACACTTCGACGTCCATCTTCTGGTTGACGATCTTGCCGATCTTCTCGGTAGTGCCGTCGGCCAACTGCACGCGAGTGCTGTAGTTGAAGCAGCCGAACATCACGCCGATCTTCTCGCGCAGCTGGTTGATGAAGATCGCGGTGGTGCCCGAATTGCTCAGCGCGCCGGTGATCTTCCGCAGCGCCTGGCTCATCAGCCGGGCCTGCAGGCCGACGTGGCTGTCGCCCATCTCGCCCTCGATCTCCGCGCGCGGCACCAGGGCGGCCACCGAGTCGATCACCACGATGTCCAGCGCACCGGAGCGGATCAGCATGTCGGCGATCTCCAGCGCCTGCTCACCGGTGTCGGGCTGGCTCACCAGCAGCGAGTCGGTGTCCACGCCGAGCTTCTGGGCGTAGTCGGGATCCAGCGCGTGCTCGGCGTCGATGAACGCCGCGATACCGCCGGCGGCCTGGGCGTTGGCCACCGCGTGCAGTGCGACGGTGGTCTTACCCGAGGACTCCGGGCCGTAGATCTCGATGACCCTGCCGCGCGGCAGGCCACCGATACCCAGCGCGACGTCCAGGGCGATGGAACCGGTCGGGATGACCGAGATCGGCTGACGGACCTCGTCACCGAGGCGCATCACCGAACCTTTGCCGTGACTCTTCTCGATTTGCGCGAGCGCCAGTTCGAGGGCCTTCTCGCGGTCGGGGGCTTGCTGCGCCATGGTGATACCTCTCCGGTAGTCATTCGGTTTGACCGGGGTTCCGGTCGGTTGGCTCCGACGCTAGGACAGGCCACCGACAAGTCGGCTCGGTCGAACGCTCACCAGATTAGCGAACAGGTGTTCGAAAGCAAGCCGACGCGCCGGGCGTGTCAGGTGAGCCGATGCAGAACCTCGGCCAGCGCCGACGGCCGGGAGTAGAACGGCGAATGCCCGCCGGGAAGCTCGATCAGTTCCGCGCCGAGCCGTCCCGCTGCCGCCCGTCTGGACCAGGCCGGATCGATCATCCGATCGTCCGCACACAAGATGTAGGTGGCCGGCACCGCTGGCAGCCGGTCGAACGGGCAGCGCTGAGCC
>JAGQTU010000142.1 GCA_020438865.1 Mycobacterium sp.
CTCCAGCAGGGCGAGCGCCTTCTCGCGGGCCTTGTCCTTGCCGACCTTGCGGACCTTCACCGGCGCCAGGGTGACGTTCTCCAGGATCGTCTTGTGTGCGAACAGGTTGAACGACTGGAACACCATCCCCACATCGGAGCGCAGCTGAGCCAGTTTGCGCCCCTCGGACGGCAGGGTGGCGCCGTCGATCGCGATCGTGCCTGAGTCGATGGTCTCGAGCCGATTGATCGTTCGACACAGGGTGGACTTGCCCGAGCCGGACGGACCCAACACGACGACGACCTGCCCGCGATCGACGTCGAGGTTGATGTCCTTGAGCACGTGCAGGGCACCGAAGTGCTTGTTGACACCCTGGATCGAGATCATCGGCACCCCGCCGCTGCTCTCCATCGTTGTGACCCTACCCAGGTAACCCCCGGCTTGGGAGGTCAGTCGCCGCGATTTCTCCGGGCCAGGATCCGCTCCGTACGATGAGGTCCGTGACATCGGTGCTGACCCCGGGCCCGCAAGCGGGCGATTCGCCGCGCTCGGCGAGCGGGCGCACCTATCAGGTCCGCACCTACGGCTGCCAGATGAACGTGCACGACTCCGAGCGCCTCGCCGGGCTGCTGGAGGAGGCCGGCTACCGTCGGGCGGCCGACGGCGCCGATGCCGACGTGGTGGTGTTCAACACCTGCGCGGTGCGGGAGAACGCCGACAACAAGCTCTACGGCAACCTCAGCCACCTGGCGCCGCGCAAGCAGGCCGAGCCGGACATGCAGATCGCCGTCGGCGGCTGCCTGGCCCAGAAGGATCGCGAACACCTGCTGCGCAAGGCGCCGTGGGTCGATGTGGTGTTCGGCACCCACAACATCGGGTCGCTGCCCGCCCTGCTGGACCGCGCCCGGCACAACCGGGCGGCCCAGGTGGAGATCGCCGAGGCGCTGCGCGAGTTCCCGTCGAATCTGCCCACCGCGCGTGAATCCGCCTACGCGGCATGGGTTTCCATCTCGGTGGGCTGCAACAACACCTGCACGTTCTGCATCGTGCCCGCGCTGCGCGGCAAGGAGGTGGACCGCAGGCCCGCCGACATCCTCGCCGAGGTCGAATCGCTGGTCGCCCAGGGTGTGCTGGAGGTGACCCTGCTGGGGCAGAACGTCAACGCCTACGGGGTGTCGTTCGCCGACCCGGACACCCCGCGTGACCGGGGGGCGTTCGCGGCGTTGCTGCGGGCGTGCGGTCGCATCGACGGCCTCGAGCGGCTGCGGTTCACCTCGCCGCACCCGGCCGAGTTCACCGACGACGTCATCGAGGCGATGGCCGAGACGCCCACTGTGTGCCCCGCCCTGCACATGCCGCTGCAGTCCGGCTCGGACCGCATCCTCAAGGCGATGCGCCGGTCCTATCGCGCCGAGAAGTACCTCGGCATCATCGACCGGGTGCGCGCCGCGATGCCGCACGCCGCGATCACCACCGACATCATCGTCGGCTTCCCCGGTGAGACCGAGGAGGATTTCGCGGCCACCCTCGACGTGGTGCGGGCGGCCCGGTTCAGCGCCGCGTTCACCTTCCAGTACTCCAAGCGGCCCGGCACCCCGGCGGCCGAGCTCGACGGGCAGCTGCCCAAAGTCGTTGTGCAGGACCGCTACGAGCGCCTGCTGGAAGTCCAGGAGAAGATCTCGCTGGAGAGCAACGCCGCGCTGGTCGGCAGCACCGTCGAACTGCTGGTGGCCACCGGCGAGGGCCGCAAGGACGCCAGCACCGCGCGGATGAGCGGGCGGGCCCGCGATGGGCGCCTGGTGCACTTCACCCCCGGCGACACCGCCGTGCGCCCGGGTGACGTGGTGACCACCACGGTCACCGGGGCCGCCCCGCACCACCTGATCGCCGACGCGCCGCTGCAATCGCACCGCCGCACCCGTGCCGGTGACGCGCACGCCGCCGGGCAGCGGCCCCGCACCGTCGGATTGGGCCTACCGTCGGTGGGAATACCGGGACCCGAAGAACCGACCACGACGGGATGTATGTGATGAGCGCGCCACAGGGATCGGGCGACTTCGAGGCCTACAAGGACGATCTGGAGGCGGCCGAACGCCGGGTCGCCGGCGAGATCCAGCCCGGCGCACGGGCTCTGGTGGTGTCGATCCTGGTCTTCGTGCTGCTGGTGTCGCTGCTGCTGCCGCACACCGGCGGCGCCCGCGGCGTCGACGTGCTGATGGGTGACGACAAGGCGATCAGCGTCGGCATCGCGCTGCCGTCGCGGATCTTCAGCTGGCTGGCGCTGGTCTTCGGTGTCGGGTTCTCGATGCTGGCCCTGCTGACCCGGCGCTGGGTGCTGGCCTGGTTCGCGCTGGCCGGCTCCGGGCTGGCCAGCGCCATCGGCATGCTGGCCGTGTGGTCGCGTCAGACCGCCACCCACGGACACCCCGGGCCCGGTATCGGCCTCGTCATCGGCTGGATCACGGTGATCCTGCTGACCTTCCACTGGGCGCGGGTGGTGTGGACCCGCACCGCGGTACAGCTGGCGGCCGAGGAGCAGCGCCGGCGCGAGGCCGCCGATCAACAGTCCCGCACCCTGCTCGACGAGCTGAAGCTGCGCGATGACCAGCCGCCCGCCGAGGGCACCCCGTAGCAGTTGAACCCGCGGTGGTAGAACGTTCGGGGTGTCAGGCAAGCGTCCCGGCGTCTTCGAACGCGGCAGTACCGAGTTCGACCGCGCCCTGAACTTCGTCGACGCCATCTTCGGCTTCTCGGTCACGCTGTTGGTCACCACGCTGGAGGTGCCGCCGGCGGCGGCGTGGCAGAGCCTGAGCTCGCTGCTCGACACCGGTCTCGGGGACCAGCTGCTGGCCTTCGTCATCAGCTTCGCGGTGATCGCCGGGTTCTGGCGCGGCAACCACCGGCTGATCGGCACCTTCAACGCCCTCGACGGGCCGACCGTGCGGATCTGCATGTACCTGGTGGCGCTGGTGGTGTTCATCCCGTTCACCACCAAGGCGATCAGCAGCCCCAACCCGGCGAACCTTCCGCTACCGACCGCCGTGTACGCGGCCAACGTCGCCGCCGTGGTCCTGGTCAGCATCGCGCTGACCGTCGTGGCGCGGCGGCGTGGCCTCACCGACGACGCCGACGAGCCGCTGAGCCGACAGCTCGCCGGGGCGCTGCTGATCGTCGTGGTGTTCCTCGGCTCGATCCCGCTGGCCTATCGATTCGGCCCGGACAACGCCAAATGGGCGTGGCTGGCGCTGGTCGTGCTGGGGCCGCTGTTCGGGCTCGCGGCCAGGTTGCGCGCCCGCTAGCGGCGGCCCAGGGACTGCGCCGCCGCCTCGGCCCATTGCCGCCACTGCTCGGCGCTGGCCCGCGCCTCCTCGGCGTCCTTGGTACGCCCGGCCGCGGCCGCCTTCTCCGCCTGACGCTCGAACTGCTCGGCGCGCACCCGGAACTGGTCGGCGCGGGCCTGCGCCTCCGGGTCCACCCGGCCGGCGTCGGCGGCGTCGCGCACCTTCTTCTCCACCGCCCGCAGCCGGCGCTCCAACTCGGCGGAACGCTCGCGCGGGACCTTGCCGATCGCGTCCCACTTGTCCCCGATTGCGCGGAAGGCGGCGCGGGCGGCCTCGGCGTTGGACGTGTCCAGCTTCTCCGCCTCGGCCAGCAACTGCTCCTTGGCCTGCGCGTTGGCCTGGAACTCGGCGTCGCGCTCCGCACTGACGGCGTTGCGGGCGGCGAAGAACGTGTCCTGGGCGGCCTTGAATCGGTGCCACAACGCGTCGTCGACATCCTTGGCCGCGCGGCCCGCCGCCTTCCACTCGGTCAACAGGACGCGGAACGCCGCCGCGGTGGGAGCCCAGTCGGTGGAGCCGGAGAGCTCCTCGGCCCGTTCACACAGCCGCTCCTTGGCCGCCTTGGCGCCCGCGCGTTCGCGGTCCAGTTCGGCGAAGTGTGATCCGCGCCGCCGGTTGAAGGTCTCGCGCGCGGCCGAATACCGCTTCCACAGTGCGTCGTCGGTCTTGCGATCCAGGCCGGTGATGGTGCGCCACTCGTCGAGGATGGCGCGCATCCGATCGCCCGCGGCCTTCCACTGGGTGGAGTTCGTGGCGATCTCCTCGGCCTCGGCGGCCAGGGCCTCCTTGCGGGCGGTCTGCGCGGCGCGGTGCTCCTCCCGGCGTGCCCGGTCGGCGGCGGCGGTCTCCTCGGCGTGGTCGCGGATCGCGGCCAGCCGATCGGCCAGCGCGTCGACGTCGCCGAGGACATGGGCGGTGGGCAGCGTCTCGGCCAGCGCCGCCGCGGCGGCCTTGATCTTGCGGGCGTCGCCGGTGCCCGAGGCCAGCCGGGTCTCCATCAGGGTGACCTCGGTGGCCAGGTCGTCGAAGCGCCGGCCGAAATGCGCGTAGGCGGCCTCGTTGTCACCGGCCTGCCAGGAACCGATCACCCGTTCGCCGGCGGCGGTGACCAGGTACACGGTGCCGTCGTCGTCGATGCGGCCGAACCGGTGCGGGTCGCTGGACGGTGGCGCCGCGACGGGCTGGGCGGGCGGGTGCGGGCGGGGTGCAGGGCGCGGTGGCCCCGGTCGCGGCGCCGGCTTGGGGGACTCACCGGTGTTCGGCGCGTCGATCGTCATGTCTCGCGTCACCTGCCCTTCGCGCGGTGCTCCCGCGCCCCTGCCGCGCAACGCGGCGCCAGTGCTGCATGCCGGGCCGGCCCCGCCGGGGTGCGGCCGGCCCTCCTCGATGGTATTGAACCAGTCCGTAGGTGCACGTGCTCCGGGTTCGTAAGGTCGGTACTTCCGGTTAGAGGCCCGGGGGGCCAGTGGGTCAGAGGCCCGGGGGGCCAGTGGGCCAGGGAGGAGACCAGGTCATGCGCCACTCGGACATCGCCACCCTGCTGGCGCTGGGGGCCGCGCTGTGCGTCGCCATGGGTGACGTCCTGCAGCAGCGTTCCGCCCACGACGTCACCGACGAACCGGTCGGGCACGTCGCGCTGCTGGTGCGGCTGCTCAAGGACAGGCAATGGTGGCTGGGCAGCCTGGTGGCGGCGGCCGGGTTCGGGCTGCAGGCCGCGGCGCTCGCGTTCGGCTCGGTCCTGTTGGTGCAGGCGCTGCTGGTGACGTCGCTGCTGTTCGCCTTGCCGCTCAGCGCCTGGTGGGTCGGGCGGCGGATCACCCGTTCACAGTGGCTGTGGGCGGTGCTGCTGGCCGTCGCCGTCGCGGTGATCGTGTCCGTCGGCAACCCGTCGAAGGGGAACGCACGCGCCGGGCTGGAGCCGTGGCTGTGGGTGATCGCCACGCTGGGCCCGGCGCTGCTGCTGTGCCTGCTCGGGGCGAAGATCTGGTCGGGCAAACCGGTGGCCGCGGTGCTGCTGGGGCTGGTGGCCGGCTCCCTGTGGGGCCTGTTCGCGGTGCTGACCAAGGGTGTCGTGGACCGGGTGGACGACGGCGTGCTGGCGATGCTCAAGACCCCGGAGCTGTACCCGTGGGCGGCGGTGGCCCTCGCCGCGACGGCGGTCCAGCAGTCGTCGTTCCGGGCCGGATCGATGGCCGCGTCGCTGCCCGCGGTGACGGTCAGCGAGCCGCTGGTCGGCTCCATCCTCGGTATCGCGATCCTCGGTGAAACGCTGCGGCCGGGGGAGTCCGGCTGGTTCGTCCTGGGAGTCGCCGTCGCCGCGATGGTATTCGCCACCGCCGCGCTGGCCCGCGAGTCGTCCGACGACCACCCGACCGTCGGCGCCGATGCACCGGGGTAGCGGGCGCTAGCGTGTGGGGCGTGCTGGCCGCCATCGCCCTGATCCCGTCACCTCCGGTGCTGGTGCCGCAACTAGCCCGTGCCGCGGCGGGCGAGGTCGCCGGTTTCCGGGACGCCGCGCTCACCGCCGCCGCCGGGCTGCCGGACCGTTGGGTGGTGATCGGGGCCGGCGCGCGAGGCGACGTCATCGGCCCGCACTCCCGCGGCACGTTCGCCGGCTACGGCGTCGACGTTCCCGTCACCCTGTCGCCGCAGGCGCCCGACACCGTCAGCGCGCTGCCACTGTGCGCGCTGATCGCCGGTTGGCTGCGTGGACAGGCCAGCCCCGCGGCCAGCGCCGAGGTCCGCGTCTACGCGACCGACCTCGACGCCGCCGCCGCGATGGCCGCGGGCCGCGCACTGCGGGCCGAGATCGACGGGACCGACGCACCGATCGGGGTCCTGGTGGTCGCCGACGGCGCCAACACCATCACCCCGCCCGCGCCCGGCGGCTACGACCCCGACGCCGCCGCGGTGCAGAAATCCCTCGACGACGCGCTGGCCCGCGGCGACGCCGACGCCCTGACC
>JAGQTU010000143.1 GCA_020438865.1 Mycobacterium sp.
TGATCTGGCCGAACTTGACGTAGGTGGGTCCGAGGTCGGCGAAGGTCTGCGGAATCTCCTGCAGCACCTTGTCCTGGAAGCGGCCGCGGCCGCCGATCTTGGTGAGCACGCGGGCGCCGGTGCGGGTGAGCTGCCAGCCGGTCACGCCGATGCGGGCCGCTTCGATCGGGAGCGGAACCCGATCAAGCCTGGCCAGTTCTCGAGGTTTGGTGGAACTCATTCTTGCCAGTGTGCCAAACCCGCACTGATTACCACCAATTTCCCGGCGGCGCAGCGACGCCCGTCACACCAGCGGGTTTACCGCAGCGTGCTTCACGTTTTGGGTGACCACGGGGTCAACCACGGCTGCGGTTCCCAGTGCTCGACGGCGGCGATGAGTTCGTACATGGTTGCGCCGTCGATGCTTTCGCGGATGATGTCGGCGTGCCCGGCGTGCCGGGCCAACTCGCTGATCACATGCAGGAACACCCAGCGCACCGACCACGCCTCGACGTCCTTGGGAAACCACGGCGAGTCCCGCGGCACCGGCACCGCGGCCTCGAGGTCGGCGGTTCCCGCCAGCCGCAGCGTCTCTTCGTTCTGCGCGGCGTAGGCGTCGAGCAACCCGGCCAGCGTCTGATCGGAGCGCATCACGTACTCGTCCTGGTACTCCCGGGTGCGCTCCTCGATCGGGCGGGTGTCGGTCGGCGGCTTGTCGGGCGCGGCGGCGACCCGCTGCATCCAGATCCGCTGCATGCCGGTGACGTGCTTGATCAGCCCGCCGATGGACAGCGTGCTGACGCTGGGGGTGGCGCGGGCCTGGTCGTCGGTGAGGCCGTGGGCCACCGCGAAGAAGGCGTCCTGCTGGTAGGCGAGGAAGGTGTGCAGTGCGTGGCGTTCATCGCCGACGGGGGGTGCAAGGGCGGGCACTATTCCTCCTGCTTGGTGTGGACGTAAAGGTCTCGGATACAAGCGATTTCGGCGCCGTGATGGATCATCTCACGGTTGATGTGCAGGACGAGCTCGGCCATCGATGAGCCCGTCCAGGCGGGGTCGCAGCGCGTTGCGCCAGTGCCAGTCGAGTTGATCGGCAAGTCGGGTTGTCCAGGTCATGTTTCCGGCTTTCAGAAGTTTAGGAAGGGACGCCGGCGCCGCTGTTACCCAGAGTCCCAAGTGCCCGGCTACGAGCGACTCGGTCGGTGCCCCCCGACACGAGTCGCTCGTAGCCGGGCACAACGGGTGTCCCGCCGGAGACGCGCCCCCGGCGCAACTCTCCGTTTCGCGTCTCCGATTCGCGCCAACACGGGTACCTGGTACCCATGCGAAGGGCCACCCTCAACATCCTGACCGGGCGTGCCGTTCGTGCAGGAGGTGGGCCCTGACCGACCACCCCGATCATGACCATCTCCGACCCCCGGCCGCTGATCATCGACGTGTCGCCACGGTAAGCCCGCCCGGCCCGTAGATTGGCCGCGTGCGTGTGACCTCCGCGGAGTCGACGGAGCTTTTCGTCGGGCCCCCCGACGCACCGTTGCAGGTGGTGCGGGTCGGTTACGCCGACGCCGCGGAGGGCGAGAAGGTCCGGATCGACGGCGACGGGTTCAGCGGCGAGGCCGAGGTGCCGGCAGGCGACGGCACGGTCGAGGTCCCGGTGCGGGTGCGCCGCGCGACGGTGGGCGAGCGCCGCACCGGCCAGATCAACGACCAGGGCACCTTCGAGTTCGTCGTCGCCGAACCCGGCTGGACCATGCACATGATCAGCCACTTCCACTACGACCCGGTGTGGTGGAACACCCAGGGCGCCTACACCAGCGTCTGGACCGAGGACCCGCCCGGCCGGTGCAAGCAGAACAACGCCTTCGCCCTGGTGGCCGCCCACCTCGAGATGGCCCGCCGCGACCCGGTGTACAAGTTCGTGCTCGCCGAGGTCGACTACCTCAAGCCCTATTTCGACGCCCACCCGCAGGACCGCGCCGAACTGCTGAACCTGCTCGCGGCCGGGCGCGTCGAGATCATGGGCGGCACCTACAACGAACCGAACACCAACCTCACCGGCGCGGAGACGGCGATCCGGAACTTCGTGCACGGCATCGGTTTCCAGCGCGACGTGCTCGGCGCCAACCCGGCCACCGCGTGGCAACTCGACGTGTTCGGCCACGACCCGCAGTTCCCCGGCATGGCCGCCGACGCCGGCCTGACGTCGAGCGGATGGGCGCGCGGACCGCACCACCAGTGGGGGCCGATGGCGGGCGGCGGGGACCCGCGCCGCATGCAGTTCCGCAGCGAGTTCGAGTGGATCGCGCCGTCCGGGCTGGGCCTGTTGACGCACTACATGCCCGCGCACTACGCGGCCGGCTGGTGGATGGACTCGTCGGCCACGCTGGCCGAGGCCGAGGAGGCCACCTACGAGTTGTTCCGCGAGCTGAAATCGGTGGCGCTGACCCGCAACGTGCTGCTGCCGGTCGGCACCGACTACACCCCGCCCAACGCCTGGGTCACCGACATCCACCGGGACTGGAACGCGCGCTACACCTGGCCGCGGTTCGTCTGCGCGCTGCCCAGCGAGTTCTTCGCCGCGGTGCGGGCCGACGCCGACGAGCGCGGGGTGCGGCCCTCGCCGCAGACCCGGGACATGAACCCGATCTACACCGGCAAGGACGTCTCCTACATCGACACCAAGCAGGCCAACCGGGCCGCCGAGGACGCCGTCCTCGGTGCCGAGCGGTTCGCGGTCTTCGCCTCGCTGCTCTCCGGCGCCCGCTACCCGGAGGCCGCGCTGGCCAAGGCCTGGGTGCAGCTGGCCTGGGGCGCCCACCACGACGCCATCACCGGATCGGAGTCCGACCAGGTCTACCTGGACCTGCTGACCGGCTGGCGGGACGCCTGGGAGCTGGGCGGCGCGGCCCGCTCCGCCTCGCTGGCGTTGCTGTCCCGGGCGGTGGCCGCCGAACCGGGCTCGGTGGTGGTGTGGAACCCGTTGGCGCACAACCGAACCGACATCGTGACCGTGCACCTTGAGACGCCGGTCGGTGCGGGCGTGAAGCTCACCGACACCGCCGGCACCGAGATCCCGGTGCTGGTCGAGGACGACGGGCACTCGGTGAGCTGGCGGGCCGACGGTGTCGGCTCGCTCGGCTGGCGCAGCTACCGGCTGACGAAGGCCCGCAAGAAGGCGGGCTGGACCCCGATCGACGGGGTGGAGATCGCCAACGAGCACCACCGGCTGCGGGTCGACCCCGCCCGCGGCGGCGGGGTGGCGTCGCTGGTCGAGTTGTCCGGCGACCGCGAGTTGATCGCCGACGGGCGCGTCGGCAACGAACTGGCGGTCTACGAGGAATACCCGGCGCACCCGGAGGCCGGTGAGGGGCCGTGGCACCTGCTGCCCAGCGGGCCGGTGGTGTGCTCGTCGGCCGCGCCGGCCGAGTCGGTGCAGGCCTACCGCAGCGCCCTGGGCGAGCGGCTGGTGGTGCGCGGACGCATCGGCGAACTGCTGCGCTACACCCAGGTGCTGACGCTGTGGCACGGCATCGACCGGGTGCAGTGCGCCACCACGATCGAGGAGTTCACCGGCGCCGACCGGCTGGTGCGGCTGCGCTGGCCCTGCCCGGTACCCGGCGCGCTGCCGGTCAGCGAGGTGGGCGACGCCGTGATCGGCCGCGGCTTCGGGCTGATGCACGACCACGACACCGGGGAGGACCGCGCCGTCGACGCCGCCGCGCACCCCTGGACGCTGGACAACCCCGCGCACGGCTGGTTCGGCCTGTCCTCGGCGGTGCGGGTCCGGGTCGGTAACGGCCCGCGGGCCGGGGTGCGGGCCATCTCGGTCGCCGAGGTGGTGGCCCCGTCGGAGACCACCGCCGGAGACCTGGCGCGCGACCTGATGGTGGCGCTGGTGCGCGCCGGGGTCACCGCCACCTGCAGCAGCGCCACCCACACCCGCTACGGGCATCTCGACGTCGACTCCAACCTGCCGGACGCCCGCATCGCGCTCGGCGGACCCGACGACAACGCGTTCACCGCCGAGGTGCTGGCCGCCGCCGACCACAGCTACACCGCCGAACTGCACCGCCAACTCGCCGCCACCGGCCAGGCGCGGGTGTGGGTGCCCGCCGCGACGCCGCTGGAGCGGGTGTGGCGGCCCGACGCCGACCTGCGCGACGCGCTGGACCTGCCGGTGCTGATCATCGCCGGGCACTGGGCCGGTGCGCAGCCCGCGACCGGCGGCCTGACCGAGGCGATCGCCGCGCTGGTCGACGACCTCGACGACGCCGAGATCACCGTCGAGCAGAGCGCCCCGGCCGGCCTCGGTGCCTTCGAACCGCGCACCGTCGCGCTGATCAACCGCGGCGTGCCCGGTTTCGCCGTCGAAGCCGACGGCACCCTGCACAGTTCGCTGATGCGGTCCTGCACCGGCTGGCCGTCCGGGGTGTGGATCGACCCGCCGCGGCGCACCGCACCCGACGGCTCCAACTTCCAGCTGCAGCACTGGACGCACACCTTCGACTTCGCCCTGATCTCCGGGCGCGGTGACTGGCGCGAAGCCGAGATGCCTTCGCGCAGCGCGGAGTTCAACCACCCGATGGTGGCCGTGTCCGTCGACGGGGGAGCGGGGGTGCTGCCGCCCGACGGCTCGCTGCTGACGGTCGAGCCGGCCGGCACGGTGCAGTTGGCCGCCCTCAAGGTCGGCGGCAACCCCACCGCCACCGGCAGCTCCGGCGCCGTCGACCCCGAGGACGTCACCATCCGGCTCGTCGAAACCCGTGGCGCGACAACGGATCTCACCATCTCCAGCCCGGTGGGCAAGATCGCCGGGCTGGTCCCGGCCGACCTGCTGGAGACCGCGCGCGGCGGCGGGCAGTCCCCGCTGCGGCTGCACGGCTACCAGATCGCCACCCTGCTGGCGCACCTCGACGTGCCGACCGTGCTCGACGCCGACGGGGCCGCCCTGGCCCCCGACGCCGAGGCGGCCCAACCGCTGTACTCCCGCTACTGGCTGCACAACCGCGGCCCCGCCCCGCTGGGCGGCCTGCCCGCCGTCGCCCACCTGCACCCGGAAACCATGACGGCCGAACCGGGCGCATCGGTGACGCTGCGGCTCTCGGTGGCCAGCGACTGCAGCGACGCCACCCTGAGCGGCGTGGTGCGGCTGCGCTGCGCGCCCGGCTGGGCGGCCGGCCCCAAGGAGCTGTCCTTCGAGTTGCCGGCCCGCGGACACCGGGAGGCCGACATCACGCTGAGGGTGCCCGCCGACGCCGAACCCGGGGACTACCCGGTGCGGGCCACTCTCGACCTGACCGGGGACATCCCCGCCGCGTGGCGGCAGAGCGTCGAGGACGTGTGCGTGGTCTCGATCGGCGAGCCGGGGTCCGAGTTGGTGCGATTGATCACCGAGCCCACCGACATCGTCGTCGCCCCTGGCGAGACCGCCCGGCTCAGCGTCACCGTCGGCACCGACGCCCGCGCCGACCTCGCGGTGGAGGCCCACCTGATCAGCCCGTGGGGTACCTGGCAGTGGATGGGCCCGGCGGCGCGGGGCGCGGTACTGCGGGCCGGCTCGACCGTCGACATCGGCTTCGACGTCGCCCCGCCAGCCTGGGCGCCGCCGGGGCAGTGGTGGGCGCTGATCCGGATCGGCTGCGCGGGCCGGTTGCTGTACACCCCGGCGGTCGCGGTGACGGTCCGGTGAGCCCCGACGCCGCGGTCGCGACCGTCGCCGGAACGCCGGTGCCGGTGGCCGAGGTCGACGCCCGCGAGGCGGCCCTGCGGGGCGCGCCCCAGGTGTCCGCGCTGCCGCGGCCGCACACCAGCGAGGGCAGGCAACTGCGGCGCTGGCTGACCCAACTGCTGGTGACCGAACGCGTCATCGCCCGCGAGGCCGCCGCCCTCGGCGTGACCGTCACCGCCACCACACCGAGCGAGGACGACGTGCTGCCCGACCTGACCGCACGCCTGGAACTCGGCAGCATCGCCGCCTCGGTGCTCACTGATCCGCTCGCCCGCGCGGTGTTCGACCACATCACCCGCGACGTCGACATCGAGGAGGCCGCGGTCGCCGACTACCACGCCCGCAACCCGCGCCGCTTCGCCCAGTCCCGCGGCGCCGAGGGCTGGCTACGCGCCGGACCCGCCCCGGCGCTCGACGAGGTGCGCCCACGCATCGCGGCGCTGCTGCGCGGGGCGGCCCGGCGGCGGGCGTTCCGGCGCTGGCTCGATCAACGCC
>JAGQTU010000144.1 GCA_020438865.1 Mycobacterium sp.
GGCACCCACTTCCACCCCGGCGTCAATGTCGGCCGTGGCGGTGACGACACCCTCTTCGCCACCGCGCCCGGTGCCGTGGAGTTCGGCGTCAAGCGCGGCCGCAAGACGGTCAACATCGTCCGCGTCCCGCGACCGGAGTAGGTCTTAATTTCGCGAGTGTGCAGCCACTGCGAGATTGAGACCGATTTCTCGCGGTAGGCGCACACTCGACGATTGAAAGGACTCTCCGATGCCCCGGTTCGTGGACCGCGTCGTCATCCACGCCCGCGCGGGTAACGGGGGCAACGGCTGCGCGTCGGTCCATCGCGAGAAGTTCAAACCACTCGGCGGTCCCGACGGCGGCAACGGCGGGCGCGGCGGCAGCGTGGTGCTGATCGTCGACCCGCAGGTGCACACGCTGCTGGATTTCCATTTCCACCCGCACGTGGTGGCGCCCTCGGGCAAGCAGGGTGCGGGCAGCAACCGGGACGGCGCCGCCGGGGCCGATCTCGAGGTAAGGGTGCCCGACGGCACCATGGTGCTCGACGACAACGGCCGACTGCTGGCCGATCTGGTCGGGGCGGGCACCCGCTTCACCGCCGCCGAGGGCGGCCGCGGCGGTCTGGGCAATGCCGCGCTGGCGTCCCGCGCCCGCAAGGCCCCGGGCTTCGCGCTGCTCGGCGAGCAGGGCGAGGAACGCGCGCTGACCCTGGAGTTGAAGACCGTCGCCGACGTCGGGCTGATCGGCTTCCCCTCGGCGGGCAAATCCTCTCTGGTGTCGACGATCTCGGCGGCCAAGCCGAAGATCGCGGACTACCCGTTCACCACGCTGGTCCCCAACCTCGGTGTGGTGTCGGCGGGGGAGCACACCTTCACCGTCGCCGACGTGCCCGGCCTGATCCCCGGGGCATCCGCCGGACGGGGGCTCGGCCTGGACTTCCTGCGTCACATCGAGCGCTGCGCGGTGCTGGTGCATGTGATCGACTGCGCCACAATGGAACCCGGCCGCGACCCGATATCGGACATCGAAGCGCTGGAGGCCGAGTTGGCGGCCTACCGGCCGACGCTGCAGGGCGACACCACGCTCGGCGACCTCGCCGACCGGCCCCGCGCGGTGGTGCTCAACAAGATCGACGTGCCCGAGGCGCGGGAACTCGCCGACTTCGTCCGCCCCGACATCGAGCAGCGTGGCTGGCCGGTGTTCGAGGTCTCCACGGTGACCCGGGAGGGGTTGCGCGAGTTGACCTTCGCGCTGTGGGGGATGGTGTCCGCCTACCAGGACGCATTGCCGCCGGTGGTGCCGCGGCGACCGGTGATCCGGCCGGTGCCGGTCGACGACAGCGGCTTCACGGTCGCCGCCGACCGGGACCATCCGGGCGGTTTCGTGGTGCGCGGCAGCCGCCCGGAGCGCTGGGTGGCCCAGACCGACTTCGACAACGACGAGGCGGTCGGGTACCTCGGCGACCGGCTGGCCCGGCTCGGTGTGGAGGAGGCGTTGTTCAAGCGCGGCGCCAAGCCCGGATGTGCGGTGACCATCGGCGACATGACCTTCGAGTGGGAGCCGCAGACCCCGGCCGGGGTGGACGTGACGCCGACCGGCCGCGGCACCGACGCGCGGCTGGAGCACAACGACCGGGTGGGGGCCGCCGAGCGCAAGGAGCTTCGCCGCCAGCGCCGCGAACACGGGGACGACACGTGAGCGACGCTCGCGGAGCGAACCAACAGCCGGTGAGCGACGCTCGCGGAGCGAACCAACAGCCGGCGAGCGGCGCCCACCGCGATGCCATCCGCACCGCGCGCAGCGTCGTGGTCAAGATCGGCACCACCGCGCTGACCACCAGGTCCGGGCTGTTCGACGCGGGCAGGCTGGCCCAGCTGGCCGACGCCATCGAGTCCCGGATGAAGGCCGGCTCCGACGTCGTGATCGTCTCCTCCGGCGCAATCGCCGCCGGTATCGAGCCGCTGGGCCTCAGCCGGCGGCCCACCGACCTGGCCACCAAGCAGGCCGCGGCCAGCGTGGGGCAGGTGGCGCTGGTCAATGCCTGGAGTTCGGCGTTCGGCCGCTACCACCGCACGGTCGGCCAGGTGCTGTTGACCGCCCACGACATCTCGATGCGGGTTCAGCACACCAACGCCCAGCGCACGCTGGACCGGCTGCGCGCGCTGCACGCGGTCGCCATCGTCAACGAGAACGACACGGTGGCCACCAACGAGATCCGCTTCGGCGACAACGACCGGCTCTCGGCGCTGGTAGCCCACCTGGTCGGTGCGGACGCGCTGGTGTTGTTGTCCGACATCGACGGGCTCTACGACTCCGACCCCCGCAAGGGAGACGCGCGGTTCATCGCCGAGGTCGGCGGTCCGGACGACCTCGATGGCGTGGTGGCCGGGCAAGGCAGCCGGCTCGGCACCGGCGGGATGGCCTCGAAGCTGTCATCGGCGCTGCTGGCCGCCGACGCCGGGGTGCCGGTGCTGCTGGCCGCCGCCACCGACGCGGGCGCCGCGCTCAGCGACGCCTCGGTCGGGACCGTCTTCGCCCCGCGCCCGGACCGGATGTCGGCGCGCCGGTTCTGGGTGCGCTACGCCGCGGAGGCGGCGGGCGCACTGACGCTGGACGCCGGCGCGGTGCGCGCCGTGGTCGAGCAGCGCCGCTCGCTGCTGCCCGCCGGCATCACCGCGGTGTCTGGACGCTTCGTCGGCGGTGATGTCGTCGAGTTGCGCGGACCCGATGAGGGGATGGTCGCCCGCGGCGTGGTGGCCTATGACGCCGCCGAGTTGGCGACGATGGTCGGGCGGTCCACCACCGACCTGCCCGCCGAATTGCGCCGGCCCGCGGTGCATGCCGACGACCTGGTTGCGGTCTAGCGCCGACGCAGCACCCGGCGAATCCCCGACTCCAGTTCGGCGAGCTTGGCCTTGAGCTGCTCGGCCCGCTCGTCGGCCGCGTCCATCGGGTCGTCACCGCGTTTGCGCACGGTGACGCCGTTGGCTTTGGCGGTGGCGATCACGCATTCGCTGACCTTCGGGTCGGCGAGGATCAGCGTCGAGAGCACCCCGGGGGAGAGCACCTTGTCGCGCCGGAAGAACCCGCGGTAGTGCACCTCGGCCGGGATGCGGACGTCGGCGTGTTCCTCGATCTGCTGTTTGGCGGTAGCCATCAGCAGGGTAAGCACCGCCGCCGAGGCCAGCCCGAGCAGTTTGGCCCGCCCGGGGAACCATGGCACCGGAAGCCGGTCCACCTGCTTTTCGACCGCACCGGAGAGCAGGTATTCGACCAGGTTGCGGGTGTCGATCTCGGTGATCTTGGTCCACGCGACGTCGTCGCCGTCGAACTCCAGGGCCTGGGGGCCGATCGCCAGGCCGCCGAAGCGGTTGAGGAATCCGACCGCACCGCGCAGCCGTCGGGGCAGCCGGGCGGTGTTGGCGACAACGTCGCCGATGCCCAGCGCCCACCGTTCGGTCAGCGGCCCGGCCGGCGGACGCATCCGTTTCAACAGGGCCGCGACCCGGCCGGCCTCCTCCTCGACGTCCGCTTCGGTGTGGGTGTCGACGGGCGCAGCCCCGAACCAGCTCACGCCGACAGCCGACCCGACAACTCGTCGGCGAGCAGCACCAGCAGCTCCGAACAACCGCCGTGTGCCTTCACCGTCGCCAGGTCGTCCCCGCGGGTCGGTCCGCGATTGATGATCGCGATCGGGATACCGCGCGCGGCCGCATGCCGCACGAACCGGTATCCGGAGAACACCGTCAGCGAGGATCCGGCAACCAGCAGGGCGTCCGACTCGTCGACCAGCGAATAGGCTTTGTCCACAACCTCTTTGCGGACGTTCTCGCCGAAGTAGACGATATCGGGTTTGAGCATGCCCGTGCAGGCCGGGCAGTCGACGAAGCGGAATGAGTCGGTGTCGGCGACCACGGCGTCGGCGTCCGGTGCCACCGCCAGCCCGCCCAGGCGTTCGGCCCGTTCGGCGAACCCGGGATTGGCCGCTTCGAGCTGCTCGGCCAGCGCCGCCCGCGACATGGTGTGCCCGCAGTCCAGGCAAACCACCCGGGCGTAGGCGCCGTGCAGGTTGATGACGTTGCGGCTGCCGGCCTTGGTGTGCAGCAGGTCGACGTTCTGAGTGATCACGCCGGTGGCGACGCCGTCCCGCTCCAGGATGGCCACCGCACGGTGGCCGGCGTTCGGCATGGTTTGCGCCATGTGCCGCCAGCCGAGGTGGTTGCGGGCCCAGTAGCGCTGCCGGAACTCCCGGCTGGAGGTGAACTGGCGGATCGTCATCGGATTGGCCGGCGGTGAGTCGGGGCCGCGGTAGTCCGGAATTCCGGAGTCGGTGGAGATTCCGGCGCCGGTGAGCACCGCGACGCGCCGACCGGTCAGCAGGGCGACGAGTTCGGGAGCCTCCACGCCCACAGGATAGTTGGCACCCTCTCTGCCCGGCTCAGAGCGACTATTTCGGTGTCATCGATGGAACCGGCCGGGCCAACGCGCGCATCATCGCTCGTATGCGGCTGGCTCAGCGCCGACGGCTAAACCGACTCGGACAGGCACTGCTCCGCCGACTCGATGCGGGCACTCATGTTGCGTTCCATCATCGCCAGCGCCGCTTTGCCGAGTTCGGCATCGATGTGGGCCACCGCATCGGGTGGCACCACCACGGGATAGTGGCGCACGTAGGCGTCCAGGGTGCTGTAGAGGATGCACTGCTCAGTCACCTGGCCGGTCAGGATCACCCGTTCGGTCTCAAGGCGATTGAGCAGATACGCCAACGGTGTCGCGTAGAACGCGCTGTGCCTGACCTTGGTCAGCACCCGGCTGTCCGGTTCGGGCACGATCGGGCGGACCAGTTCGGGGCGGGCGCCATCCAATGCGGCGCGGACGAGATCGCTCGGCTCGGCGGTGAAATCGCCATAGTTGTCGTTGACGTAGATCAGGTCCACGTCGTCGCTTTGCCGGGCCTCGGCGATCAGGTTCGACAGCGGTTCGACGATCGCGGCGACGTTGCCGGCGAGTTGTTCGGCATCGGGGTGGCGGTAGGCGTTGAGCATGTCGACCGCCAGTAGCGCGGTTGCGGCCATGGGGCTTCAGATACCCGATTCGGGCATCCGGACACGCCGAACGGAGGTTGCCGTTTTCGCCGGGCCGGGCACGGGCGACAATGGGGCATGGATTTCTACTCGGCCTACCGGCACGGATTCGTCCGGGTGGCCGCCTGCACGCACCATGCGGTGCTGGCGGACCCGGCCGGCAACGCCGAATCGGTGGTGCGGCTGGCCCGGGCCTGCCACGACGACGGCGTCGCCGTGGCGGTGTTCCCGGAGTTGACCCTGTCCGGATATTCCATCGAGGACATCCTGCTGCAGGACACCCTGCTGGACGCCGTCGAGGACGCGCTGCTCGATGTCGTCGCCGCCTCGGCGGACCTGCTACCCGTGCTCGTGGTGGGTGCGCCGCTGCGTTACCTGCACCGGATCTACAACACAGCCGTGGTGATCCACCGCGGTGCGGTGCTCGGGGTGGCCCCGAAGTCCTACCTGCCGACCTACCGCGAGTTCTACGAGCGGCGTCAGGTCGCGGCGGGGGACGACGTTCGCGGCACCATCCGCATCGCCGGAGCCGAGGTGCCCTTCGGCCCCGATCTGTTGTTCAGCGCCGCCGACGTTCCCGGCCTGGTGCTGCACGTCGAGATCTGCGAGGACATGTTCGTACCGGTTCCGCCCAGCGCGCAGGCGGCGCTGGCCGGCGCGACCGTGCTGGCCAACCTGTCCGGTAGCCCGATCACCATCGGGCGGGCCGACGACCGCAAACTGCTGGCACGCTCGGCTTCGGCGCGCTGCCTGGCGGCCTACGTCTACGCCGCGGCCGGCCAGGGGGAGTCGACCACCGATCTGGCCTGGGACGGCCAGACGATGATCTACGAGAACGGCCGGTTGCTGGCCGAGTCCGAGCGGTTCCCGGCCGAGGAGCAGCGCTCGGTGGCCGACGTCGACCTCGACCTGTTGCGTGCCGAGCGGCTGCGGATGGGGACCTTCGACGACAACCGCAGGCATCACCAGGACACGTTGAACGCGTTCCGCCGCATTGATTTTCAGCTCGATCCGCCCGTCGGCGACATCGGCCTGCTGCGTCAGGTCGAGCGGTTCCCG
>JAGQTU010000145.1 GCA_020438865.1 Mycobacterium sp.
CCATCGGGGCGGGGCGAACCACCCGCACCATCAGCCGCCGGCTTCGCCGCGCCCTGGAACACCGCCACCCCAGCTGTGCGGTGCCCGGCTGCGGGGCCACCCGCGGGCTGCACGCCCACCACATCCGGCACTGGCAGGACGGCGGGCCCACCGAACTGGCCAACCTGGTGCTGATCTGCCCGTATCACCACCGGGCACATCACCGCGGCCTGATCACCATCACCGGCCCCGCCGAGCGCCTCGTCGTCACCGACACCGACGGACGACCCCTCAGCACCCGATCACTGGCCCGCCCACCCAAGCATCCCGGACCCCACGTCGCGCCCTACCGCGGCCCCACCGGCGAACGCGCCAACTGGTGGTGGTACCACCCCTTCCAACCACAACCACCACCGAGCGATAACTGAACAGCCCGGGGCGGGCCGTTGAGATCAAACCGGCTGCCGTATAACGACATCCGTACCTACCCAATCCCGCCAACGTATGCGCAACTCGAACAAGCCAACTCGCCAGATGTCGGCCCTAATAGACGGACCCGCGCAGAATCACCCGGTCGGGCCGGGACAGCACGTCGGCACCCGTTCGCGGATCCTGTTGGAAGCACAGCAGATCCGCCGGTGCGCCGTCGGTCAGGGCCGGCCTACCCAGCCAACGCCGGGCATCCCAGCATGCGGCGCCCAGTGCATCGGTCGCCGTCATGCCAATGGTTTTCAGGGCTTCGACCTCGTCAGCGATGCGGCCGTGGACGATGTTGCTCCCGGCGTCGGTGCCGGCGTAGATGGGCACACCAGCCTCGCGGGCGGCGGCGATTCGTTGCGGGCTGCGGGCATACAGCTCGCGCATGTGGGTGGCGTAGGTCGGGAATTTGCTTGCCGCGTCGGCGAATCCGGGAAAATTCTCGATGTTGATCATGGTAGGCACCAGTGCGGTGCCGTACTCGAGCATCATCGCCACGGTGTCGTCGGTCAGCCCCGTGCCGTGCTCGATGCAGTCGATACCCGCGGCGATGAGGCCGGGCAGTGCGTCCTCGCTGAACACGTGGGCGGTGACGCGGGCGCCCGCGTCGTGGGCGGCGGCGATGGCGGCCGCCAGCACGTCGTCGGACCACAGCGGCGCCAGGTCCCCCACGGACCGGTCGATCCAGTCGCCGACCAGCTTCACCCAGCCGTCGCCGCGGCGGGCCTGCTCGGCCAGCGCGGCGGGCAGATCCCACTCGTCTTCGAGTTCGATGGCGTGACCGCGCCCGTAGCGTTTCGGGCGGGCCAGATGCCGGCCGGCCCGGATGAGGCGGGGCAGGTCGTCATGGTCGTCCAAGGCGCGGGTATCGGTGGGCGATCCGCAGTCGCGCAGCAGCAGCGCACCGACTCCGCGTTCGATCTCGGCTTGGGCGACCGCCTCCTCGATCGGTGTTTCGCCGTGCGGTCCCAGTCCGACGTGGCAGTGCGCGTCGACCAGTCCGGGAATGATCCAGCCACCGTCCCAGACGGTTTCGGCTTCGGCGAGCGGGTCGCTGCGCAGCGCCCCGTCGGCGATCCACCACTCGACGGGCTCGCCGTCGGGCAGTCCGCGGCCGCGAACGTGCAGCACGCTACTGCTTGCCGGGAAACTTCAGCTTGGACAGATCGAAGTCGGCCAGACCCGGCGGGAGTTCGTTGAGGCCTTCGGGCATCTGGGACAGGTCGGGGAACCCACCCGGCAACCCGCCGGCGAGCAGCGGATTGCGCGCCTTCGGCGGCGTCGGCCCCCGGCCGCCCTTCTTCTTGCCCGCCTGCTTGTTCTTGCCCTTCGCAGCCTTCTTCGAGGAGCGCCGCCCGAACGGCATGCCCATCGCACCAGCCATCTGCGACATCATCTTGCGGGCCTCGAAAAACCGGTCGACCAGCTGATTGACCTCGGAGACGTTGACGCCGGAGCCATTGGCGATGCGGAGCCGCCGCGAGGCGTTGATGATCTTCGGGTCGGCGCGCTCCTCGGGAGTCATCCCGCGGATGATGGCCTGCAGCCGGTCCAGTTGCCTGTCGTCGACGGCGGCCAGCGCGTCCTTCATCTGGCCCGCGCCCGGCAGCATGCCGAGCAGGTTGCCGATCGGGCCCATCTTGCGGATCGCCAGCATCTGCTCGAGGAAGTCCTCCAGGGTCAGCTCACCGGAGCCGATCTTGGCGGCGGCCTCCTCGGCCTGGCGCTGGTCGAAGACCTGTTCGGCCTGCTCGATGAGGCTGAGCACGTCGCCCATGCCGAGGATGCGGCTGGCCATCCGGTCGGGATGGAAGACGTCGAAATCCTCGAGCTTCTCACCGGTGGACGCGAACAGGATCGGCACGCCGGTGACCTCGCGCACCGACAGCGCCGCGCCGCCACGGGCGTCGCCGTCGAGCTTCGTCAGCACCACACCGGTGAACCCGACGCCGGCGCCGAACGCCTCGGCGGTGGCGACGGCGTCCTGGCCGATCATCGCGTCGAGCACGAACAGCGTCTCGTCGGGCTGCACGGCGTCGCGGATCGCAGCGGCCTGCGCCATCAACACGTCGTCGATGCCCAGGCGACCGGCGGTGTCGACGATGACGAAGTCGAAATGCTTCGCCCTGGCCTCGGCCAGACCGGCGGCGGCCACCGCGACGGGGTCACCCGGACCGGCGCCCGCGGTTTCCGCGGCGTCGGCGGCGGTCCCCGGATGGGGGGCGAAGACGCTGACGCCCGCCCGCTCCCCGACGATCTTCAGCTGGCTGACCGCCCCGGGGCGCTGCAGGTCACAGGCCACCAACAGCGGGGTGTGGCCCTGGCCCTTCAGCCACTTGGCGAGCTTGCCCGCCAGCGTGGTCTTGCCGGCGCCCTGCAGGCCGGCCAGCATGATCACCGTCGGCGGGTTCTTGGCGAACGCCAACGGGCGGGTCTGGCCGCCGAGGATCCCGATCAACTCCTCGTTGACGATCTTGACGACCTGCTGCGCCGGGTTGAGCGCGCCGGAGACCTCGGCGCCCTTCGCACGCTCCTTGATGCGGGTGACGAAGTTGCGCACCACCGGCAGCGAGACGTCGGCCTCGAGCAGGGCGAGTCGGATCTCGCGGGTGGTGGCGTCGATGTCGGCGTCGGTCAGCCGGCCCTTGCCGCGCAGGCCTGCGAGTGCACCGGTCAACCGGTCGGACAGGGATTCAAACACGGGCTAAGCCTACTGGTCGGGGCTCGGCGGCCCGTTCAGCGGAGCTTGTCGACCCGGGGCTAACCCGCTTCTTCCATCGGTTTGACCGGAGCGGCCGTCGGCAGCACCGCCAACAGGTCACGGCCCAGCGCCGCGCGAACCCCGTCGACGACGCCGGACTCCGGCACCGCGATGCCGAACACGTCGACCACCGCCGATCCGAGCGTGGTGATCTTTGCCCACGCGATGTCGACCCCGGCCCGCTCGAATACGCCGGTGAGCATCGCCAGCAGGCCGGTGCGGTCGGTGGTGCGGATCTCGACCACCAGCTGACCGGGGCCGCTGCCGTCGTGCCACAGCACCCGCGGCGGGGCCGGCGCCGAGTTGACCGGCACCGCGGGTTTGTGTTCGCCCACCCGGCCGGTGCCGTACAACGCGGCTTCCCGGTCACGCTTCTCCAGCGCGGCGATCACGTCGAGCTCACCATCGAGCGCCAGAATGAACTGCTGGCGCAGCAGCTCGACGGCCGGCGGCGAACCGAAATGCGGCGACACCGCGAAGGTGTCGATCGCCGAGCCGTCGGCACTGTTGACCGAGGCGGAGTGCACCCGCAACGTGTTCAGCGCGAGCACACCGGCGGCCTTGGACAGCAGACCCCGACGATCCGGCGCGATCATCGTGACGGTGTAGGTGTGCGGGCTGCCACCCGCGGCCATCTCGACGTGCACCCCTCCGTCGGCGGCCAGCGCGAGGTGGTGCGGGTCTACCGGATCGGCGTGCGGTAGCGGCTCTCCGGCCATCACCAGTCGGCATCGCCGCACCAGATCCCCGATCAGCAGGGACTTCCAGTCGCCCCAGACCCCCGGGCCGGTGGCCAACGAGTCGGCCTCAGCCAGGACGTGCAACAACTCCAGCAGCACCGGGTCGCCGTCGAGCGCCTCCACCACGTCGGTGATGGTCTGCGGATCCTGCAGGTCGCGCCGGGTGGCGGTCTCGGGCAGCAGCAGGTGGTAACGCACCATCGCCGAGAGCAGCGCAATGTCGGAGGGCCACATCCCCAGCCGGGTGCCGACCTGGGTGGCGAGGTCGGCACCGATGACGCTGTGATCACCGCCGCGGCCCTTGCCGATGTCGTGCAGCAGCGCACCGAGCACCAACAGATCCGGACGGGACACTCGGGTGGTGAAAGCGCTTGCCCGCGAGACGGTCTCGACGAGATGACGGTCGACGGTCCAGATGTGGACCACATCGCGTGGCGGCAGGTCGCGCACCGCGCCCCACTCGGGGAACAACCGGCCCCACAGTCCGGTCCGGTCGAGGGCCTCGACCGTCGCCACCACCGCGGGCCCGGCGGCCAGCAACACCAACAGGTCCTTGAGCGCGTCACGCGGCCACGGAGTGCGCAACTCCGGTGCGGATTCGGCCAGCCGGCTCAGCGTCGTGGCCGACATCGGCATCCCGGTGGTCGCCGAGGCCGCGGCCACCCGCAGGATCAGGCCCGGATCACGCTCGGGGCGCGCGTCGCGAGCCAACATGACCTCGCCACCGGACTCGATCACACCCTCGTCGAGCGGTCGGCGCACGGGGCGGCGCAGGGCCGAAAGCCCGCGGCGGGGAAGCGCATTGGCGGCGGTACGCAGGCCGGCGTCGACGTAGTAGCTGATTGTGCGGGCGGCGTCGGACAAGACCCGGGCCAGGTCGAACCGGTCACCGATGCGCAGCGCGGCCCCGATCTCGTCGGCGAACTGCGCCAGCAACTGGTCGCGGCCACGCTGGGAGATCCGGTGTAGCTCGGTGCGCACGTTCAGCAGCGCCAGATGGGCACCGCCGAGCGAACCGGTCGGCGACACCAGGGAGTGGCTGGGATACACGTCGGCCAGCTGCGCGATTGCCAGCGCGTTGAGCAGCTGAACGTCGCGCAGGCCACCGCGTCCACATTTCAGGTCGGGTTCGGCGCGGTGCGCGATCTCGCCGCTGCGCTCCCAGCGGGACCGGGCGTGCTCCACGAGTTCGTCGAAGCGCGAGACGATCCCGGTGCGCCACTGGCGGCGGGCCCCGCCGACCAGCAAGCCGGAAAGCTCCGCGTCACCGGCGATGTGACGGGCCTCCAGCATCGCCATGCCGGCCGCAATGTCCTCCCCGGCCACCTGCAGCGCCTCCGGCACCGTTCGTACGCTGTGATCGAGGCGAATGTTGGCGTCCCACAACGGATACCAGAGCAGCTCGGCGACCTGGGTCACGACCTTATCGGGCATGTTGTCGTGCAGTAGCATCAGGTCGAGATCCGAATACGGGACCAGTTCCCGGCGGCCCAGCCCACCGGTGGCCACGATGGCGAACCCACTGGTCGCATTGATACCGATATCGGTGGCCTTGGTGGTCAGCCAGAACTCGTGCAGATCGAGCAGTGCATCGCGCAGTGCGGCCGCCTCCAGTGGGCGCTGACCGCCGTCGAGCAGTTGTGCCGATGCCTTGGCGAGATCCTTGGCCGGCTTCGACGAACCCGCCGCCGGAGCCTCCCATCGGGATGCGCCGGCGGCGGATTCTCTTTTCTGCTTTGTCATTTCAGTCCTCCCCGCTGCCGTGGCCGACTAACGCTCACTCGGTGTGGCCGCAAGGAAAGACGTCACGGCATGTGTGTCAGAGTGCGTCGGACCCCCGCTCGCCGGTGCGGACGCGCACGACGGCTTCCACCGGGCTGACCCACACCTTGCCGTCACCGATCTTGCCCGTTCGCGCGGCCTGCACGATGACGTCCACCACCTTGTCAACGGCGGAATCATCGACCAGGACCTCCACGCGGACCTTCGGCACGAAATCGACCGAGTACTCAGCACCCCGGTACACCTCGGTATGGCCCTTCTGCCGGCCGTACCCCTGGACTTCGCTGACGGTCATGCCAAGGATACCCGCCTGCTCC
>JAGQTU010000146.1 GCA_020438865.1 Mycobacterium sp.
CCTTCACGAGCGGGTAGAGCCTTTTCCCGGCAGGTTGGCCTGC
This sequence comes from Mycobacterium sp., assembly GCA_020438865.1. GTDB lineage: Bacteria > Actinomycetota > Actinomycetes > Mycobacteriales > Mycobacteriaceae > Mycobacterium. The sequence goes on from JAGQTU010000146.1 coordinate 44, forward strand.
GACAGGTAGGCCGCGGCCCGGCGCAGGACCTCGTTCTCCTGCTCCAGTAGCCGAGTCCGCCGGCGTAGCTCGCGCAGTTCGGCCGATTCGGAGCGGCTGGTGCCGGGTTTGGCGCCGTCATCGACATCGGCCTGGCGCATCCACTTCGACAACGTCATCGGATGGATCCCGAAGTCGGCGGCGATCTGCTCGATCGTCACCCCGTCCTCACGGTTGCGGGCAACCCGCACGACATCGTCACGGAACTCTTTGGGGTACGGCCTGGGCACAGCAACATCCTTCCAGCCCACCCTCCCGGGCAAGCCAACTCAGATGTCACCTGTTCCTGCAGCAGACCCCAACGTCGCTCACCCGGCTTGTCTCGTTGACCACTTTCTTCACCGGTTCTCGTGCCTGGTCGAGCAGATCTGCGATGGTTCCGGTGGCGGCGTTGGTGTACGCGACGGCGTTGCTGATGTCCGTTCTGCGCTCGGCAAGTCCGTGGACCAGGTCAGACAATGACGTCACCGCCTTGTCGAGTTGTCCACTCTGCCGACCCAGGGTGCCGAGCAGCACGTTGAGGTTGTCGACCACCTGCCCGATCAGCACATCGCGTTCGGCGAGGGTGTTGCTCACCTGCGCTGCCCGGTCTAGGAACGACGCGATGGTCGGTCCCTCGCCCTGGAACGCCTTCATCAGTTGCCCGCTGAGATCGTTGACCTGGTCCGGTTGCAGCGCCCGGAACAACGGGCGGAATCCACCGGTGACGGAATCCAAATCGAGCGCCGGCTGTGTCCGCTCCACCGGGATGGTCTGCCCGGGTTTGAGCACCTTCGTGCCTCCGGCGCCGTCCGCCAGCGCCAGAAAGCGACCGCCGATCAGGTCGTCGTAGCGAACCTCGGCCCGGGTCCCCTCGGTGAGGACCGCGGCGGGATCGGCGGTGAATTCCACTCGCACCGTTGCGTCATCGTTGACGGTGATGCGCTGCACCTTGCCGACTTCCACCCCGGCCACCCGAACCAGGTTGCCTTCGCGGAGACCCGAAACATCCTTGAAGACGGCGTTGTAGCCCTTGGCGTCGTTGTTGAATCGGGCCTGCCCGAAGACCACCATGATCACAAACAGGGCGAGGCCACACACGGTGAGGAAGACGGCAAGCCGCACCGCGGTGCCACGCAGGTTGCCGTTCACGGGGTTCCCCCGGTGGTCGGCGCCGGCGGAATTCCGGGCCACAGCGGCTCGCCGCCAGGCCCGTACAGTGCCGCACCGTAGGGGGGTGCGCCGGGATAGGGTTCGGGCCCGGGTGCCGGCCCGGGCAGGCATTGCCGCACACTCGGCCGTTCCGGTACGGCGCGGGTGATGGGGAAGTAGTCTCCCCAACACGGATGCCCGATGCCCGGATTGGGCCGGATGTCCAGACCGGTTCCCCACCCGGTGTTGGTGATCAGTTGGCGCACTGGGAAATTCTTGGTGGCATCCGGAAGTGAGCCGCACCCGGGCTTGCCACCCGGGCCGCCCTTCGCGGCGACGATGGGCAGATTATCGGGGAAGACGTAGGGATCGTTGCCGGGCAGCAGTGCCACGTCGACGACGAAACTCCTTCCGTCCCCGCCGAATATTCCGTCGCCGTGATCGACCACCCACTTCGCGCCCTGGAGCGTGCAGGTGTATGTCGGGCTGTACGTTTCGAGCAACTTGACTGTCGGCTCGAGGCTGTTTATCGCGGTGACGAGATTGTCCTTGCTGGACCCGAGCAGAGCCGTGCCGCTGCGGGTGAAGCCGACAGTATTCAGCAGCAGGTTGTCCAGATCACTCTGGTGGTTGACGACGGTGGTGCTCACCGTGCTGGCGGAGTCGAGGATGCTGACGATGTCCTGTGCTGCGGCACTGTATGTTTCGCTGAGGCTCTTCAGCGAGCGGATGTCTTCCCGGAAGATGTCGTTGCGCGCATTCAAGGCGGTCAGGACCTCGTTCAACGCGGTCGTCGCCTGGCCAATGCGCTCGCCGCGCCCACGCACCGCATCGGCGACAGCGGTGAGAACAGCGTTGAGCTTCATGGGATCGATCATTTTGAGCAGGTCGACCACGTTCTGGAAGACGGTGTTGACCTCGGTCGTCACATTGGCGGCGCGTAGCACCGACCCGGCGGCCAGCCGTTCGCTCAGGGGGTGTTCGGGATAGACCAGATCGACGAACTTCGCACCGAACACCGTCGTGACGCTTATCTGCGCCCCGACGTTGGCGGGAATGAATTTGATCTGGTCGGTGTCGATGTCCAGCTTCAGCCGCGCATTGCCCTGCCCGCCCTCAATGCCGCTGACCCGGCCCACGTCGACGCCACGGAGCTTCACCTTGGCGCCGTTCTCCAGCACCAGACCCGAGCGGTCCGAGGTCAGCGTCACCGGAACCGACGAGTGGAAGGTCCCGCTGAACGAGGTCGCAGTGACGAACACCAGGCCGACGACGGCCGCTAGCAGGAACAGCGGCCACCACTTGGTCGCTATGCGCTGTTCACCGGGTCTTGGTTCCATCTGGCTATCCGGCGAGGTGGAAGTTGCCGGATTGGCCGTAGACCGCGAGTGTCACAGCCACCAGCACGAACGCCCCGACCACCATCGACGCTCGCACCGCCCGACCGACCGCCTCGCCGACCCCGGCCGGACCGCCGGACGCGGTATATCCGTAGTAGGTGGACACCAGCATGACGACGATGATCATCGCGATCGTCTGGAAGAACGACCAGGCGAGATCCTTGGTGTTCAGGAAGGTGTCGAAGTAGTGGTCGTAGACACCTGACGCCTGACCGTAGATCCAGGTGGTGCCCACCCGGGCAGCCATGAATCCCATGATCAGCGCGATCGCATACAGGGGGATGACGACGATGGTCCCTGCGATGACGCGTGTCGCCGCCAGGTAGGCGACACTGCGGATACCGATCACCTCGAGGGCGTCGACCTCCTCGTTGATCCGCATCGCTCCCATCTGGGCTGTGGTGCCCGCACCCACGGTGGCGGTCAGCGTGACCTGCGCGGTCCCGGGCACGATGAGTCGTGGGATGAAGAACGCGGAGGCGAATCCGGTGAAGGCCTCGACGCCCACCGATTGGAATTGGGTGAATCCTTGAGCTGCGACCACTGCGCCGGTGCTGATCGTCATGAACCCGACGATCACGACCGTCCCGCCGATCGTCGCAAGAGCCCCGGTGCCCAAACCCATTTGGGCGATCAGTCTGAGAATCTCGGTCCGGTAGTGGATGAGGGCATCGGGGATCGAGCCGAGCGTGAGGAAGTAGAACCGGGTCTGTTCACCGATCCGGTTCCAGCCGGCCGCCAGCTTTCGCCTGGTCCTCGACAGCCGCGGAAACTGTTCTGCGGGAGCTGAAGCGGCATGTGTCATGTCTGGCCCCTCACTTCAACGTGAATTGGACACCGACCGCGGTGACGATGATGTTGATGGTGAACAGCACCATGAAGGAGAACACCACGGTCTCATTGACGGCGTTGCCGACGCCGGCCGGTCCGCCGCCGACCGAGATCCCCTTGTAGCAAGCGATCAGCCCGGCTCCCAGTCCGAACAGGAAGGCTTTGACGAGTGAGACGATCACGTCACCCAGTCCGGTGACAACGGTCATCCCGGCCACGAAGACGCCGGACGAGACGTGCAACGCGTAGACGCAGAACACGAACGAAGCGACCATGCCGACCAGGACGACCAGACCCATCAACGCCACCGACACCGTGGTGGCGGCGAGCACGCGCGGAATGATGAGGGACTGAATGGGATTGATGCCCATCACGCGTTGGGCGTCGAGTTCCTCACGAATGGTGCGCGCTCCCAGGTCGGCGCACATCGCGGTGGCGCTGGCCCCGGCCGTCACCAGTACGGTCACGATCGGCCCGATCTGGTTGACGTTGAAGAATGCGGCCCCGGCCCCGGAGAAGTCGGCCGCGCCGAATTCACTGAGCAGGATGTTGAAGATGAAGGTGTTGATCAGGGAGTAGGGGATCATCATCAGGACGGCGGGCAGCAGGGATACCCGCGCCACGAACCACGACTGGGCCAGGTATTCCTTCCACGCCAGTCGCGTGGTGAATATGCCGACCAGGACGTCCAGTGACATGCCGACAAACTGACCGACCGACCTGACCGGTTTGAGCACCGGCTTCAGCAGCGGCAACGCCTGCGCCGGCAGCGATATCACCACGGCTCAACGACGGCAGCCCGGCGACTCGTGCGGGGCCGCGGCAAGGACCTGACGAGGGCGACCGGCGACATGGCGGAACGCTATCGCGGTGCCGTCGTGGTGGCTCTTCCTCAATGGGGGACATTTTGTACCCCGAAGGGGTGACCCATGGTCGTGGAACAGCGTCAAGCGCTCAGGCCGGCTGGCCGAAGACCGCGACGACCACCGATCGGTCGAGGCTGTTCGCCGACCACACGCCGATCGCGGTGTTGGCGCAGTCGGACATGATCCCGAAATCGACCGGGTCGTAGTACCACTGGTTGAGGACGTCGAGATTGTTGATCGCCAGCGCTGGATTGATGGCGACGGTCTCGGTGACCTTGCCCTTGAATCCGGCCGCGGCGGCGCGGTCCTGCGGTGTCGAGCCGTCGGAACCGACATTGCCGTCCAGCGCCCGGTTGTTCAGCACATCGTCGGTGTGCCACTGGGCGGCAAGCGTCAGCGCCGGGTTGCGCTTGATGTCCGTGCTGCAGCCGGCCTGGTGCTGAATGGTGTAGACGTTGGCGATCACGCCGTTGTTGAGCCGTGAGTTGTCGGCGTGCGCCGCCGGCGCCGAGATGACGGCGAGGAGAGCGGCGGCGCCCACTGCCACGGTGCTGTGAATCAGTTTCGGCATTGCTCTTCCCTACTGTGGGGAGGGGGCGTAACCGGCCGCGGACTGCCGTAGCTGCCAGATCTGGGTGGGGCACAGCTCCTGGGCGGCCTGGCTGATCAGATACGACGCCTGGAACTCGTCGGCGGTGCCGAAGTCCGACTTGATGGTGTTGACCAGTTGGCCGTAGCGCACACCGGAGCCGATCTGATCGCACAGCCCGTAGCCGTAGGAGAGCGCAGCGTCGGCGTTGGGGAAGTTGTAGCCCGGGCGCAGGGTCACGTTGACCAGATAGCCCACCGAGTCGGCCTGCGCGGGCTGCGCGAAGCCGATCGCCGCGGTACAGGCGGCCGCCGCACCCGTCACCAGAAGGCGTGCGGTAATTGCAACAGGGACGGCCATGGTGGTGAGTCTAAAGCCATGTTCGGGCGCCCGGCCGTGTTCTACGATTCGGCCATGAGGCGACTGGTCCCCGTGGTGTCGATGGCATTGGTGGCGCTGGGCGCTGCGGCGGACGCCGGCGTGGCCCATGCCGGGCCGGAGGCGCCATGCACCTACACCCTGTCCCCGCCCGAGGTGAACGGCAGCGTGGTCACCTCCACCGCGGTGATCGCGGGCTGCGGCGCGGCCGCCGGCCCCTATTCGGGTGTCGCGTGCATCCAGCCACTGGAGCCGAACTCCGTCATCACCTGCGCACAGGGCCGCGGCGCCGACCCCGCCGTCGTCTCGGTGCCCTTCCACCCCGGCGTCACGTATGTGGCGACCGGCCGGGGCTGCGCGGCGTGGGCGCTGCAGCCGGCCTCGCCGCCCTGCCAGGTCCTCGGCCCCCTGACCGCCGCCCTGTAGCAGTGGCCGTCGACCGCGCCGCGCTGGTCGCCGGCGGAATCCGGTTGGCCTCCGGAGTTTCATTCCTTGTCGACCCGCTGCGCGCGAACCGGCTCTGG
>JAGQTU010000014.1 GCA_020438865.1 Mycobacterium sp.
TGGCCGGGCGCGCCGCGTCGGCCACCTGGTCGCTGGCCGGTGAGTTCGCCGGCGAGATGCGCGCCAGCCTGGCCGACCCGATCACCCCGATCCTGGCCACCGGCGCGGTGGCCAGCGCCATCCTGGGCTCGCCGCTGGATGCCGCGCTGGTCGGCGGCGTGCTGCTGGCCAACGCCGCACTGTCCTCCGAGCAGCAGCTGCATGCCGAGCGGGTGCTGCGTCGGCTGCTGGCGGTGCAGGACCCGCTGGCCCGCCGGCGGGTCGGTCCGCTGGCCGGGGGCGCCACCGAGGACGTCCCGGCCGCCGCGCTGCGCCCCGGCGACCTGATCGAGATCCACGCCGGTGAGGTGGTGCCCGCCGATGCCCGCCTCATCGAGGCCGCCAACGTCGAGGTCGACGAGTCCACCCTGACCGGCGAGTCGCTGCCGGTGCCCAAGGCGACGGACCCGACGCCGGGCGCGCCGCTGGCCGAGCGTTCCGGCATGGTCTACGCGGGCACCACGATGGTGGCGGGCACCGCGCTGGCGGTGGTGACCACCGTCGGGCGCGGCACCGAGATGCACCGCGCGATGGCGCTGGCGCCGACGAAGGGCCGCGAGATCGGGCTGCAGCGTCAACTGGCCCGGATCACCAGCCGGGCCCTGCCGTGGAGCCTGGCCGGCGGCGCCGCCGTCGGCCTGTTCTCGGTGCTGCGCGGCACCCCACTGCGCGAGGCGGTCGGCAGCGCGGTGGCCCTGACGGTGGCGGCGGTCCCCGAGGGCCTGCCGCTGGTGGCCACGCTGGCCCAACTCTCGGCGGCCCGGCGACTGTCCGGCGAGCACGTGCTGATCCGCAACGCCAACTCGGTGGAGGCGCTGGCCCGGCTCAACGTCGTGTGCTTCGACAAGACAGGAACGCTGTCCGAGAACCGGCTTCAGGTCAAACAGGTACAGCCGATTCGCGGCCGGCACCGCGACGACGTCGTCACGGCCGCGCTCGCCACGGTGTTCGCCCGCAACGGCCGGGCCGACCACGCCACCGACGACGCGATCCGCCGCGCCGCCGGCGACGCCGAAGCCCCGCAGCGCGACGCCTACCTGCCGTTCCAGTCCGGCCGGCCGTTCGCCGCCGCGCTGGTCGGCGAGCGGCTGATGATCAAGGGCGCACCCGAGGTGCTCTCGGCGGCGCTGAACGGCAACCGCGACCGGCTGGCACCGGCGGTCGCGCGGCTGGCCGCCAAGGGGCTGCGGGTGCTGGCGGTCGCCGAGCGCACGCTGACCGCCCGCCAGGCGGCCGAGGCGGCGGCCGACCCGGCCGCGATGGAGCGGTTGTGCGGCACCGGGCTGAACCCGATCGGACTCCTCGGCCTGGCCGACACCCCGCGCGATGCCGCCGCCCCGCTGCTCGCCGAACTGGACAACCGGGGCATCGGGGTGCGGTTGCTCACCGGCGACCATCCGGTGACCGCCGCCGTCATCGCCAATGACCTGGGCCTCGCGGTCACCGAGGAGCAGGTGATCACCGGCGGCGAATGGGAGTCGATGTCGATCGACGAGCGGGAGGCGGCCGTCGTCGAGCGACTGGTGTTCGCCCGGATGTCACCGGAGCACAAGGTCGATGTGGTGCAGACCCTGGAGCGCATCGGGCTGGTGACCGCGATGGTCGGCGACGGCGCCAATGACGCGGCGGCGATCCGGGCGGCCAGCGTCGGCATCGGCGTCGCCGCTCCGGGCAGCGACCCGGCCCGCACCGCCGCGGACGTAATGCTGCTCGACGGCCGGATCGAGGCCCTGGTCGACGCCCTCGACGAGGGTGAGCAGTTGTGGCGCCGGGTGCAGTCGGCGGTGTCGATGCTGCTCGGCGGCAACGCCGGCGAGGTGGCGTTCGCGCTGATCACCAGCCTGGCGACCGGGCGTTCGGTGCTCAACGCCCGGCAGATGCTGCTGGTCAACATGCTCACCGATGCGCTGCCCGCCGCCGCGCTGGCGGTCAGCAACCAGGACGGCACCGAGGCGCTGGACCGTGACGAGTCGGCGATGTGGCGCGCGATCGCGATCCGCGGCACGGCCACCACCACCGGCGCGACCCTGGCCTGGCTGATGGGCCGGCTGACCGGAACCCAGCGCCGGGCGGCGACGATCGCGCTGATCGGCCTGGTGTCCACCCAGCTGGCCCAGACCCTGGCGGATTCCCATGGGCCACTGGTGGTTTCGACGGCGGCGGGATCGTTCCTGGTGCTGGCCGGGGTGATCAGCACGCCGGGGCTGAGCCAGATCTTCGGCTGCACCCCGGTGGATCCGCTCGGCTGGGGTCAGGCCTTCCTGGCCACCGCGATCGCCGCCTCGCTGTCGGCGCTGGCGCCCGCGGTGCTCGAGCGGGTGGGTTCGAAGCTCTACGAGCTCGTCGGGTCAGTCGTCGACGACGACGATGCCGGCCTGGACCAGCAGGGCGTAGATCTCTCGGACCGGGGGCGTCAGCAGCCGGACACCGACCATGACGAGGGCGTCGGGCCCGCTGATGCGCAGAGCTTGGTTCACGACTTCAGGACAGCGAAGCCACGTAACCTGAATGGGTCGCGAAAGTGAATAGGACACGAACATGTTCGCAATGACCAGGTCGCTGGTGTCGGCGCAGCGGGAGGCCTCCCGGCGGGTCGCGGCGGCTCAGCGCTTCGCCGTCCGGTTGCCGCTGGTCGGCACCGTGCACGTGCCCCCGCCCGACCAGCTGGCGTTCTACGGCGTGCTGGGTGGGCTGGCGGTGCTGGAACTGATCGACTGGCCGGTGGCGCTGGCCATGGGGCTGGGATCGGCGCTGGTCGCCCGGCATTTCTCGGAGCTCGAGGAACGCGAGGAGGAGCACCGGGCGGCGCCGATCGCGCCCGTCACCCCGATCAAGGCCGTCGCACCGGCGCCCGCGAAGAAGGCCCCGGCCAAGAAGGCGCCGGCGAAGAAGGCGGTCAAGAAGGCCGCGAAGAAGGCGCCGGCGAAGAAAGCCCCCGCCAAACGGGGCCGCAGCTAGAAAATATAGCCTCTAGGGTCCATATCTCCGGAACTATTCCGGTACATAAACGCGATCGCTGTAAAATGTGTTTAGAATGATCGTGCTTCGAGTGCGCACATTCGCGGCGGTGCGGATCTGCTGCAGCAGCGTTTCCAAGTCCCGCGGCGACTCGACGCGCACGAACAGGATGTAGCTCTCCTCGCCGGCCACCGAGTAGCACGCCTCGATTTCGGCGATGTGTTCCAGGCGAGTGGGCGCATCATCGGGTTGCGACGGATCGAGAGGGGTGATCGCCACGAACGCCGACAGCATCTGCCCGAACGCCTCCGGGTCCACCCGCGCGGTGTACCCGGTCACCACCCCGCGCGACTCCAGCCTGCGCACCCGCGACTGCACCGCCGACACCGACAGCCCGGTGGTGGCGGCCAGGTGGGCCAGCGTGGCCCGGCCGTTGGCGACGAGCTCGTGCACCAGCCTCCGGTCGATCTCGTCGAGATCGCGTGGGTGCTCCGCGGGGTCGGCCATGGCCGCACACTATCCCAGCCGGGGTGCGCGATGACTGCGCCACAAGTCGAGATCTGGGAACTGCGCGCCCGATTCGCCGCGGCGCTCTCGGCGATGTACGGCGCCGAGGTGCCCGCCTACACCACCCTGGTCGAGGTCAGCGAGGCGGTGAATCGCGACCATGTGGCGGCGCACCCGCACGCCGAGCGGCTGGGCTCGCTGGCCCGCGTCACCGCGGAGCGCCACGGCGCGATCCGGGTCGGCACCCCGGGCGAATTGACCGATGTCGCAGACCTGTTCGCCGCGTTCGGCATGTACCCGGTCGGCTTCTACGACCTGCGCGAGGCGGCCTCACCGGTCCCGGTGGTGTCCACCGCGTTCCGCCCGGTCGACGCCGCGGAGTTGGCCCGCAACCCGTTTCGGATCTTCACCTCGATGCTGGCCAGTCGCGACAGCCGGTTCTTCGACACCGATCTGCGTGCGCGGGTGGACCGCTTCCTGCAGTCCCGCACCCTGTTCGACCCCGCCCTGATCGACACCGCGCGCGATATCGCCACCCGGGGCGGCTGTACGCGCGAGCAGGCCGAGCGGTTCGTTGCCGACGCGGTGGGCGCCTTCGCGCTGTCCCACGAACCCGTCGACCGCGCCTGGTATGCCGAGCTGACCGCGGTCTCGGGGGTGGCCGCCGACATCGCCGGCGTGCCGACCACGCACATCAACCACCTGACCCCCCGGGTGCTCGACATCGACGACCTGTACCGCCGGATGACCGAACGCGGGATCAAGATGATCGACGCCATCCAGGGCCCCCCGCGCACCGACGGACCCGATGTCCTGTTGCGGCAGACGTCCTTTCGCGCGCTCGCCGAGCCGCGCCGGTTCCGTGAGGCCGACGGCTCGGTCACCGAGGGCACCCTGCGGGTGCGGTTCGGCGAGGTCGAGGCCCGTGGCGTGGCACTGACCGTCAAGGGCCGCGAACGCTACGACGCGGCGATGGCCGCGCCCGATCCGGCCGCGGTGTGGCACGACTTCTTTCCCGCCACCGACGAGGAGTTGGCAGCCCAGGGGCTGGCCTACTACCACGGCGGCGACCCCGCAGCGCCCGTGGTCTACGAGGACTTCCTGCCCGCCTCGGCGGCGGGGATCTTCCGCTCCAACCTCGACACCGACAGCGAAGCGACCACACTGGACGACGAGTCCGGCTACACCCTGGACTGGATGGCGGGCACCATCGGCCATCACATCCACGACCCCTACGAACTGTACGAAGCAACCGCCCAGGAGCCGCCCGCATGAGCACCGCCGCCGCCACCGCCCTGCCCACCCGCGCCGAACTGCAGGACCGGGTCCGGCGCGCCCTCGACGCCGTCGGCGCACGCGTCGAGCTGGCCGAGCCGGGCGTGCACGGCCAGCAGGCGAGCACGCCGCTGACCGGTGAGATCCTGTTCACCGTCGCCGAGACCACCACCGCGCAGACCGCCGCCGCGATCACCGAAGCGGCGCAGGCGTTTTCACAGTGGCGCCGCACCCCGGCCCCGGTGCGCGGCCAACTCGTGGCCCGGCTCGGCGAGCTGCTGCGCGTCCACAAGGCCGATCTGGCCGACCTGGTCACGATCGAGGCGGGCAAGATCACCTCCGAGGCCCTCGGCGAGGTCCAGGAGATGATCGACATCTGCGACTTCGCCGTCGGGCTGTCCCGCCAGCTGTACGGCCGCACCATCGCCTCGGAGCGGCCCGGACACCGGCTGATGGAGACCTGGCACCCGCTGGGCGTGGTGGGCGTCATCACCGCGTTCAACTTCCCGGTCGCCGTCTGGGCGTGGAACTCCGCGGTCGCGCTCGTGTGCGGCGACACCGTGGTGTGGAAGCCCTCGGAGCTGACCCCGCTGACCGCGGTCGCCTGCCAGGCGCTGATCGAACGCGCCGCCTCCGACGTCGGTGCGCCGGCCTCGGTGAGCCGGCTTGTGCTGGGCGGCCGCGAGGTGGGCGAGCTGCTGGTCGACGACCCGCGGGTCGCGCTGGTGTCGGCCACCGGGTCGGTGCGGATGGGTCGGGAGGTCGGCCCGCGGGTGGCCGAGCGGTTCGGCCGGGTGCTGCTGGAGCTGGGCGGCAACAACGCCGCGGTGGTCACGCCGTCGGCCGACCTCGACCTGGCCGTGCGCGGCATCGTGTTCTCGGCCGCCGGCACCGCCGGCCAACGCTGCACCACGCTGCGCCGGCTGATCGTGCACTCGTCGGTCGCCGACGCGCTGGTGCAGCGCATCGTCGCCGCCTATCGCACCTTACCGATCGGTGACCCGGCCGCCGAGGGGACGCTGGTCGGCCCGCTGATCCACGAGACGGCCTACCGCGACATGGTCGGCGCGCTGGAACAGGCCCGCGCCGACGGCGGCGAGGTCATCGGCGGCGAACGGCACGACATCGGCGGCGAGGGGGCCACCGAGGCCTTCTACGTCGCACCGGCGGTGGTGCGGATGCCCGCGCAGACCGACGTCGTGCACACCGAGACGTTCGCGCCGATCCTCTACGTGCTGACCTACGAGACGCTCGACGAGGCAATAGCATTGAACAATGCTGTGCCACAGGGTCTTTCGTCGGCCATCTTCACCACCGACGTCCGCGAAGCGGAGCGGTTCCTGGCCGCGGACGGCTCGGACTGCGGGATCGCCAACGTCAACATCGGCACGTCGGGCGCGGAGATCGGCGGGGCGTTCGGCGGCGAGAAGCAGACCGGCGGCGGGCGCGAATCGGGCTCGGACTCGTGGAAGGCCTACATGCGCCGGGCGACCAACACGGTGAACTACTCCTCGGAGTTACCGCTGGCCCAGGGCGTGCACTTCGGCTAGCAACTCGCCGCGGCCGATCTGGTTGACCAGCGTGGCGGCGTCGAAGTAGATCCGCTCGTTGGTGATCCTGTCACCGGAGAACGAGAACACCGCGATGACCGGCACCCGGAACGCCTTGCCGGTGGGCGGCATGCCGTAGAACTCACCGAGATTGGTGCCCAGCAGGTCGAACTCCACGATCACCGCGTCGTCGGTGACGTGGAAGCGCGCGTTCTCGTGCCGCTGGTCGGGAAACGCGGTGCGGGTGGTCAGGTAGTAGCCCATCACCTCGTCGTCACCGTCGAAAACCTGCCCGGTGGGCACGATCTCGTAGCGCGGGTGGCCGTTGAACGTCGCCAGCGTGCGGTCGAACTCCTTGGTCACCTCGGTGGCCATGTGTTCGGTGATGACCTCGAGCCGGCTCCGGCGCAGTTCCTCGGTGATCATCTGCTCAGCGTCGCAGATTCGCTCGGCAATAGCTGCTGCTCGATCAGATCCGCCCCGTGCGCCACGCCACCGGTGGCGGCCAGGCCGTCGGCCACCCGGCGTGCCCCGTCGGTCATCGTCATGGCCTCGAAGACCTCGGCGCGCAGCCGTTGCGGGGTGAGTTTGGCCGCGGGCAGGCGGGTTCCGCAGCGCGCCACCGCCACCCGCATCGCCACCTCGTGCTGGTCGCGGCCGAAGGGCACCACGCAGACCGGCACCGAGCGGTCCAGCGCCCGCAGGGTGGCGCCCATGCCGCCGTGGGTGATCGCGCACACCGCCCGGTCGAGCACCGGACCGTGCGGAACGAACTGGCGCACGGTGGCATTCGGCGGCACCTCCACACCGTCGGGCACGCCGGCCGGGAACGTCGCGACCACGTGCACCGGCTCATCGGCGAGCGCGCGCAGCGCGGTGAGCCCCAGCCGGGCGTCGTCCTGCCGGATCGACGAGGTGGTGACGAGCACGATCGGGTCGTCGATCCGCGCCAGCCAGTCCGGAACCTTCGCGGCCTGCGGATCGCCGGTGCACGCACCGATCAGGTGCACCCGGGGGCCCCAGCCGGAATGGGGGTACTCGAACGGTTCGGCCCCGACGACGAGCATCATGGGCGCCCGACGCAGGAACTCGTCCACCGATCCGACCGCCGGGGCGCCCACCCTCGCCCGGATCGCGTTGATGCGCCCCAACATCGGCCGGTCCATCACGGCGGAGACCACCGAGCGCACCCCGAGGTCGCGGATCACGCCGATCGGTCCGGTCCGCGGCCGCATGCCCGGGCCGACCGGCGGCAGCCCGGGTGACCGCAGGAACGGCGTGAACGGCGAGAACACCGCCCACGGGAGGTCTCCGGCGTCGGCGGCCGACATCGCACCCCAGCAGTTGGCGTCGATGATTAGTGCGTCGGGCCGTACCTCCGCGATGGCGGCCGCCAGGTCGCCCACCTCGAACTCGGCACGCCGGCACAGCACGTCGATCGTCATTCGCAGCACGCCGAACACGGTGCGCGCCGTCCAGTCCCGGCTGTGGATCGCCTCGATCGCGGGATCGACGGCCGCGGTCCGGAAGCCCATCGCGGTGCCCGCGTCCACCTGCGTCGCCATCGTTCGCAGGTGGATGTCGTGGCCGCGGCCGGCCAGCTCGCGCAGCAGCGAGCTCACCGGCAGCAGGTGGCCCAGTGCCGGTGCGCCGTAGGCGAGGATCGTGGCCATCTTGTCCAGCATTATCGCCGATCGCCGGCGTCAGCCCGATACACCCGAGACCAGCAGGCGGAAGCGCGCCGGGGACAGATCGCTGCCGATACCGATGCGCGGCAACGCCAGCGGATCCGACGACCCGTCGGCGAACCCGTGCGTCGTCGACAGCGCCCAACGCACTCCCCGGCGGCGCAGCGCCGCCTTCGCGCGGTCGTCGAAATCCTGCGCACGGCCGTTGGGGTATGCGAAAATCACAGGTGCACAACCGGTCTCACGCTCCAGGATCGCGCACGACTCGGATACCTCGCGCTCGACCTTGTCGTCGGAACACCGCGACAGGATCGGATGCGTCGAGGTGTGCGGATACAGGGCCACCTCGGCGGCCCGGGTCAGCTCGTGGGCCTCATCCCAGGAGAGCAGCCGGAACGGCCCCGGCTCCGTCACGTCGGCCCCCAGCGCCGCCAGCAGGGTCTCGAGCCGGTCGGCGCGCTCGGCATCGGGAAGTTCCTTGAGCCGGTGCACGGCGGCCGCATAGGCGGCGCCGCGCTGTGCGTCGTCACCGAGCGGGTGGCGGCCGAGGTCGAGAACCGTCAGATCCGCCTCGGGCAGTTCGGTTCGGGCGAACGCCAGCCACAGCCGGTCGGGCCACAGGGTCTCGGCGCTGCCCATCGGCCCGGTGGCCAGGAAGACCGCCGCCGGCAGCCCCAGATCCCGCAGAATCGGCGCCGCCTGTGTCAGCAGGTTCTGCGTTCCGTCGTCGAACGTGATGACCGCCGCGTGATCGGGAAGGGTGCCGCGCCGCAGTCGATCCAGCGCCTCCTCCAGTGGCAGCACCGAGAACACGCGCCGGACGTAGTCCAGTTGGCGGCGCAGGGTGGCGGCGTCCAGCACATGCCAGCACGGCGGGGACAGCGGCTCGGGCTCGACACCGTGGAACATCAGGATGGCGAGCCGGCGGCGGTTTTGCCGGCGACCCAATTTGGACAGGCCGGCCGCGCAGAGTAGCTGGGCCGCAAGCTCCTTCACGATGGCTCCTTCAGGTGCCACAGGTTTGCTGGACTCTTCTCGGCGTGAAAACCAACCGAAAGTTTGTTACGTTGGCAAGTAACAATATCCCCTTCCCGTAGTTCAAGCGAAAACAAGGAAGTTCGCCGCAAATGACGGTCACTCGCGAAACCGCGCCACCGACCGAGACGCGCGTACTCATGGTGTTGGACTCCTTCAACTTCGGCGGTGCCGAGAACCTGATCGCCGAGCTGGGGCGGTTCAGACCGGCCGGACTCGAGCTGTCGGTGGCCAGTCTGGCACCCGAGAACGATGGCCGCACCGCGATGCTTGACCGGCTCGCCGCGGCCGGCCTGCGCCCCCGATTCCTGTCGGTACGCCGGCTGCTGGACCCGGCCGGCTTCGTTCGGCTCGTCCGGACGCTGCGGCACGCCCAGGCCGACGTCATACACGCGCATCTGGGCTACTGCGCAATCCTCGTGACGCTGGCCGCGCGACTGGCCGGTAAGCCGGTCGTCACCACCCTGCACGTGAGCCCGCAGGATGACGCGACCTTCGGCGAGTTCATCAAGGAACGGCTCGCGGTGCGCATCCCGTCCCGGCTCGGGCGGCTGGTGCTCGTCTCGCACCACCTCTACCACCGGTACGCCGAGCGGCACGGGCCCGCCCGTGACACCTGGCGGGTGATCCCCAACGCCATCGACGTCGAGCGCTACACGCCGGCTCGCGGATCCGCAGGCAGCGACCGCCCGGTGTGGGCCGTCGTCGCCGCCCTGCGGCCCAAGAAGAACCACCTCGATCTGATCCGGGCCTGGACCGAGGTCGCCGCCGTGCATCCCGGCGCCACCCTGCTGGTGGTCGGCGACGGGCCGTGCCGCGCCGAGCTCGAAAGGGCCGTCGCCGAGGCCGGCCTCACGCGCTCGGTGCAGTTCCTGGGCAGCCGCACCGACGTGTGCGAGATCCTGCAGGGCGTTGACGGGGTGGTCTCGGCGTCCGTCGACGAGGCGCTGCCGACCGCGCTCATCGAGGCCGCCGCCTGCGGCGTGCCCATCGTGGCGGCCGACGCGGGCGGTACCCGCGAGATCGTGCTGGACGGTGTCACCGGCCGCCTGGTCCCACTGCACGACGTGCCGGCGCTCACCGGGGCCCTGCTGGAGGTGATGGGCGACCCGGTCCGGGCGGCCGGTTACGGCAGGGCGGCCCGGGCCCTGGCCGAGCAGACCTACGCCATGCCGGCCTGGGCGAACCAGTTGCGCGGGCTCTACCGCGAAGTGATCGATGCGCCTAGCCGAAGAAGGCGCGGACATCGTCGGCGAACAGTTCCGGCTGTTCGAACGCCGCGAAATGCCCGCCCCGAGGCATGTCGGTCCAGTGCGTGATGTGGTAGCGGGACTCACACCAACTCCGCGGTGACGGCACGATCTCCTTGGGGAACGCCGCCACGCCGGTCGGCGCCTGCACCGGGCCGGCCTCGAGCATCTTCTTGAAGCTCTCCCAGTAGAGCCGGGCCGATGAGGTGGCCGACGCGGTGGCCCAGTACAGCATCACGTTGTCGAGCATCTCGTCGCGGGTCAGCACGTTCTCGGGATGGCCGTCGCAGTCGGTCCAGGCCCAGAACTTCTCCACGATCCAGGCCAGCTGTCCCACCGGGGAATCGGTCAGGCCGTACCCGAGCGTCTGCGGCCGGGTGGCCTGCTCCTCGGAATAGCCGGTCCCCCACTGCACATGGTGGGCGATCGCCGCCATCGCCGCGGCCTCCTCGGCGGTGGGGTTCTGTGCGCTCTCCGGCGTCGGGAAGCCCAGCGGCATGTTGATGTGAATCGACTTGCAGCCCCGGCCGTTTCGGCCCATCTGGGCGGTGACGGCCGAGCCCCAGTCGCCGCCCTGGGCACCGTAGCTCTCGTAGCCGAGCCGGGCCATCAGCGTCGCCCAGGCGTCGGCGACCTTCTCGACCGACCATCCCGTGCGGCTGGGCTTACCGGAGAATCCGTAACCGGGCAGCGACGGGCACACCACGTGGAAGTCGGCCGCCAGCGGTTCGATCACCTTGTGGAACTCCACGATCGATCCGGGCCAGCCGTGGGTGATGATCAGCGGGAACGCGTTCGGGTTCGACGAGCGCTGGTGGATGAAATGGATGTCCAGCCCGTCGATCTCGGTGACGAACTGGTCGAACCGGTTCAGGGCGGCCTCGCGGGCCCGCCAGTCGTACTCGTCGGCCCAGTAGCCGGCCAGCTCGCGGGTGTACGCCAGGGGGATGCCCTGGCTCCAGTCGTCGACGCACTCGCGCTCCGGCCAGCGGGTCCGGGTCAGCCGGTCCCGCAGGTCGGTCAGGACGGGGTCGGGAACCGCGATGCGGTAG
This sequence comes from Mycobacterium sp., assembly GCA_020438865.1. Classification (GTDB taxonomy): domain Bacteria; phylum Actinomycetota; class Actinomycetes; order Mycobacteriales; family Mycobacteriaceae; genus Mycobacterium. The sequence goes on from JAGQTU010000014.1 coordinate 11,355, forward strand.
GGACGAACCTCGGTCATGGATCGAGGCTAGGCCAGGCGCCCGCCTACCAGCCGAACATCCCCCACATGGGTTCGTCGGCTTCCTCGCCCATGATGCCGAGGTCGTTCGGGGTGGCGGTCAACTGGGAGTTGCCCGGACTGGCGCAGTCGGTCTCCTGGCCACCGATGACGGCGCTGCCGCCCATGGTCTCGCAGCCGGGCAGCAGGGGGTTACCGGCACCGCCGCCGCCGTACTCGTCGGCCGCGGCGAGCGGGGCGGTCGCCAGCGCCGCCACGGCTCCGGCGGTCGCCGCGAACATGGCCAGTGCGTGTCGCTTCTGCATCAACGTGCCCTTCGTCCGTGGGGTGACTGGGTTATCGTAACCGGGGAACTTACGACAACGTAAGTCGTTGCAGCCTCGAACGTCAGGAGTCCCATGTCAACCGCTACGCATGCCGCCCGCCGTGCCGCGGCGGCAGTCCTCGGCGCCGGTGCCGTCCTGCTCGCGGGCGCCGCGACGGCCGCCGCCGATCCCGCCCCCGGCTGCGGCGCCGCCGACATCACCGCCGTCGAGGGTCAGGTCGCCACGGGCATGAGCGCCTACTTCTTCACCCATCCGGATGTGAACGCGTTCTTCAGCAGCGTGCAGGGCCTGCCGAAGGCCGATGCGTTCGCAAAGACGAAGGCCTATCTGGCGGCCAATCCGCAGGTGCAGGACGAGATCAACGCCATCCGCGGGCCGGTGTTCGACCTGCGCAATCGGTGCGGAATCCCGACCAACAACCTGATTCGCGGGGTGCTGTAGCCGTACCGCCGCGGACGGCCACCGACTCGCATTAGTCTCAGCGCTCATGCGCGTGGTCGTCGATCTGAACAAGTGCCAGGGGTACGCGCAGTGCGTCCCCCTGGCTCCCGAGGTGCTCCGGCTCGTCGGTGAAGAGGCACTGGCCTACGACCCGAACCCCGACGAGTCCCAACGACAGCAGGTGTTGCGCGCGGTCGCCTCCTGCCCGGTGCAGGCCATCATCCTGGAACTGGACCCGCCCGCGGACCGGGACACCCTGTGAACGGGACCTACCGGCTCGACGAGGTCGTCGCCAAGTTCCGCGCCGAGGGCCGGATCGCCATCGTCGGCGCCTCGCTGGCGGGCCTGCGCGCGGCGGAGGCGTTGCGGGACAAGGGCTTCGAAGGCTCCCTGACCATCATCGGCGACGAGCCGCACGAACCGTACGACCGTCCGCCGCTGTCCAAACAGGTGCTCAAGGGCTGGGTGCCCGCCGATCACACCAAGCTGCCGCGGCTACGCCGGGTGGACGCCGACTGGAAACTCGGGGTGGCCGCGGTCGGCCTGGACCGCGCCAACCACATCGTCAAACTCGGCAACGGGGAGGACGTCGAGTATGACCGGCTGCTGATCGCCACCGGCACCCGGGCGCGGCCGTGGCCCAACCCCGAGGAGGGCGCGCTGCAGGGTGTTTTCACGGTACGGACCGTGGAGGATGCCGCCGCCCTGGCCGCGGCGTTGCGGGCCGGCCCGAACCGGGTCCTGGTCGTGGGCTCCGGCTTCGTCGGCTCGGAGATCGCCTCGGTGTGCCGCGATCTGGACCTGGCCGTCACGGTGGCCGAGCGCGGCAAGGGCCCGCTGATGGGTGCGCTGGGCGGGGTGATCAGTGAGATCGCCGCGGGCATGATGCGCGATGCCGGGGTCGACCTGCGCACCGGAGTCGCGGTGCAGGGCCTCGAGGGCGACGCGGGGCACGTCCGTCGGGCCCATCTCTCCGATGGCACCGTCCTCGAGGTCGACGTGGTGGTGGCCTCGCTCGGCTCGATCCGTAACGTGGAGTGGCTCGACGGCGCCGGCCTGGCCGCCGGGCAATGGGGGCTGGCCTGTGACGCCGGCTGCCGGGCCTTCGACATCAACGGTGTGGTGACCGACCACATCTTCGTCGCCGGTGACGTCGCGCGCGCCCCGCACGTGCTCTACGACTACGAGTTCCTGTCCCAGGAGCATTGGGACAACGCGGTTTTCGGCGCCCGGGTGGCGGCCAACAACATGCTGCACCTCGAGGTGGGCCGGCGTCCGCACCTGCCGCTGCCGTCGTTCTGGTCGGGGCAGTTCGGGGTGAACATCAAGAGCGTCGGGGTGTGCTCCTACGGCGACGAGATAGTCTTCACCCAGGGCTCGCCCGGCGATCGGCGCTTCGCCGCCGCGTACGGCAAGCGCGGCCGCATCGTCGGCGCGGTCACCTTCAACCACGGCAAGTGGCTGCCCTACTACGCCTCGCTGATCGAGAAGTCGGCGCCATTCCCACCCCCGCCGCCCGGCTACGACCGCCCGTCCGACGCCGAGGTGATGCCCGCGCGCTTCCCGGACCCGCGGGAGCCCTCGGGCAACCCGGACGTGGTGCTCACCGGACACGACCCCACCGACCGCAGCGCCGAGTTCCGGCCGCGCCCTTAAGGAGACGCACGTCATGGACGCCGCAACCGCCTGGGCCGAGGCGATGAAGTTCGAGAATCGTCCCAACCCCTACCCGTACTACGAGGAACTGCGCAAGACCCCGGTGGCCAAGGTGTCGGAGAAGACCTACGTGGTCACCGGCTACCCGGAAGCCGTTGCGCTGGCACATGATCCACGGATCAGCTCCGACATCAGCCGCAGCCCGTCGGGAATGTTCGGCGAGAAGGAGGTGCACCTCGAACCGACGGAGGCCGCCCAGGGGCGCGATCTGAGCATGCTGGTCTCCGACCCGCCCGAGCACGACCGGATGCGCCGCCAGTTCATGCGGCATTTCGGCCCGCCGCACACCCCGGACCTGATCCCGAGCATGGGCGCCATGGTCGAAGACCTGGCCAATTCCCTGCTGGACAAGGTCGCAGCCCGCGGTGGCACCCGGATGGATGTGGTCGAGGACTTCTCCTATCCGATCCCGGTGTCGGTGATCTTCCGGGTGATGGGTGCGCCGATCGCAGACGAACCGAAGTTCCACGGCTGGGTGACCGACTTCCTGCAGGGCGCCGATCTGGGGCCGGAGGCCGACACCGAGGCGGGCCGGGCGGCGGCGGCGAAGGCGGTGGCCAGCGCGGGCGAATTGGACGCCTACGTCCGCGATCTCGTGGCCCGCTTAGCCCGCGAACCGGGGCCCGGGCTGCTGTCGGCGGTGCTGCACGACGACGGCCCCGACGGCCCGGTGTCGATCGCGGAGGCGGAGTCCAACACCCAGCTGTTGCTGGTCGCCGGGCACGACTCGACGGTGAACACCCTCAGCAACTGCATCATGACGCTGCTGCGCAACCAGGGCTCCTGGGATCTGGTCCGGGACAACCCCGACCTGATCCCGCGCACGGTCGAGGAGGTGCAGCGGCTGCAGGGTGCGGTGCAGTTCTTCCCGAGCCGCTGGGCCACCGCGGACATCGAGATCGGCGGGACCCGGATCCCGGCCGGCTCGGCGGTCTTCCTGGTATGGGCGGCCGCCAACCGCGACCCGCGCCAGTTCGAGAACCCGGACCGGTTCGACCCGATGCGCACCGACAACGAGCACCTCGGCTTCGGCAGCGGCATCCACACCTGCTTCGGCGGCCCGCTGGCCCGCCTGGAGATCAACATCGCCCTGGAGGTCTTCCTGCGCCGGGTGCGCTCCCCCCGGCTGGTGGTCGACCCGCCGCCGTACCGGCACAACCAGGTGTTCCGCGGGCCCCGGCACCTGTGGGTGGATTACGCCTCGATCGACTGAGTGTCGGTGCCGCCTGGCAGTCTGGACGGGTGAGCTCCCCCCAGGCGTTGGACCGGTTCAGTCCGCTGACCCGGAGCTGGTTCGCGGGCACCTTCGTGCAGCCGACCCCAGCGCAGGCCCAGGCCTGGTCAGCCATCGCCAACGGCGACAACACCCTGGTGATCGCCCCGACCGGGTCGGGCAAGACGCTGGCGGCGTTCCTGTGGGCGATCGACCGGTTGGCGCATGAGAAGCCGGAGACAAGAGGCACCCGGGTGCTGTACGTCTCGCCGCTCAAGGCCCTGGCCGTCGACGTCGAACGCAACCTGCGCACCCCGCTGACCGGCATCACCCGCATCGCCGAACGCGACGGCCTGCCGGTGCCGCAGATCAGCGTCGGCGTCCGCTCGGGTGACACTCCCCCGGCGCAGCGCCGCGAACTCATCACCCGGCCGCCGGACATCCTGATCACCACACCCGAGTCGTTGTTCTTGATGCTCACCTCGGCCGCCCGGGAAACCCTGGCCGGAGTGCAGACGGTGATCGTCGACGAGGTGCACGCCGTCGCGAGCACCAAGCGCGGGGCGCACCTGGCGGTGTCGCTGGAACGCCTCGACGCGCTGCTGGAGACCCCGGCGCAGCGGATCGGCCTGTCGGCGACGGTGCGCCCGCCCGAGGAGGTCGCGCGGTTTCTATCCGGGTCACGACCGACGACGATCGTGGCCCCGCCGGCGGCCAAGACGTTCGAGCTCACCGTGCAGGTGCCGGTGCCGGACATGGCGAACCTGGAGAACAACTCGATCTGGCCGGATGTCGAGGCGCGCATCGTCGACCTGATCGAGGCGCACAACTCGACCATCGTGTTTGCCAACTCCCGGCGGCTGGCCGAGCGACTGACCGCCAGGATCAACGAGATTCACGCCGAACGCGCCGGTATCGAGCTGGCCTCCCCGCCCAACCGGTCCGTGCCCGGCGGCCCGCCCGCCCACGTCATGGCCAGCGGCCAGACCTACGGCGCCGAACCGCTGCTGGCCCGCGCGCATCACGGTTCGGTGTCCAAGGAGCAACGCGCCGCGGTGGAGGACGACCTCAAGAGCGGGCGGCTCAAGGCCGTCGTAGCGACCTCCAGCCTGGAGCTCGGCATCGACATGGGGGCCGTCGATCTGGTGATCCAGGTGGAGGCCCCGCCGTCGGTGGCCAGCGGCCTGCAGCGCATCGGCCGCGCCGGCCACCAGGTGGGCGAGATCTCCCGCGGCGTGTTGTTCCCCAAACACCGCACCGACCTCATCGGCTGCGCAGTCAGTGTGCAGCGCATGCTGGCCGGCCAGATCGAGACCATGCGGGTGCCCGCCAACCCGCTCGACGTGCTGGCCCAGCACACGGTGGCCGCATGTGCGCTGGAGCCGCTCAGCGCCGACGTCTGGTTCGACGTGGTCCGCCGCAGCGCGCCGTTCGCCACGCTGCCGCGCAGCGCGTTCGAGGCCACCCTGGATCTGCTGTCCGGCAAGTACCCGTCCACCGATTTCGCCGAACTGCGGCCCCGACTGGTCTACGACCGGGACACCGGCACGCTGACCGCCCGCCCGGGCGCGCAGCGGCTGGCCGTCACCTCCGGCGGCGCCATCCCCGACCGCGGGATGTTCACCGTGTACCTGGCCAGCGAGTCCGAAAAGCCCTCGCGGGTAGGCGAACTCGACGAGGAGATGGTCTACGAGTCGCGGCCCGGCGATGTCATCTCCCTGGGCGCGACCAGTTGGCGTATCACCGAGATCACCCACGACCGGGTGCTGGTCGTCCCGGCTCCCGGGCAACCGGCGCGGCTGCCGTTCTGGCGCGGCGACGACGCGGGACGCCCGGCCGAACTGGGCCAGGCCGTGGGCAGGTTCACCGGCGAACTGGCCGGGATGGACCGAGATGCCTTCGAAAAGCGCTGTGCGGAACTGGGTTTCGCGGACTACGCCGTCGACAACCTGTGGCAGCTGATCGACGACCAGCGCACCGCCACCAAGATCGTGCCCAGCGACACCACGCTGCTGGTCGAGCGCTTCCGCGACGAGCTGGGCGACTGGCGGGTGGTGCTGCACTCGCCGTACGGGCTGAAGGTGCACGGCCCGCTGGCGCTGGCGGTGAGCCGCCGGCTGCTGGAGCGTTACGGCATCGACGAGAAGCCCACCGCCTCCGACGACGGCATCGTGGTGCGGTTACCCGACACCGAAGACAGTCCACCCGGCGCCGAGCTGTTCGTGTTCGCCCCCGACGAGATCGAGCCACTGGTCACCGGCGAGGTCGGCGGGTCGGCGTTGTTCGCCTCCCGGTTCCGCGAGTGCGCGGCGCGCGCCCTGCTGCTGCCCCGCCGCCATCCGGGCAAGCGCTCCCCGCTGTGGCACCAACGTCAGCGCGCCTCGCAACTGCTCGACGTGGCCCGCAGGTATCCGGATTTCCCGATCGTGCTGGAGACCGTGCGGGAGTGCCTGCAGGACGTCTACGACGTCCCGACGCTGACCGAGTTGATGGCGCGCATCGCGCAGCGCCGGGTGCGGGTGCTCGAGGTCGAGACGCAGACGCCGTCGCCGTTCGCGGCCTCGCTGCTGTTCGGCTACGTCGGGGCGTTCATGTACGAGGGCGACAGCCCGCTGGCCGAACGCCGCGCCGCGGCGCTCTCCCTGGACAGCACGCTGCTGGCCGAGCTGCTGGGGCGGGTCGAGCTGCGCGAACTGCTCGACACGGAGGTGATCGCCGCCACCGCCCGCCAGCTGCAGCACCTGTCCGAGGACCGCCGGGCCCGCGACGCCGAGGGGGTCGCCGACCTGCTGCGGCTGCTGGGGCCACTGACCGAGGAGGAGATCGCGCAGCGCTGCACCGCGGCGGATGTGGGTGGCTGGCTGGACGGTCTGCACGCCGCCAAACGCGTTCTGCCGGTGTCGTATGCGGGCCAGTCGTGGTGGGTGGGCATCGAGGACATCGGCCGGTTGCGCGACGCCGTCGGGGTCGCCGTTCCGGTCGGGGTGCCCGCCGGGTTCACCGAGGCGGTGCCCGACCCCCTGGGCGAGCTGCTGGGCCGCTATGCGCGCACCCGCGGGCCGTTCACGACCGCTCAGGCCGCCGCCCGATTCGGGCTCGGGCTGAGGGTGGCCGGTGACGTGCTGGGCCGCCTCGCGGTCGACGGCAGGCTGGTGCGCGGCGAGTTCGTCGACCTGCCCGAGGGTGGTGAGCAGTGGTGCGACGCCGAGGTGCTGCGCATCCTGCGGCGCCGCTCACTGGCCGCGCTGCGCGCGCAGGTGGAGCCGGTCAGCACCGCGGCCTACGCCCGTTTCCTGCCGGCCTGGCAGCAGATCGGCAGCTCCGCGGGCACCGGGGTGGACGGACTGGCCGCGGTCATCGACCAGCTCGCCGGGGTACCGGTGCCGGCGTCGGCGGTCGAGCCACTGGTTTTCGGGATGCGGGTGGCCGACTACCAGCCCGCGATGCTCGACGAGCTGCTGGCCTCCGGCGAGGTCACCTGGTCGGGGGCCGGGTCGATCTCCGGCAGCGACGGCTGGATCGCGTTCCACCACGCCGACACCGCGCCGCTGACGCTGGCGCCGCCGGCCCAGATCGAGTTCACCGACACCCACCGGGCCATCCTCGACGTGCTCGGTCACCCCGGTGACGCCCGCGGCGCGTTCTTCTTCCGCCAGCTGGCCGACGGCGCCGACGACACCGTGAAAGCCGCGCTGTGGGAACTGATCTGGGCCGGCTGGGTCACCGGCGACACCTTCGCCCCGGTGCGCGCGCTGCTGGCCGGCGGGCGTCGTCCCGGGGCGCGGCGGCCCGCCGCTCCCGCGCACCGGCAGCGCCGCGCCCCGCGGCTCAGCCGGTACTCGGTGGCCCACGCGCAGGCCCGGCCCGCGGACCCGACGGTGGCCGGCCGGTGGTCGGCACTGCCCGCGCCGGAACCCGATTCGACTCTGCGGGCCCACTTCAGCGCCGAACTGCTGCTGAACCGCCACGGTGTGCTGACCAAGGGCGCGGTGGCAGCCGAGGGGGTGCCCGGCGGTTTCGCCACCCTGTACAAGGTGCTGACCGGATTCGAGGAGGCCGGTCGCTGCCAGCGCGGCTATTTCGTCGAGTCGCTGGGCGGCGCCCAGTTCGCCGTCGCGTCCACCGTCGACCGGCTGCGCACCTATCTCGACGGGGTCGACCCCGAGCGGCCGGACTACTCCGCGGTAGTGCTGGCGGCCGCCGATCCGGCCAACCCGTACGGCGCGGCGCTGCCCTGGCCCACCCGACCGGACGCCGATGCCGGCCACCGGCCCGGCCGCAAGGCGGGGGCGCTGGTGGTGCTGGTCGACGGCGAGCTGGTCTGGTTCTCCGAGCGCGGCGGCCGCTCGCTGCTGAACTTCAGCGTCGACCCCGAGGCACAGCGGGCCGCGGCCGGCGCGCTGGCCGGGCTGGTCGGCGCCGGGCGGGTGGGCGGCATCCTCGTCGAGAAGCTCGACGGTGTGCCGGTGCTGGAGGCCGCGGCGCACGGCGACCGGCGGGCCACCGCCGATGCCCTGATCGACGCGGGCTTCGTCCGCACGCCGCGCGGGCTGCGGATCCGCTAGCCGCTCAGCTCTCGGCGGCTCGAGTGCTGCTGCGCCATCCGGGCCGCGAACTGCTGGAAGTAGGGTTCGGACTCCGGGGTGGCGATCGCCCGCAGCAGCAGCTCCCAGACGCTGGCCAGCCCGGCGAAGATGTCCTGATCCAGCGCGACGGACAGGATCCGGTTGCCGATGGTGAACGACCACAGCGTGCGGGCGACCTTGTCGGCGTCGATGTCGCCGCGCAGGTCGCCCTCGGCGATACCCCGGCTGACCGCGCCGGTGAGCACGTCGAACACCACGTCCTGGCGGCGTCGGTACGTCGCCGCGCCAGCGGCGCTGACCTGGGCCAACGACTGCCGCAGCTGGTCGGCCACCCGATTGAGGCGATCACGTTCGTGCAGGGCCACCGCGACGAACGTCGAGCGGATCAGGTTCTCCACCGCCGGCGGTGCCGAGAGGATGCCGAGCATCGCATCGGTGAACTCAACCTCGGCCGCCTCGATGATGGCCGCGGCCACCGCCTCCTTGGTGGCGAAGTGGTAATAGAACGCACCCTTGGTCACATCGGCGCGATCGACGATGTCGTTCAGGTCGACGCTGCCGAAGCCGATCTCGTCGAAGACGTCGACCGCGGCGTCGACGATCCTCTGCTTGGTGACCTGGGCTCGAACCTGCACGAATTCAAAGTACGGCGGACCGCCGGTGAGCCCTAGTGACGAAAGGCCCTCATTAGGCTGGCCTGATGCCCGAAGGCGACACCGTCTTCCGCACCGCGGCCACCCTGCGCGAGGCCCTGGTGGGCACCACGCTCACCCGCTGCGACATCCGCGTGCCGCGCTACGCCACGGTCGACCTTTCCGGTCGGGTCGTCGACGAGGTGCTCAGCCGGGGCAAGCACCTGTTCATCCGCGTCGGCGACGCCAGCATCCACTCGCATCTGAAGATGGACGGCAGCTGGCGGGTCACCCGCGGCGGCAGACCCGCGCGGGCCGACCACACGGTCCGGATCATCCTGGAGACCGGCGACGTCCGGGCCGCCGGAGTCGATCTCGGCGTGCTCGAGGTGCTCGACCGCGCGCACGACCAGGACGCGGTCGCCCACCTCGGGCCGGATCTACTCGGCGACGACTGGGATCCGCACCGTGCCGCGGCGAACCTGGCCGCCGACCCGGCCCGCCCGATCGCCGCCGCGCTGCTGGATCAGCGGGTGCTGGCGGGGGTGGGCAACGTGTACTGCAACGAGCTTTGTTTCGTGTTCGGCCGACTGCCCACCAGCGCGGTCAGCACCCTGCCCGACCCCCTGCGCGTCATGACCCGCACGCGAGAGATGTTGTGGGCCAACCGGTTACGGACCAACCGCACGACGACCGGCAACCGCAGGCCGGGTGAGGAACTGTGGGTGTACGGTCGCGCCGGCCGGCCCTGCCGGCGCTGCGGCACCCCGATCCGGCGTGCGGAGTCCTCCGACGCGACCGGGGAGCGGGTTACGTACTGGTGTCCGTCGTGCCAGCGCTAGCCGGCTCCGAGGGCGACGGCGCGATCTTCGCCATCTCCTCGGCCACCAGCGCGTCGAGGCTCTCGATCGACGTGCGGTCCATCCGGACCGCCCGGAAGTCGTCGGCCCGGTACAGCGTGGACTCCATCGGTCCCCGGCCGTTGGGGTAGACCAGGCAGATCACCACGCCGGTGCCCGCCTGCAAGGCCTCACCGACCTCACGCTTGAGGCCGGTGCGCACCTCGTGATCGGCGAACGAGGCAACCAACGCCCCCGCCGCCCCGCCGACCAGCACCGCGAGGCCGAAGGGCGGCACGAACAGGCCGAACATCAGGCCCAACCCGGCACCCATCCCCGCCGCCACCCGGCCGTGCTTGTTGTGCGCCTCCACGACGTGCGGCTGGCCGTCGGCGTCCTTGGTGACGAGGGCCGCCGCCTTCACCTCGAGCCCGTGCTTGACCCGCTTCTCGAGCTCGCGGAAGTCGGTCTTGGCGGAGTCGAGGTTGCGGTACGCGGCGATCAGGATCAGTTCGTGGTCGTCATCCATGCCAGCATCGTGACCCAGATCACTGTGTGCGGCTAGGGGCCTTAAGTCACAGCCGAAGGGCATAGATACCCCAGCGGTACCCGGCGCCGCTCAGCCGGCGAGCCACTGCGACGTCGCGACCAGGTCACCCTGCTCGAGTGCGGCGGCCCGATGCTCGTGCACCTTCTGATACGCCGGGTCGCGCACCATGTCGACGAACGCCTGGGGCGACGGATACTCCACCACCAGGATGGCGTCCCACCACGGCCGCGCCCCGTCGCCGATGACGTTGTGCGGGTTGGCGCCGGCGTAGCGGACCTTGCCGCCCACCCGGTCCAGGTGCGGTTGGACCTCACGCGAGTAGGTCAGGTAGTGCGCGAGTCCCTCACCGGGGTGGAACTTCAGCAGGTTGATCATCACCACCGGGGCGTCGGGGGGCAGGTTGTCGAACGCCTGCAGGTTGACGGGACGGTCGTCGACGGGGTTGGACATCAGGTCTCCTGGTCGGTCAGTGCGGATCGTCGGCGAGGCCGCGACTCGAGACGAAGCTACGCGATTCGCCGGTGAGCGGGTCGTCGAATTCCAACCGGTGGGCCACCAGTCGCAATGGAGCGGTGAAGTCGTCCGCGGCGACGTCGATCACGTCGGGGTACAGCGGGTCGTTGTCGATGGGCAGGCCCAGTGCGGCCATGTGTACCCGCAATTGGTGGGTGCGCCCGGTGTGGGGGGTGAGCCGGTAGACGCCGTCGCCGAGCGCCTCCACCAGTGTTTCGGCATTCGGCTCGCCCGGTTCTTCGAAGGCCTGTAACTGGCTGCGCCGCTTGATGATCCGGCTCCGAACCACGGTGGGCAGATCGACGTCGGGTGTCGCCGAGGAGCGCGCCAGGTAGGTCTTGCGGGTCAGCCCGCGCGCGAACATCGTCTGGTAGGCGCCGCGCACCTCGCGGCGCGTGGTGAACAGCAGCACGCCCGCGGTCAGCCGGTCCAGGCGGTGCGCCGGGCTGAGCTCGGGCAGCTCGAGTTCCCGGCGCAGCCGCACCAGCGCGGTCTGGGCGACGTGCCCGCCGCGCGGCATGGTCGCCAGGAAGTGCGGCTTGTCCACCACGACGATGTTCTCGTCGCGGTGCAGCACCGGGACGGGGTAGGGCACCACCACCTCGTCGGGCAGCTCCCGATACAGGTAGACGTGGCTCCCGGGCGGCAACACGGTGGCCGCGGTGATCACGACGCCGCCGGCGTCGACCACCTCACCGGCCAGCACCCTGGCCGCGGCGGCCTCGCCGAACCGGTCGGCGAGCTCGACCAGGACCGCACCGCCGCGCAGGCGCACCCGGGCCGGGCCGAGGCCGTCCCTCGGCGGGAGGGGCGGCGGCCTCAAACGAGCGGCACCGGTTCGAGGATCTCGGCGCGGGCCTCCGGGGCGGCCGCCCGCAACGCATCGGCCGACGCGTCGTCGGGCTGGGTCTGGGACAGCACCTCGGCCTCCACCCGGGCCAGGTAGGTCGCCACCTCGCGGTCGACGTCGGCCGGGCTCCAGTTCAGGATCGGCGCGACGGTCTCGGCCACCTCGCGGGCACAGTCGACCCCGCGGTGCGGGTACTCGATCGAGATCCGCATCCGCCGGGACAGGATGTCCTCCAGGTGCAGCGCGCCCTCGGCCGCGGCGGCGTAGGCGGCCTCGACCCTGAGATACACCGGCGCCTCGGTGATCGGCTCGAGCAGCTCGGGGCGGTCGACCGCCAGCTGCAACACCTCGTCGATCAGCGAGCCGTAGCGGTCGAGCAGGTGGCGCACCCGGTAGGGGTGCAGGTCGTAGCGGGCCCCGACGCTCTGGGTCTGGTTGACCAGCGCGAAGTAGCCGTCGGCGCCCATCAGCGGCACCTTCTCGGTGATCGACGGCGCCACCCGGGTGGGGATGGACTCCGCGGCCGCGTCGACGGCGTCCGCGGCCATCACCCGGTAGGTGGTGTACTTGCCGCCCGCGATCGCCACCAGGCCCGGCGAGGGCACCGCGACCGCGTGCTCGCGGGACAGCTTCGAGGTCTCCTCGCTCTCGCCGGCGAGCAACGGCCGCAGCCCGGCGTACACGCCGTCGATGTCGTCGTGGGTCAACGGGGTGGCCAGCACGGTGTTGACCGTGTTGAGGATGTAGTCGATGTCGACCTTGGTGGCCGCGGGGTGGGCCAGGTCCAGGTTCCAGTCGGTATCGGTGGTGCCGATGATCCAGTGCGTGCCCCACGGGATCACGAACAGCACCGACTTCTCGGTGCGCAGGATGATGGCGACCTCGCTGACGATCCGGTCCCGGGGCACCACGATGTGCACCCCCTTGGAGGCGCGCACCCGGAACCGGCCCCGTTCGCGCGACAGCGCCTGGATCTCGTCGGTCCAGACCCCGGTCGCGTTGATCACGACGTGGCCGTGCACCTCGGTGACCGCACCGTCCTCGGAGTCGCGGATCGCCACGCCGACCACCCGGTCGCCCTCGCGCAGCAGCGACACCACCTGGGTGGAGGTCCGCACGACCGCGCCGTAGTGGGCCGCGGTGCGCGCGACCATCATGGTGTGCCGGGCGTCGTCGACCACGGTGTCGTAGTAGCGGATGCCGCCGATCAGCGAACTGCGCTTGAGGCCGGGCGCCAGCCGCAACGCACCCGACTTCGTCAGATGCCGTTGCGGCGGAACGGATTTCGCGCCACCCAGCTGGTCGTAGAGGAAGATCCCCGCCGCGATGTACGGCCGCTCCCAGACCCGCTTGGTCAGCGGGAACAGGAACGGCAGCGGCTTGACCAGGTGCGGCGCCAGCGTGGTCAGCGACAGTTCGCGTTCGTGCAGCGCCTCGCGCACCAGGCCGAACTCCAGCTGCTCGAGGTAGCGCAGGCCGCCGTGGAACATCTTCGAGCTGCGGCTGGAGGTTCCCGACGCGAAGTCACGCGCCTCCACCAGCGCCACCTTGAGCCCGCGGGTGGCGGCGTCGAGCGCACATCCGGCGCCCACCACACCGCCGCCGATGACCACGACGTCGAACTGCTCGCTGCCCAGCCGCTCCCAGGCCGCGGCGCGCTGCGCCGGTCCGAGAAAGGTCTGGCCGTTGCCCGCTCCGCGGATCGGGTCGCTCACTGCCACCACTCCTGAGGGTTACTCGTCGGTAGAGACCCAGGCTAGTCGAGATCGTCGTGGGCCATCAGGCGGCGGGCGGCCTCGACGACCGATCCGGACAACGACGGGTAGACCGAGAGGGTCTGCGCCAGTTCGGTCACCGACGCCCGGGTCTGCACGGCCAGCGCGATCGGCAGGATCAGCTCGGAGGCGATCGGGGCCACCACGACGCCGCCGATCACCATGCCGGAGGCCGGCCGGCAGAAGATCTTGACGAAGCCGCGGCGCAGCAGCGACATCTTCGCGCGAGCGTTGGTGGTCAGCGGCAGCATGATGGTGCGCGCGGGCACGGTGCCGTCGTCGATGGCGGTCTGCGGCACGCCGACGGCCGCGATCTCGGGGCGGGTGAACGTGGCGGAGGCGACGGTGCGCAGCCGGATCGGCGCCACCCCCTCGCCGAGGGCGTGGTACATCGCGATGCGGCCCTGCATGGCCGCGACCGAGGCCAGCGGCAGCAGGCCGGTGCAGTCGCCGGCGGCGTAGATGCCCGCCGCCGAGGTGCGCGAGACCCGGTCCACCGGAATGTAGTTGCCGGGGCCGAGTTCGACGCCGACCCGTTCGAGCCCCAGCCCGCTGGTGTTGGGCACCGAGCCGACGGTCATCAGGGCGTGGCTGCCCTCGACGGTGCGCCCGTCGGCCATCGTCACCCGGACCCCGGCCGATGCTCCCGAGCCGGTGCGGACCACGGAGTCGGCGCGGGCGTTCTTGACCAGGGTCACCCCGCGCTCGGAGAACACCTCCTCCAGCACGGCGGCGGCGTCGCTGTCCTCGTGCGGCAGGATCTGGTCGCGGCTGGCCACCACGGTCACGTTGACACCGAGTTCGGTGTAGGCGTTGCAGAACTCCGCGCCGGTCACGCCGGAGCCGACGATCACCAGGTGCTCGGGCAGGTCGGTGAGGTCGTAGAGCTGGCGCCAGGTCAGGATCCGCTCGCCGTCGGGCACCGCATTGGGCAGCACCCGGGGGCTGGCCCCGGTGGCGATCAGCACCACGTCGGCCTTCAGCACGCCCTCGCGGCCGTCGTGGGTGGTGACCCGCACCCGGTGGTGGGCCATGCCGGGCACGCTGTCGATCAGCTCACCGCGGCCCGCCACCACGTTGACCTTCTCGCGCAGCAGCTGGCTGCCGATGTCGGCGGACTGCGAGCGGGCCAGCGTCTTGACCCGGTTGTTGATCTGCGGCAGCGAGATCTTGGCGTCTTCGATGCCGATGTCGAAGCCCAGCCCGGAGGCGCGCCGCAGTTCGGTGCGCACGCCGGTGGAGGCGATGAACGTCTTGGACGGCACACAGTCGAACAGCACGCACGCCCCGCCGATGCCGTCGGAGTCCACCACGGTGACCTCGGTGACGTCCCTGCCGCGGCCGGCGGCGACGAGCGCGGCCTCGTAGCCCGCGGGTCCCCCGCCGATGATCACGATCCGCGTCACCACGGGAGCCACACTAGACCCCGGGTCGCTGCGCTCCTGCCCGCCGGATCCAATCACCCGAGTCGCTGCGCCCTCCCGTCGTCGAACCTCTAGGCTTTGCTCCGTGCCGATCTACGCCGCCTACGGATCCAACATGCATCCGGAGCAGATGCTGGAGCGCGCACCGCATTCGCCGATGGCCGGAACCGGCTGGCTGCACGGCTGGCGGCTGACCTTCGCCGGTGAGGACATCGGTTGGGAGGGCGCGCTGGCCACCCTGGTCGAGGACCCCGATTCCAGCGTCTTCGTCGTGCTCTACGACATGACACCCGCCGACGAGGAGACCCTGGACCGCTGGGAAGGCTCCGAGCTGGGCTTCCACAAGAAGATCCGCTGCCGCATCGACCGCGAATCCTCGGACACCACAACCGATCCCGTGCTGGCCTGGCTGTACGTCGTGGACGCGTGGGAGGGCGGGCTGCCCTCGGCCCGCTACCTCGGGGTGATGGCCGACGCCGCCGAGATAGCCGGCGCGCCGCCGGAGTACGTGCACGACATCCGCACCCGCCCGTCACGCAACATCGGTCCGGGCCACGGCGGCTAGCCGCCACCTTCTGTCGCGAGCGTGCGTGTCGGCATAGCGACGCGCCGCTGAAGCGTGCACTTCGCGCACAATCACACAGCGGCTGTGCGATCTAGATGGGCGCGGATCCGCGCGACCAGCGCCTGCGGCCGACGTCGCACATCGTCGGCGATCACCGGCACGACGGTCCAACCGAGGTCTTGCAGCGCGGCCAGCTCGTTGCGGTCGTGTCGCAGCGCTTCGGCGCCGGCGTGCCATTCGTCGCTGTCATACTCGGCAGCGACTTTGTGCTTCGGCCAGGCAAAGTCGAGCCTGCGCAGCCTGCCCCTGGCGTCGACGACCTCATGCTGCAGAACCGGCCTGGGCAGTCCGCCGTCGATCATCACCAGGCGACACTCGCTCTCCATCGGCGACTCGGCCCTGGCATCGGCGAGCGGAAGGAGTTCACGCACCTTCACGATGCCACGGCGGCCCTGCTGCGCGAGCGCGGCACGAGTCAACTCGGCCGAAGCGCAGCACCCTGAACGGAGCGGCATCGAGCACGGCGAGTGCCCGCGGACGGCGAAGCGTGCGAGCCACCTCGATGGCCGTCCAGGCCGGCGCCGTGGCCGGCCGACCGGAAACCATGATCATCGGCGCGCCGTCGCGGCGGTGCACGATCAGATCCTCGGCGGGCCGCAGTTGGTGTCCGGTTGGATTCAGCACATGCAAGTCGGTGTTGGCCTCGGTGTCGAAGCCGTAGACGCGGGCGGCGGTCGCAAGGCAGATCGCCACCACCTCACCGCATGCCAAGTCAAGACCCTTGAGTCTCGTGGCCGGATCCGCAACACCGCGGCTGTATACCCCTCGCCAGATGCGCTCCACGGCAGCGCATTCCAGCAAGATCTCAAGGTGCCGCCGACTCACAACCGCCAGCATCTGCCCGGTCGTGGCCACCCCACCCTGCTTGTCGAAAAGTGCAACAAGCTCAGCATTCATTCTCGGCATCGTGCAGGGTGGGCACGCCGCGGAAAAGTCACCCTTGTGGGCAGCGAGCGTGCCCCGAATGCCCAGTCCCGCGGCGTGTCGCTGTACAGACACGCACGCTCGCGAGAAGGAAGGGGTAGCGGGCTAGGCCCGCGAGCGGGTGAACTCCCAAGCGTCGGCGACGATCTCGTCGATGGAGGTGTGCCGCGGCCGCCAGCCCAGTTCGGTGATCGCCTTCTCGCTGGATGCGATGAGCACGGCCGGGTCGCCCGCGCGGCGTTCGACGTCGCGCGCGGCGATGGGCCCGCCGGTGACCCGCTCGCAGCAGGCGATCACCTCCCGCACCGAGAAGCCGGTGCCATTGCCGAGGTTGTAGATCCCGTGCGCGCCGGGCTGCGCGGTGGCCAGCGCCAGCACATGCGCGTCCGCCAGGTCGCGGACATGGATGTAGTCGCGGATGCAGGTGCCGTCCGGGGTCGGCCAATCGTCGCCGAACACCGAGATCTCCTCGCGCAGCCCGAGGGCCACCTGCAGCACCAGCGGGATGAGATGGGTCTCGGTGGCGTGCCGCTCGCCGAGCCCGGCGTAGGCGCCGGCGACGTTGAAGTAGCGCAGGCTGGTCGCGGCCAGGCCGTGCGCGGCGGCGTAGGACGTGATCGCGTTGTCGATCGCCAGTTTGGTGGCCCCGTAGGCGTTCGTCGGCCGGGTGGGCGCATCCTCGGTGATCGGCACCGACTCCGGCTCGCCGTAGGTGGCCGCGGTCGAGGAGAACACCAGCCGGGGGGTGCCGGAGACCCGGATGGCCTCGAGCAACTGCAGGGTCTTGACCACGTTGCCGAACCAGTACAGCTCCGGGGCCACCACCGACTCGCCGACCAGTGACTTGGCCGCGAAATGCAGCACCCCGTCGAACGATCCGCCGCCGAGCAACCCCGGTGCGGCGGCCACCATGTCGTCGTGGACGAAGCGCGCCCCGGCGGGCACGGCATCGGCGTTGCCGGTCGACAGGTCGTCGACGACGACCACCTCGTGCCCCTCCTCGAGAAGAACCTGCGCGCAGACGCTGCCGACGTAACCGGCACCCCCGGTGACCAGAAGTTTCATCAGAATTCTTCCTAGAACTCGGCAGCCTGTTCGACGATGTTGACCAGCACCCGCACCCCGACGCCCAGCGCCCGCTCGTCGACGTCGAAGGTCGGCTGGTGCAGGTCGAGTTGCGGGCCGATGCCGCTCCACACGCCCAGGCGCGCCATCGCACCGGGAACGTCCTCGAGGTACCAGGAGAAGTCCTCCCCGCCGCCGGACTGCCGGGTGTCGGCCAGCGCCTCGGGCCCGATGGCCTCGATCGCATGGGTGACGATCTGGGTGCAGCGCTCCTCGTTGACCACCGGCGGCACGCCGCGCCGGTACTGCAGCGAGTGCTCGATGCCCAGCGGGGCCAGCAGGCCCGAAACGATTTCGCGGACAACGTCTTCCATCACCAGCCAGGTGTCGCGGCTGGCGGTGCGGACGGTGCCGGCCAGGGTGCCGCTCTGCGGGATGGCGTTGGCGGCGACACCGGCGTTGGCCGCGCCCCACACCATCACCGTGCTGTGCCGGGGGTCGATGCGGCGGGACAGCACCCCGGGCAGCCCGGTGATCAGCGTGCCCATGCCGTACACCAGGTCCGAGGTCAGATGTGGGCGCGAGGTGTGTCCGCCCGCCGAGTGCAGGGTGATCTCGATCGAGTCGGCAGCCGAGGTGATCGGTCCGGGGATGATCGCGACCCGGCCCACCGACAGCCGGGGGTCGCAGTGCAGCGCGAAGATCCGCGACACCCCGAGCAGCGCGCCCGCGGAGATCGCGTCGATCGCGCCGCCGGGCATCAACTCCTCGGCGGCCTGGAAGATCAGCCGCACCCCGACCGGCAGTTCGGGCGCCGCGGCCAGCGCCGACGCCGCACCGAGCAGCATCGCGGTGTGCGCGTCGTGCCCGCAGGCGTGCGCCACGTTCGGCACCGTGGAGGCGTACGGCGCCCCGGTGCGATCCGCCATCGGCAGCGCGTCCATGTCGGCACGCAACGCGATGCGCGGCGCATGCTCGGGACCGAAGTCGCAGGTCAATCCGGTGCCGCCGGGCAGCACCTTCGGGTTCAGCCCCGCCTCGACGAGCCGGTCGGCGACGAACTGGGTGGTGGCGAACTCCTGGCGGCCCAACTCGGGGTGGCGGTGGATGTGCCGGCGCCACTCGACGAGGTCGTCGTAGTGGGCGGCCAGCCAGGATTCGGCGGTGTCGGCCATGCTCATGCGCGATCCGCCTCCGCTTCTCGCTCGACGCTCATGCGCGATCCGCCTCCGCTTCTCGCTCGACGCTCATGCGCGATCCGCCTTCGCCGCCAGCACCCGATCCCGCTCGGTGGGCGACTCGGCCAGCGCAACGACGGTGCGCGCCAACATGATCGAACCCTCGACGACGGCCGCATCCGCGCTGGGGCCGACGGCGGCCGCGGTGAAGGCGGGCTGGTGGATGACCGCTCCCCCGGCGTCGATGCCGACGACGGGATGGATGCCGGGCAGCAGCTGCGTGACGTTGCCCATGTCGGTACTGCCCAGCGGCACGCCGGCCTCGACGTCGGCGGGCACCGGAACGCGGCCCATCCGCACCATCTCGGCGCGGAACACCTCGGCCAGCCACCGGTCGGGGGCCAGCTCGGCGTAGGCCGGCGCCGCCTCGACGATCTCGTATGCGCAGCCGGTGGCCACCGCACCGGCCTCGAAGCAGCCGCGCATCCTGTCCTCCAGCGCCCGGCGCGACGCGCTGTCTCCTGCCCGCATCGTGTACTGCAGCCGCGCGCGGCCCGGGATGACGTTGGTGGCCGAGCCGCCCTCGGTGACGATTCCGTGGGTCATCTGCCCGGGCGCCAGCTGCTGGCGCAGCAGCCCGATCGCCACCTGGGCGACGGTCACCGCGTCGGCGGCGTTGATGCCGAGGTACGGCGCGACGGCGGCGTGCGACTCGCGGCCGGTGTAGGTGACCGTCACCTCCGAGAGCGCCAGCGAGCGCGCGGCCGCGATGTCGATCGGCCCGGGGTGCAGCATCACCGCGGCGGCGACGTCGTCGAACACCCCGGCCTCGATCAGCAGGGCCTTGCCGCCGCCGGACTCCTCGGCCGGGGTGCCGATGAGCGCGACGGTCAGCCCGAGGTCGTCGGCGACGTCGGCCAGCGCCAGCGCGGTGCCGACGGCCGAGGCGGCGATGATGTTGTGCCCGCAGGCGTGCCCGATGCCCGGCAGCGCGTCGTACTCGGCGCAGATGCCGATCACCAGCGGGCCCGACCCGTAGTCGGCGCGGAAGGCGGTGGGCAGCCCGCCGGGAGCCGCGGTGACCGCGAAACCCCGCTCGGCGGCCAGCGCCTGGGTCTTGGCGCAGCTGCGGTGCTCGTCGAAGGCCAGTTCCGGTTCGGCGTGAATCGAGTGCGACAGTTCGATCAGATCACCACGACGGGCCGCGACGACGTCCTCGACGCGGGTCGACGGGGTGATCGTTGGCATCCCCGCAGTATCGCACCCACCGCGTCCCGATTCCCGGGCTAGGCTCCCTGGCTGTGGGTCCAGACGCCGAGCACGCGGCATCCGTCATCGCCGAGCGCACCGGCGTGGCGCACCACGATGTGGCCGTGATCCTCGGTTCGGGCTGGGCGCCGGCCGCCGAGGCGCTGGGCACACCGGCCGCCGACATCCCGATGTCCGGGCTGCCCGGCTTCATCCCGCCGTCGGCCCTCGGCCACCGCGGCCGGGTGCTGTCGGTGCCGATCGGGTCGCACAACGTGCTGGTCCTCCTGGGCCGCATCCACCCGTACGAGGGCCACGAACTGTGCGACGTCGTGCACCCGGTGCGCACCGCGCGGGCCGCGGGCGCGCAGGTGGTGGTGCTCACCAACGCCGCGGGTGGTCTGCGCCCGGAGTATCGGGTCGGCCAGCCGGTGCTGATCAGCGACCACCTGAACCTGACCGCCCGCTCGCCGCTGACCGGCGCCCAGTTCGTCGACCTGGTCGACGCGTACTCGCCGCGGCTGCGGGCCCTGGCCCGGGAGGTGGACCCGGGACTGACCGAGGGGGTCTACGCCGGGTTGCCCGGACCGCACTACGAGACCCCGGCGGAGATCCGGATGCTGCGCACCCTGGGGGCGGACCTGGTCGGGATGTCGACGGTGCACGAGACCATCACCGCGCGGGCGGTCGGGGCGGAGGTGCTGGCACTGTCGCTGGTGACCAACCTGGCCGCCGGGATGACGGGCGCGCCGCTCAGTCACGCCGAGGTGCTGGCCGCCGGCCGGGCGTCGGCCACCGCGATGGGCACGCTGCTGGGCGCGGTGCTGGCCCGGCTCTGAGGACAAGCCCCCGATGCGGACCGCCCGGTGACCCCCGAGGAGTGGATCGCCCACGACCCGGATCCGGTCACCGCCGCCGAGTTGGCCGCCTGCGACCCCGCCGAACTGGCCGCGCGGTTCGCCCATCCGCTGGCATTCGGCACCGCGGGCCTGCGCGGCCCGGTGCGCGGCGGTCCGGATGCGATGAACGTCGCGGTGGTGCTGAGGGCCACCTGGGCGGTGGCCCGCGTGCTGCACGACCGCGGACTGGGCGGTGCCACGGTGGTGGTCGGCCGTGACGCCCGGCACGGCTCGGAGGCCTTCGCCACCGCTGCGGCCGAAGTGTTTGCCGCCCACGACTTTCGGGTGATCGCACTGCCCCACCCGGCGCCGACGCCAGTGGTCGCGTTCGCGGTGCGCCGCACCGGTGCGGCGGCGGGCGTGCAGATCACCGCCTCACACAATCCGGCCCGGGACAACGGCTACAAGGTGTACGTCGACGGCGGCCTGCAGATCGTCTCGCCCACCGACCGGGAGATCGAGGCGGCGATCGCCGGCGCGCCCCCCGCCGATGAGATCGCCCGCCAGACCGTCGAACCGACGGACACCTCCCTGCTCGACGCCTACGTCCACCGCGCCGCAGCGATGCGGCGCGGACACGATCCGGTGCGGGTGGCCCTGACCGCGATGCACGGCGTCGGCGGCGAACTCGGGCTGCGCACACTGGAGGCGGCCGGGTTCGACGACGTGCACGTGGTGGCAAGCCAATTCGAGCCGGACCCCGATTTCCCGACGGTGGCGTTCCCCAACCCGGAGGAGCCCGGCGCCACCGACGCGCTGCTGCGCACCGCCGAGCGGGTGGGGGCCGGCATCGCGATCGCCCTGGACCCCGACGCCGACCGCTGCGCGGTCGGCATTCCCACCGATACCGGCTGGCGGATGCTGTCCGGGGACGAAACCGGCTGGCTGCTCGGTGATTTCATTCTGTCCCGGCTCGGGCAACCGGAGGCCGCCGGCGCGGTGGTGGCAAGCAGCGTGGTGTCCTCTCAGCTGCTCGCCGCGATCGCGGCCGATCACGGCGCCCGGCACGTGCAGACCCTCACCGGCTTCAAGTGGCTGGCCCGCGCCGACGACGGCATCCCCGGAGCCCGCCTGGTTTACGCCTACGAGGAGGCCATCGGCCACTGTGTCGACCCGGAGGCAGTGCGTGACAAGGACGGCATCAGCGCCGCCGTGCTGGCCTGCGACCTGGTGAGTGGGCTTGGCGCCCGGGGTAGTTCGGTGTCGGCGGCGCTGGACGAGTTGGCCCGCAGGCACGGTGTACACACCACCGCCGCGGTCTCCCGCGCCGCCGCCACCCCCGACGAAGCCGCCGCGATGATGGCGCGGCTGCGTGACCACCCGCCGCGGGAACTGGCCGGCATCCCCGTCACCGTCACCGACCTGCTGCAGCGCACCGACGCCGTGATCCTGGCCGGCGGCGACGACGGGGCGTCGGTCCGGATGGTGGTGCGCCCGTCGGGCACCGAACCGAAGGTCAAGTGCTACACCGAGGTTCGGCTGTCGCCCGACCCCGACCTGGCGGGGGCGCGGTCGCGGGCCACGGCGCTGCAGTCCCGCCTGCTCGCCGCGGCGCGCGGCTGGTAGTCAGCGCGGCCCGAACTGCCGGTCACCGGCGTCGCCGAGGCCGGGCACGATGTAGGCGACCTCGTTGAGCCCGTCGTCGACGGTCGCGGTGAACAGCCGGGCCTCCGGGGCGGCCTTCTCCAGCGCCGCGATGCCCTCGGGGGCGCACACCACGCAGACGGCGGTGATGTCCCGGGCGCCGCGGTCGTGCAGCAGCTCGATGGTGTAGACCATCGAACCGCCGGTCGCCAGCATCGGGTCGAGCACCAGCACCGGCTGGGTGCTGAGATCGTCGGGCAGCGACGCCAGGTACGGCGTCGGCCGGTGGGTGGTCTCGTCGCGGGCCACGCCGACGAAGCCCACCCGGGCCTCCGGGATGAGCGCCTGGGCCTGATCGACCATGCCCAGCCCGGCCCGCAGCACCGGAACCAGCAGCGGCGGGTTGGCCAGCCGCGAGCCGGTGGTCTCGGTCAGCGGGGTGCGCACCGGGACGGTCTCGCGGGGCGCGCGCCGGGTCGCCTCGTAGACCAGCATGTGCGTCAGCTCGCGCAGCGCCGCCCGAAACCCGGCGTTGTCGGTGCGCTCATCGCGCAGGGTGGTCAACCGGGCGGCGACCAGCGGGTGGTCGACGACGCACACGTCCATGCGCAGGAACTGTAGTGGCCGCCGGCCGGGCCTACCGCGGTGAATCGCAGCCGAGCGTGGCGGCCTTGGCCAGCGCGAAGAACTGGTAGGCGTAGGTCTCCGCCCAGCGCGCCGCCGAGTAGTCGTAGCTGCGGGGCACCGGCCGCATGGTCACGGTGCCGGCAAAGCACTGGCCGAAGATGTAGCGGGCTCGCACCATGTGGTAGTTCCACGACACCACGATCACGTGTGACCAGTTGTTCTGCTTGGCCAGCCGGGCCGCGAACATCGCCTCACCGCGGGTGGTGAACGGATCCGGGCGGAAACAGATGACGGTGATGGTCGCGGTGCCCGCGGCGCATGCCCGCGCGAACTCCGGGTCGCCGCCGCCGTAGGAATTGGACAGCACCACGGTGTCGGCGTAGCCCTGCCGGGCCAGGTCCAGGCCGTAGGCCAGCCGGCCGTCCTTCTCGCCGCCGAGGACGACGATCGCATCGGCTCTGGTCAGGGGGTCGCCCTGCGGACGGGTGAACATCAGGTAGCCGGCCACGGCCAGCACCACCGCGGTGGCGAGCATCGCGGTCAGGGCGAGCATCGACGCCGAACGCACTCTGGCCACGGGGGGAGGCTACCGGCCAGACTGCGTCGTTAGGCTGTCCGGCATGGCAGCTGAGCTCGTTCCGGTCCGTCTCGGTATCACCGCTGGTGATCTGTACACCCTGTGGGCGCCCCGCTGGCGCGATTCCGGCGACGAGTGGGAGGCGTTCCTCGGCAAGGACGAGGACCTGTTCGCCTTCGAATCGGTCGCCGACCTCGCCGCCTTCGTCCGCACCGACAGCGACAACGACCTGACCGATCATCCGGGCTGGGCCCGGCTCAAGACCGCCAACGCGCACACGCTCGAGCCCACCGAGAAGCGTCGGGCCGACCTCATCGCGGTCGAGGAGTTGCTCGCCGAGAAGCCCACCGAGGAATCCATCGCCCAGCTCGCGAACACGCTGGCCGTGGTGTCGTCGATCGGGACGGTGTGCGAGCTGCCCGCGGTCACCCGCTTCTTCAACGGCAACCCGAGCCTGGGCCTGGTGGCCGGCGGCATGGAGCAGTTCGCCGGCCGGGCCGGGCAGAAGCGGTGGAACGGCATCGCCGAGATCGTGGCCCGCAGCTGGGACGACGTGGTCGCCGCGATCGACGAGGTGGTCACCACCCCCGAGGTCGACGAGCGGGCCGCCAAGCTGGCGGCCGAGGAGCTCGAGGAGCCCTACGAGCCCGACGACGAGGACGTTTCGGACGACCTGGACGAGGCCGACGAGGACGAGGCTGACGAGTCCGGGGACGACGAGGACGTGGTCGCGGCCCCGGCCGGCCCCGTGGTGCTCGGCGGCGACGCCGACTTCTGGGAGCAGGTCGGCATCGACCCGGTCCGGATCATGGCCAGCTCGGGCACGCTGTACACCTTGCGCTGCTACTTCGACGACCGGCCGATCTTCCTCGGCCGCAACGGCCGGATCAGCGTCTTCAGCTCCGAGCGGGCGCTGGCTCGTTACCTTGCCGACGAGCACGACCACGACCTGTCGGACCTGAGCACCTACGACGACATCCGCACCGCCGCCACCGACGGCTCGCTACGGGTCGAGGTCACCGAGGACAACATCTACGTGCTGACCGGCCTGGCCGATGACATCGCCGACGGACCCGACGCCGTGGACCGCGATCAGCTCGAGCTGGCCGTCGAGTTCATCCGCGACGTCGGTGACTACTCGGAGGACGAGACCGTGGACCGGTTGCTGTCGGGCGATCGGCCACTGGGCAAGCTGGTCGAGCACGTCCTCGACCCGGACTCCGCCGGCCGGCCCGGGAAGCCGTACACCGCGGCGGCCAAGGAATGGGAAGAGCTCGAGAGGTTCGTGGAGTCACGGCTGCGCCCCGAGTAGGGGCGCCGACGGGACGACATCAGGTCACGTGTCACGGCTGCGCCCCGAGTAGCTCACCTGACCCGGGTCCAGGGCTGACAGTTGATCGACTCGAAGGCCTTCACCGACGGGTTGATGTTGGCGTACATCGGCCCCATCGAAATATTCGTCTCGACGACGTGATCCTTGTTGGCATCGGGTGTGCTGTAGGTGAACCACAGGCACATCGAATCCTCGGTCGGCACATCGTTGATCCACACCCCCCACGTCGATCCGGTACCGGAAGTGCGGTAGAGGCCGGGCGAAATGTCAGGGCCGACAACGAAAAACCCGCTACCCGGGATGGGATCCAACGGATCGGCGGCCCCCGGTGGCGCCACGGTGACGGCTGCCGCCGCGACCAGCACCGCGAACAAGGCGCTCCGCAACCGCATTGAATTCATACCGCAGCGTATGCCGGGGTGCCGAATCTGTCAGCGCCTCACCCAATGTGGAATAAAGAGGGAACAAAGTTGCAGAAGTGCATTGATCCCGCATACTTGGCTATCCGCCGAATGAGAAGCGGCTGACGGGGAGCTAGCGATGACGGTGCAGGCCAGG
Organism: Mycobacterium sp.; assembly: GCA_020438865.1. Taxonomy (GTDB): domain Bacteria; phylum Actinomycetota; class Actinomycetes; order Mycobacteriales; family Mycobacteriaceae; genus Mycobacterium. The sequence continues at coordinate 36,855 of JAGQTU010000014.1, forward strand.
GCTGAGGCCACCCGGCAGACGATCATCCTTGCCGCTGTCGAACTGTTCGACACCGTCGGCTATGGCAGCACGACAATGGGTCACATCATCGACCGCGCCGGAATCACCAAGGGCGCGTTTTACTACCACTTCCCGACCAAGGAGTCCGTGGCCGCCGCGATCATCGAAGACGCCGACACCGTGATCGAGGTCTCCACCGCCAGCGCCTTCGGCTCCCCCTCCGCGCCGATGCTGGAGTGCCTGATTCGCACCAGCTTCATCAGCGCCGACGTCACCCGGAACAACGCGTTGGTTCGGGTCGGGAACCTGCTGCGGCAGGCCCTCAACCAGATCAGCCCGTCCGGTGCGGCGCCCTACCTGGTGTGGCGCAAGGTCGTCATAGCCATGGTGCGAAGGGCCGCAGCGGAAGGGGACGTGCAGGACGGCATCGACGTCGAGGCCCTCGGACACGCCATCTGGTCCAGCCTCGTCGGCACCGCCCTGCTATCCGGCGCCACCGGAGAGGACCCGATACCGCGGCTCGCCCAGGTCTGGGAGATCACGCTGCGCGGCGTCGTGCCCGCCGAGTCGCTCCCCTACTTCAACGCATTCGTGACCCGCACCGCCCAGCAGTACCGGCGCTCTCAGCCGATCAGCACGGCATAGCGCGGCTTGATCACTTCGTCGATGATGGCCAGCCGCTCGTCGAAGTGCAGGAACGCCGATTTCATGGCGTTGATGGTGAACCGCTCCAGATCGCTCCACCCGTAGCCGAACGCCTCGACGAGGCGGGACATCTCCTCGGTCATGGTGGTATCGCTCATCAGCCGGTTGTCGGTGTTGACCGTGACGCGGAATCGCAACCGGGCCAGCAGGTCGAAGGGATGGCTCGCGATGCTCTGCACCGCACCGGTCTGCACGTTCGAGCTCGGGCACAGCTCCAGCGGAATTCGCTTGTCCCGCAGGATCGCCGCCAGCCGGCCCAGCCGCGCGGTGCCGTCCGGACCGACCTCGATATCGTCGACGATGCGCACACCATGGCCGAGACGGTCGGCTCCGCAGAATGCCAGGGCCTCCTGGATGGAGGGCAGCCCGAAGGCCTCGCCGGCGTGAATGGTGAAGCGGGCGTTGTTACTTCGCATGTATTCGAACGCGTCGAGATGCCGGGTCGGTGGATAACCGGCCTCGGCCCCGGCGATGTCGAAACCGACGACGCCCTTGTCGCGGAACCGGATCGCCAGTTCGGCGATCTCACGGGAACGGGCCGCGTGACGCATCGCGGTGACCAGGCAGCGCACCGTGATCCGATGCCCTTCCGCGGCGGCCGATTTCTCGCCATCGGCGAAGCCGGCCAGCACCGCGTCCACTACGTCGTCGAGTGACAGACCGCCGTCCATGTGCAGTTCGGGTGCGAACCGTACTTCGGCGTAGACCACGTTGTCGGCGGCCAGGTCCTGCACGCATTCCTCCGCCACCCGGTGCAGGGCGTCGGGGGTCTGCATGACGGCGACGGTGTGCGCGAACGGCTCGAGGTAGCGCACCAGGGACCCGCTGTGGGCGGCGGTACGGAACCAGGCCGCCAACTCCGTCTCGTCGGTGGTCGGCAGCCCGTCGTAGCCGACCTGCCCGGCGATGTCGAGCACGGTGGCCGGCCGCAGGCCGCCGTCGAGGTGGTCGTGCAGCAGGGCCTTGGGGGCGCGGCTGATCATCTCCGGGGTCAGCGGGGTGGTCATCAGCCGATCCGATCGATGATCAGCGGACGGACCGGGGGCGCGACGTCGGCAATGCTCCACCCGCCGTCGAGTTCGGCCAGCGCGGCCGGCACGCGCTCCGGGGTGTCGGTGTAGAGGGTGAACAGCGGCTCCCCGGTCACCACCGGCTCGCCGGGCTTGCGGTGGATGCGAACCCCGGCGCCCGACTGGACACGCTCGCCGGGGCGTGCCCGGCCCGCGCCGAGCCGCCACACCGTCAACCCCACCGCCATCGCGTCGATGTCCCCCATTGTGCCGCTTCGGGGGGCCGACACTGTCTCGGAATGGGCACCGATCGGCAGCGGTGCGTCCAGGTCGCCGCCCTGGGCCGCGACCAGCCGGCGGAAGCGGTCCATCGCGGTTCCGTCCCGCAGGGTCTGGGCCGGATCGCGGTCGTCGATCCCGGCGAGTTCCAGCAACTCGGCGGCCAGCCGGACGGTCAGCTCGACCACGTCGGCGGGACCGCCGCCGGCCAGCACCTCGAGGGACTCGGCGACCTCGAGCGCGTTGCCGACGGTCAGCCCGAGCGGGGTGTTCATGTCGGTGAGCACCGCCCGGGTGGCGACCCCCTGGCTGCGGCCCAACTCCACCATGGTGGCGGCCAGCTCCCTGGACTCGGCCTCCGTCTTCAGGAACGCCCCGCACCCGACCTTGACGTCGAGCACCAGCGCCTCGGCGCCCTCGGCGAGCTTCTTGCTCATCACCGAGCTGGCGATCAGCGGCAGCGACTCCACCGTGCCGGTGACGTCGCGCAGCGCGTAGATCTTGCGGTCCGCGGGCGCCAGCTCGCCGGCGGCGAAGATCGCGGCGCCGATCTCGGCGAGCTGCCGGCGCACCTGCCCGATCGGCACCTCGGCGGAGAAGCCGGGGATCGACTCCAGCTTGTCCAGGGTGCCGCCGGTGTGGCCGAGCCCGCGCCCGGCCGCCTGGGGCACGGCCGCCCCGCAGGCGGCGAGCACCGGCACCAGGGGGATGGTGATCTTGTCGCCCACCCCGCCGGTGGAGTGCTTGTCCACCATCGGCAGCCGTTCGCCGTCGCGGCGCAGATCGCCGAAGTCCAGTCGGCGACCGGAGCCGACCATCGCGGCGGTCCACCGCGCGATCTCCCCGCGGTCCATGCCACGCAGGAAGATCGCCATCAACAGCGCCGACATCTGCTCGTCGGCCACCCGGCCGTGGGTGTAGGCGTCGATCACCCAGTCGATCGCCTCATCGGACAACCGGCCGCCGTCCCGCTTGACCCGAATAACCGACGGAGCGTCGAAATGCCGCCGATCGTCGAATGTGAAGTGGGTCACGGCTTTTCCCGGCGCACCCGATCCAGATCGGCCGGCCCGAACGCCTCGGGCAGCAGCTCGTCGAGACGACGGGCGCCGTCGCCGTGGTCGATCAGCAACTCCGGCCCGCCGTGCTCGAGCAACAGTTGTCGGCAGCGGCCGCAGGGCATCAGCGCCGTCCCGGTGGCGTCCACGCAGGCCAGGGCGATCAGCCGGCCGCCGCCACCGGAGGCCAGCGCACACACGACGGCGCACTCGGCGCACAGACCCAGGCCGTATGAGACATTCTCCACATTGCAGCCCACCACGATCCGGCCGTCGTCAACCAGTGCCGCCGCCCCGACCGGGAACCCTGAATAGGGGGCATAGGCGTGCTTGGAAGCGGCAATAGCCTTCTCCCGCAATGACTTCCAGTCAACAGCTGCGGTCATCGCGTCCTTGCCACCCCGTCTCTGAATGCATTCCGAACCGATCGCCGCGGCACCACCCGGTGGATTTGGGTCACCACAACGTAATTCTTCAACCCCGCGCGCGGGGTTAGAGTCCAATAGTGACAGGCCCGATGTTGGAGGCGTGATGAGTACCGCGTCAACCGTCCCGGCCCCCCGCGAGCAGTCATCGCGGCGCCGGCGCACTCTCTACCGCGGCGACCCCGGGATGTGGTCGTGGGTGTTGCACCGGATCACCGGTGCAACGGTCTTCTTCTTCCTGTTCGTGCACGTCCTGGACACCGCCCTGGTGCGGGTCAGCCCGCAGGCCTACAACGAGGTGGTCGAGACCTACAAGACGCCGATCATCGGGCTGATGGAGATCGGCCTGGTGGCCGCGCTGCTCTACCACGCGCTCAACGGCGTGCGGGTTATCCTGGTCGACTTCTGGTGGCAGGGTCCCCGCTACCAGCGTCAGATGCTGTGGGCGGTCGCCGGGATCTGGCTGCTGGTCATGGTGCCCTCGCTCGTGGTGATCGGCATGCACATGGCGGAGCGGTTCCTGTGACCGCCCCGGACAGCCGGCTCGGCCCGCCGGCCCCCATCCTGGAACGGAGCCACGACCGGCCGGCCGGCCTGGACAACCCGCGGTCACCGCGGCGGGCCGCCGCCATGCCGAACTTCGAGAAGTACGCCTGGCTGTTCATGCGCTTCTCCGGCGTGGTGCTGATCTTCCTGGCGCTCGGCCACCTGTTCATCGGGCTGATGTGGGACGGCGGCGTCTACAAGATCGACTTCAACTACGTCGCCCAGCGCTGGGCGTCCCCGTTCTGGCAGACCTGGGACCTCGTGCTGCTGTGGCTGGCCCAGTTGCACGGCGGCAACGGCATGCGCACGATCATCGCCGACTACGCCCGCAAGGACTCCACCCGGTTCTGGCTGAACTCGCTGCTCGCCGTGTCGATGCTGCTGGTCCTGGTGGTGGGCACCTACGTGTTGCTGACCTTCGATCCGAACATCTCGTAGAGGCGACCATGATCATCGAGCACAAGTACGACGTCGTCATCGTCGGTGCGGGCGGCGCCGGGATGCGCGCCGCGGTGGAGGCGGGCCCGCGGGTGCGCACCGCGGTGCTCACCAAGCTCTACCCGACCCGCAGCCACACCGGCGCGGCCCAGGGCGGCATGTGCGCGGCCCTGGCCAACGTCGAAGAGGACAACTGGGAGTGGCACACCTTCGACACCATCAAGGGCGGCGATTACCTCGCCGACCAGGACGCGGTCGAGATCATGTGCAAGGAGGCGATCACCGCCGTCCTCGATCTCGAGAAGATGGGGATGCCGTTCAACCGCACCCCCGAGGGCCGCATCGACCAACGGCGGTTCGGCGGGCACACCCGCGACCACGGCAAGGCCCCGGTGCGCCGGGCCTGTTACGCCGCCGACCGCACCGGCCACATGATCCTGCAGACGCTGTACCAAAACTGCGTCAAGCACGATGTCGAGTTTTTCAACGAGTTCTACGCCCTCGACCTGGTCCTGACCGAGACCCCCAGCGGGCCGGTGGCCACCGGCGTGGTCGCCTACGAGCTGGCGACGGGCGATATCCACGTTTTCCACGCCAAGGCCATCGTGCTGGCCACCGGCGGCTCGGGCCGGATGTACAAGACCACCTCCAACGCCCACACGCTCACCGGTGACGGGCTGGGGATCGTCTTCCGCAAGGGACTTCCCCTGGAGGACATGGAGTTTCACCAGTTCCACCCGACCGGATTGGCCGGGCTCGGCATCCTGATCTCGGAGGCGGTCCGCGGCGAGGGCGGCCGACTGCTCAACGGCGAGGGCGAGCGGTTCATGGAGCGCTACGCGCCGACCATCGTCGACCTCGCACCGCGCGACATCGTCGCCCGCTCGATGGTCCTCGAGGTCCTCGAGGGCCGCGGCGCCGGCCCGCACAAGGACTACGTCTACATCGACGTGCGCCACCTCGGCGAGGACGTGCTGGAAGCCAAGCTGCCCGACATCACCGAGTTCGCCCGCACCTACCTGGGTGTGGACCCGGTCAAGGAACTGGTGCCGGTCTACCCCACCTGCCATTACGTGATGGGCGGCATCCCGACGACGGTGATCGGGCAGGTGCTGCGCGACAACACCAACGTGGTGCCCGGGCTCTACGCCGCGGGCGAATGCGCCTGCGTGTCGGTGCACGGCGCCAACCGGCTGGGCACCAACTCGCTGCTGGACATCAACGTGTTCGGGCGCCGGGCCGGGCTGGCCGCCGCCTACTACGCCGCGGGCAACCCGCACCTCGACATGCCGCCAAACCCGGCCGCCATGGTGACCGGCTGGGTCGCCGACATCCTCTCCGAGCACGGCAACGAGCGGGTCGCCGACATCCGCGGCGAGTTGCAGCAGTCGATGGACAACAACGCCGCGGTGTTCCGCACCGAGGAGACCCTCAAACAGGCGCTGACCGACATCCACGCCCTCAAGGAGCGCTACGCGCGAATCTCGGTGCACGACAAGGGCAAGCGCTACAACAGCGACCTGCTCGAAGCCATCGAGCTCGGCTTCCTGCTGGAGTTGGCCGAGGTGACCGTCGCCAGCGCGCTCAACCGCAAGGAATCCCGCGGCGGGCATGCCCGCGAGGACTACCCCAACCGCGATGACACCAACTACATGCGGCACACCATGGCCTACAAGGAGGGCACCAAGCTGTTGAGCGACGTGCGGCTGGACTACAAGCCCGTGGTGCAGACCCGCTACGAGCCGATGGAGCGGAAGTACTGATGACGATCGCGCCGGAAGTCAAAGAGCCCGACCTGCCGCCGATTCCCGACGGCGCGGTGATGGTGACGCTGAAGATCGCCCGCTTCAACCCCGAAGACCCCGACAGCGCGGGCTTCCAGAGCTTCCGGGTGCCCTGCCTACCGTCCGACCGGCTGCTGAACCTGCTGATCTACGTCAAAAGCTATCTCGACGGCACCCTGACGTTCCGGCGGTCCTGCGCGCACGGCGTGTGCGGGTCGGATGCGATGCGTATCAACGGCGTCAACCGGTTGGCGTGCAAGGTCCTCATGCGCGATCTGCTGCCGAAGGGCGGCAAGCCGCTGACCGTCACCATCGAGCCGATCCGCGGGCTTCCCGTGGAGAAGGACCTCGTGGTGAACATGGAGCCGTTCTTCGACGCCTACCGGGCGGTGAAGCCGTACCTGATCACCAGCGGCAATCCGCCAACCCGGGAACGCATTCAGAGCCCCACCGACCGCGCCCGCTACGACGACACCACCAAGTGCATCCTGTGCGCGTGCTGCACCACCAGCTGCCCGGTGTTCTGGAACGAGGGCAGCTACTTCGGCCCAGCCGCGATCGTCAACGCCCACCGGTTCATCTTCGACAGCCGCGACGAGGGCGCCGCCGAGCGCCTCGACATCCTCAACGAGGTCGACGGGGTGTGGCGCTGCCGCACCACGTTCAACTGCACCGAGGCCTGCCCCCGTGGCATCGAGGTGACCAAGGCGATCCAGGAAGTCAAGCGCGCCTTGATGTTCGCACGCTGATCGGCGGCGCCGGAGGGCGCGCGGGCAGTTCGCGGCCCGGTCGACTATGGTGCTCCTGGGGTCAGACGGGAGTTCGGGGATGATGCTCGCGCGGATGCGGGCCGTAGTGGTCGTGCTGTTGATTGTGGCGGCCGTCGGTGGTCTGCCTGGAGTCGCTCCCTCGGCGAACGCGGAGCCGCGCAACGTCACCGTCGCCGTCTACGATCTCACACCGTTCGTCATGACACGTGCGCACACCAGGGCAGGCTTCACTGTCGACCTACTGGACCAGATAGCCAAGCGCAACGGCTGGAGTCTCACCTACGTCGACGGCGGCGGCAGTGTGCGGGGTCTGCTGGATGCCGTATCCAAGGGGCGAGTCGACCTCGCCGCCACCAACATCTCGATTACCGCCGACCGGGAGAAGTACCTGGACTTCTCCCAGCCGATCCTCACCGCCGGACTTCAGATCGTCGTGCCCGCAGGCACCACCGAACGTACCCAACCGGGGCTCGTCGATTTCCTCAGACTCCTGTTCTCCAAGACGATGTTGTTCTGGCTCCTGGCCGCGGTGATCCTGACGATCGTTCCGGCGCATCTCATTTGGCTTCTGGAGCGTCGCGACAGCCAGGCGGTCGTGTCGAAGAAGTACTTTCCTGGAATCTTTCAGTCCTTCGAGTGGGGGCTGGGCATGCTGTCCAACGCCCCCGTCAACGAGCCGCACCGATGGCTGACCCGCACTCTCAGCGTCTTGTGGATGTTCGTCGCCATCGCGTTCGTCGCCTACTTCACGGCAATACTGACCTCAAACCTCACCGTGGAGAAGATCAACTCCAAGGTCAGCGCACCCGCAGACTTGATCGGCAAAAGGGTGTGCGCGGTGGCCAACACCACCTCGTCAACGGCTCTGAACAAGCTCGGTGTGGAATTCACCGCTGTTCCGAATATCGAGGATTGTTATCCGGGTCTGCGAAAGGGATCGTTCGACGCGATCGTCGACGATGCGCCGGTGCTGGAGTACTGGGTCACGCACGACGGTGCCGGATTCGCCGAACTCGCGGGACCGGTGTTCAAAGAAGAGGACTACGGGGCCGCATTTCCCCTGGGCAGCAAGCTGAGGAAGGAGTTCGACCAGGCCTTGCTGTCGATGCAGGAGGACGGCGATTACGGACTCCTCAAACAGAAGTGGTTCAGTAACCGCTAGTGACTGCGGCGTTGATAGCTCCGGTCGCGCGCGGCGCGCTCCCAGAGCACACCGTCGCCGGCGGTGACACCGGCCGAGGCCAGCTCCCGCTTGAGGATCTTGTTGGTCGCGGTGTGCGGTAGGTCGTCATTGATCCGCACGTAGCGCGGCCACGCCTTCGGCGACAGGTCGGGCTGGGCGGCAAGGAACTCCTCGAACTCGCTGGGCGTCAACGTTTCGCCGGGCCGCAGGACGACTGCTGCCATCACCGCATCGCCCACGGTGTCGTCGGGAACCGCGTACACGGCCACCTGATTGAGCTTGGCAAGCCGCTGCAGGATCCGCTCGATCGGCGCGGCCGCCAGGTTCTCCCCGTCCACCCGCAACCAGTCGGCGGTCCGGCCGGCAAGGTAGATCCAGCCCTCGGCGTCGCGGTAGGCCAGATCACCGGTCCAGTACATTCCGCGCCGCAGCCGTTCGGCGGTGGCGTCCGGGTCGTTGTAGTAGCCCGAAAACGGCCCGGCCCCTTCGGTGTTCACCAGTTCGCCGACCGCGTCGTCGAAGTTGAGGAGAGCGCCGTGCTCGTCGAACTCGGCGGTCGCGCATTCGGTCACGGTCTGCGGGTCGTAGATCGCCACTCCGGGCCAGCCCTTGCCGATCGAACCGGGCGGGGTGCCGTCCTCGCGCACCACGACGACGGCGAACTCGCTGGAGCCGAAGCCGTCGACGATGCGGCAGCCGAACCGCCGGGAGAACTCGGCGATGTCACGGTCGGTGGCCTCGTTGCCGTACAGCACCCGCAGTGGGTTGTCGGCGTCGTCGGGTTGCTCGGGGGTGGCCAGCGCGAGCGCCAACGGTTTGCCGACGTAGTTCATGAAAGTGGCGCCGTAGCCGCGGATGTCGGACAGCAGCCGCGACACCGAGAACTTCACCGGAACCATCGCCGCCTTCGCGGCGATCGCGACCGACCAGCCGGCGGCCACCCCGTTGGAGTGGAACAGCGGCATCGACAAGTAGCACACGTCGTCGTCGGTGATGTCGAGCTGGGCGGCCAGGCTCAGCCCGCACATCACACTCATCGCGTGCACGAACGGGACCGCCTTGGGGTTACCGCTGGTGCCGGAGGTGAAGATCATCATGAACGGGTCGGTGCCGCCGACCTCCTTGTGCGGCACCAGCGGCGGGGCCGACGCCACCGCCCGCGCATACTCGCCACCGCTGACGTCGAGCACGGTGACACCGGACAGATCCAGGCCGTCGAGCCGCGGCGCATGCTCGGCGTCGACGAGCAGCAGCTGGCAGTCCGAGCGGCGGACGTCGGCCAGCAGCCCCTCGCCGCGCCGGATGGTGTTGATGCCGCACAGCACGTAGCCTCCGAGGGCGGCGGCGGCCATCGAACGCGTGTAGGCCGGCGAGTTCGTTAGCAGGGCACCGACATGCAGCGGGCGATCGGGATCGGCCAGCCGGATCAGCGCCGCGGCTTCGGCGGCGGCCTCGGCCAGGTGTTCGCGCCACGTCCAGGTCCGCTCCGGGGAGAGCACCGCGACGGCATCGTCGTCCATCCGGGTGCGCAGCAGCGCCTGCAGGGTGTCGATCATCGGGCCGGGCGGTATCGCAGCAGAGTTATCCCGGCGGCGGCAACGTCGCAGAACACCGGCTCCAGCCGCATGCCGATGCGGATGTCCTCGGGTTCGACGTCGACGAGTTCGGTGGAGAACCGCGGGCCGGCGTCCCACTGCACCACCGCGGGCAGTTGCGGCAGCGCATCCGCCCACGGCGGCCCGGTTGGCCGGCGCGCGACGGTGTAGGTGTACAGCGTTGCAGCGCCATCGATCTCGCGCCACTCCAGGTCGTCGGCCAGGGTGCCGGGGGCCAGGGTACGCGGATAGAACACATAGCGGCCCGCGGACGGCGAGTACTGCACCAGGATGCGGTGCTGAGCCAGCCCGTCCCAGAACGGCTGCGACACCGGGGTGGGCTCGGGTATCGGCATCGGTATGGGCTCGGAAGCCGCCATCAGTCCCCTCCCAGCACCAGGGCCACCTGTTCGCTCATGATGCCGCCGGTGCCGGCGACGAACGCGGTGTTGGCGTCGCGCACCTGCGCGGCTCCCGATCGCCCCATCAACTGCCGCGCGGCGTCGACGACATGGTGCATGCCGCCCGACATGCCGGCCTGCCCGTAGGACAGCTGACCGCCGGCGGTGTTGAGCGGGAAGTCGCCGCGGAAGGTCAGGTCGCGGTCCCTGATCCAGCTCATGCCGTGGCCCTTCGGGCAGAACCCGGCGTCCTCGAGGGTCATCAGCACGGTGATGGTGTAGCAGTCGTAGACCGACGCGATGTCGACGTCGGCCGGGCCCAGGCCGGCCATCTCGAACGCCCGCGCAGCCGACCGGGCGATCGGGGTGACCAGCGGGTCATCGGCGTAGGTGAGGGTCTTGAACGAGATGTGTTCGCCGAAACCCTTGATCCACACCGGGCGGTGCCTGGCCCGCCGGGCCAGGTCGGCGTTGGCGATCAGCACACCGGTCCCGCCGTGTACCGGCATCACGGTCTCGAGCATGTGGATCGGGTCGGCGATCATCGGGCTGCCCAGCACGTCGGCCTCGGTGAGGGGCTGACCGTGGAAGACCGCGCCGGGGTGTGCGCAGGCGTTGGTGCGCTGATCCACCGCGATCTTGGCCAGTGCCGACGGGTCGTAGCCGTACTGCGCGCCGTAGCGTTGCGCAATCTGGGCGAACGGGGCGTTCTGCCCGACGTTGCCGTACGGGATCTCGTACTCGGCCTGCGGCGAGCCGTAGTTGTTGCTGGACGCCCCATACCAATTGGGGGCCGGCGCGGGCCGGCGCGCCGATCGCGGCAGGGCCCGCGATCCGGGCAGCACCGCAAGCACCGCGTCGCAGAGCCCGAGTTCGACGGCTACGGCTGCCCGCCAGACCATGGCCGCGGAGGTCGCGCCACCGAGATCCACCCGCTCACCGAAATCGATGGGCAGGCCCAGATACTCGGACAGGGTGGCCGGGACGAACATGTCCGACTCGGCCAGCCCGTGTGAGATGAGTCCGTTGACGACGCCGGCCGGCAAGCCCGCGTCATCGAGCACCATCCTGGCCAGCTGGGCGTACTGGTCGAGGGTGAACAGCTCGGGGCGGGTCGGCTTGCGCTCGGCGGGCAGCTCGGCGATTCCGACGATCGCCGCCGAACCGGCCAGCCGCATCACGAAACCGTCTCGCGGCGCGGCAGTTCCACCGTCGCGGTGCCCGGCATCAGCACATCGTCGCCGCGGCGCCCGGCGATGTCCAGGTCGACCAGGCCGCGGCCGCCGTCGATCCGCTTGGCGATCACCGTGCCGCCGAACGTCAGCGGCTGTCCGGGATATGCGACGCCGCGGTTCTGCACCGAGTACTCGACGAGCCGGCCGCGGCCGCCGATCCAGTCGGTGATCGCCCGGGCCAGCAGCGCGGCCTGCAGCGGTCCGTGCACCAGGATGTCGTCGTAGCCCTCCACCTCCCGCGCCCACTGCTTGTCGTAGTGGATCCGGTGCCCGTTGTAGGTGGCGGCCGAGAAGAAGAACATCTGAGTCTCGTCGACGGTGACGGTGAGCGGGGTCAGTTCGTCGCCGGTTTGGACATCGTCGTAGAACAGCTGGCTCATGGGCGCGCGATCATCGATGTGGTGGCCTCGGCCAGCAGGTCACGGTTCTGGTTGTGGTAGACGGTGTGCCAGGCGACGAGCACGAATCGGCCGGAGCGGCCCTCCTTTTCGACGATCGAGTCGATGGTGCGGACCATCTCGACCTCGTCGCCATGGTAGGCGGGCAGGTGAAAGCGGAAGCTCTCGCCGCCGGCCATCCGGCGGGGGGCGCGCGGAAATGCCAGGCCGCCGGACACCGCACCGGATGAGCCGTCGAGGCGCAGCCCGGTCAGCGGGCTGATTCCGAGGATGGCGTACTGCAGGTACAGCGGCGGGCAGATGACGTCGCGGTATCCGTTGGCGCGGGCGTAGTCCGGGTCGAACCACAGCGGGTTGCCGTCGCCGACGGCCGCGGCCCAGCGTTGCCAGTCCCGGCGGAGCACCGCACCGGTGGCGGTCGCGGCGACCGTGCCGACGCGGGCGGCGCTGTCGGCGTCGATCAGGCTAAAGGTCACAGGCCGTCCTTGCGCCGCAGCCGATCGGTGACCGCCGCCCGGCTGATCTCGTCGTCGTCGAGCCAGGTGGCCGCGACGTCGGCTCCCCCGCCGAGCGTGGACAACACCCGGGCGCGTTCGGACCACAGGTGCAGATCGGTCTCGACGACGTAGCCCATCCCGCCGTGCAACTGGTGGGCGTCCAGCGTCGCCCACTTCGCGGCCGGGGCGGAATGCATGCGGGCGATGGCGGTTTCGCGGACGGCGACGTCCCCGCGGCCGATCCGGAAGACCGCCGCCTGGGCGGCCAGCCGCGCCGCGGTCAGGGCGATGTGCATGTCGGCCACGATGTGCTGGGCGGCCTGGAACGAGGCGATCGGCCTGCCGAACTGGTGCCGCATGGTGGTGTAGGCCACGGTGCGGTCCAGCACCGCCTCGCCGACCCCGACCAGGTCCAGCGAGCTCAGCGCGATGGCCGCATTGGCGGCGCGGCGCAACTGATCCCGGTCCAGCGGCCTGCCGTCGTTGAGCGCGTCATCCACCATCACCTCGTCGAACCGCACGCAGGCGGCGGCGTGGCCACCCATCAACGTCAGCGGCCGCACCGCCACCCCGGGGCCGCGCAGGTTGGCCACGAACCCGAAGGTTCGTCCGGAGGCGTCCATGCCGGAGACCACCATCAGGTCCGCGGTCTCGGCGTCGTTGACGAAATCGGCTGTGCCGGTGAGCCGCCAGCTGCCGTCCGGCTCGCGATCGGCCCGCAGTGCGGGCGTGCAGTCGGCGGCGTCGTTGGCGTTCCACAGCGCCGTGGTCGCCGCGCAGCGCCCGGCGGCGAGATCCGGCAGCCACCGGTGCCGGGCGGCGTCGCCGCCGAGCATGTAGACGGCCTGGGCGGCGAACACCGTGCTGTAGGTGCGGAACGGGCACAACGCGCGGCCGCCCTCGCGGGCGAACACGCCGAGTTCGGCCAGGCTGCCGCCGGACCCGCCGAACTCCTCGGGGATGCCGAGTCCGAGGATGCCCGCGGCGCCCAGCGCATCCCAGGGGTCGGCGCCCCGGGCCGCGAGCAGCCCACGCAACATGGCGGCGAGGTCGCGGTCGTCCTGGGTGGCAACGAGTTTCATCTCAGCGTCCGTAGCTGGGCATGCCGTGGCCGCGCTGGGCGATGACGTCGCGCAGCACCTCGTTGGTGCCGCCGCCGAACCGCATCAGCGGGGCGAACCGGTAGAGCTTCTCGAACCGGCCGCCGGCCCGGGCCTCCGGGTTACGATGCGCCAGCAGGCCTTCCGCCCCGAGCACGTCGATACCGAGGTCGGCGATGCGCTGACGCAGTTCGCTGCTGAACACCTTCTCGACGCTCACCTCCACGGTGGGGATCACCCCGTCGGCCAGCATCGAGGACGCCTCATGCCCCATCAGGCCCGCCACCTCGACGTCCGCCTCGGCCTGGGCCAGCCGGCGGCGGATGGCCGGGTTGTCCAGCGGCACACTGCCGTCCAGGCGCGGGGTGCGGGCCAGCACCTGCAACTCGTCCAGCGCCCGACGCAGGTCCCCGGCGTTGGTCAGCGCACCGCGCTCGAGGTCCAGCGCGCCGGTGATGTAGGACCAGCCGTGGTTCTCCTCGCCGATGAGGTTGGTGACCGGGACCCGGACATCATCGAAGAACACCTCGTTGGTGCGGTAACCCGACCAGGCAATCAGCGGCCGTATCCGCACCCCCGGGCTGTCCACCGGGACAACGATCACCGAGATGCCCCGGTGTCGCGGTGCATCGGGATCGGTTCGCACACAGAGCCATTCGTGCGTGGAGCGTTGGGCGCCGCTGTTCCAGATCTTGGATCCGTTGATCACCCACTCGTCGCCATCGCGGACCGCTCGGGTCCGCAGCGACGCCAGGTCGGTGCCGGCGTCGGGTTCGGAATAGCCCAGCGCACACGTCATCTCGCCGCGGGCGATGGCGGGTAGGAACTCCTGCTTGTTCTGCTCGGTGCCATGCCGCATGATCATCGGCGCGATCGATGTGACGGTCAGGTCGGGCCCCGGCACACCCCAGTACTCGAACTCCGACATCAACAGGTGCAGGTGCACCGCCCCGAGGCCGAGCCCGCCGTACTCCGCGGGCCAGTTCAGTCCGAACCAGCCCTTGGCGCCGAGTTTGCGCCGGAAGGCCGCGACCTCCCCGCCGGGGTGCTCCAGGTTGTGTTCGGCGACCTCGACGCGCAGCGCCTCGGTGACGTTCTCCCGGAGGAACTCGCGCACCTCGTCCAACCACGCCAGTTGGTCGGTATCGAGGTCGAAATCCACCACCGAACACTAACCGGACGGTCAGTGCGTCAAACCGAAATCAATCGCGACCAGGTGTCACATTTCTGCGCCCGGGGGCATCTAGAGGGCATGACTGAATCAAATCCGTCGACAACACGACTCGAACCCCTGACCCCGACCAAGGCCTCCCCGATGATCCGGCTGATGTACCGCTGGGCCAAACGCCGCTTCGGCGAGGTCCCCGAACCGATGGCCATCTACGCCCACCACCCGGCACTGCTGATGGCCAATTCCGTGCACGAAGGCCTGCTGCAGCGCGCGTCGAAGACACTGCCGATCAGCGTCCGCGAACTCGCGGTGTACTGGACCGCCCGCACCGTGGGCTGCTCCTGGTGCGTCGACTTCGGCTCGATGCTCATGCGACTCGAGGGCCTGGATCTCGACCGGCTCAAGCACATCGACTCCTATGCCACCTCCCCGCTCTACACCGACGACGAGCGGGCGGCCATCGCCTACGCCAACGGCATGAGCACCGATCCGCACACCGTCACCCAGGAACAGGTCGACGACTTGCGCCGGCGCTTCGGCGCCGACGGCCTCATCGAGCTGACCTATCAGATCGGGATCGAGAACATGCGGGCCCGGATGAACTCGGCACTGGGCATCACCGAGCAGGGCTTCGGCTCCGGCGAGTCCTGCCGGGTGCCCTGGGCGGCCGAGGCTAACTGACGCAACCGAAAGTAATCGGCTCCCACAACGCGAATCCGTGATCCTGGGCCACTCTGACCACTGATTCCTTTACCCATGAATTCATCGGGCCACAATTCCGAAGTTAGCGCGCGCATCTGCCACTGAAACCGTAGTCTCGTCTCGTTCAAGAGCGGCCGCCCCCGGCCGTCCATACGGCGTTCAAGCAGGAGATGCCATGGCCAAAGGTGAGCTGCAAGTCGAGCCCGGGTCCAACACCGTCGAGAGCAAGGGGCTCAAGGGCGGCGCTCTGGGCTTGTTGTCCAGCGTTGTCGTCGGGATGGCCTCCACGGCGCCCGCCTACTCCCTCGCGGCGACCCTGGGCCTGATCGTCGCGAGCGGCGGTGCGCTGCTGGCCGGCGTCAAGGCGCCCGCCATCATCCTGCTTTCGTTCATCCCGATGTACATGATCGCGGTGGCGTATCAGGAGTTGAACAAGGCAGAACCGGACTGCGGCACCACCTTCACCTGGGCATCCCGCGCCTTCGGACCACTCGTCGGCTGGATGGGCGGCTGGGGAATCATCGCCGCCGACGTCATCGTCATGGCGAACCTCGCCCAGATCGCCGGCTCCTACTCGTTCACCTTCGTGGGCGGCCTGGGCTGGACGTCGGTGGCCGACCTCGCCAGCAGCACGCTGTGGTCGACGGTCGCGGGGGTCATATGGATCATCGTGATGACCTACATCTGTTATCGCGGCATCGAGGTGTCGGCCCGCATCCAGTACGGGCTACTCGCCATCGAGCTCGTGGTGCTTGTGGTCTTCTCGATCATCGCGCTGTTCAAGGTCTACACCCGTACCGCCGAGAGCTACTCGCTCATGCCGTCGATCTCGTGGTTCTGGCCGGCCGGCCTGGACTTCAGCACCGTCATCGCCCCGGCCGTCCTGACCGCGATCTTCATCTACTGGGGCTGGGACACCGCGGTGGCCTGCAATGAGGAGTCCGACGATCCCGGCACCACGCCGGGCCGGGCGGCCGTGATCTCGACGTTCCTGCTGTTGGCCACCTACGCACTGGTCAGTGTCGCGGCCATCGCGTTCGCGGGAACCGGCACCGAGGGGATCGGGTTGGGCAATGAGGAGAACGCGGCGGACGCATTCGCGGCGATCGGGCCGGACCTGTTCGGCGACAGCTTGCTGGGCAAGATCGGTCTGATGCTGCTCGCGGCGTCGATCCTGACCTCGGCCTCGGCATCCACCCAGACCACTATCCTTCCGACGGCCCGCACCACGCTGTCCATGGGTGTTTACAAGGCGCTGCCCGAGTCGTTTGCCAAGATCCACCGCAACTACCTGACCCCGACCACCTCGACCATCATGATGGGGTTGGTCTCGATCCTGTTCTATGTGCTGTTCACGCTTGTCAGCCCGAATCTGCTGTCGGCGCTGATCGGCTCGGTCGGCCTGATGATCGCCTTCTACTACGGCCTGACCGGCTTCGCCTGCGTGTGGTTCTACCGCAAGGACCTGACCAAGAATGCGCGCGATTTCATGATGCGCGGCGTGGTTCCACTCGGAGGCGGGCTGATCCTGCTCGTCGTCTTCGCCTACGGCCTGATCCAGTACGCCAAGCCGGACTGGCTCACCGACGACGACGGCAACAACGTCACAATCCTTGGTTTCGGCGCGGTGGCCGTCGTCGGAATAGGGGCATTGGCGCTCGGCCTGGTGATGATGGTCATCTGGTGGCTCATGTCGCCGGACTTCTTCCGGGGCCGCACGCTGTCCCGGCGATCCAGCGCCGATCTGGTGCTGGCGCCGCCGACCGCGGTCGACCCGATGTTCGGGCTGCCCGACTCCGGCGACATGCCGACTGTCATCGCGCCGGACCTGTCGAACCTGCCGCCGGGCGAGACGGCCGTCAACCCCGAGACGGGCGAGGAGTTCACCAAGGAGCACCAGCCCTAGGGCCTCAAGCCCTGGACGCCGAGCGTGAAGTTGTCCTCACGCTCGGCGTTCAGCGTGATAGTGGCTTCACGCTCAGCGCAGCTTGAAGATGGTTCGGTGCCAGCCCTTTTCGGCCGCACCGGTGATGTCGCTCATCACGTGCTTGATGGTGAGGTACTCCTCGAAGGAGTAGTCGCTCATATCCTTGCCGAAGCCGGACGCGCCGACCCCGCCGTGCGGCATCTCGCTGATGATCGGGATGTGGTCGTTGATCCACACGCAGCCGGCGTTGATCTCCCGCGAGGCGCGCTGCGCCCGGTAGACGTCACGGGTCCACGCCGAGGCGGCCAGCCCGTAGTCGGTGTCGTTGGCCTGGCGCAGCGCATCGTCGTCGCCGTCGTGCGGGCGCGCGACCAACACCGGGCCGAAGATCTCGTCCCGGTAGACCTCGGAGTCCTCCGTGACGTCGGCGATCAGGGTCGGCTGGAAGAACGACCCGGGCAGGTCCGGAACCTTGCCGCCGGCCACGATGCGACCGCCCTGCTTGGGTGCGTCGGCCACCATGGTGGCGACCCGGTCGCGGTGCATCACCGAGATCAGCGGCCCCATGTCGGTGTCGGGATCCTGCGGGTCGCCGACGACGACCTTGCCCATCAGATCGGCCACCCCGGCGACGAAGTCGTCGTAGAGGTTGCGCGCGACGATGGCCCGGGTCGCGGCGGTGCAGTCCTGGCCGGAGTTGATCAGCGAGCCGGCCACCGCGCCGTGCACGGCGGCGTCGAGGTCGGCATCGTCGAACACCACGAACGGTGCCTTGCCGCCGAGTTCGAGTTGGGTGCGGTGGCCGTGGACCGCCGCGGCCGCCATCACCCGCCGGCCCACCGCGGTGGAGCCGGTGAAGGTGACGACGTCGACGTCCGGGTGGCCGGCCAGGGCGGTGCCGACGTCGATACCGGAGCCGGTGACGACGTTGAACACCCCGTCGGGCAGGCCGGCCTCGGTGGCCAGCCGGGCCAACGTGAGGGTGGTCAGCGGGGTCAGCTCGGCGGGCTTGATCACCACCGAACAGCCGGCGGCCAGCGCGGGGATCACCTTCCACACCGCCATCTGCAGCGGGTAGTTCCACGGCGTGATGGTGGCGACCACGCCGACCGCCTCCCGCCGGATCGACGAGGTGTGATCGCCGGAGTACTCCGCGGAGGCCTTGCCTTCCAGGTGGCGGGCCGCCCCGGCGAAGAAGGCGATGTTGTCGATGCTGCCGGGCACGTCGAACTCGGTGGCCAGCCGCACCGGCTTGCCGGTCTGGGAGACCTCCTCGGCGATCAGCTGATCGGCGTTGGCCTCGACGAGTTCGGCCAGTTTGGCCAGTACCGCCGACCGTGCCGCGGGGGTGGCGGTCTTCCAGCCGGGCAGCGCGGCACGGGCGGAGGCCACCGCGGCGTCCACATCGGCCGCCGTCGCCAGCGCGAGTTCGGCCACGGTGTTTCCGTTGGCCGGATTGACCACCTGGTAGGGCGTGCCGCCGGTCGTCACCGGGGCACCATCGATCCAGCTACTGGGCACAATTCTGGTCTGATCGGAGGTGAGTGCAGTCACACGGTCACGGTAGCCGACGACAACCCGCCCTGCTACGCATTCCTGCAGTTTGGACGGGCGTTGACGACCAATCTCATCGATCCCGTTGCCTAAAACAACGGATTCCGTGCACAATCATGGGCATGCGCGACTCGGGAGTGCCGGCCAGCCGGTTCCCCGTCCGCGCTGTCGGGTCCAGTGCGGGCGCACCGTTCCAACTCGACGAGATGTCCAAGGCCATCATCGAAAAGCTTCAGCAGGATGGTCGGCGATCTTACGCCGGGATCGGGAAGGCCGTCGGCCTGTCCGAGGCGGCGGTGCGCCAGCGGGTGCAACGACTCGTCGACTCCGGCGTGATGCAGATCGTCGCGGTGACCGATCCGATGCAGCTCGGATTCGCCCGCCAGGCGATGATCGGCATCCGCTGCACCGGCGACACCACCAAGGTCGCCGAGAAGCTGGCGCAGATCGACGCCGTGGACTACGTCGTGCTCACCGCGGGCACCTTCGACGCCATCGTCGAAGTCGTGTGTGAGGACGACGCCGAGCTGCTGGAACTGCTCAACACCGAGATCCGCGCGGTACCCGGCGTCACGGCAACGGAGACGCTGGTCTACCTGAAACTCGTTAAACAACAATACAATTGGGGAACCCGATGACAACGACCGCCAGCCAGAACCTGACCGCCGAACTCGGCGCAAAGGCAGACCGGCACCTGTGGGGTCACTTCGCCCGGCACGGGGAGGGCAACACTCCGCCGATCATCACCCGCGGCGACGGCGTCTACATCTACGACAGCAACGGCAAGCGCTACATCGACGGCCTGTCCGGCCTGTTCGTGGTGCAGGTGGGCCACGGCCGCGAGGAGATCGCCGACGCGATCAAGAAGCAGGCCCAGACCCTGGAGTTCTTCCCGCTGTGGTCCTATGCCACCCCGCCCGCCATCGAACTGGCCGAGCGGCTGGCCGGCTACGCACCCGGCGACCTGAACCGGGTCTTCTTCACCACCGGCGGCGGCGACGCCGTCGAGTCGGCGTGGAAGCTGGCCAAGCAGTACTACAAGCTGACCGGCAAACCCGGCAAGTACAAGGTGATCTCCCGCAGCATCGCCTATCACGGCACCCCGCACGGCGCGCTGGCCATCACCGGCCTGCCGACCTTCAAGCAACCGTTCGAGCCGATCACCCCCGGCGGCTTCCGGGTGCCGAACACCAACTTCTACCGCGCGCCCGAGGGCCACGACACCGACATCAAGGAGTTCGGTCAGTGGGCGGCCAACCGGATCGCCGAGGCCATCGAGATGGAGGGCCCGGACTCCGTCGCCGCGGTGTTCCTCGAGCCGGTGCAGAACGCCGGCGGCTGCTTCCCGCCGCCGCCCGGATACTTCGAGCGGGTCCGCGAGATCTGCGACGAGTACGACGTGCTGCTGGTGTCCGACGAGACGATCTGTGCGTTCGGCCGGATCGGATCGATGTTCGCCTGCAACGACTTCAACTACGTGCCCGACATCATCACCTGCGCCAAGGGCCTGACGTCCGGCTACGCGCCGCTCGGTGCGATGATCGCCTCCGACCGGCTGTTCGAGCCGTTCAACAACACCGACCACATCTTCGCGCACGGCTACACCTGGGGCGGGCATCCGGTCTCGGCCGCCGCCGCGCTGGCCAACCTCGACGTCTTCGAGCGCGAGAAGCTCAACGACCACGTCAAGACCACCGCGCCGGCGTTCCGGGCCACCCTGGAGAAGCTGCTCGACCTGCCGATCGTCGGTGACGTCCGCGGCGAGGGCTTCTTCTACGGCATCGAGCTCGTCAAGGACAAGGCCACCAAGGAGATCCTCGACGACGAGCTCTCCGAGTGGCTGCTGCGCAGCTTCCTGTCCACCGAGTTGTTCGAGGCCGGGCTGTACTGCCGGGCCGACGACCGCGGCGACTCGGTGGTGCAGCTGGCCCCGCCGCTGATCAGCGACCAGGCCCTGTTCGACGAGATCGAGCAGATTCTGCGCGGAATCTTCACACAGGCCTGGGACCACCTGCAGACTCGTGGGAATGCCTGGAAGTAAGCCATCCGTCGACCCGGTCCGGTGGCAGCCGCCACCGATCGAGCCGCTGCCCGAGTTCGGACCGGTGGAACTGACCGTCGTCCCACTGCCGGGTGACCAGCCCGAGGACATCGTCGTCGACGCCGACGGCGCGCTGTGGACCGGTCTGGTCGACGGCCGCATCGTGCGGATCGACCCGGACACCGCCGCGACGACGGTGGTCGGCCACGCCCGGGGTCGCCCGCTGGGCATGACAGTGGCCGCCGACGGCCGGCTGCTGATCTGCCTCAGCCCCGGCGGGCTGGTGGCGATGGACCGCGGCACCGGCGAGATCGACGTGCTCGTCGATTCGGTGGGTGGGCGGCGCCTGCAGTTCTGCTCGAACGTCGTCGAATTGCCGGACGGCACAATCTATTTCACCGAGTCGACGGCGAAGTGGACCTACCAGCATTTCAAGGGCGGGGTGCTGGAGGCGCGCGGCGACGGCGGGTTGTTCCGCCGCGACCCGGACGGCACCGTCACCCCGGTGCTCGACCACCTCTACTTCGCCAACGGGCTCACCCCGACCGCCGACGGGTCGGCCCTGGTGTTCGCCGAGACGCAGGCCCGCCGGCTGTCCAAGTACTGGCTCACCGGGCCGAAGGCCGGAACCGTCACACCGCTGGCGGTGAACATGTCCGGCATGCCGGACAACCTCTCGACCGGGACCGACGGCCGGATCTGGTGCGCGATGGTCTCGCCGGCCAACGCCGCCGCGGACTGGCTGGCGCCGCGCTCGCCGCTGCTGCGCAAGCTGCTGTGGCTGCTGCCCGAGCGGCTGCAGCCGCAGATCGAACCCGTCGTGTGGGCGGTGGCCTTCGACCCCGACACCGGCGCCGCGGTGGCCGGCGTGCGGATGACCCGCCCGGACTTCGGAATGGTGACCGGCCTGGTCGAGACCGGCGGGCGGCTCTGGCTGGCCACCATCGGGTTCCCGGCCGTCGCGCACTGCCCGCTGCCACGTTAACAATTGCATCAATAACCACACCAGTAACAGCGCGGCTCCCCGGTTTCGCCCCGCCGATCCCCTATTCTGCGATTCGATGGCCCCCTCGAGAACCCTGGCGCGGTTGGCTGCCGTGGCCGCGTCGCTGTGCATGATCGGTGCACCGGCGATCGCCTCGGCCGAGCCCAATGCCGCACCGGACCCCAACAGCTGCCCGTACCGGGTGTCCACCCCGCCGGCGGTGGACTCGTCCGAGGTGCCCACCGCCGGTGACCCGCCCCAGCCGCTGCCGGTGCCCACCAAGCCGGTCGGCGGGGATGCCCTGAGCGGGTGCGGCGTCATCGTGGCCGCCGGTACCCCGGCGCTGCCCAACGACGTGTCGGCCGAGGCCTGGCTGGTGGCCGACCTCGACTCCGGGGACGTCATCGCCGCCAAGGACCCGCACGGCAGGCACCGGCCCGCCAGCATCGTCAAGGTGCTGCTGGCGATGCAGGTCATCAACGAACTGCCGCTGAACAAGATCGTCGTGGGCACCCAGGAGGACGCCAACGCCGAGGGCACCCGGGTCGGCGTCGACGAGGGCGGCCGCTACACCGTCAACGACCTGCTGCACGGGCTGCTCATGCACTCCGGCAACGACGCCGCGCACGCGCTGGCCATGCAACTCGGCGGCATGGACGTGGCGATGCAGAAGATCAACGCGCTGGCCAACAAGCTGGGCGGCCGCGACACCCGGGTCGCCACCCCGTCCGGGCTGGACGGGCCGGGCATGAGCACCTCGGCCTACGACATGGGTCTGTTCTACCGGTACGCCTGGGCCAATCCGACGTTCGCCAGCATCGTCGCCACCCAGAAGTACGACTTCCCCGGCCATCCGGCCAAGCCAGGTGACGAGGGCGACCACCCCGGCTATCAACTCGAGAACGACAACCAGCTGCTCTACAACTATCCGGGCGCGCTGGGCGGCAAGACCGGCTACACCGACGACGCCGGCCAGACCTTCGTCGGCGCGGCCAACCACGACGGGCGCCGGCTGGTGGCGATCCTGTTGAAGGGGTCCCGACAGCCGATCGCGCCGTGGGAGCAGGCCGCGCACCTACTGGACTACGGTTACGCCACCTCGGCGGGCACGAAGATCGGTGACCTGATTGATCCCGACCCGTCGTTGCTGCCGCCCAAGCCCGATGCCGACGCCGTGCGGGCGGCCTCGCCGCTGATCGCGGCGGCCGACGCGCTGCCGGTGCGCATCGGGGTCGCGGTGATCGGCACCATCATCGTGTTCATGTTGATCATGGGCGCGCGCTCGATCAACCGCCGCACCGTCCGCGGCGGGTAGGCCGGCGGCTACGACTTGGCAGCTGCCTCGTACTTGGTGATTTGAGCCTTGAGGAGGTTGATCACCTCGTCGGCGTCGGCGGTTAACCCGGCACCGCCGACCTTGACGATCACAGGCCCATCGACCGCAAAGAACGAAAACAGGTCGGCGCCATTGGCGGTCATCTTGACTCCGACCGCACCGTTACCGACCCCTGGGGCGGACATCGGCGCGTAAGTGATTTGGGAACCGTTCCACGTCTCGCCGGTGCAGGTCGCCAGCGCATCGGTCAGGGACTTCAACGCTGCCTTCGCCTGATCGGCGTCGGCATACTGACGCAACTCGACTCTGCGAAACTCAGGGGACAGCCCGCCGCCGTTGGTGAAGGCACGCTCCACATCGATCTTCTCCTGGAAGGCCGGCTTGTAGTCGCAAAAGGTCTTGTCGGGCCCCTCCGGCTCCGGCGGATCCTGGCTGTAGCCGGGCGGAAGTTCCGGCACGGCGAGGAGCGCCTCGGTGAGTTCCTGCTCGGACAGGAGCGGCAGGGCGGGGGCGGCAATCGCGGCCGCGCCCGTTGAATAGGTCGCCGTTCCGCTCGGATCCGTTGCGCCGCCGTCGCGGCAACCTGCCGCCAGCAGGCTCAGCGCGAGAGTCACCAGGGTCCGTCGCACCGGGCGCTCCTTTCACTGGTCCACCCGATGCAACCTACCTGAATCAGCAGGCGCCCGCCGAAGGCCTGCGTCCAGCCTCGTGCGAGGTGACCCTACCGGCCGCCCCGCCACAACCGCGAAAGCCCAAGCGCGCCAACCGCGCCCGCCACGAACGCGGTCACAAGCCCACCCGCCCGCGACCCGTCGTCGGGCCCGACACGGGGGGTGATGACCGCCGGCGGCGGCGCGGCGACCGGCTCGGGTCGCAGGTTGTCCGCCGACGTCGCGGCCCATGCGGTGGCGAACAACAGCAGGCGGGCGGTGATGTAGGCGAACACCATCAGGCCGAACACCGGCCCGAACGTCGCGCCGGCCGGGCCGTGCAGGACCGAGCGCAGGTAGATCGACCCCACCTGCTTGAAGATCTCGAAGCCGACCGCGGCCAGCAGTCCGGCCCGGACGCTGCTGCGGAAGCTGATCGACTCCCGTGGCAGCCGGGCGATCACCCAGGTGAACGCCAGCCAGGACACCAGCCACGACATCACCAGCGAGACCACCCGCAGCGTCGCGTTCAGACCCGGGGAGTCGTGCACCCCGACCAACTCCAGCACCCGGCCCATCAGGCTCGGGGCGGACAGCGCGGTGAGCACGATGGTCACCAGGATCGCGAAGAACGCCGACACCAGGGCGACGAGGTCGGACAACTTGGTGCGGACGAAACCCTTCGGCTCGTCGCGCTGCAACCACATCTGGCTGAGCGCCTCGCGCATGTTCGCCATCCAGCCCAGCCCGACCCACGCCGCGGTGGCCAGGCCGATGATGCCGACCGAGGTGCGCGACTGGATCGCCGTGTCCATCAGGTTGACCACCTGGGTGCCCAGGGTCCCCGAGAAGCTGGCCTTGATCCGGTTCTCGATCTCGGCCAACAGCTGCGGTCGGCTGGCCAGCACGAAACCCGTTGCGGCGAAGCCGACCATCAGCAACGGGAACAACGCGAAGATCGTGAAATAGGTGATGCCGGCGGCGTAGAAGTCACCCTTGGCGCGCTGGTAGCGCTCCTGGGCGCGCATGACGTGGTCGAACCACCCGAACCGGGCGCGCAACCGGTCGATGAAGCCGGGTTCGGCCGGTTCGGTCATGCCAGCTCCTCCGGGTCACGGGTCACTGACTGCTCGGCAGAAACCCTAGCCGGTCGTATACCCGCCCGAGGGTCTTCGCCGACACGTCGCGGGCATGGTCGGCGCCCTTGGCCAGGGTCGCGGTGAGCTCGGCGGGGTCGGCGAGAAGCTCGTCGACGCGCCGCTTGATCGGCGTGACGTACGCGACGACGGCGTCCGCGGTGTCCTTCTTCAGGTCGCCGTACCCGCGCCCGGAGTACCCGCTCACCAGCGTGTCGATGGAGGTGCCGGTCACCGCCGACTGGATGGACAGCAGGTTGGACACCCCCGGCTTGGCCTCGACGTCGTAACGGATCTCGCGCTCGCTGTCGGTGACGGCCGAACGGATCTTCTTCGCCGACACCGCCGGGTCGTCGAGCAGGCTGATCAGCCCCGCATCGGTGCCCGCGGACTTGCTCATCTTCGCGGTCGGGTCGGCCAGGTCGAAGATCTTGGCGGTGGCTTTCGGGATCATCGGCTCGGGGATGACGAAGGTGTCCGGGAACCGGGCGTTGAACCGCTGCGCGACGTCGCGGGCCAGTTCCAGGTGCTGACGCTGGTCCTCCCCGACCGGAACCAGGTCGCTGTCGTAGAGCAGCACGTCGGCGGCCATCAACACCGGGTAGGTGAACAGCCCCACCGTGGTGGAGTCCGCGCCCTGCTTCTGCGACTTGTCCTTGAACTGCGTCATCCGGGAGGCCTGCCCGAACCCGGTGAAACAGCCGAGCACCCAAGCCAATTCGGCATGCGCGGGCACCTGGCTCTGCACGAAGATGGTGGAGCGGGTGGGGTCGATGCCCAGCGCCAGGTACTGCGCCGCGGTGCGAAGGGTGCGCTGGCGCAACACCGCCGGGTCCTGCGGCACGGTGATGGCATGCAGATCAACCACGCAGAAGAACGCGTCGTGGTCGTCCTGCAAACCCACCCACTGCTCGACGGCGCCCAGTGCGTTGCCGAGATGCAGGGAATCGGACGTCGGTTGCACGCCGGAGAACACGACGCGCCGGGCTGACTCACTCATGATGGATCAATCCTGTCACGAGGGGTTTCGGGGCTAGCATCCTGCTTCGTGCGACGAATCCTGGCCGCCCCGGCGGTGGCGATAGCGGCGGTGATGACGGTGACCATGCTGGCCGGCTGCGGGGGGAACTCCGACGGCGGCGAGAAGCGCTCGGCCTCCCAGGCGGTGGTGATCGTCTCCGGCGGTGACGCGACCAGTCCGTACACCTCCAAGGACGAGGCCTGCGCCACCGGCCTGGCCGCGGGCAACACCGACACCGCGCTGCGCGAGTTCCTGCTCAAGCAGGGCTACACCGTGTTCACCTCGCCGGCGATGGCCGGGCGCGGGCAGGTGGTCGACCAGACCGGCTTCGGCTCGTTCGGGGTCTGCCCGGTCACGCTGCCGGAGAACATGACCGTGAACTCCACCGGCAGCATCGACACCGCGGGCGAGCACCTGGCCCGGTTCCTGAACTGGCTGCACACCGAAAAGGGCATCACCGAGGTCGATTTCGTCGCCCATTCCATGGGCGGGCTGTACTCCCGCGCCGCCATCCGGGTGCTCGCCACCACCAACGCCCCGGTGAAGGTGCGCTCGCTGACCACCATCGGCACGCCGTGGCAGGGGTCCTATCTGTCCGACTTCGCCAACGGCATCGTGCCGCTGAGCGACTGCCTCGGCGACAAATTCTGCGAATCGGCCATGAACACGTTCAAGGGCCGGGTGCTGCAGCTGATGGCCGGCTCGGGCCGCGAGGTCAACCAGGCGTTCCTGATGGGCCAGAACGGCTGGAACCAGTTCCAGTCCGGTGTGCTGGACAAGATCCCGGTGGTGCTGATCGGCGGCAAGAAGTTCACCGCCCCCGCCGGGCAGGCGAACCCGGCGGTGTGGCCGAACGACGGCCTGGTGGCCCTGCAGAGTGCGCTGGCCAAGGACATCGGCGACCCGGTGCTGGCGCACCGGCGCTGCTTCACCTTCGACGACACCCACAGCATCTTCGTCTCGAACGCCGCCGGCCTGGACTGGGAAACCGCCCTGACCTGGGACCCCGCCGTTCTCGACGTGGTGCACAAGGCCATCGAGGACGCGCCCAGGGCCCTCGCCGGCGCGAACCGGGAAGGCTGCCCGTCATAACCCGCAGGCTGCTCGCGGCGGCCGCCGTCATGCTGCTGCTCGCCGGTTGCGGCTCGGGGACCACCGGCAACCGCGCGACGTCCACCGCCGTGGTGATCGTCTCGGGGCTGGCCAGCACCACCCCCTTCACCACCACCGGGGCCGGGTGCGCCACCGGGCTGGCGGCGGGCGGCACCGCCACCGCTCTGCGCGCGCACCTGCTGGGCAAGGGCGACGCCGTCTACACCGCGCCGGCGGCAGCGGGCCGGGGCCAGGTGCACGACCAGATCGGCTCCGGGGCGTTCGGCATCTGCCCGACCACGCCGCCGGAGACCATGACCATCGACACCACAGGCAGCATCGACCTCGCCGGGGAGCACCTGGCGCGGTTCCTCGACTGGCTGCGCACCGACAAGGGGGTGCAGGAGGTCGACCTCGTCGGGCACTCGATGGGCGGGCTGTACGCGCGGGCGGCCATCCGGGCGCTGGCCGAGATCGGCTCGCCGGTGAAGGTCCGCTCGCTCATCGCGATCGGCACGCCGTGGCAGGGTTCGTATCTGGCCGACCATGCCGATGGCACTGTGCCCCTGGATGATTGCCTCGGCGATGCGATGTGCGAAAGCCAGATGACGGGTTATGCCAGGGACATCGCCGCGGCCTTCGTTTCGGGCTCGGCACGCGAACTCAGCCAGGCGTACCTGATGGGCATCGGGGGCTGGAACCAGTGGCAGGCCGGCGTGCTCGCCGACATCCCGGTGGTGCTGATCGCCGGCAACCGGTTCACCAAGCCCGGCGCGGTCAACCCGGCGGTGTGGCCCAACGACGGGATCGTGGCGTTGCGCAGCGCGCTGGCGCAGGACATCGAGGACGCGATCCTGCCGCGGCGGCGCTGCTACACCTTCGACGACACCCACAGCGACTACGTATCGATGGTCGCGCAGTTGCCGCCGACCACCTCGCTGACCTCCGATCCGCGGGTGCTCGAGGCGGTGGCCGCGGCGGTCGGCAGCGCCCCGCAGGGCCGGGAGGCGCCCAACCGGGACGGCTGCTAGCCGAACTCGACGGTCACCGGCGCGTGATCGGACCAGCGCAGGGCGTACGCGGCGGGCCTCTCCACCCGGGCCGACACGGTGCGTTGGGCCAGCCCGGCGGTGGCCAGGTGGTAGTCGATGCGCCAGCCGGCGTCGTTGTCGAAGGCGCGGCCCCGCCAGGACCACCAGCTGTACGGGCCCGCCACATCCGGGTGCACGCTGCGCACCACGTCCACCCAGCCGGACTCGATGAGCTCGGTCAGCCACCGCCGCTCGGAGGGCAGGAACCCGGCCTTCTTGACGTTGGCCTTCCACGCCTTGATGTCGGACTCGGTGTGGGCGATGTTCCAGTCGCCGCAGATCACCGCCTCGCGGTCGTCGGCGGTCAGCTCGGCCATCCGCTTGCCCAGCGCAGCCATGAAGCGTTCCTTCTCCACCTGCCGCTCGGTGCCGGCCTCGCCGGTGTGCACGTAGACGCTGCCCACCGTGACCGGACCGGCCGGGCCGTCGACGTCGACCTCCACATACCGGCCGTGGTCAGCGAATTCGGTTGCGGCCAAACCGATCCGGATATCCGTGAACGGGGTGCGGCTCAGTACCGCGACCCCGCACCGCCCCTTGGTGTTCGGGCACGCCGAGGCCAGATGCCAGCCGTCGGCCAGGGCGGGCGCCAGCGCCTCGGCCAGTTGCCCGTCGTCGGCGCGGGTCTCCTGCAGGCATACCGCGTCGGCCTCGGTCCGCGACAGCCAGTGCAGCAGACCCCGATTCTCCGGGGACCGCTCGCGCACCGCCGCGCGGATGCCGTTGACGTTGATGGTGCTCACGATCACGGCCGGAAACCTACCTTGCGGTACCGGCGGTATCGCCTTTACGGTCGGGTTGTGACGTCACGGGAACCGATCCATGCGGGGGCGGGCGAACCGATCCTGCTGCTGCACCCCTTCATGATGTCGTCCTACGTCTGGACCGACGTCGCCCCGCGGCTGGCCGACACCGGCCGCTACGAGGTGTTCGCCCCCACGATGGCCGGCCACAACGGCGGCCCGGCCACCCGGTCCTGGTTCCTGGACACCGACACCATGGCCAATCACATCGAGTCCCAACTCGACGCCCTGGGCTGGGACACCGCCCACATCGTCGGGAACTCGCTGGGCGGCTGGGTGGCGTTCGAACTCGAACGGCGCGGCCGGGCCCGCACCCTCACCGCCATCGCGCCCGCCGGCGGCTGGCACCGCTGGTCGCCGGTCAAGTACGAGATCGTCGCCAAGTTCGTCGCCGGCCTGCCGGTCTGGCTGACCGCCGTGGCGCTGCGGGAGCGGGCGCTGCGCCTGCCGTTCGCCAAACAGGCCGCCAGCGTGCCGATCAGCGCCACCCCGGCCGGGCTGTCCGACGAGCACCTGCTGGAGATCATCGACGACGTCACGCATTGCCGGGCGTACTACCAGCTGCTGATCAAGGCACTGCTGCTGCCGGGGCTGATGCAGCTCACCGAGACCACCATCCCGACGCACCTGGTGATCTGCGAACGCGACCGGGTGCTGCCGCACCCGCGGTTCACCAAGCATTTCCTCAAGCACATCCCGGAGATCAGCGCCGTCACTCAGCTCGACGGGGTCGGGCACATCCCGATGTTCGAGGCGCCGCAGCGCATCGCCGACCTGATCGTCGAGTGGGTCGACCGGCACACACCACCGATGCGGCAGGCCGACTCCGGCTGACGGCTACTTGCCGCTGCGCACCTTCTCCAGCGCGGCGTTGAACGTCTTGCTGGGCCGCATCACCGCCGTGGTCTTCGCCGGGTCCGGTGCGTAGTAGCCGCCGATGTCGGCGGGATGACCCTGGGCCTCGGAGAGTTCGGCCACGATGGTGGCCTCGTTCTCGGCCAGCGACTTGGCCAGCGGGGCGAACGTCTTGGCCAGCTCGGCGTCCTCGGTCTGCTCGGCGAGCGCCTGTGCCCAGTACATCGCCAGGTAGAACTGGCTGCCGCGGTTGTCGAGCTCACCGGTTTTGCGCGACGGGTTCTTGCTGTTGTCCAGCAGCTCGCCGGTTGCGGCGTCCAACGTGTCGGCCAGGATCTTGGCGCGCTTGTTGCCGGTCTTGGTGCCCAGGTCCTCCAGGCTGGCGCCGAGAGCCAGGAACTCGCCGAGCGAGTCCCAGCGCAGGTGGTTCTCCTCCAGCAACTGGTTGACGTGTTTGGGCGCCGAGCCGCCGGCCCCGGTCTCGTACAGCCCGCCGCCGGCCATCAGCGGCACGATCGACAGCATCTTGGCGCTCGTGCCCAGCTCCAGGATCGGGAACAGGTCGGTGAGGTAGTCGCGCAGGATGTTGCCGGTCGCGGCGATGGTGTCCTGGCCGCGCATCGCACGCTCGATGGTGTGCCGCATGGCCCGCTCCTGCGACATGATCTGGATGTCCAGGCCCTCGGTGTCGTGCTCGCCGAGGTAGGTGAGCACCTTCTTGCGCAGCTCGTTCTCGTGCGGACGCTCCTGGTCGAGCCAGAACACCACCGGCATACCGGACTCGCGGGCCCGGGTGACGGCCAGCTTCACCCAGTCACGGATCGGCGCGTCCTTGACGACGGGCATCCGCCAGATGTCGCCGGCCTCCACGTTCTGCGTGAGCAGCACCTCGTTCGTCTCGTTGTCGACGATGTTGGCGACGCCGTCCTCGGGGACCTCGAAGGTCTTGTCGTGGCTGCCGTATTCCTCGGCCTGCTGCGCCATCAGGCCGACGTTGGGAACGGTTCCCATGGTCGCCGGGTCGAACTGGCCGTGCGTCTTACAGAAGTTGACGATCTCCTGGTAGATCCGGGAGAAGGTGGACTCCGGGTTGACGGCCTTGGTGTCCTTCAGCTTGCCGTCGGCGCCGTACATCTTGCCGCCGGCCCGGATCATCGCCGGCATCGACGCATCCACGATCACGTCGGACGGCGAGTGGAAGTTGGAGATACCCCGCGCCGAGTCGACCATCGCCAGCTCGGGCCGGTGCTCGTGGCAGGCGTGCAGGTCCCGGATGATCTCCTCGCGCTTGGAGGCCGGCAGCACCTCGATCTTGCTGTACAGATCGGACAGTCCGTTGTTGACGTTGACGCCCAACTCGTCGAACAGCTCCTGGTGCTTGGCGAACGCGTCCTTGTAGAACACCTTGACCGCGTGGCCGAACACGATGGGGTGGCTGACCTTCATCATGGTCGCCTTGACGTGCAGCGAGAACATCACGCCGGTCTCGTAGGCGTCCTGCATCTGCTCCTCGAAGAACTCGCACAGGGCCTTGCGGCTCATGAACATGCTGTCGATGACGTCGCCGGCGTCGAGTGCCACCTCGGGCTTGAGCACGATGGTCTTGCCGCCCTTGGTGATCAGTTCCATCCGGACCTTGCGGGCCCGGTCCAGGGTCATCGACTTCTCGGAGTGGTAGAAGTCGCCGTGCCGCATGGTCGCCACATGGGTGCGCGAGGCCTGCGACCACTCACCCATGCTGTGCGGGTGCTTGCGGGCGTACTCCTTGACCGCCTTGGGCGCGCGGCGATCCGAATTGCCTTCGCGCAGAACGGGGTTCACCGCGCTGCCCAGGCATTTGGCGTAGCGCTCCTTGATGGCCTTCTCTTCGTCGGTCTTCGGGTCGCCCGGGTAGTCGGGCAGCTTGTAGCCCTTGCCCTGCAGTTCCTTGATTGCGGCCAGCAGCTGCGGCACCGAGGCGCTAATGTTGGGCAACTTGATGATGTTGGTGTCGGGCTCCTGGGTGAGCCGGCCCAGTTCGGCGAGGTTGTCCGGAACCTTCTGCTCGTCGGTGAGGTAGTCACCGAACTCGGCGAGGATGCGGGCGGCCACCGAGATGTCACTGGTCTCGATGTTGATGCCGGCGGGCTCGGCGAAGGTCCGGATGATCGGCAGGAAGGCGTACGTCGCAAGCAGCGGCGCCTCGTCGGTCAGCGTGTAGATGATGGTCGGCTGCGCGGCGCTCATGTGCGGTGTGGTCTCCCGGCGTCGGTATGTGGGACGGCTATCAGTATCACTTCGGAACAAACGCTACGTGAACCCGCTGGCATGCATCGCCTGCGGTGGGATACCCTTTGAGTCGGTCATGAGCGCCAGCATCAAGCCCCGGCTTGCTGGCCGGCAACCCTCCAACCGCGGTGGGGTGCCCCGGGTGATGACCAGGTTGAGCAGCTGAAACCGGCTGCACGGCAAGCGCGGGTCCGCCATGTCGGGCCCCCCGAACGAGACAGGGAAACCTGATGCGGAGCCTGAACATGAGTCACTGTCGCTGAACCCTTCGCCACCGGCGCCCGTGTCGACTCTCAGCAGCGCCGGGGCCGTTCCCAACTGATCCGACCCGAACCATGCATCCTCGAGGAGCAAACCCCTATGAGCACCCCCGAAACCACCGATCCGAGCGCTGACTGGTCGTTCGAGACCAAGCAGATCCACGCAGGTCAGACCCCGGGCGACACCCATGCCCGCGCGCTGCCGATCTACCAGACCAC
Organism: Mycobacterium sp.; assembly: GCA_020438865.1. Taxonomy (GTDB): domain Bacteria; phylum Actinomycetota; class Actinomycetes; order Mycobacteriales; family Mycobacteriaceae; genus Mycobacterium. The sequence continues at coordinate 69,390 of JAGQTU010000014.1, forward strand.
CTCATACACCTTCGACAACACCGAGCACGCCGCCGCGCTGTTCGGGCTGGCCGAGCCGGGCAACATCTACACCCGGATCATGAACCCCACCCAGGACACCGTCGAACAGCGCATCGCGGCCCTGGAGGGCGGCGTGGCGGCGCTGTTGCTGGCCTCCGGCCAGGCGGCGGAGACCTTCGCGATCCTCAACATCGCCGGCGCCGGCGACCACGTCGTCGCGTCCCCGCGGCTCTACGGCGGCACCTACAACCTGCTGCACTACACGTTGCCCAAGCTGGGCATCGAGACCACGTTCGTCACAGATCCCGACGACCTGGACTCCTGGCAGGCCGCGGTGCGGCCGAACACCAAGGCGTTCTTCGCCGAGACCATCTCCAACCCCCAGATCGACATCCTCGACATCCCCGGGGTGTCCAAGGTGGGCCACGACAACGGGGTGCCGCTGATCGTGGACAACACCATCGCCACGCCATACCTGATCCAGCCGATCGCGCACGGCGCGGACATCGTGGTGCACTCGGCCACCAAGTACATCGGCGGGCACGGCACGACGATCGCGGGCGTGATCGTCGACGGCGGCACGTTCGACTGGACCAGCGGGCGGTTCCCCGGGTTCACCGAGCCGGATCCCAGTTACCACGGGGTGGTGTTCGCCGACCTCGGCGCGCCGGCGTACGCGCTCAAGGCCCGGGTGCAGCTGCTGCGTGACCTGGGTTCGGCGGTCTCGCCGTTCAACGCCTTCCTGATCGCCCAGGGACTGGAGACGCTGAGCCTGCGGATCGAACGCCACGTCGCCAACGCGCAGAAGGTGGCCGAATACCTGGCAGGCCACGACGACGTCGTGAAGGTCAACTACGCCGGGCTGCCGAGCTCGCCGTGGCACGAGCTGGCAAAGAAGTTGGCGCCCAAGGGAACCGGCGCCGTGTTGTCCTTCGAGCTGGCCGGCGGCATCGAGGCGGGCAAGGCGTTCGTCAACGCCCTGACGCTGCACAGCCATGTCGCCAACATCGGCGACGTCCGGTCCCTGGTGATCCACCCGGCGTCGACCACCCACCAGCAGCTGTCCGCGGAGGAGCAGCTGGCCACCGGGGTCACGCCCGGCCTGGTGCGGCTGGCCGTCGGCCTGGAGGGCATCGACGACATCCTGGCGGACCTGGAGCGCGGTTTCGCCGCCGCCAAGTCGCTGTCCGGCGCGGACGCCGCGGACCCTCGGGCCGTGGCGGCCTTTTGACGGAGCCGGACGTGACGCTTTCCGATGAGCGCACCGTGACACTGCCCGCCGAGGGCGAGATCGGCGTCGTCGACATCGGCCCGCTGACGTGCGAGAGCGGCGCCGTGATCGACGACGTCTCGATCGCGGTGCAGCGCTGGGGTGAGCTCTCGCCCAACCGGGACAACGTGGTGGTGGTGCTGCACGCGCTGACCGGCGACTCGCACATCACCGGGCCGGCAGGACCTGGGCACCCGACACCGGGCTGGTGGGACGGTGTGGCCGGGCCGGGCGCGCCGATCGACACCGACCGCTGGTGCGCGATCGCCACCAACGTGCTGGGCGGCTGCCGCGGGTCCACCGGGCCGAGTTCGCTGGCTCGGGACGGAAAGCCCTGGGGCTCAAGGTTTCCGATGATCACCGTGCGCGACCAGGTCAACGCCGACGTCGCGGCGCTGGCGGCGCTGGGAATCACCGACGTCGCCGCGGTGATCGGCGGCTCGATGGGTGGGGCGCGGGCCCTGGAGTGGATCGTCGGATATCCCGAGCGGGTTCGCGCCGCGCTGGTGCTGGCCGTCGGCGCCCGGGCCACCGCCGACCAGATCGGCACCCAGAGCACCCAGATCGCCGCGATCAAGGCCGACCCGAACTGGCAGGGTGGCGACTATCACGGCACCGGCCGCTTCCCGGACGGCGGGCTGCAGCTGGCCCGCCGGTTCGCGCACCTGACCTACCGCGGCGAGGTCGAACTCGACACCCGGTTCGGCAACGACGCGCAGGGTGACGAGGATCCGTTGTACGGCGGCCGCTACGCCGTACAGAGCTACCTGGAGTACCAGGGCGCCAAGCTGACCAGGCGGTTCGACGCGGGCAGCTACGTCACCCTCACCGAGACACTGTCCAACCACGATGTCGGCCGCGGCCGCGGCGGGGTGAGCGCGGCGCTGCGGTCCTGTCCGGTGCCCGTCGTGGTCGGCGGGATCACCTCGGATCGGCTCTACCCGCTGCGGCTGCAGGAGGAGCTGGCCGCGGAACTGCCGGGCTGCACCGGACTGAACGTCGTCGAGTCGATCTACGGCCACGACGGATTCCTGGTCGAGACCGAGGCGGTCGGTCGGCTGATCCGCCACACCCTGGACTGCGCAGACGCCGAAGGCGCCCGCAGGCCGTGACGGAACCGCAACAGGAACGGTCACTGTCCTTCGGATCCGAAGCCGCGGCCTACGAGCGTGGCCGCCCGTCCTATCCGCCGGAGGCCATCGACTGGCTGCTGCCGGACGGCGCCCGCGACGTCCTGGACCTCGGGGCCGGCACCGGCAAGCTCACCACCCGGCTGGTGGAGCGCGGTCTCGACGTCGTCGCCGTGGATCCCATCGCGGAGATGCTCGAACTGTTGCGCGGCGCCCTGCCCGCCACCCCGGCGTTGCTGGGCACCGCCGAGCAGATTCCGTTGCGCGACAACAGCGTTGACGCCGTCCTGGTGGCGCAGGCCTGGCACTGGTTCGACCCGAAGCGGGCAATCGCCGAGGTGGCCCGGGTACTGCGGCCCGGTGGGCGGCTCGGCCTGGTGTGGAACACCCGCGACGAGAGGATGGGCTGGGTCAAGGACTTGGGCCGCGTCATCGGCCACGAGAGCGACCCGTTCAGCGACCGCGTCACCCTGCCCGAACCGTTCACCGACGTAGAGCGCCACCACGTCGAGTGGACGAGTTACCTGACCCCACAAGCGCTCATCGACCTGGTGGCCTCGCGCAGCTACTGCATCACCTCACCGGCGGACGTCCGCTCCAGGACGCTGGAGGAGGTGCGCGAGCTGCTGGTCACCCACCCGGCGCTGGCCAACTCCAGTGGGCTGGCGTTGCCGTACATCACGGTGTGCATCCGGGCGACGCTGGCCACGTAGTCTCCGGGGCGGACACCGTCGTGCCCGCCTTTGAGCGACTTTTCCGGATCGGCGCGCCACGCTCGATCCAAAGTCGCTCACTGGTGGACAGTGTGTTTGGTTGGTGGTTCTGAGGGGTTGCTTTCACGATGGTTGTGTCGGTAGCTCCGGATGGGCTGTCGATGCACCCGCGGTGCCGTCGAGTCACTGCCTTAGTCGCTTGACACGCGATGTC
>JAGQTU010000147.1 GCA_020438865.1 Mycobacterium sp.
GACAACCGCACCTGGCAACCCGACTCACCCCCAATCACCAAATCCGCGGCTTGACTTCTTCATTGAGAGTCCTTTCGTCTTCGGTCAGCAATTGGTCAGGAAACGCTCGAGCACGCGGGTACCGAACTCGAGCGCGTCGATGGGTACCCGCTCGTCGACCCCGTGGAACAGCGCTGCGAAGTCCAGCTCCGGCGGCAGCCGCAGCGGGATGAAGCCGAAGCACCGGATGCCAAGGCGAGCAAAGTGTTTGGCGTCGGTGCCACCGGAAAGCATGTAGGGAACCGTACGCGACTCGGGGTCGGCGGCCAGCAGCGCGGCGTTCATCGCCTCGACCAGTTCCCCATCGAATTCCGTTTCGTACGAGGGCAATTCGGTGACCCACTCACGGGTGACATCCGGGCCGATGATCTCGTCGACCTCGCGTTCGAACGCCGCCTGGCGGCCGGGGATCACCCGGCAGTCGATCACCGCTTCCGCGGTCGCGGGGATCACGTTGGCCTTGTAGCCGGCCTTGAGCATGGTCGGGTTCGCGGTGTCGCGCAGCGTGGCGCCGACGATCCTGGCGATCGATCCCAACTTGGCGATCGCGCCGTCGAGGTCGGGCGAGTCGAGGTCGAAGGTGTAGCCGGTCTCCTCGGCGACCGCGGTGAGGAACTCGTCGACCGCCGGGTGCACCACGATCGGGAACCGGTGGCGGCCCAACCGGGCGACCGCGTCGGCGATCGTCGTCACGGCGTTGTCGTCGTGGATGAACGACCCGTGCCCGGCCCGCCCGCGGGCCTTCAGGCGCATCCACAACATGCCCTTCTCGGCCGTCTCGATCAGATACAGCCTGCGCTCGCCGCCGTCGTGGCGCGGCACCGTGAGCGAGAAACCGCCCACCTCGCCGACCGCCTCGGTGATGCCGTCGAAGAGATCCGGCCGGTTCTCCACCAGCCACCTGGCGCCGTAGCGCCCGCCGGCCTCCTCGTCGGCGACGAAGGCGAACACCAGATCGCGCGGCGGGACGATGGCTGCGCGTTTGAAGTGCCGGGCGACGGCGATCATCATCCCGCACATGTCCTTCATGTCGACCGCGCCACGGCCCCATACGTAGCCGTCGGCCACGGCGCCAGAGAAGGGGTGCACGCTCCAGTCTGCCGGTTCGGCGGGGACCACGTCGAGATGCCCGTGCACCAGCAGCGCACCGCGAGCCGGATCCGCCCCGGCAAGGCGGGCGAAGACGTTGCCGCGCCCCGGCGCCCCGGACTCCACGTACTCGGTCTCGTAGCCGACCTCGCGCAACCGTTCGGCCACCCACCGGGCGCAGTCCGCCTCGCCCTTGGTGGTCTCGAGTTCCCCGGTGTTGGAGGTGTCGAACCGGATCAGGGCGCTGACGAGGTCGACGACCTCGTCGACGGGAGTGGTCACAGTCCCCTTTCCTACCATTGCCCCGGCACCGGGGCAGCGGCGACAGCCGAAAGCCCCTTTACCACATTTTTCTCTCCAACCACATGCGCAACACGCCAAGATGTTGTTTGATTTACCGGTGACCCCCCGTCTGCCTGCGCTCGCGGCCCTGGCGTGCATGGCGCTCAGCGGGTGCGCGACCACCACCCCCGGCACCGCGATGCCGGCGCCCCGCGCGCCGCTCACGCCCCCCGAGGCGCTGCCCGGCCTGCTGCTGGCGGCTCCCGACGTCGGCGCGGCCATGTCCGGCGGTGACGTCGTCGTGACCCGCGAGGTCACCAAACCCTGGAACGACAGCATGTTCTTCGCCGACCGCAACTGCCTCGCCGTCGGCGGCGCCGCCCAGCAGGACGTCTACGCCGACACCGGCTGGACCGCCGTGCACGGCCAGGTGCTGCGGGAACCGCCGACCGCGACCACCTGGTCGCATTACGCCGTGCAGGCCGTGGTGCTGTTCCCCACCGCCCGGGCCGCGACCGACTTCTTCGAGGCCTCGCAGCAGAGCTGGGCGGGCTGCTCGAACCGCCAACTCACCTACCCCCAGCCCATCGGCCCCGAACAGGTCTGGTCGGTGGGTCAGATCAGCACCGACCATGACGTCCTCGCGGTGTCCCGGGTGGAGCACAGTCCCGAGCAGTGGGCCTGCCAGCGGGCCCTGACCGTGCACGGCAACGTCGCCGTCGATGTCGAGGCGTGCAGCGCCGAGGGGCCCACCTCGGCGGCGGCCGCGATCGCCCGCCAGATCGCCGATCGGATGCCCGCGGCTTAGTTTGGGCCTCGGGTCGTCGATCCGATAGCCTTAGGCGCCCCGTTTTGGGGCGGGTCCGAGTGGCGGAATGGCAGACGCGCTAGCTTGAGGTGCTAGTGCCCTATTAACGGGCGTGGGGGTTCAAGTCCCCCCTCGGACACATCCGGCGACACGACTTAGGTCGGCCGTCGCCAATTCCTTGATCACATTCTCTATCTCTGAGGCGTTCCAATTCTTCAGTCGCGGAATCTATATACCAGATCTGCTATCATCTATGGATGAGTAGTTACGGCGGAGACCTTGTTCGGGAAGCGCGCAAGCGTGCCGCGCTGACTCAACGCGAACTCGCCGAACGTGCGGGCACGGTGCAGCCCGTCGTGGCGCGCTGGGAATCAGGTCGCACCGCCATCAGCCTCGACGACGTTCGCCGCCTTGTTCGGTTGTGCGGCTTCGACCTGGAGATCATGCTGGTGCCCGCTGATGACAGCGATGCGGCCCAAGCACGTCGCCTGGCCGACCTCAGCGGACAGGAGCGCCTCGACCGCCATGCCCGGCTCACGCGTCAGCTGGCTGCGCTGCGCGCCGCGAACTGACCGGCAATGGAACTCGACCTCGAACGTCTGCTGCAGGTGCTACATCGCCACGGTGTCGTCTACGTGCTCATCGGCGGGCTCGCCGCCGTGTACCACGGCTCGCCGTTTCCCACCGAGGACGCCGACATCGCCCCGCAGACCGACCACGCCAATCTCGACCGACTCGCCGCCGCGCTGCGAGAACTCAACGCTCGGATACGGACCGAGGCCGAGCCCGCCGGCCTACCGTTCGCCTACGACGCCGCATCGCTGGCCGCTGCGCAGACCTGGAACCTCGTCACCGACGCCGGCGATCTCGATCTGAGCTTCGAGCCCTCAGGCACTCAGGGCTATCCGGATCTTCGACGCGACGCCTCGGATGCGCAGCTCTACGGTGTCACCGTCCAGATCGCGTCGCTGGCCGACATCATCAGGTCAAAGCAAGCCGCCAATCGACCCAAAGATCAACGCGTGCTCCCCACTCTGCGCGACATCCTCGCGCAACCAGACTCGAACTGAACTCGACCCCAGTGTGACGCCACCTCGGTAAACTCGCCGGCCAACGACTCAGTTGAAAGGTCTCAACTCGTGTCGTAAATGGCGAAGTCCCCCCTCGGACACCCACGAAAATCCGGCCGTTGCGCTCAGGCGGCCCGCGCCCGGGTTCGCACCAGGCTGGCGACGGTGGTGACGACCAGGATGACCCCGATAACGCTGAGCGACAGACCGGTCGAGATCTCTGGCACCTTCACCTTCGCGCCGCCGTTGATGAACGGCAGGGTGTTCTCGTGCAGCGCGTGGAGCACCAGCTTCACGCCGATGAACGCCAGGATCAGCGACAGCCCGTAGGACAGGTACACCAGCCGGTCGAGCAGACCGCCGATCAGGAAGTACAACTGCCGCAGGCCCATCAGCGCGAACGCATTCGCGGTGAAAACGATGTAGGGCTGTTCGGTGAGGCCGTAGATCGCCGGGATCGAGTCGAGCGCGAACAGCAGATCGGTGAATCCGATTGCGATGAGCGCCAACAACATCGGCGTCACGGCCCGCTTTCCGTCGACCTTGGTGAGGAACTTGTCGCCGTCGTAGTCGTCGGTGGTGGTCACGAATCGCCGCACCAGGGCGATGATCCGGCTGTCGCGTTCCTCCTCGACCTCCTTCTCGTGGCCGGCCTCGCGGGCGAGTTTGGCGGCGGTGAGCACCAGGAAGATCCCGAAGATGTAGAACACCCAGCTGAACGTGCTGATGGCCGCGGCACCGACGGCGATGAACCCGGCGCGCATCACCAGCGCCATCACGATGCCGATCAGCAGCAGCTTCTGCTGGAACTCCCGCGGCACCGCGAATGTCGCCATGATGACGGTGAACACGAACAGGTTGTCCACCGAGAGCGCCTTCTCGGTGACGTAGCCGGCGAAGTACTCGCCGGCGAACTCCCCGCCCCACAGCCACCACACCACGAGGCCGAAGACCACCGCGAGGCCGATGTAGACCGACGACCAGATCGCCGACTCCCGGAACGTCGGCTCGTGCGGCACCCGAACGTGGGCATAGAAGTCGAAGACGAACAGCCCGAGGATGACCGCGCAGGTGACGGCCCAGACCAACACGGAGACGTTCATGCCGTCATTATCCTGATTGCGCTCGCAACCAACCGTTGGCGCTGTGCGCCGCGCTACGAGCCCGCCGCAGGGTCAGCGCATAGAGAATCCACGACACCAGCACGGCGGTGAACGCCGCGGCCTGTGCGTAGCCCGTGCCACCGGAGGGATACATGACCCCGGTGACGTAATGATCGATGAATCCGCCGGACTTGAGCGGGGGCATACCCGCTCTGGAGCGGGTCCACTGCTCGAGTCCGGTCAGCGGGCACCAGAAGTGCAGAACGACGCTGCCGACGCCCCACAGCACCACGGCGACGTGCAGCCAGATGCTGCGCCGCCACCGCAGAGCCAGGAAGCCGCCGCTGGGCAGGTAGATCAGGAACGCGAAATGCGCGGCGACGACCAACCAGAGCAGAGCGGTGTAGAACACAGTCATGGTTTCACCCGGGCCGGCCGTGCTCGCCCCGCGGCCGCGGGGCATCCTGCGCGCCAGAATACAAGGTCGTCGACGCGCCGGCCTTCGTCGCGCGCTGGTCGCCACCGCCGCCGTGACGACGCTGCTGACCGGCTGCGCAGCGCCGACCGGTGCGCCGCCGGCCCGCGATTCCGCGAGGGCCGACGCGGTGCTCAAGATCGTGCGGGACGCCATGACGGCCGCCCACCTCAGGGCGGTGCTGGTGCGGGTCACGGTCGGTGGCGAGGAGGTGCTGACCCGCGCCTTGGGTGAGTCGATGACCGGAGTGCCTGCCAGCACCGCGATGCACTTCCGCAACGGCGCGGTGGCGATCTCCTATGTGGCGACGCTGCTGCTGCGCCTCGTCGACCAGGGCAAGGTCAGCCTCGACGACAAGCTGGCCAAGTGGCTGCCCGACGTGCCTAACGCGGACCGGGTGACGCTTGGACAACTGGCCCAGATGACCTCCGGCTACCCCGATTACGTGCTCGGCAACGCCGAGTTCGAGGCGGCCTTCCTGGCCGACCCGTTCCGGCAGTGGACGCCGCAGCAGCTGCTGAGCTACGCGGTGAACAAACCGCTGCTGTACCCGCCCGGGACCAACTGGAACTACGCCCACACCAACTATGTGCTGCTCGGGCTGGCCTTGGAGAAGGCCACTGGCCGGGATATGCCGACCCTGCTGCGCGACGAGGTGCTCGACCCGCTGCGGTTGAGCGGCACCACCAATTCGTTCACCCCGGCAATCCCGGAACCGGCGCTGCACGCGTTCTCCTCGGAACGCCGCCAGGCGCTCGGAATCCCGTCCGGCACATCGTTTTACGAGGACAGTACGTTCTGGAACCCGTCCTGGACCATCACCCACGGCGCGGTGCAGACGACGACAATCCACGACCTGGAG
>JAGQTU010000148.1 GCA_020438865.1 Mycobacterium sp.
TGTCACCGGCCGGCCGGATGGCCTCATGCGCCTCCTGGGCGTTCTTGACCTTGCGGGTGTACTGCCGCGGCGACGGGTGGACATACTCCTCGCCGTAGAGCTGGGCCGCCTGGGTGCGCGCGGCGGTGATCGCCGACTGCGACAGCGTGGTCGAGTCGGTGCGCATATAGGTGATGTGGCCGTTCTCGTACAGCCGCTGCGCGACGCTCATCGTGCGTTCGGAGCTGAACCGCAGCTTGCGGCCGGCCTCCTGCTGCAGTGTCGAGGTCATGAAGGGCGGATAGGGCCGCCGGGTGTAGGGCTTCTCCTCCACCGAGGCGACGGTCAGTTCGGCGCCGTGCAGGCCGGTGGCCAGCGTGCCCGCCGCCGCCTCGTCGAGGACCAGCACCTCCTCGGGCTTGCGCAGCACGCCCAGGGAGTCGAAGTCGCGGCCGGCGGCCACCCGCTTGCCGTCGACGGCGACCAGCCGGGCGGTGAACAACGGGGGCTGCGCGGTGGGGTCGGACACGCTGGCGTCGAGCTCGGCGATGATGTCCCAGTACGAGGCGCTGCGGAACGCCATCCGGTCACGTTCGCGCTGGACGATGATCCGCGTCGCCACCGACTGCACCCGGCCCGCCGACAGCTTCGGGGCGACCTTCTTCCACAGCACCGGGCTGACTTCGTACCCGTACAGCCGGTCCAGGATGCGGCGGGTCTCCTGGGCGTCGACCAGGTCGTTGTCCAGGTCGCGCGGATGCTCGGCGGCGGCCCGGATGGCCGGCTCGGTGATCTCGTGGAACACCATCCGCTTGACCGGGATGCGCGGCTTGAGCGTCTCCAGCAGGTGCCAGGCGATGGCCTCGCCCTCCCGGTCACCGTCGGTGGCCAGATAGAGCTCGTCGACGTCTTTCAGCAGGCCCTTGAGTTCGCTGACGGTGCTCTTCTTCTCCGGGCTGATGATGTAGAGCGGTTCGAAGTTCTCCTCGACGTTGACGCCGAGCCGGGCCCAGGGCTCCGACTTGTACTTCGCGGGCACATCGGCGGCGTTGCGGGGCAGGTCGCGGATGTGGCCGCGGGAGGACTCGACGATGTAGTTGGACCCCAGGTAACCGGCGATTTTGCGCGCCTTGGTGGGCGACTCGACGATGACGAGCCGTCGGACCCGGCCATTGCCGCCGCCGCTGTCGCGGGTTTCCTCGTCAGCCAACTGCGCTTACGCTCCACTTCTGTCTCGCCCACGGGTACCCCCGGGTCCGCAGGCAACTGACAATTTCGCACCCCGGACGTGCAGACGCAAACCGGCCCCCCAGCCGCAACATGTCAGATCCGGGGCCACGCGGACAACGCCTCGATCTCGTCCGGAGGTTCCCCCACGTTCTCTACCAGGCGCGATAGCCGCCTGCGACCACTGATTCGCAGGGCGGGCCGGTGGCCCCTGGTGCCGATCAGCGTCGGGGCGATACCGACCCGCATCAACGCCGACGCCAGCGGGGAATGGGTGTCGGGGGCGTGTGGGTCCAGGCCGAGCAGGTAGCGGTCGGCTTCCGGGACACCGGCCGCAAGCGTCCAGGCTCGCAACTCGCGCGGACCGGGCAGCCACTGCGGGGGCACGGTCTTCACCGCGCCGCGGGTCCAGTCGGTGGCGATCCCGGTCAGCCGCACATCGACGGCCGTGCGGACCAGCGGCGTCTCCTCTTCGGTGCGGGTGATCTCGGGTTCCAGCCCCGCCTCGCTGATCATCTCGGCCAGCGCCCGGGCCCGCCAGAGGTCCTCGACCACCACCGACAGCCGCGCGCCGCCGCCGATGAGCACCACCTGGCCGGGCCCGGCGAGCATCCCGGTGAGGTCGGCGACCGCGGGGGGCACCGACTCTGCCGAGAAGAAGGACAGCTGGCTCACGATTCGACAGTAAGGCAGTCGGCGACCGGCGACACGACGCCGAGCCGTACCAGGGGGTCCGGGGCGGGCAATCGGGGGCCCGGACCCGAGACGAAAGCACCCCCGGCGCTTCCCGGTGTCGGGATGCTCGGGGGTGTTTCCTCAATCGTCGTGGATCAGACGGCGCGCACGCCGGTGGCCTGCGGGCCCTTCGGGCTCTGGCCCACCTCGAACTCGACCTTCTGGTTCTCCTCCAGGGTGCGGAAGCCCGAACCCTGAATCTCCGTGTAGTGGACGAACACGTCGGCGGAGCCGTCCTCGGGTGCGATGAACCCGAAACCCTTCTCCGCGTTGAACCACTTCACAGTTCCCTGTGGCATCTTTCGTACTTTCCTTCTCTTGCAACCGGGTGCGGCCGGCCGAGGTGTTCGGCAAACCGGGCCCGTTCCGACCGCACCCCTTCGGGGAGTCGCCGGAACCAACCCGACCTACAGACCCTCGCAGGAACCGCGATCGCAACGTCGATCCTGCGAGTGTTTTCGACACGAACACAGAAGCTGCGACCGCACACATCCAATCACGTTCAGCGCACTTGCGACAGTCTCGGTGCTACCAACTGGTGAACAATTCGATACGGAGTCGTGGCGGCATCGGCCGCCGGGCCGAGACGGCGGCGCAGCGCCGCGAGGAGGGACGACGGAAGATGGTGAGCTTCGGCGGCGAGTTGCTGACCGCCGCGATCGCGGGCGCCGAGTCCTCGCCGGCGGCCCTGCGACACGTCGCCGAGTTGCCCGCACGGTCGGCACGGCCGGTCGGCTGGCCGGAGTGGGCCGAGCCTGGGGTGGTCCGAGCGTTCGTCGACCACGGCATCGAAATCCCATGGTCGCATCAGGCCGCCGCGGCGGACCTCGCCCACGCCGGGCAGCACGTGGTGATCAGCACGGGCACCGCGTCGGGTAAGTCACTGGCGTTCCAGCTGCCGATCATGGACGCCTTGGCCCGCGATCCACGCGCGCGGGCGTTGTACCTGTCCCCGACCAAGGCGCTCGGCCACGACCAGCTGCGCACCGCCCACGCGCTGACCGCCGCCGTACTGCCCGACGTGATGCCCACCTCCTATGACGGTGACACCCCTTCGGAGGTACGCGGGTTCGCCCGGGAACGCTCGCGGTGGCTGTTCTCCAACCCGGACATGATCCATCTGTCGCTGCTGCGCAACCACGCCAGGTGGGCGGTGTTCCTGCGCGGCCTGCGCTATATCGTGGTGGACGAATGCCATTACTACCGAGGCATATTCGGCTCCAACGTGGCCATGGTGCTGCGTAGGCTGCTGCGGCTCTGCGAACGCTACCGGCCGGCGAACGTTCCCCGGCCGGCAGCCGCGGAGCGACCCGGGGCGGTGATCGGCCCGACGGTGATCTTCGCCAGTGCCACCACCGCCGCCCCCGGTGAGACGGCCGCTGAACTGATCGGGCAGACCGTCGCGGAGGTCACCGAGGACGGCTCGCCGCACGGCGCCCGCACGGTGGCGCTGTGGGAGCCGGAGCTGCGCACCGATCTGCTGGGCGAGAACGGGGCGCCGGTACGCCGATCCGCGGGCGCCGATGCGGCGCGGATGATGGCTGACCTGGTGGCGGAGGGCGCACGCACGCTGACATTCGTGCGCTCGCGGCGGGGTGCGGAGCTGACGGCGCTGGGCGCCCGGGCCCGGCTCGACGACATCGCGCCGGAGTTGACCGACACGGTCGCCTCCTACCGGGCCGGCTATCTCGCCGAGGACCGCCGGGAGCTGGAACGGGCGCTGGCCGACGGTGAACTGCGCGGGCTGGCCACCACCAACGCACTGGAACTCGGCATCGACATCGCCGGGCTGGACGCCGTGCTGCTGGCCGGATTCCCCGGCACGGTGGCCTCGTTCTGGCAGCAGGCGGGACGGTCCGGCCGGCGTGGGCAGGGCGCACTGGTCGTCCTGATCGCGCGGGACGACCCGCTGGACACCTACCTGGTGCACCACCCGGAGGCGCTGCTGGACAAACCGGTCGAGCGGGTGGTCATCGACCCTTCGAACCCGTATGTGCTGGGCCCCCAATTGCTTTGTGCGGCAACCGAACTGCCGCTCGGAGAGGCTGAGGTGTGCCGCTGGGAGGCGGGGCAGGTCGCCGACGCGCTGGTCGATGAGGGGCTGCTGCGCCGCCGCGGCGGGCACTACTTCCCGGCGGCGGGGCTCAATCCGCACGCCGCCGTCGACATCCGTGGGTCGGCGGGCGGCAATGTGGCGATCGTCGAGGAGGGCACCGGGCGACTGCTCGGCAGCACCGGTGCGGGGCAGGCGCCCGCGACCGTCCACCCCGGCGCGGTCTACCTGCACCAGGGCGAGAGCTACGTGGTGGACTCGCTGAGCTTGGACGACGGGGTGGCGTTCGTCCACGCCGAGGATCCCGGCTATGCCACCTTCGCTCGGGAGATCACCGACATCACCGTCACCGGCCCCGGGGAAAGAGCGCACCTCGACGCGGTGACGCTGGGCCTGGTGCCGGTCTCGGTAAGCCACCAGGTGATCGGTTACCTGCGCAGGCGGCTGTCCGGGGAGGTCATCGACTTCGTTGAACTCGACATGCCCCGGCACCGCCTGGACACCACCGCCGCGATGTACACCATCACCCCGGAGGTCCTGCAGGACAACGGAATCAGCGCACCCCGGATACCCGGCTCCCTGCACGCGGCCGAACACGCCGCGATCGGCCTGCTGCCGTTGGTCGCCAGCTGCGACCGCGGCGATATCGGCGGGCTGTCCACCGCGATCGGGGAGGGGAACCTGCCCTCGGTGTTCGTCTACGACGGACATCCCGGCGGCGCCGGCTTCGCCGAACGCGGCTACCGGCTGGCGAGCACCTGGCTGGGCGCCACCGCCGCGGCGATCGCGGCGTGCGAATGCCCGCAGGGCTGCCCCTCGTGTGTGCAGTCACCCAAATGCGGTAGCGGGAACGATCCCCTGGACAAGCCAGGGGCGATCCGGGTCCTCACCCTCGTTCTGAACGAACTCGCCGCGGCGAGACCGTGAACCGCGGGCGCCGACCGACCCCTCGAACGGTCGACCGCCCAGTGCGGCATCACCGGAGCCCCGATGCTGTGACACGCCCCGCTTGCTGGAGGCAAAGATCCGCAGTGGCAACACTGCGGGCGACCACGGTCGGACAACACGATCCGTGCGCAGGCCCGACAAGTCAGGCGTAGCGGAAAACTACCCGCACCACGGCCACCGAAGCAAGGCATCGCGCGCCGCTCCGCCGATTTGGATTCCCGTCACCTGCGGATTACGCACCGAGGCCGGCGACCCGGGCGCGGGACCGTCGTTAAACTCCGACCCATGAACCGTGATTGGCTGCTGGTGGAGACACTGGGCACCGAGCCGGTCGTGGTGGCGCAGGGACGCCAGATGAAGAACCTGGTGCCGATCAGCACCTTCCTGCGCCGCAACCCCAACCTGGCCGCGATCCAGACCGCGATCACCGAGACGGTGGCAACCGCGAAGAGCCTGGCCAGCATCACCCCGCGAACCAACCGGGTGATCCGCACCGAGCCGATCATCATGTCCGATGGGCGCATTCACGGAGTGCAGGTGTGGAGCGGCCCGGCCGAAGCCGAGCCACCCGAACGGCCGGTGCCGGGCCCGCTGAAGTGGGACATGACCACCGGCGTCGCCACCGACACGGCCGAATCGCTGACCAACGCCGGGATGGACCCAGCGGTGGAGGCCACCCACGGACGGGCGTTCGCCGAAGACCTGCCCAGCCGGGTGCTCAACCGGGACGAGGCCACCGTTCTGGCGCTGGCCAT
>JAGQTU010000149.1 GCA_020438865.1 Mycobacterium sp.
CCCGATCGAACGGGTGGAGGACTTCGGCGAGTGGGTGCATCGGTTCCATGCGAGCCTGGCGGCCCTGCCCGAACAGCAACGGCGCAACACCGCGCTGCAGATGCTGCTGATCTTGCTACACGGCAATCACGTCGTACAGGCGCCCGAGCCCACTCTGGCCTCGTTCGCCCCCACCGACAGATTTGAGGCTGCCGTGCGGGCCGCCCACATCGGCGCCGAGGGCGTCGTTCCGCACGTCACCCCGGAGATCATTATCAAATACGTCACCGACCTCAAACTCCTCGGACTGCTCTAGGGCCGAGCTCCCAGGGCTTTCTACCAAAGCGAATGCCCTGGTAGTCCCAAGGTAAAGATGAGCTTTTGCGGCCCACCTGGCCTACCCTGGTGTCTTCACCGGCCTGTGCGTGCAGGTCTGCACCATCGATAACCGCTTGGGGGTTCTTGTAGATGACGACTTTGTCGATTCGTGGTCGGACGCTGATCTTTGGCGCGGTCGGGCTGGCCATCGCGCTCACCCCGGCGGTCGCCGTATTCGCCAACTCCAGCGCCCCGGCGCCGCGGGTCCTGGCCTGTCAGGAGACTGAGACCGAGGACAGCTTCTCGATGAACTGTGCCCCGACGGTCCTGCCCGACACCAGTGACAACCTCACCGAGGCCGAGGTCGCCCAGCCCGGCTGGAACTCGGGGCCCGGCGGGGAACACGGCCACGGCAGCCGGTAACCGACGTGTCGAGCCGATGACGAGCGGCCGTAGCACGCTCAGTTGGCACTTCGGCCGAACCCGTTCAGCCCGCGCCCACCCGGGCAGCAGACCGGTCTAATGGGCACACCGGACAGATGAAGGGAGGACTCATGGAATTGATATCGCCGACCGATTCGATGTTTCTGTTGGCCGAGTCGCGTGAGCACCCGATGCATGTGGGCGGATTGCAGCTCTTCGAACCGCCGGAGGGCGCCGGACCGGACTTCGTCCGGGAGATCTACGAGTCGCTGATCACGCGCGAGGACGTCCAGCCCACCTTCCGCAAGCATCCCGCCGAGTTGCTCGGCGGCATCGCCAACATCGCGTGGTCGTTCGACCGCGACCTCGACCTCGAATACCACCTGCGCCGCTCCGCGCTGCCGTCGCCGGGCCGGGTGCGCGAGTTGCTCGAGCTCACCTCCCGGTTGCACGGCACCCTGCTCGACCGGCACCGGCCGCTGTGGGAGGCGCATCTGGTCGAGGGTCTGGCCGACGGGCGATTCGCCGTGTACACCAAGGTGCACCATGCGCTGCTCGACGGGGTCACGGCGATGAAGACCATGCGCCGGGCCTTGTCGACGGACCCGCAGGACACCGACCTTCGGGTTCCCTGGGGGCTGCCCCCACGCACCCGCAGCAAGTCCAAGCCGCGCTCGTCGCGACTGGGTGATCTCGCGCGCATTGCGGGATCGGTTGCCGCACTTGGTCCTTCGGCGCTCACCCTGGCCCGGGCCGCGCTGCTCGAACAGCAGCTCACCCTTCCGTTCGAGGCGCCCAAAACCATGCTCAACGTGCCGATCGGGGGCGCGCGCCGATGCGCCGCGCAGTCCTGGCCCATCAAGCGGGTGGTCGCGGTCAAGGAGGCCACCGGAGTCACCCTCAACGATGTCGTACTCGCCATGTGCGCCGGCGCGCTTCGCGCCTACCTGATCGAACAGAGTGCGCTGCCGGACCGGCCGCTGATCGCGATGGTGCCGGTGAGCCTGCGCTCGGAGAACGACACCTCAACCGGTGGCAACATGGTCGGCACCATCCTGTGCAGCCTTGCCACCGATGTCGAGGACCCGGCCGAACGGCTGGACACCATCCACGCGTCGGCGCGGGGCAACAAGGAAGTGTTCTCCCAATTGCCACGGCTGCAGCAGTTCGGGTTGTCCGCCTTCAACATGGCGCCGCTGACCCTGGCGCTGGTGCCGCCGTTGGCCGCGGCCGCCCAGCCGCCGTTCAACATCGTGATCTCCAACGTGCCCGGCGCCCGGGAGCCGTTGTACTGGAAGGGCGCCCGCCTCGACGGCAACTATCCGATGTCGATCGCCCTGGACGGTCAGGCGCTGAACATCACGCTGTCGAACAACGCCGACAATCTCGACTTCGGACTGGTCGGGTGCCGGCGCAGCGTCCCGCACCTGCAACGGCTGCTGGGGCACCTGGAGGATGCGCTCACCGGCCTGGAGGAAGCGGTCGGGGTTTAGCGCAAACGGAAACGGCGGCGACCCCTCAGGGCGCCGCCGTTTCGCTCGGGGGTACCGCTACGGGCAGGTGACCTCGATCTCGAAGGGCTTGGTGACCGGCGCCATGGGGTTGGCCATGTCGACGCCGGTGGCGGTGCCGCTGACCTTGATGTTGTTACCGTCCTTGGTGGCGGTGGCGGCGGCCCCGCCGGGCACGCCCTCCTGATAGCCGAGCGTCACCCCGTTGACGTTGCCCAGCCCGACGGAGTGCACCACCGATGCGTCCGGGGCCATCACGACCGCGATGCCGGTGGCCGCCTCGCCGATGGCGATGTTGTAGTTGCCGCCCGCCGTGGCGCACACGACCTGGCCGTTGATGTTCTGCGGCTGGCCGTCGATGGTGACCTTCGCGCTGCCCGCGCCGGCACTGGCGGTCGCCGTGCCCGAACTGGCGGTCACGGCCGAGGTCTCGCTCGCCGCCGACGTTGCCGAACTCGTCGCCTCGGTTTTCTTCTCCTCCTTGGAACAGCCGGACATTCCGGCGGCCAGAACAGCGGCGCCGGCCACCGCGACCACAAAGCCACGCTTCACCGATTTCTCCTTTGTTGAAGTGATCCGTCAATGCCGGATCATCGAAAAGCAGTATCGTTCGCCGTCCGCCGACGGTCCTGGAAATTGGCGAATCCGTCGGACAATCGCAGCTGTGCCGAAACCGTTGTCGGCCACGCCTTTGCGAGGTCAACGGTGGTGCCGCCGGGAAGATGAGAAGTTTCTTAGGCCGGTGCGGCCCGGGGCGCACACCCGGGACCTTGGTTAGATACCTGGGTGACTGAGCGCCCGTTCTTCACCGTCGAGGCCGAGCTGCGCGGCCGGCGCGGGCGCACCGGCGTCATTCACACCCCGCACGGCGACATCCATACGCCGGCCTTCATCGCCGTCGGCACCAAGGCAACCGTCAAGGCGGTGCTGCCGGAGACCATGCGCGACCTCGGCGCCCAGGCGGTGCTGGCCAACGCATACCACCTGTACCTGCAGCCGGGCCCCGACATCGTCGACGAGGCCGGCGGCCTCGGCGCATTCATGAACTGGCCGGGCCCGACCTTCACCGACAGCGGCGGGTTCCAGGTGCTCTCGCTGGGTGCGGGGTTTCGCAAGGTGCTCGCGATGGACGTCGACCGGGTGCAGGCCGACGACATCATCGCCGAGGGCAAACAGCGGCTGGCGCACGTCGACGACGACGGCGTGACGTTCACCTCGCATCTCGACGGCTCCACCCACCGGTTCACCCCGGAGGTGTCGATGGGCATCCAGCATCAGATCGGCGCCGACATCATCTTCGCCTTCGACGAGTTGACCACCCTGGTCAACACCCGCGGCTATCAGGAGCAGTCGGTGGCCCGCACCCACGCCTGGGCGCAGCGCTGCCTGGACGAACACCGGCGGCTGACCACCGCGCAACCCGACCGGCCCCGCCAGGCGCTGTTCGGGGTGGTGCAGGGCGCGCAGTACGAGGACCTGCGCAGGCAGGCCGCCCGGGGCCTGGAGACCATCGTCGACGCGCGCGGCCGGGGATTCGACGGGTACGGCATCGGCGGTGCGCTGGAGAAGCAGAACCTGGCGACCATCGTGGGCTGGTGCATCGACGAGCTGCCCGACGCCAAACCCCGGCACCTGCTCGGCATCAGCGAGCCCGACGACCTGTTCGCCGCCGTCGCCGCCGGCGCCGACACCTTCGACTGCGTCTCTCCCTCGCGGGTCGCCCGCAACGCCGCCGTTTACTCCGCGGGCGGCCGGTTCAACATCACCGGCGCGAGGTACCGCCGCGACTTCGGCCCCATCGACGCCGAATGCGACTGCTACACCTGCGCCCACTACACCCGGGCCTATCTGCATCACCTGTTCAAGTCCAAGGAGATCCTGTCGGCCACGCTGTGCACCATCCACAACGAGCGTTTCGTCATCCGGCTGGTGGACCGGATCCGGGCGGCGATCGTCGCCGACGAGTTCGACGAGCTGCGCGAGGACGTCTTAGGCCGGTATTACTCGACACCTGCAGAATGAGGAGATGACCGCTCCCGCCGAGCCGCAGGCGCTGCTGGTGCAGCTGCTCGACCCGTCGCACCGGGCCGACCCCTACCCGCTGTACCGGCAGGTGCGCGAACAGGGCCCGCTGCAGATGCCCGAATCCAACCTGCACGTATTCTCCGGCTTCGCGCACTGCGACGAGGTGCTGCGCCACCCCTCCTCGTGCAGCGACCGGCTCAAGTCGACGGTCGCCCAGCGCGCCATCGCCGCCGGCGAGGAGCCGCGACCGTTCGGCACGCCGGGATTTCTCTTCCTGGACCCGCCCGACCACACCCGGCTGCGCAAGCTGGTCAGCAAGGCGTTCTCGCCCCGGGTCGTCAAGGCCCTCGAACCCGATATCGTCGCGATGGTCGACGGGCTGCTGGACAAGGTGGCCGCCGCGGGCTCGTTCGAGGTCATCGAGGATCTCGCCTATCCGCTGCCGGTCGCGGTGATCTGCCGGCTGCTGGGCGTGCCGATCGAGGACGAGCCGCAGTTCAGTTGGGCTTCGGCGCTGCTGGCCCAGGGCCTGGACCCGTTCATCGCGTTCACCGGGCAGTCGCATGGTTTCGAAGAGCGGCTGGAGGCAGGGCAGTGGCTGCGGGGGTACCTGCGCGACCTGCTCGAGCGCCGGCGTGCGGAACCCGCCGACGACCTGATGTCGGGGTTGATCTCGGTCGAGGAGGCCGGTGACCAACTCACCGAGTCCGAGATCATCGCCACCTGCAACCTGCTGCTGATCGCCGGGCACGAGACCACGGTGAACCTGATCGCCAATGCGGTGCTCGCACTGCTGCGTCATCCCGACCAGTGGCGGGCGCTCGGCGGCGACCCCGGTCGCGCCGCGGCAGTCGTCGAGGAGACACTGCGCTTCGACCCACCGGTGCAACTCGTCGGCCGAATCGCCGGTGCCGACATGGTGATCGGCTCCGAGGGCGGCGTCGGCATCGAAGTCCCTAAGGGCGACACCATGATGCTGTTGCTGGCCGCCGCCCACCGCGATCCCGCGGTGACCGAACGACCCGACGAGTTCGACCCCGACCGGGCCGCCATCCGCCATCTGGCGTTCGGGCACGGACCGCACTTCTGCCTCGGTGCGCCGCTGGCGCGGATGGAGGCGGCGGTGGCACTCGCTGCCGCCGCGCGGCGGTTCCCCGACGCTCGCCTCGACGGGGAACCGGCCTACAAGCCGAACGTGACGCTGCGCGGGATGTCGGAGTTGGGCGTCTCGGTGTAAATTTCGCGCATGAAAATTTTGCTGGTGGGCGCGGGTGGCGTGGGCTCGGCGTTCTGTGCGATCGCGGCGCGACGGGACTTCTTCGAACACATCGTGGTGGCCGACTACGACGAGGCCAAGGCGCGCGAGGCCGCCGAGGCCGTCAAGGACTCGCGGTTCTCCTCGACCCGCGTCGACGCCAGTTCGGCCGACGA
>JAGQTU010000150.1 GCA_020438865.1 Mycobacterium sp.
TGCAGCACACCGGCCGGGGCGGCCGAATCCCATTCCCACTGCCCGCCGGCGTGGATGTAGGCGTCGGCGTCGCCGCGGACCACCGCCATCGCCTTGGCCCCCGCCGACCCGATCCGGACGAACTCGATGTCGAGCCGGTCGCGCAGCTTCCACAGCACCGCCGGCGGCCGGTTGGAGCTGGCGGTGATCCGGATGGGGCCGGATTGCGTTGTGCCGGGGCCGGTTACGGTGTCGCTGCGGTGCACCTCCCCCATCGCGGGCAGCGCGACGGCGGCGTCGGTGATGGCGCCGTCATGGACGCCCGGTGATGTGCCGCGCTGCCACAGCGCCACGTGTACCGCCCAGTCCGTGCGGCCGGGCATCGAGTACTCCCGGGTGCCGTCGAGCGGATCGATGATCCACACCCGGTCGGCGTGTATCCGCTTGAGGTCGTCGTGGGCCTCCTCGGACAGCACCGCGTCACCGGGGCGTTCGGCGCGCAGCCGGCGCAGGATCAGCTCGTTGGCCCGGATGTCGCCGGCGTCGCCGAGCTCCCAGGGATAGTCGTGGCCGACCTCCTCGCGCACCTCCAGCAGCAGCCGACCCGCCGATTCGGCGAGGTCGGCGGCCAGCGCCGCGTCGGTCAGAGTCACCACGTCAGTATCGCCGCTCAGAACGCCGGCCAGGGAATGGGGCGACGCCGATCCGGGGCGGGCATCACGGGTTCTTCCAGCACGCCGCGCACCCGTCGGCGCAGCGCGGCCACCTCGGCGGAAGTGATCAGGCTGCGCAGTTCCTCGCCCAGCGACCCACCGAGCAGTTCGTGCAGGCAGGAGATCGCCCCGAGCGATTCGTCGTCGACCGGTTTGCCCGCCCAGCCCCACAGCACGGTGCGCAGCTTGTTCTCCGTGTGCAGCGAGACCCCGTGGTCCACGCCGTACACCCGGCCGTCGATGCCGACCAGGATGTGCCCGCCCTTGCGGTCGGCGTTGTTCACGATCACGTCGAAGATCGCCATCCGCAGCAGCCGGGGGTCGTCGGCGTGCACCAGGGTGACCTCGTCACCGGCGTAGTCGTAGGCGCGCAGCACCGGAAGATAGCCGGGCGGAACCGAATCGGCCGGGCACAGGTCGACCAGCTGCGGGCCGGCCCGCTCGGCGGTCTCGGTGTCTTGGTTATCTGCGGGCTGGTCGACCCACCGCTGCAGCATGCCCGGACCGGCGGGTCCGTCGCGAATGATGGTGTGCGGCACGATGTCCCAGCCGAGCGCCGCCGAGACCAGGAAGGCGGCGAGCTCCCGGCCGGCCAGCGTCCCGTCGGGAAAGTCCCACAACGGCTGCTCGCCGGCAACCGGCTTGTAGACACAGTGCACGGTGCGCTCGTCGTGGGTGGCCTCGCACAGGAAGGTGGCGTTGCTGGCCGACCGGATCCGGCCCAGGACGGTCAACTCGCCGCGGCGCAACACCTCCCGGGCCGAGGATTCGTCGGCGGCCGTCACGAGTCGAGATCGTCGTCGGCCCCGGACAGGGCCCCACGCAGGTAGCCGTTGGTGCGCACGCAGATGTGGCCCGCCGGGTCCAGCGGCTCGTCACACAGCGGGCACGGCGGCCGGCCCGCGGAGATGACCCGGTGCGAGCGGGCGGCGAACTGGCGTGCCGACTCCGGGGTGAGGAACACCCGGACCGCGTCGGGGCCCTCCTCGGCGTCGTCGAGGACCACCGAGGCGTCGAACTCGGTGTCGCTGACCGCCAGCAGCTCGACCACGATCGTCTGCGCCTCGGAGTCCCAGCCCAGGCCCATGGTGCCGACCCTGAACTCGGCGTCGACCGGGGTGATCAGGGGGCTGAGGTCCTCGGGGTCGGCCTCCGGCGGCAGCGGGGTGCCGAACCGGCGGTTGATCTCGATCAGCAGCGCCGCGATCCGCTCGGCCAGCACCGCGACCTGTTGTTTCTCCAGCATCACCGAGACCACCCGGCTGTCGTGCACGGCCTGCAGGTAGAACGTCCGGTTTCCGGGCTGCCCGACGGTCCCGGCCACGAAGCGGTCGGGTGTGCGGAAGACGTGAATTGCGCGGGCCATGGTCACTTCCAAAATACCGGCAGAAGCATCTCAGCCGTAACTCGCCGCAGTCCCGTACCGGTGACGGTTTTCAGTCGGTGGAACCGCCGACGACGGCGTCGCCGTCGCCGCTCTCGCCCTGCGGCGGTGGTGGGGCGCTCAGCACCGACGCCAGTTCGGCGCCGGTGTGGTTGACGTGCACCACGAACGGGCGCAGCGGTGTGTACCGGATCACGCTCATCGACGCGGGGTCGGCGGTGATGCGCTGGAAGCTGTCCAGGTGGCTGCCCAGCGCGTCGGCGACGACGGCCTTGATCACGTCGCCGTGGGTGCAGGCCACCCACAGCGCGTCGGCGCCGTGTTCCTCGGCCAGCCGCCGGTCATGTTCGCGGACCGCGGCCACCGCGCGGGCCTGTACCTGCGCCAAGCCCTCGCCCGCCGGGAACACCGCCGCGCTGGGCTGCTGCTGGACCACCGACCACAGCGGTTCCTTGACCAGCTCACCCAGCTTGCGCCCGGTCCAGTCGCCGTAGTCGACCTCCGAGAGCCGCTCGTCGACCAGCGGATCGAGGCCGAGCGCGGCGGCCAACGGCTCCAGGGTCAGCCGGCAGCGCAGCAGCGGGGACCGCACCAGGGCCTTGATCGGCAGCCCGGCGACGCGGTCGGCCAGGGCGGCGGCCTGGGCGTGGCCCTTGTCGTCGAGTTCGACGCCCTCGGAACGCCCGGCCAGGGTGTGCGCGGTGTTGGACGTCGAGCGGCCGTGCCGCAGCAGGATGACGGTCATACGCGCCGCCGACGATGCCGAACGGGGCGAGGAGGAGGAGCGGCGCAATCAGTCATACCGCCGCCACCACCCCCGTCGCCAGCAGCGCCATCACGGTCAGCGCCAGGATCACCCGGTAGCCCACGAACCAGTACATCGCGTGGTGGGCGACGAACCGCAGCAGCCAGGCGACGGCCACGAAGCCGACGACGAACGCGATGACGATGGAGACGATCAGTTGCGCGCCGGTGGCGCTCATGCCCTGGGTCACCGGATGGAACGCGTCGGGCAGCGAGAACAGCCCGGAGGCCACGACCGCCGGAATGCCGAGCAGGAAACCGAAGCGCGCCGACAACTCACGGTCGAGCCCCAGGAACAGGCCGGCGCTGATCGTCGATCCGGACCGCGACACCCCGGGCACCAGCGCCAGGCACTGCGCGATGCCGACCAGCAGGCCGTCGGACCATCTGAGCTGTTCGACGTGCCGGTTCTGCCTGCCGACGTATTCGGCGGCGGCGATGACGGCGGAGAACACCAGCATCGCGGTGGCGATGACCCACAGGTTGCGGACCTCGCCGCGGATCAGGTCCTTGAATGCCACCCCGAGCACGACGATCGGCAGCGTGCCGATGATGACGTACCAGCCCAGCCGGTAGTCGACGTTGTCCCGGTGCGCCTTGACCAGCAGGCCGTTGACCCAGGCTTTCAGGATGCGGCCGATGTCCCGGGCGAAGTAGATGATCACGGCGGCCTCGGTGCCCAACTGGGACACCGCGGTGAACGACGCGCCCGCGTCATCGGCGAAGAACACCCGCGACACGATCGCGAGGTGGCTCGACGACGAGATCGGGAGGAACTCGGTCAGGCCCTGGACGATCGAAAGGACGACGACCTGCACCCACGACATCGGCGTGACATCCACGCCGCCGACCGTACTGGACTGCGCTGCTCGCTCAGCGCGCCGGGCGCGGCACCGGCTGCGCGTCGGCCACGGCGTCGCGGACCTCGGCGGCCAGGCTGCGCTCGTCGTCGACGTCGAAATCGGCCAGCCTGCGGGTGGCCGTGGCCACCACGTCCTCGGCCTGCGGCACCGGGCCGGCCAGCCGGGGGTGGTACACCTCGACGATCAGCTGACCGCGGTGGGTGTGGAAGGAGAAGCTGCGACCGTCCCCGAGGTGACCGAACCCGCTGGCGAAAACGCCCGTCGAGATGTCCTCGATGGTGAACTCACGGCCCTCTGACTCCGGGGTCGCCGCCATCGTCATGGAGTCACCATAACGCCACTTACGGCTTCGGAACCGGGATACGACGCAAAGCGCTTCCCGCCACGGCACCTAGACTTCTCAGACGACGATCGGTACCGACATCGCTTGCAGACGCACACATCCCGGGGGCTACCCGTTGCCAAGGTTCGTAAACCGCGTGACTTTTCGCAGGTCCGTAGGCGTTTTCCTGGGTGTGGCAGCGTTGACCAGCGCGTGCTCCTCCAACCCGATCGACGTCGTGCCGCCGACCATCGAGCCGGCCACCCCGGCGGTGGCGCCCGCACAGACGACCAGCCCGGCCGGCCGGGTGCTGCCGTTGGGCGGGCGGCCGGCGGCGGCGTTGTTCGACACCGCGACCTCGTCGCTGGTGGTCTTCACCCCCGGCGCCGACCCGCAGGCCCCAGCCGCGCTGACGCTGATCGGCCCCGCCGGCGCCGCCCGCACCGTCGCGCTGCCCGGGCCCGCCACGGCGGTGGCCGGTGACGGCAAGGGGTCGGCCGTCGCGGCGACGCGCGGCGGCTACTTCACCGCCGACCTGGCCACCGGGACGGCGACCCGGGTGGCGATCCCCGGTGAGCCCGACACCGATTTCACCGCGATCGCCCGGCGCGCCGACGGCCGGCTGGTGCTGGGCAGCGCCGACGGCAGCGCCTACACCCTGGACCCGGCGGGCAAGGTGGCCCGGAAGGTGAAGATCTTCGCCCGGGTGGACGCCCTGACCACCGACGGCGACATCGCGGTGGTGCTCGACCGGGGGCAGACGTCGGTGACCGCGCTGGACGACGAGGGCAAGCCGCAGCAGTCCCTGCGCGCCGGCGAGGGCGCCACCACGATCGCCGCGGACCCGCTGGGCCGGGTGCTGGTGGCCGACACCCGCGGTGGACAGCTGCTGGTGTTCGGGGTCGACCCGCTGATCGAGCGGCAGGCCTACCCGGTGCCGAACGCGCCGTACGGGCTGGCCGGCTCGCGGCGTCTCGCGTGGGTTTCTCAAACGGCGGCCAATATCGTGGTTGGTTACGATCTCGCTACTGGAATCCCCGTGGAGAAGGTGCGTTACCCGACCGTGCAGCAACCGAACTCACTGGCCTTCGACGACGCGTCGGACACGCTCTACGTGGTGTCCGGCTCCGGGGCCGGGGTTCAGGTGATCCGCGACGCGGCGGGCGCCCGGTGAGCGCGGCGCACCGCGGCCGGATGCCGGCGGCCTGGGAGGTCGAGCTGTCCGACGAGTACGAGTGGATTCCGCTGCGGCTGCCCCCGGAGGTCACCCGGATCAGCGCCTCCACCCGGCTCTCGATCGAGGCCGAATACCGCGGCTGGGAGCTCACCCGGGTCCGGCTCTACACCGACGGAAGCCGACGAGTCCTGTTGCGGCGCAAGAAATCCCGTCTCGACGCCGATCAGCCCGGATTGTGATGTACGCCGCGCTGCGGCGAGCGCTGTTCACGGTGCCCCCCGAACGCATCCACACGCTGGTGTTCGCCGCGTTGCGCGCCGCGACCGCCACCGAACCCGCCCGCCGACAGCTGCGCCGGGCGCTGGCCCCGCACGACCCGATCCTGGCGAGCACCGTGTTCGGGGTGTCGTTCCCGGGTCCGCTCGGGCTGGCCGCCGGCTTCGA
>JAGQTU010000151.1 GCA_020438865.1 Mycobacterium sp.
CGACATGTGGGAGTGCCTCAACACGACCTACAACGCGCTCGCTGAGCGGGAACGCGCGGCGCGGCGGCTGGGCCCGCACGAATTCTTCTCGTTCATCGAGGGCCGGGCGGCGATGTTCGCCGGTCTGGCGGACTCCACGTTGTCCCGCGACGACGGCTACCGATTCCTGGTGCTGGGCCGGGCCATCGAACGGGTGGACATGACGGTGCGGCTGCTGCTGTCTCGGGTGGGGGACAGCGCGTCGTCACCGGCGTGGGTGACGGTGTTGCGCTCGGCGGGTGCGCACGACACCTATCTGCGGACCTACCGTGGCGTGCTCGACGCAAACCGGGTCGTCGAATTCATGTTGCTGGACCGGCTTTTCCCGCGCTCGATCTTCTACTCGCTGAAGCTGGCCGAGCACAGCCTCGACGAGTTGATGCACCACCCCCATGACCGGACCGGCGCGACCGCGGAAGCGCAACGACTGCTCGGCCGCGCGCGCAGCGAGTTGGAGTTCATCCGGCCCGGCTTGCTGCTCGAGACGCTCGAACAACGGTTGGCCAGCCTGCAGGCCACCTGCGCCGATGTGGGAGAAGCGGTGGCGCTGCAGTACTTCCACTCCGCGCCGTGGGTGGCGTGGTCCGATGCCGGGCACAACGGTGCGCTGGTGATCGAGGAGGGTGAAGTTTAGATGATAAGCGCTTGTGCAGCGATGAGCTTCTCGGGCGAAGAGCCCAGTACGAAGAGTGTCGGCTGATGTGGCGGATGCGCGTGGTGCACGCGACGGGTTATGCCTACAAGTCGCCGGTAACCGCCTCCTACAACGAGGCCCGGCTCACGCCGCGGTCGGACTCCCGGCAGAACGTCATCCTCAACCGCGTCGAAACCGTTCCGGCCACCCGCAACTACCGCTACGTCGACTACTGGGGAACCGCGGTGACGGCGTTCGACCTGCACGCCCCGCACACCGAGTTGGAGGTCACCTCCTCGTCGGTGGTCGAGACGGACAAATCGGAACCGCCCGCGAAGAACATCACCTTCGAGGGGTTGGCCGCCGAGAGCGTCCGGGACCGGTTCGACGAGATGCTCACCCCGACGCACTACACGCCGGCCAGCCGCAGGCTCGAACGGGTGGGCAGACGAATCATCAAGGAGAACCCCAACCCGAACGACGCCGTCATCGCCGCCGCACGGTGGGCGCACGCTGAGCTGAAATACGTGCCCGGCACGACCGGCGTGCACTCCTCGGGCCTCGACGCGCTACGCGAGGGGAAGGGAGTCTGCCAGGACTTCGCGCACCTGACGCTGATCCTGTTGCGCGGCATGGGAATCCCGGCCCGCTATGTCTCGGGATACCTGCATCCGAACCGCAAGGCGGTCGTGGGCGACACCGTCGACGGTCAGAGCCACGCCTGGATCCAGGCCTGGACGGGCGGCTGGTGGAACTACGACCCGACCAACGACAGCGAGATCAACGAGCAGTACATCAGCGTCGGCGTGGGCCGTGACTACGGCGACGTCTCGCCACTGAAGGGCATCTACTCCGGCGAGGGATCCACCGATCTGGACGTGGTCGTCGAAATCACCCGCCTGGCCTGAGAATCACTTCACCTCGACCCGGTGCAGATCGTCACCGAGTTCGATCCGCCCGGCGAACTCAGTGGCCGCCAACGCCCGCCACTGGTCTTCCTGGCCCGGGATCAGCGGCGGCACGTAATGGGTGAGCACCAGGGTGCCGACTCCGGCTCGGGCCGCGGTGGCGCCCGCCTGCTCCACCGACGAGTGGTAGTCGAGAATGTCCTTGAGGCGCTGCTGGGGCACCAGCGCGACGAGGTCCTTACGGATGACCGTGTGAACCATTGCGTTCGCGCCGGTGGCCAGTTCGTCGAGCGACGCGCAGGGCACCGTGTCGCCCGCCAGCACCACCGAGGTGCCCTGGTAGTCCACCCGGAACGCGATGGTCGGTTCGACCGGGCGGTGATCGGTGGGTGCCACCGTGATGCGCACCCCGTCGGTGTCCCAGACCGGACCGTCGGTGTACTCGTGAACCTGCACCGACGGCGGCTCGGTGATGTCGGCGTGGTGGGCGATGCGGTAGGAGATGTCGGGGGCCAGCGCCGCCAGGGTGGCGTCAACGACCGCCTTGGTGCCGGGCGGGCCGATGATCGGCAGCGGTGTGCGCACAAACGTGGTGACCCATCGCGTGGTGATGACGTCGGACAGATCAGTGATGTGGTCGCTGTGCAGATGCGTCAGCAGCAGCGCGGTGAGGTTGGCCGCGCCGACTCCCGCCGCTGCCGCCCGCATCAGTGCCCCGCGACCGCAGTCGACCAGGAATGCCTGGTCACCGGCGGCCACCAGGGTGGCCGGCCCGGCGCGGTTGGGGTCGACCATCGGACTTCCGGTACCCAGCAGCGTGACGGCGATCATGGTGTCGTTTCTACCCGCCGCCCGGCGCAGTTGATTCGGAAGTCAGGCAGAGGCCCACTCGCATTTCTGGTGCGCAGGTTCTGGCTCAACGGTTCGTTTGCGTCCGCGGCGACCGGGTTCGTCCTAGCCTGGTGTGAGGTCGATCACAAAGGAGTGAACGATGCGCATCGCGGACATATTGCGAAGCAAGGGGTCGACGGTGGCCACGGTCACCGAGACGACCACGGTCAGCGGGCTGCTGACCGAGCTGGCCGTCCACAACATCGGCGCCATGGTGGTGGTGGGGCCGGACGGGCTGGTCGGCATCGTCTCCGAGCGCGACGTGGTGCGCAAGCTGCACGAGCACGGGCCCGACCTGTTGGGCCGCCGGGTCGGCGACATCATGAGCAGCGTCCTGGTGAGCTGTACACCGGAGGACCACATCGACGACCTGAGCGCGCTGATGACCAACAACCGGGTGCGGCATGTCCCGGTGCTGGAGAACGGCCGGCTGGTCGGCATCGTCAGCATCGGTGACGTGGTGAAGAACCGGATGGAGGAGTTGCAGGCCGAGCAGGAGCACCTGCACGCCTACATCACTCAGGGCGGCTGAACGCGGCGCTGACGGCTACCCGGGCGGTCCGGCGCTGTCCAGCGCCGCGGTCAGGGTGGGGTGCACCGGCAGGACGTCGCCCAGGCCGGTGACCTCTATGGGCCGGGTCACCACCGGGTGCGAGGCAATCAGCCGCACCGTGACGTCCTGCGCCGCCGCCTCGTCGCGACAGTCCAGCATGGCGTTCAATCCGGCACTGCCGAAGTAGCTGACCTCCTCCAGGTCGACGACCAGCAGTCGGGCGGGCTGAAGCCGGGCGGCCGGCAGTGCGCTGCGCAGACCCGCACGCAGCGCGTCGGCCGACGCGGCATCGAGATCGCCGGCGACGCGTACCACGACAGCATCCCGAACCAGCTCTTCGCGGACCGTCAACGGCGGCATTCGGTGATCAGCCTCGTTCACCGGCGTGCTCGTGCACCGTCAGCAACAGATGGTCGAAGGCGTTGCGCAACGACGCGGGCGGGGCCGGCATCTCGATGAAACCCTCGACCAGTTCGGCGGCCAGGTCGCGCAGCTTGGTGTTGGTCTGCTGCGAGCGCCACTGCAGGATCCGGAAGGCCTGGTCGGCATTGATCTTGTAGACCATCATCAGTGCGCCCTTGGCCTGTTCGATCACTGCGCGGGCCGCGACGACCCCCGGCAGTTCGTCGCTCAGCACCGACTTGCGGGTCTCGTCGAACGTGTCGGTCAGATCGATGTAGTGCCCCGACGTCCCGACCACGGCGCCGGAATCGTCCACCATGCGATCGGCCACCACGACCACCTGGTGCACCGACCCTGCGGTGTCGATCACGCGGTGGGTGTTGGAGAACGGCTCGCCGTCATGCAGGGCGCGGTCGAGCAGCTCCTGCACGTGGAGGCGGTCGTCGGGATGCTTGTGCGACAACACCAGCGCGCTGGTCGGCACGACCGAGCCCGGCGCGTATCCGTGCATCGCGGCGACCTCGTCGGACCACTCCCAGCGCTCGCCGACGAACCAGAACCGGAAGCTGCCCACCAGCGCGTCTTCGCCGTGGTCAGGCTGCTGATCGAACCGGTGCAGCGCGCCAGAACCGGACATGCTCGCAGTATGGCACGGCGTTTGACCGCGGGTATCGCCGAACGGATCAGCTCCAGGAGTACTCGACGCGCAGTCGGGTGGCCACCAGTTCGAAGGTGCTCCGGTCCAGGATCGCGCCTTCGCGGCGGATGCCCTCCTCTGGGACGTCGAGCACCCGGTCCAGGCGCACCCAACTGGGCCGCCCGTCGTAGTCCCAGGCGCCCGCGCCGATGCCGATCCAGTTCGGATCGTCCTGATGGTGGTCCTGGCTGGACAGCATCAGGCCGAGCAGAATGCGCCGGTCCCTGCCGACGACCAGGACCGGCCGGTCCTTGCCGCGGGTCGGATCGTCCTCGTAGGCCACCCAGGTCCAGACGATCTCGCCCGGGTCGGCGCGGCCGTCGAGATCGGGCGCGTAGGTCACCTCGCGGGCCCGGTGCGCGGTCGGGACGCTGCTGCGGGTGACTGGACGGCCCGCGGTGATCGCCGTCGGGGGCTCGGTGGCGATGGTGCTGGCGAGCAGCGCGTCGATACCCATCCGGATGCCGTGCTGGATGAGTTTGGGGGCCTCGTTGAACATCAGGTTCTCGGCGAACCGCTGCAACGTCTTCCACTGCGACGCCATTCTCGACAGCATAGGCGAGGCCCGACGGGCGGGTCGGGGCGCGCAATTGTGCTCCGGGAGTCCGGTGTCGATACCCTTGGCATGCCACACCCCGGCACGAGTGCCGCCCGACCAGGAGATTCCCATCAGCAGTTTCGCCGACCGAACCTTCACCGCGCCGGCGCAGATTCGGAACTTCTGCATCATCGCCCACATCGATCACGGCAAGTCGACGCTGGCCGACCGGATGCTGCAGCTCACCGGGGTCGTCGCCGACCGGGACATGCGGGCGCAGTACCTGGACCGGATGGACATCGAGCGCGAGCGCGGTATCACCATCAAGGCGCAGAACGTGCGGCTGCCGTGGAAGGTCACCTCCGGGCCCGACGCCGGACAGGACTTCGTGCTGCACCTCATCGACACCCCGGGCCACGTGGACTTCACCTACGAGGTGTCCCGCGCGCTGGAGGCCTGCGAGGGCGCGGTGCTGCTGGTCGACGCCGCGCAGGGCATCGAGGCCCAGACGCTGGCCAACCTCTACCTGGCGCTGGACCGTGACCTGACGATCATCCCGGTGCTCAACAAGATCGACCTGCCCGCGGCCGACCCGGACCGCTACGCCGGCGAGATCGCCCACATCATCGGCTGCGAACCCGGTGACGTGCTGCGGGTGTCCGGCAAGACCGGCGAGGGGGTGACCGAGCTGCTCGACGAGGTGGTCCGGCAGGTGCCGCCGCCCACCGGCGACTCCGACGCGCCGGCCCGCGCGATGATCTTCGACTCGGTGTACGACATCTACCGCGGCGTGGTGACCTACGTGCGGGTGGTGGACGGCAAGATCACCCCGCGCGAGCGCATCAAGATGATGTCCACCGGCGCCACCCACGAACTGCTCGAGGTCGGCATCGTCTCCCCGGAGCCCAAGCCGACCGAGGGGCTCGGCGTCGGCTTCCGGTGCGGCTTCCTAGC
>JAGQTU010000152.1 GCA_020438865.1 Mycobacterium sp.
GCACTTACCTTCACAGACTGTATGGGGTCGTGACACACGGTCCGAGCGTCTCGTGAGACATCAAAATTTCGCATAAAGGTGGGGTCGAGGACTCGAAGCTGCCCAAGGTCGTTGTGCAACTTGGTGAGTTGGCCCTTGTCATTCCAGGCCCGATCGAGCCGATCGCGGTACTCATCGAGGAACAAGGGCTGGATCGTCTTCAGAATATTCGCTTCGGTGGTGTAGTGCTCACCGCCGTGACGCCGGGCCTCCCTACTCTTGACCGTCTGGAACATGGATCCGAAGACCGCTGGCGAGATCACCGACCAGTTGAAGCTGCAAGCTTCCAGCAACGCACCGCGGAAGTCCGTCGGCAGGTGTGGCAACCGCATCGGGTCCTCGAACAGCCCACCGTTGATGTAACGGAAAAAGCTGAGCGGGCTACCTGCGTCCACAGTCCGGCGATCAGCCGGAGCATTGAGCACCTCGAACAGTTCGATCAGATCGGTGTGAAGAGTCTCCGGGGTGGTGTGGTTGCGCAGGTGATTCTCGAATAGGGCAGGCGGGCGCCACATGTCGGCGTCATCGCCAAAGAACAGGAACAGGAGCCGGGCGAGCAGCAGAGTGGCCTCGTCCTCACCGACACCGGCGGATTCGAGGTGGGTGTACAGCGTGCCCATGAGGCGTGCGGCTGCGACCGACGCCGTTTCGGCTTCCCGATCGAACGCATCACGCATCCGATCCAGCAGCATGACGAGCGGGAGATCTTCGTCGAAGTCGAGTTCGATCGCTTTGAGTCGATCGGCCAGATGAGTGGTGCGGTCACCGTTGTGGTACTGGTGGACAACGAGTTTTGCGTTGGTTGACCCCAGCTGCTGCCGGCGCGGCCACCGCCACTCCTGCCGGTGCTCATCGGTGAAGATGACGAGCCGCTCCAAGTTGTCCTTGCCGACGAGGACGTCGATCTGCCGCTGCACGGGCCGGGGTGGCAGTACCGGGCAGTGCCAGATGCGTAGGCCCTTGTACCCAGCCACCTGGTTGAGGGTGTAGTCGGTTCCGTCGATCTCGAGCGTCAGCGGCGGGCGGTCGGGGTTGTCCCAGCCGAGCTCGTCGATGAACAAGGTGCGGAATTCGTGGGCGTCGACGAGGTCGAGGAATCGGTTGTCGGTCATTCGCGGATTCCCATGCTGGAGACGATGCGGATCGGGTCCTTGCCGCTGCGGGCGGTGACGGTGAGGTCTCCGTCGCGGTGCAACGCGGTGATCAGCGTGGCGAGTTCGTCGTTATTCGCCTGGTTGCGGACGGCGCGTCGGAGTCGGTTTTCGGCGTCCTTGGTGAGCGGGTGCTGATACAGGTCGTCGAGAGCCGCCGATGTGTCGGCGTTGTGGCTGTACAGCGTGGCGCCCAGGCGGTTCCATAGGGTTCGACGAACCCCTCGGAGTCGTCCAGCTGCCAGGGTCGGGGTGGATAGCGGGCCGCGGACCAGTGTCTCGATGAGAGAGTCGTGGTCCTCAGCTGGCTCCAGGCCGGGCTCCTCGGGGGCAGCTTCGAAGGTCTTGAGCACTTCATGCCCGGTGAGCAGTGAGGTGGTGCCGTCCGGGGTCGCGCGGCCGAACCCGTCGACTCCGGAGTCGGTGCGGACGTAGCACACCACCCCGGTGTCGTCGTCGGTCATGCGCTTTCGGCGCGTAGCGGAGATCATGTCGGGCATCCCGGCGATCTTCGCCGCGAGATCGTCATGCCCTTCGGCCGCCTGTATCCAGTGCTGGTAGGCGAGGCTCGACGCATCGACATCGTCCCCGGAATCGTTGTCGTCGAGGGTCCCGTTGTACAGGTCGGCGATGGTCTGGATTTCGCCGTCCGAGCCGAAGAAGAGTTCGTCGGAGCCGAAGGCCTCCGCGTTGGCGTGCAGGCGTGCGCTGATGCGGCGGCGTAGGTCGATCACGTTGTCCACCGACTCGTGGAAGAACGAGTAGAGAAGGACGTTGTCCGCTTTCTGCCCGACGCGGTCGACGCGCCCTGCGCGCTGGATGAGTCGTATGATCGCCCACGGCAGGTCGTAGTTGACGACAATGTGCGCGTCCTGCAGGTTCTGCCCCTCGCTGAGCACGTCAGTCGCAATGAGGACCCGCAGCTCCCCGTCGGGTGTGACGTCGGGTTCGTGGCTGGGCAGAGTGTTCGACTGCGGCGAGAACCGCTGCGCGATGCGCGTCGGGTTCTCGCTGTCACCGGTGGCAACGTCGACCTTGTCGATGCCCGCAGCCCGCAGCGCGGCTCCGATGTACTCGGCGGTGTCCTTGTACTCGGTGAAAACGAGGACCTTCTCGTCCAGGTGGTCGGACTGCAGCAGGTGGATGAGGGCGTCGAGCTTGGAATCGGTCTCCGGTTTCCAATCGCCGTACAGGTTGAGCAACGCCCGAAGCGCGGTGGTGTCCTCGACCAAAGCCTCACGCAGAGCGGGGGTGAACAGCTCCGGACGGATCCACGTCAGGCCTGCCGGGTTGGTCTCCTGCAGTTGCGTGTACCGCGCCTCGGCGCTGGCCGCTGTGTCCTCGTTGTTCTCGTCGTTTGGGTCGTCATCCTCACCGAACTGGTTCTCAGTGATCGTGCCGGCGGGGATCGCCAACCCGTTGGCGATGGCGTACAGGAACAAGTCGTTGCGGGCGACGTGTCGCTTGAGCGACAGGGTGAATGAGTGCCCGCAGGATGAAAGCCGCTTGTAGAAGGTGGTGCGGACAAACCCGGCGACGTGTCCGCGGCCACGAGCCAGGTTGTCGATGAACTCCTGCTCCGCCTCGGTCGGTGCCGCGGTGGGCGATAGGTAGTTGCCGAGCTCGTAGCGGGGCAGCCGCAGCGCGGTGATGGTGTCCAGGGTGGCGTTGCCGGCCATCAACGCGGCGGGGTCGTCGTCGCCGAAGGAGTGGTCGACTGGCTTCGGGATGCGCTGCGGGAAGCGGAATCTGCTGCCGTCGACGAATTCGAGATACTGCCCGTCAGCGTCGGTCTGCGCGAAGTTGTTCTTGATGAACGTGCGAGTTCGGCGCACCAGGTGCTCGCTCATCAGGCGTTTCCAGTCGTCCGGATCCTCGGACCGTCGGAACGCAGCCATCGTGGTTGTCTTCCCGTCGACCTTGTCGACGAGCCGGGGGTCGGCGGCGATTGCATTGACCGGGGCGATGCCCAGGTCGTCATCGTCATCGATGTATAGGCCGAGCTGGTTGGCCACGTCCTGGAAACGGATGTTGTACGGAGTGGCCGTCAGCAGCAGCGCTTTGCTGTCGTTGGCGTGAATGTAGCTCTGGATCGCCTGGTAGTCCCGGCGGGCGTCGTTGCGCAGGGTGTGGGATTCGTCAACGATGACCAGTTGGTACCGGCGCAGCGTCGGCAGGACCGCGTGGGCCATCGAGTACGGCACTACGCGGCCGTGTAGGTCGTACGCCTCGAAGTGTTCTTCCCACATCTTCACGAGGTTCTTCGGGCACACCACCAGCGGCATGTAGCCGTGCTCGTCGCGGAGCATCAACGCGACCGCAATGGCGGTCAGTGTCTTACCGAGACCGACAACGTCGCCGAGCATGGTCCCGTTGCGGGTCATGATCCGCCGGGCCAGGGTCTGCACCGCGGTGGCTTGATAGCCCAGGAGCTGCTCTCGGATCGCACTCGGCACCGAGTACTCGGCCAATCCCTCGCGCACGTCGCGGGACAAGTCGTAGCAGACCTTCAGGAACACCTCGTATGGTCGCCTGGGCTCGCGGCGAGCCCAGGACTCGTCAAGGAGATCGAGGATGTCTGCGGTGATCGGCCGACTGAACTTATCGGCCCAGCGGTCCAAGAACCACTGCGCAAGGGTCTCGGCGGCCGTGGTGTCGAGGACATCGACGTTGAGCTCGTAGTTGACCGTGAGGCCGGGGCGGGTGAGATTCGACGAGCCGACGAACCCGGTGATCGGATTGTTGAGGTCCTCGCGGTGGCAGATGTAGGTCTTGCCGTGCAGCGGTCGGCGGGTGAACACCTTGATCTCGACGGCACCAGTGGCGAGCAGTTCGCGCAGCGATTGCAGGACCGCACGGTCCGCCGCGGTCGGAAGACCGCGCATTAGCTGCAAGCGGAGTTGCTCGATCAGGACCGCCTTGCGTTCCCGCGCGGCGTTCGCGTCGGCATCGGATTCGTCTGCGCCTTCCAGATCCGCTTGGAGCGCGTCGAGCGTTTCCTGCTGCACTCCGGCTGTCACCATGCCGATCAGGATCCGGACGATCGGCGGATCGCCTTCGCTCCAGTTTGCGGCCTTATCGGTGACCAACTGGTCGAAGACATTCCAGCCACGCAAGTTGAAGTAGCCGACGGCGACGTCCATGGTGTTGGACACCTGGAGTGTCTTCTCCAGGTGCGATCCCAAGTCCTGTTTGATGTTGTCGAAGATCCGCGTCAACGCCTGCGCCCGCTTCCCAATGGTTCCGAAGGTCAGAGCCTTTTGTACAGCACCGCGCCGACTGTCTCCCCAGCAAACGTCAGTTTTCAAGACTCAGATGCGACCATCGCATCGCTGCACCGCTCATGTCTGCGGGCGACCCTTGGGATAACGAGCCCCGCGGCACCGTCCTGACAACGACGCCGGCCGCGAGCACCTTCTAAATGCAAGGACCGATGCCGCTGATTACCCTCGCAATCCTCGCAGAACAGTGTCTTGCGCAGTGCCCGATTAGGTGTGGACGCAATATCGTCCGTCGATAAGCGGCCTGCTGTACTGGCGCAGGGGTCGTATTCATTCGGGGTGAATACGCCCTCACGCTGGTCGGCATGTAGCGCCGGGTATTGCTCTGTTCGCTTCTCACCTCTCCTGGACCAGCACGTGAGGTGCGTCCTTCATGCCTCCTGCGTTGGTCTGACCACGTCGCGGGTTTGTTGCTTTGGTGGGCCACCAGCTGGCTTCGCGTAGGAGTGTGGCGATGGCGGGCACGGTGAGGGTGCGCACGAGGAAGGTGTCGAGCAGCAGCCCGAAGCCGATGATGAGGCCGGCTTGGATCATGATGGCGACTGAGCCGACCATGAGGCCGAACATGCTGGCGGCGAATATCAGGCCAGCGGAGGTGATGACGGCTCCGGTGTTTGCCACGGTGCGCAGGACGCCGACGCGGATGTTGGTTCCGGATTCTTCGCGGAGCCGTGAGACGAGCAGCATGTTGTAGTCGGCGCCGACGGCGACGAGGATGATGAACGCCAGCAGCGGTACGGGCCAGGCGATTTCGTGGCCTAGTCCCCATTGGAAGACCACAACGCCGATGCCGAGCGAGGCGAGGTAGTTCAGCACGACGGTGCCTAAGAGGTAGAGGGGTGCCAGGAGTGCGCGCAGCAGTAGGACCAGGATG
>JAGQTU010000153.1 GCA_020438865.1 Mycobacterium sp.
GACCGTGCCCACCCACCTGCAGCGCCACCAGGTAGCCGATCGCCAGCGGCGCCGCGATGGCGGCCTCCAGGCCGACGCTGACCGGCGGATCGACCGCCACCACCTTCTTCACCGCGCCATACAACCCGAACGAGCCGGCGAGCCCGAGGGCGATCACCGGCACGTCGCCCACCTCGACGGACAGCAGGATGACCGCCACCAGCGCGATCAGCAGCGCCACCAGCTGGGCCCGGTTGAGCCGTTCCCGGAAGATCAGCACCCCGAGCAGCACACTCACCAGCGGATTGACGAAGTAGCCGAGTGCGGCGTCCACGACGTGGCCGTTGTTGACCGCGTAAACGTAGATGGCCCAGTTCGCCGAGATCAGCGCCGACGCGCAGACCAGCAGCAGCCAGGTGCGGCGGTCGATGCGGGCCAGATCGCTCATCCGCCGCGCCGCCAGCAGCAGCACCGCCATCACGACCGACGTCCAGACGATCCGGTGCGCCAGGACCTCGACCGCCCCGGCCGGCTTGAGCAGCGGAAAGAAGGCCGGGAATACACCCCAGGAGGCGTAGGCGCCGACCCCGAACAACAGGCCGGCGGTTCTGGCCTCGCGGAGCTGCCCGGTCGCGGTCACGACCCGGTGCGCAGCACATCCAGGGCGTGCTGCAGGTCGGCCGGGTAAGGGCTGGTGATCTCGATCCGCCGGCCGTCGGCCGGGTGGGCGAAGGCCAGCGACCGCGCGTGCAGCCACTGCCGTTCCAGCCCCAGCCGCTTGGCCAGGACCGGGTCGGCGCCATAGGTCAGATCCCCGACGCAGGGGTGGTGCAGCGCGGCGAAGTGCACCCGGATCTGGTGGGTGCGGCCGGTTTCCAGATGGACGTCGACCAGGCTGGCCGCCCGGAACATCTCCAGGGTGTCGTAGTGGGTGATGCTGTGCCTGCCGCCCTCGGTGACCGCGAACTTCCATTCGCCGCCGCGGTGCCTGCCGATCGGGGCGTCGATGGTCCCACTGGACGGGTCGGGGTGACCCTGCACCACGGCGTGGTAGCGCTTGTCGACGGTGCGCTGTTTGAACGCGCGCTTGAGCACGGTGTATGCGTGCTCGGACAGGGCGACCACCATGACTCCCGACGTGCCCACGTCGAGCCGCTGCACGATGCCCTGCCGCTCGTGAATTCCCGAGGTGCTGATCCGGAAGCCCGCTGCCGCCAACCCGCCCAGCACGGTCGGCCCGTGCCACCCGACCCCGGCGTGCGCGGCCACCCCGGGGGGCTTGTCGACGGCGACGATGTCGTCGTCGGCGTACAGGATGGTCATGCCCTCGATCTCGACCGGCGTGTTCTCCGGCGGCGCAGGCTCTTCGGGCAGCCGCACGTGCAGCCAGGCACCCTCCTCGAGCCGGTCGGCCTTGCCGACCGGCACGCCGTCGAGCTCGACGCCGCCGGCTTCGGCGATGTTGGCCGCGGCGGTTCTCGACAAGCCCAGCAGCCGGGCCAGCCCGGCGTCGACGCGCATGCCGGCCAGGCCCTCGGGGACCGGCATCGAGCGCTCGGTCATCAGGCCGTCTCGGCCTTGGGGTCGGTGGCGTCGGTGTCGCGGGGGCGGCGGCCGGCTTCATCCGATGCGCCGTCCGGCTTGCGCCTCCCGACGGCGTCGAAGTCGTAGCCGAACAGCGACAGGCCGACCAGCAGGATGGCGCCGCCGACCACCGCCGGGTCGGCCACGTTGAACACCGGCCACCAGCCGATGGACAGGAAGTCGACGACGTGACCGCGCAGCGGGCCGGGCGAGCGGAAGAAGCGGTCCACCAGGTTGCCCAGCGCGCCGCCGAGGATCATGCCCAGCCCGATCGCCCACCACGGCGACACCAGCCTGCGCCCCATCCAGATGATGCCGACCACGACCCCGACCGCGATCAGGGTGAGCACCCAGGTGTAGCCCGTCGCCATCGAAAACGCGGCCCCGGAGTTGCGGA
Source organism: Mycobacterium sp. (assembly GCA_020438865.1). Lineage (GTDB taxonomy): Bacteria > Actinomycetota > Actinomycetes > Mycobacteriales > Mycobacteriaceae > Mycobacterium. The sequence goes on from JAGQTU010000153.1 coordinate 1,961, forward strand.
CCAGGGTCCAGGTCACGGTGTCACCGATGATCGACACCGGCTGGCCGGGGGTCAGCAGCCTGACCGCGAGCACCTTGGTGACGACGTCGAGCGCGAGCACCACCGCCGCGACCGACAGCAGCAGGCCCAGCCGCCGCCGCACCGCCGGCTTGGCGACCTGCTGGTCGTCGGCGGGGGTCACCGGTTCGGCCTTTCCCGTGCTGTCATCGGTCACGCCCCCATCATTCCCTAGGACCGGTGCCGCGGCCGCATCCGCACCACTGCGCCCCGGGCTGCGAAGATGGCAGCCATGTCCGGTCTCGTCGTCGTCACCACCGGCGGAACGATTGCCACCAGCGCCGATACCGACGGTGTGCTGCGCCCGGCGCGTGGCGGCGCCGAGCTGGTGGCGGGCCTGGACGCCGAGTTCGTTGATGTGCTCGCGGTGGACAGCTCGCAGCTGGTGCCGGCGGACTGGGTGCGGATCGCCGCGGCGGTGGACGGCGCACTGGCCGGGGGCGCCGACGGGGTGGTCGTCACACACGGCACCGACACCCTGGAGGAGACCGCGCTGTGGCTCGAGCTGACCTATGGTGGCGCGGCGCCGGTGGTGCTGACCGGGGCGGCCCGGGCGGCCGACGATCCCGATGCCGACGGACCCGCCAACCTGCGTGATGCCCTGTCGGCCGCCGCGAGCCCGCTGGCCCGCGACCTGGGCGTGCTCATCTGCTTCGCCGGCGGGCTGCTGGCCCCGCTGGGGACGACGAAGCTAGGCGGGGCCGCGGTGTTCGGCGGGTCGGATCCGGTGGGTGTGGTGTCGGACGGCGGGGTCAGCCTCTCCGGCGGCAAGCGGCGGGCCTTTCTGGGGCCGGTCGGCGATGTGCCGCGGGTGGACATCGCGTCGGCCTACCCCGGGGCCGACGGCACCGCGATCGATGCGTTCGCCGACGCCGGCGCCCGGGGCCTGGTCGTCGAGGCGATGGGGGCGGGCAATGCCGGGACCGCGGTGGTCGACGCGGTGGGGCGGGCCTGCGCCCGCGGGCTGGCGGTGGCGGTGACGACCCGGGTGCCCGGCGGCCGGACCGGCCCGGCCTACGGACCCGGCCACGATCTGGTGGAGGCCGGGGCGGTGATGGTGCCGCGATTGCGCACCAGTCAGGCCCGGGTGCTGCTGATGGCCGCGCTCGGGGCCGGCCTACCCGTCGGCGACGTCATCACCCGCTGGGGCTGAGCGGGCAACGGCCGCAACGTATTCCGGCCAGTCCAGGCTGTCAACCGGGTTGGCAGCGCTCAGATCGCAGGCCGCGACGGCGAAGGTGCGCATCAGCCCGGGCCCGCTGGATCGGGTTTCGAACCGCACGCTGACCACGCCGTGCCCGGCGCCCTGCACCCAGCCGTGGCCGAAGTCGGGGTGCGTGACATCGTCGCCGATTCGCCAGCCGCCGGCCTCGGGTGCCGGTTCGGGAACCGGCACCTGGGTGTCGGACAATTCGGCCTCCTGCTGCTCCAGATCCGGGAACAGCGATTCCTGCCGCACGTCGCTCAGACCGGAGAAGCCAACGCCGACAAGCCGAATCGGGCCCACCTCGCGGGGGTCGAGCAGCAGCCGGCGGGCTGTCGCGGTCAGCGTCCCGACATCGGCGGTGGCATACGGCAGCGTGGCGGACCGGGTGAGCGTGGACATGTCGGATTTCTTCAGCTTCACCGTCACCGTGCGGGCGCCGCGCCCGTCCCGGTCGAGCCGGCGGTGGGCGTGCTCGGCGATCGGTCCGGCCGCCTCGCGCAGTTGCTCCAGAGTGGTCAGGTCCACCGGAAAGGTGGATTCCGCGCTGATCTGTTTTGCCTCGGCCCGCTCTACCACCGGCCGGTCGTCGATGCCGCTGGCGAGCCGGTGCAGCGCGGGCCCGATGCTGGCGCCGAGGATGCTGGCGGCCTCGGCGTCGGACAGTGCGGCGAGTTGGCCGACGGTGTCGATGCCGAGCCGGTGCAGCTTCTCCTCCGCGACGGGCCCGATGCCCCACAGCCGGCGCACCGGCAGCGCGTGCAGCAGCCGGAGTTCCTCGTCGCGTCGAATCACCCGGATGCCATCGGGTTTGGCTAGTTCCGAGGCGATCTTGGCGACCTGTTTGCCCGAACCGGCGCCGACCGAGGCCACCAGACCGGTCTGCTCGCGCACCCGCTGCCGGAGCCTTTGACCGAAGCGCTCGACGTCCTCGGCGCAGGCCCCGACCAATTCCGGCGGCTCGCCGAACGCCTCGTCGAAGGACAGCTGCTCGAGCACCGGCACCATGCTGCGCACCGCGTCGAGCACCCGGCGGCTGGCCAGCCCGTAGACGACGCCGCGCGGCGGCAACACCACCGCACCCGCTCCCACCAGCCGGCGGGCCTGATGCATCGGCATCGCCGAGCGGGCGCCGAAGGCGCGGGCCTCGTAGCTGGCACCGGCGACCACACCGCGCCCGCCCAGTCCGCCGACCAGCACCGGGCGCCCCCGCAGCGTCGGCCGGGTCAGCTGTTCGACGGACGCGAAGAACGCGTCCATATCGAAGTGCAGAACCCAGCGCTCCACCCGTCTATTCTGCGGTCACCGCGGAGCCATGCCCGTCAGGCCCTGGCGATCGCCACGCGCACACCGTCGCCGATCTCCACCGCGTCGTCGGGCGCACCGAACTCGAAGCTGGTGGCCAGCACCTCCTTGGCGATCAGATCGGTGTGCGCCCGCGCCCAGTCCGCCCGGGCCGCGGGCACCGACATCACCACCGTGATCCGGTCGCTGACGTCGAAGCCGCTGGACTTGCGCAGGTCCTGCAGTTCGCGGATGCGGTCCTTGGCCCAGCCCTCGGCCTCCAGTTCCGGTGTGACGGTCCCGTCGAGCACCACCAGCCCGGCGCCGCCGGGCAGCGCCGCGGTGTACTCCTCGTCGGCGGCCACCAGTTTCGAGCTGTACTCGTCGGGATTGAGCAGCACCTCCCCCGCGCTGAGCGTCCCGTCCGGGTTCAGCACGCCGTGACCGGCCTTGACCGCCTTGATCGCCCCCTGCACCGCCTTGCCCAGGCGCGGACCCGCAGCACGGGCGTTGACCGTGAGCTCGAAGCGCCCATAGGTCTCGATGTCGTCGGTCAGCTCGACGGCCTTGACGTTCAGCTCGTCGGCGATCAGATCGGCGAAGGGCTCCAGTTCCTTCGGATTATCCACCGCCACAGTCAGTTTGGGAAGCGGAAGCCGCACCCGCAGCTTCTTGGCCTTGCGCAGCGACGAGGCCGCCGAGCACACCTCGCGGACCCGGTCCATGGCGGCGACCAGTTCGGGAT
>JAGQTU010000154.1 GCA_020438865.1 Mycobacterium sp.
GATCGATATTCCAGCCTCTGTGCGCTCCATCACTATCTGGACGCGCCAGGAGACGCAGGAGGCCGAAGCCATCGATCCAGGCGCACTCGATCTCGAGTTGCTCGGGGGTGAACCCGACCGCACCGAGCACCCCGAAGCCGCCGGCCTTGCTGACGGCGACGACGACGTCGCGGCAATGGGTGAAGGCGAAGATCGGGAACTCGATGCCGAGCTCGTCGCAGAGGGCAGTGTGCATGACCGGCTCCTAGCGGGCGGTAGGCGACTGGAACGTGTTCTAGTTTAGTACCTCCGTACCCCCGCAAGTCCAGGGTGTTCCGCCCACCGAGCCCACGAACGACTATCGGCCCAGGTGGGCCAGCCAGAGCGCGAGCAGCGAGAGGATGGCGGCGAAGCAGACAAGGTGGTCGCGCAGGATGGCGCGGGCCAGGCGGCTCTGCTCCTTCGCGTCGCCGTCGCGGCTGCCCAGCCGCACCGCGTTGGGCACGGTGCGGGACAGCGCAAGCAGAACGGGCCCGCCGGCCAGCACGCCGGAGGCGACCGACAACCAGCCGGGGCTGTCGCCGCGCACGGCGGCGGCGACGAGGGCGCCGAGCAGCACCACCATCACGACCGCGATCAGCCTGCCCATCGGCTGCGATGTGGTGGTCGCCCGGTGGTAGTACGCCGAGATCGAGGACAACACCGGTTCGGGGAGTTGCTCGTCTCGGTTCCGATGCCGGGCGCACTGGGTGTCGAAGATCAGGTCCATCCACAGCACCGCGAGCAGAAATCCGCTGCCCGCCGACACCAGACCGGACATCACCGACATCGTGCCTCCCCACGACCCACCATCAGCGCCACCGCGGGGTCACGAAGACACGGTGCCACTCAACGACGCCCCCGACCGGCGTACCGTTGAAGTCGTGCTCAGAGCCGAGCACAGATCGAGGACGGCAGACCATCATGGCGGCCCGGAGCCCACGACCACACCGGCGTCTACTGGCAACCACGCTGGCCATCGGCGCTGTCGCCGCCGCACTTATGTCGACGGCCGGGAATGTGGTGACCCCGCCGCCGCCCGACATCGCGGCCGGACCACCATGCGTGAACGGAGTGGTCCCGTTGAACCCCTACATCGTCAACTGCAACCTGCCGCCGCGCGGCCCCCACATCCGTGGGGCGGCGCCGGATGCCGGCGCGATCATCGCCTGCCGACACATCCCGGTCTGCATCTCGTATTACGTCAACTATCCGGGCCAGTTGATCGTGCCCGGGCTGACGCCCTGACCGATCAGACGGTGTCGGTGCGGACGCTGCCCCGGTTGCCGACCAGTAGCGCTCCGGCCACCCCGAGCACCCCGATGACCGCCAACGGAATCGACCAGGCCCGCCGCTGCGAGACCGACGACTGGCACTGCGCGACATAGTCGGTGTGCGGCACCACCTCGTTGAGGATCGGCACATTGGCCACTGTCTTGCTGTTCGCCTCGCGGGCGCCCGACAGATCGGCCGAGACCGCGTTGCCGCAACCGATGCCGCCACCGTTGCCATCCGATATCGATACCGGGACCAGCAGCGCGATCACTCCGACGGCCAAGAGCACCGCCGCAATCCCCAGAACCAACCGCCGCACCGGCATGCTCACCTCGCTTCTTCCTCGCCCGGATCGTCCGGGACCCGTCAAATCGGTGCGCTGACTACCCGGACCTATCGGCGGCCAAACGTCGTGAGCGCAGCGTCGCGACCAGCAGCACGACGGTCGGGTCGAGGGCCCGGCTGCCCGGGGACTGCAGGACATGGCCCAGGGTCAGGCCGAACACCAGGATGCTGGCGAGCAGTCCGACGAAGCGCAGTGCGGTCACCCGGTCCGGGTGCCCACATCCGGCCCCTTCTAAGGCCCTGCGTACAAAGCGATTTCGCTGACCAGCGGCAAGTCCAGCGTGGTGCGGATACCGGGTGGGGCGGCGAGCACCGCCGGGATGGCGTTGACGACCCGGGCGGCGCCCGCGGCGATGGCCGCGTGGTTGTGGTCGCCCTTGCTGCTGGTCGGGCAGATGTCCACGACATAGGACGGTTCACCGGTGATCTCCACCCGGTAGGAGCCGCCCTCCTGGGCCGGTTGTGCCCAGTCCGGCCGCAGGTCACCGCGCACCCGGGTGACGTGTTCGACCACGATCACCGGATGAACGCCCACCATGCCCTTGATCTCGAACCGGACGGCGGCGACGCCGCCCTCGGGGATGTGGCCGGCGGCTATGTCGAACGCCTCGGGCGCGGGCTCGCGCTCGTAGCTCTCGGTGATCGAGTCCAGGGTGATGTTCAGCCCGGCCGCCAATTGCCGGATCGCGCAGCCCCATGCGACGCTCAGCACACCGGGCTGGAACAGCATGGGCACCTCGTCGAGCGGCTGACCGAAGCCCATCACGTCGAACATCACCGTCGCGCCGTCGTAGGTGGCGTAGTCGGCGATCTCCATGCAGCGCACCTGCTCAATGCTCGCGCAGGTGCTGGCGAACGCCAGCGGGATCAGGTCGGTGATGAAGCCCGGATCCACGCCGTTGATGTAGATGCTCGAATTGCCCTGTCGCGCAGCCTCTTCCAGCGGGGCGATGTATTTGTCCGGCATCACCCCCCAGGGGTACTGCAGCACGCCGGGGGAGGTGCCCACCACGTTGATACCGGCGGCGGCGATCTTGTACACGTCGGCCATCGCCTGCGGCATCCGGTTGTCGCCCATCGCGCAATACACGGCACAGTCCGGATTGGTGGCCAGCGCGGCGTCGAGGTCCTTGGTGGCGGTGATCCCGGTGACCACGTCCAGCCCGGCCAGCTCGCCGGCGTCCTTGCCGACCTTTTCGTCGGCGGAGACCACCAGTCCGGTGAGTTCGAAGGCCGGGTTGGCGACCAACTCGGACAGCGCCAGCCGGCCGACGTTTCCGGTGCCGATGTGGACGACGCGAATGGCCATGGTTCTCCTCACAGTCATGGTGCGGTCAGCCCAGTATGCGCACTCGGCGGCAGAACTGGAACAGGTTCTATTTCCCGGCCCGGGCTGCGGTAGCCTGTCGCGTCATGGGACGCGTAGACGACAAGGTGGCGATCATCACGGGTGGTGCGCAGGGGATGGGAGCCGCCGATGTGCGACTGCTCGTCGCCGAGGGCGCCAAGGTGGTGATCGGCGACATTCTCGACGAGAAGGGTGCGGCGCTGGCCGCCGAACTCGGTGCCGCCGCGCGCTACGTCCACCTCGACGTCAGCGACGAGGAGCAGTGGCAGGCCGCCGTCGACACCGCGGTCAAGGAGTTCGGCAAGGTCAACGTCCTGGTGAACAACGCGGGCATCGTGCAGGTGGGACCGCTGAAATCCCTCGACGTGGAGAAGTGGAACCGGGTGCTCGCCGTCAACCTGACCGGCGCGATGCTGGGCATCAAGGCCGTGCTCGGCCCGATGAAGGAGGCCGGCGGCGGCTCGATCATCAACGTCTCGTCGATCGAGGGCATGCGCGGCGCCTCGTGGGTGCACAGCTACGTCGCCTCCAAGTGGGGCCTGCGCGGCCTGACCAAGTCGGCCGCCCTGGAACTGGCCTCGGACAACATCCGGGTGAACTCGCTGCACCCCGGCTTCATCCGCACCCCGATGACAAAGCACTTCCCCGACGACATGGTGAGCGCCCCGCTGGGGCGCCCGGGCCAGCCCGAGGAGGTGGCGACGTTCGTGCTGTTCCTGGCCAGCGACGAGTCGTCGTTCTCCACCGGCTCGGAGTACGTGGTCGACGGCGGCCTGATCACCGACGTTCCGCACCGGGCGTTGCCCTAGCCCCTGCCGTTGCGGCGCACCCGCAGCGCCAGTGAACTGAACGCCGCGCCGAGCGCGGCGCGGCCCAGCGCCGGGAAGTGGCCGATCGCGTTCGCCGCCCCGCCGCGGCCGCCGGGGATGCTCAGCTGCAGCACCGGCCAGTCCTGCGCGGCGGCCTTCGCCGCCAGACCGGCCCGCGGGTTCACCGGCCGCGGATGGCCGACGAGCGCCATCAGCGCAGCGTCCTCGTCGCCGTCGGCGTAGAAATAGCTGCGCCCCAGCTCGACCCCGTTGCGTTCGCAGAACCGTTGTGCCGCAGCGGCTTTCTGGTTCCCCCAGATGATCGGGCGGTTGATTCGGCCGGTCAGCAGGCCGGTGTCGTCGAGTTCGAAGGTGTTGCACACGACGTTGGTGATGCCCAGCGCCCTGGCGACCGGCTCGGCGTGGATGGTCAGGGCCGAGGAACTGAGCACCACGGTGTGACCGCGCGCTTGATGGGCCTTGACGATCTCTCGCATCAACGGATACACCCGGGCCGATACCTGCTCGGCGTACAACCGTTCGCCGACGGCGTCGAGTTCGGCCAGCGATTCGCCGCGCAGGTAGCCCGCCGCCCGCACCAGCAGCCGCTCGAACTGCATCCGGCCCAGCTTGTAGCGCAGCGAGGCCTCGACGACGCCCAGCACCTCGCCGATGCTGGCCTGCCCCCGCCTGATCCGGTCGCCGGCGTGCGCCGTCGGGGTGAACCCGGCCACCAGGGTGCCGTCCAGGTCGAAGAACGCGCCCACTCCCGGCCCCGGTGGGCTCTGGGCGATCTGCCCGAGGGGATCCGATGCCAGCACCACCCCACCATCATGGCCGACGGCGCCGACGGGGGTGGTGTCAGCGCACGGCCACGGTGATCGGCCCGCCGCGCCGTCGCGCGGCGGGCGACACTAGCCGCGCCGTCGCGCGGCAGCCGCCTCCAGTTCCTCCTCATAGGCACCCTCGTCGCGACCGAGTGCGATGGTGGCCGCGGCCATCGCCCCGACGGCGATGGCCAGCACCACCGCGGCGGGCTTGGAGACCGCAAGGTGCTCGCCGAGCACCACCTCACCCAGCGCCACCGCCACCACGGGCTCGAGCACCAGCATGGCGGGCACCGACGCCCGCAGCGACCCGGCGTGAAACG
>JAGQTU010000155.1 GCA_020438865.1 Mycobacterium sp.
TCCTTCTTGCGGCCGGTGATGGACAGGAAGCCCTCGTCGTCGATGCTGCCCAGGTCGCCGGTGTGGAACCAGCCGTCGACGATCGCCTCGTCGGTGGCCTTCTGGTTGCGCCAGTAGCCGCTGAACACCACGCCGCCGCGCACCAGCAGTTCGCCGTCCTCGGCGATCGCCATGCTGTTGCCGGGCACCAGCTTGCCGACGGTGCCGACCTTGAGCTCGCCGATCCGGTTCACCGTGATGGCGGCGCTGGTCTCGGTGAGCCCGTAGCCCTCGTAGATCGACAGCCCGACGCCGCGGTAGAAGTGGCCGAGCCGCTTGCCCAGCGGCGCTCCGCCGGAGATGGCGGCATGGCAGTCCCCGCCGAGCGCCGCGCGCAGCTTGCCGTAGACCAGCCGGTCGAAGACCGCGTGCCCGGCCCGCAGCACCGGATTCGGGCGCCCGGAGCCCTCCTGTGCCTCGCTCCAGGCGATCGCGGTCTTGACCGCCAACGCGAAGATACGGCCCCGGCCGCTCTCCTGGGCGTTCAATTCCGCTGTGTTGTAGACCTTTTCGAACACCCGGGGTACCGACACCACGATGGTCGGCTTGAACACGCCCAGCATCGGCACCAGGTTCTTGATGTCACTGGTGTAGCCGAGGGTCACCTTGTTGGCGAATGCGGTCATCGACAGCGCCCGGGCCAGCACGTGGGCCAGGGGCAGGAACACCAACAGGCGCTCGTGCTGGCGCAGCAGGGTGGGGAAACACGCTGCGGCGCCGCGGGTCTCGTGCAACAGGTTGGAGTGGGTCAGCTGGCAGCCCTTGGGCCGCCCGGTCGTGCCGGAGGTGTAGATCAGCGTCGCCGGGTCGCTGGAGCGCAGGCCGTCGAGCCGGCGCTGCAGCTCGGCGGGATCGGCGGTGCCTGCGGCCTCGGCCAGCTCGTCGAGTGCGCTGAGCCCGGCCGACTCGATGCGCACGACCTTGCGCAGCGCGGGCAGCTCGGCGTGCAGTTCGGTGACCATCTGGGCGTGCGCGTCGGTCTCGGTGAACGCCAGCACCGCACCGGAGTCCTCCAGCACCCAGCGGACCTGCTCGGCCGAGGACGTCTCGTAGATCGGAACCGTCACCGCACCGACCGACAGGATCGCGTAGTCGAGGATCACCCACTCGTAGCGGGTGGCCGACAGGATTGCCACCCGGTCACCGGGCTGCACCCCCTCGGCGATCAAACCCAGCGCCGCCGCGCGGATCTGGGCCGCCGCCTCGGCGCAGGTCACATCGGTCCACACCCCGTCGGTCAGGCGCTGGAAGATGACATGCCCCGGGTCGTCGCGCTCGTGGGAGAACACGACGCCGGCCACGTTGTCGTGCTCGTCGACGGTGAACGGCGCCGGAACGCTGTATTCGCGCACTGAAGAACCTCTTGTGAACTCGCGGATTTGTCGGCGTCCAGCCTAGTCGGCGGCGCGGGTGCGCTGTGACGGCGTTCACCCCGCGGTCGGCGAGCCGCCCGGCACACCGATATGTGAAGCTGTTCGGGTGAGCAGCATCCAGGTGGCCGACGAGACCTTCGTCGCCGCCGATCCCGCGGCGGTGGGTCGCGCGGTGTCGGACCCGGCGAGCTGGCGGCGCTGGTGGCCCGACCTGCGCCTGAACGTGGTCGAGGACCGTGGCGACAAGGGTGTGCGCTGGACGGTCACCGGCCCGCTGACCGGCACCATGGAGATCTGGCTGGAGCCGGTGCTCGACGGGGTGCTGCTGCACTACTTCCTGCACGCCGAGCCCGCCGGGGTGGCGGCCTGGGAGCTGGCCAAGATGAACCTGGCGAAGATCACCCATCGGCGCCGGGTGGCGGGCAAGCGGATGGCGTTCGAGGTCAAGACCACGTTGGAGGCGGCCCGGCCGGTGGGTGTCGCGCCCGGCCACTGATATGCGGTCGCAGTATCGGCCGGGGAGGGTACCGTTTCCTCCGAGACCTAACGATGGGAACCAGCAATAGTGGCTGATAAGACGGCGCAGACCATCTACATCGAGGCGGACCCCCGCACGGTGATGGACGTGATTGCCGACATCGGCTCCTACCCGCAGTGGGTGTCGGAGTACAAGGAGACCGAGGTTCTCGAGTCGGACTCCGCGGGCTACCCGAAGACCGCCCGGCTGTTGCTGGACGCGGCGGTGCTGCGCGACAACATGGTCCTGACCTATGACTGGCCCGCCGACCGGAAGTCGGTGCGCTGGTCGCTGGTCTCGAGCTCGTTGCTGCGGGCGCTCGAAGGCGTATATACCTTGCGGCCCAAGGGATCTGGAACCGAGGTCACCTATGAGCTGTCGGTGGACCTGATGATCCCGATGATCGGGCTGCTCAAGCGCAAGGCCGAGCGGAGACTGACCGACACGGCGCTCAAGGACCTGAAGAAACGGGTCGAGGGCTGAGTGGAGCCCGGTAACACTCCCGCTGCCGATGCGGGCCTGCCTGCCCGGGCCCGGATCGGCTTCTTCGTCGGCAAGGGCGGGGTCGGCAAGTCGACACTGGCCTCGGCGACCGCGGTGGCGGCGGCACTGGCCGGTGAGCGGGTGCTCGCGGTGTCCACCGACCAGGCCCACTCGCTCGGTGACGTGCTCGGCGTCCCGGTGCCGCCGACCGGGTCGCCCGAGCCGGTGCGCATCCTGACCGAGGAGGGCAGCGCCGGTGGCGGCCACCTGGACGCGCTCGCCCTGGACACCCTGGCGCTGCTGGAGACCAGATGGCGCGACATCGCGCCGGTGATCGCGGGTAGCCTGCCCGAGTCGGATCTCAAAGATGTTGCACCCGAAGAACTTTCGGCAATCCCCGGAATTCAGGAGGTACTCGGCCTGCACCAGGTGGCCCGGCTCGCGGATTCGGGGGACTGGGACTACGTGGTGGTGGACTGCGCCTCCACCGCCGACGCCATGCGGATGCTCACCCTGCCCGCCGCGTTCGGCATGTACCTGGAGCGGGCTTGGCCCCGGCACCGCCGGCTCAGCGCGGCCGTCGAGGGCGTCCGCGAAGCGGCGATGGTCGTCCTCGTCGAGGGCATCGCGTCCGGCGTCGAGGAGTTGTCGGCGCTGCTGACCGACGGCGAGCGGGTCAGCGCCCACCTGGTGCTCACCGCCGAGAAGGTGGTGGCCGCCGAGGCCGTCCGCACGCTCGGGTCGCTGGCGCTGATGGGGGTCAAGGTCGCCGAGCTGATCGTCAATCAGGTTCTGGCGCAAGATGATTCGTACGAGTACCGGAACCTGCCCGCGCACCCCGCCTTCGACTGGTACGCCGAGCGGATCTCCGAGCAGCAGTCCGTGCTCGAGAACCTCAGCGCGACCATCGGCGACGTGCAACTCGTGCTGGCGCCGCACCTGGCCGGTGAACCCATCGGGCCCAAGGCGCTGGGTCAGCTGCTCGACAGCGTGCGCCGGCGCGACGGCTCTCCGCCGCCCGGCCCGCTGCGGCCGGTGGTGGATCGGGAATCGGGCGCCGGCCTCGATGCGGTCTACCGGATGCGGCTAGAGTTGCCGCAGGTCGACTCGGGGGCACTGACACTGGGGCGCGTCGACGACGACCTGATCATCGGTGTCGCGGGGATGCGGCGCCGGGTTCGACTGGCATCGGTGCTTCGCCGGTGCACCGTGGTCGACGCCGCGCTGCGCGGCAACGAGCTGACCGTTCGCTTCAAACCCAACCCGGAGGTGTGGCCCGCATGAGTGGACCCCACCCCGACATCGGGCCCGAGCTGCGGCAGCTGGCGCAGGCCATCCTCGACCGGCTGGATCCCGCGGTGCGGTCCGCCGCGGCCATGGCCACGGCCGCCGGGCCCGGGAAGTGCCAGCAGGTGTGGTGCCCGGTGTGCGCGCTGGCCGCACTGGTCAGCGGCGAGCAGCACCCGATGCTCACCGTCATCGCCGAGCACAGCGTCGCGCTGATGGCCATGATCCGGGCGATGGTCGGCGACCTGGATGCGCCGCAGCCGCCCCCGGACGGTACCGCCCCCGGATCCGGCGACGCCGCCCGGACCGACGCGGCCGGGCCGACCCGGTACCAACCCATCCCGATCACCGTCGAGGACTGAGTCCGGCGCTTCGGGCGTCTGATGATCCGGTGTGAACCCAAACCGACCTGTGGTCGCTCGACGACCGGCTGGGTAGAGTTGGCCGAAAGCGCGCGCCGGAGTGGGAGTGTCTATGTGGTACTGGCTGTTCAAGTACATCTTCATGGGCCCATTGCTGTCCCTGCTCGGCCGTCCGAAAGTCGAAGGGCTGGAATATATTCCGGATTCCGGACCGGCGATCCTGGCCAGTAACCACCTGGCGGTGGCGGACAGCTTCTACCTCCCGCTGGTGGTCCGGCGCCGGATCACCTTCCTGGCCAAGTCGGAGTACTTCACCGGTACCGGGCTCAAGGGCTGGTTCACCCGCTGGTTCTACACCGTCGCCGGGCAGGTCCCCATCGACCGCACCGACGCCGACGCCGCCCAGTCCGCGCTCGACACCGCCGAGCGGCTGCTGAAACAGGGCAAACTGCTGGGCATGTATCCCGAGGGCACCCGATCGCCCGACGGCCGGCTCTACAAAGGCAAGACCGGACTGGCCCGGCTGGCCCTGCAGACCGGGGTTCC
>JAGQTU010000156.1 GCA_020438865.1 Mycobacterium sp.
CGGCGGCCACCTTGGCGGCCAGCGAGTCCTCGTCGAGCACGTCTGCCACCCGGATGCCGATCCGGGCGATCTTGTCCTGGTAGCAGGGGCCGATGCCGCGACCGGTGGTGCCGATCTTCTTGCTGCCCATGTAGCGCTCGGTGACCTTGTCGATGGCGACGTGGTAGGGCATCAGCAGGTGGGCGTCGGCGGAGATCAACAGCCCTGAGGTGTCGACCCCGCGCTCGTCGAGGCCGCGCAGCTCGGTCAGCAGCACCCCCGGGTCGACCACGACGCCGTTGCCGATGACGTTGGTGACCCCGGCCGTCAGGATCCCGGACGGGATCAGGTGCAGCGCGAAATGCTCCCCGGTCGGCAGCACCACCGTGTGCCCGGCGTTGTTGCCGCCCTGGTATCGCACCACCCACTGCACGCGCCCACCGAGGAGGTCGGTGGCTTTTCCTTTGCCCTCGTCACCCCATTGGGCGCCGATGAGGACGATTGCCGGCATGGCGTAATCTCCCGCCTGATCTGCATAAAAACACGGTCCAGCCGGTGACCCACCCTATCGGAGCGCGCAGCGAGGAGTGTCGTTGACCAACATGCAGATCGCTGTGTTGCGATTCGGGGGGCGCCGGCCCGCCCCCGGGCTGGGTGCGCTGCCCCAGCACGACATCACCGCCGCGGCCGACGTCGATGCCGCCATCGAGGGGGTGCGCCGGCTCGTGGTGGCCGGCGCCGACGCCGATCTGGCCACGGTCCTGACCCGGCTGATGCGGCTCGAGCGACTCGACATCGAGGTGGCCCACGTCGCAGGACCGTTCGGCGGCCGGCGGGCGAGAAGTGGCGCGGCACAACGGGTGCCGCTTATCCGCGACGACACCGGGACGGTGATCGTCGGTAGCGCGCTGTGGCTGCCGCCGGACGGGGCCGGCACCGTGCACGGGGAGGCCGTGATCGACGACGAGGTGTTGTTCGACGGCCAGGCGAGCGGGGTGCGCATCGAGCCGACGACGGCGATGCCGGGCCTGCGCGCCACCGTTCTGGCGGGGTTGGGCCCGCGCCGGTGGCGCAGCGGCCGGGCGGCCCAGCTCGGCACGACCGGCGCCCGGGTGGTCCGCGACGGCGTTCCGGCGCCGCGGCAGGTCACCCGCTCGACGTTCTATCGCCACACCACGGGCTGGTTGCGGGTCGGCTAGTTGACCGTCCCGATCACACCCACCGGGTAGTTTCGTGGCGTGAACGTCCGCCCACTTCGCCAGTCGTCGGTGCGACCGAGCCCGATCTTCCTGGTCATCGTCGGTGTGACCGTATTAGGCGGGGTCCTCGCGTGGCTGGCCGCGGCCGAGCGGCAACCGCTGGCCTACTTCGGTGTCTTCACGTTCGTGATCGCGGGCTGGCTGGTGTCGCTGTGTCTGCACGAATTCGGCCACGCCTACACCGCCTGGCGCTTCGGTGACCACGACGTCGCGGTGCGCGGCTACCTGACGCTCAACCCGCTGAAGTACTCCAGCCCGCTGCTCTCGCTGGGCCTGCCGTTGCTGTTCATCGCGCTGGGCGGGATCGGCCTGCCCGGTGGAGCGGTCTACGTGCGCACCGCGTTCATGACTCCCCGCCAGCGCACGCTGGTGAACCTGGCCGGCCCGTTCGCCAACCTGGTGCTGGCGGTGGCCCTACTGGCGGCGACGCGGCTTCTTTTCGACGCTGAACACGCGGTGTTCTGGTCGGCCGTCGCCTTCCTGGCGTTCCTGCAGATCACGGCCCTGGTGTTGAACCTGCTGCCGATTCCGGGTCTCGACGGCTATGGCGCCCTGGAGCCGCACCTGAGCCCGGAGACCCAGCGCGCGGTGCAACCGGCGAAGCAGTTCGGGTTCCTGATCCTGGTGGTGCTGCTGCTGGCGCCGGCGCTGAACCACTGGTTCTTCTCGGTGGTCTACTGGTTTTTCGACCTCTCGGGCGTGCCGAGTTTCCTGGCCTCGATCGGCGCGCAACTGACGCGGTTCTGGTCGGCTTGGACGTGAGCCCGGTGGCAACGGACCCCTCGAACCGTTGCCCTACCGGACCACCGTCATACCCCCGTAGGTGTCATAAACATAACGACATGTATGTGAATCGGCAAGTGACCTAGGGCCCCACTTGGCGATGCCGTCAGCTTGGCCGGGCGGCCAACCATTCGCCGAGTTCCGGGTCGACCATCCGCCGGATGCCGGCCGTGGCGCGATCCCAACGTCTCTTCGTCTGCGACGGGTCGCTCTCGACGAAGCCGGGAATCAGGATTCCACGCAGGGTGTCCATGGCCGTGTAGACGAATTCCAGCATGGGCTCGTGAAGACGGCGCGGCACCGACTCGAGCACCGCCGCCGTCACCGCACTGGCCATGATCGGCGAGAACGTCGCGACCTCGCGGGCCAGTACCGGATCGGTACGGCCGGCGACCCAAAGTTCAACCACCGGAACGAATCCCCCGGCATGGTGGGTGTCCCACAGCAGGTCGAGAACGGCACCGATCGGGTCAGTTGCCGCAGTCAGTCCCCGGCGGAAATCGGCCACCACAGTGGCCACGGTCCGCGCCGTCATGTGGTGCATGGCGGCCCGCATCAGCTCGTGCTTGGAACCGAAGTGGTGCACCTGCGCGCCGCGGGTCAGCCCCGCCTCCTCCGCGATCCGCGGAGTGGTGGTGCCGGCATAGCCGTACTTCGCCAGACAGCTGACGGTGGCGTCCAGGATGCGCCCGCGGGTTTCGGCACTGCGCTGCTCCTGCGTTCGTCGCGGCGGCGAGGCGGTCTTGGGCACGGGGTGAATCCTACCTATCGTAGGTTTTTTACTCAACTTACATTCTGAACGGTATGCAAAAATTCTGCGCCGCGGCGGCCTCGCGATATCCCGATCGAGGACCCTCGGCCCTTGCCATATATGCGTGTCTGTGCATATATTCCTGGCATGGGAGGCGGACACGACCACAGCCACGGTGATGCCCGGGTGAGCCGGATGCTCATCGCGGCGGGGATCCTCACGGTCTTCTTCGCCATCGAGCTGACCACCGCGCTGTTGATCGGCTCGATCGCGCTGCTGGCCGACGCCGGACACATGCTGACCGACCTGGTCGCCATGTTCATGGGGCTGACCGCCGTTCTGCTCGCCCGCCACGGGCCGGCCTCGGCGGCGCGCACCTACGGCTGGCACCGGGCCGAGGTGTTCACCGCGGTCGCCAACGCGGTCCTGCTGCTGGGGGTGGCCTGCTTCATCCTGTACGAGGCGTTCGAGCGGCTCGGCAACGCGCCGGAGGTTCCCGGCGTCCCGATGATCGTGGTGGCCGTGGCCGGCCTGATCGCCAATGCGGCCGTCGTGCTGCTGCTGCGGTCCCACTCGGAGAGCAGCCTGGCTGTCAAGGGCGCCTACATGGAGGTGGTGGCCGACACCGTCGGCAGCATCGGCGTGCTGATCGCCGGCATCGTCACGGTGACCACGCACTGGCCCTACGCCGACGTGGTGGTGGCGGTGTTGGTGGCGCTATGGGTGTTGCCCCGGGCCATCGGCCTGGCCCGCGCCGCGTTGCGCATCCTGTCGGAGTCTTCACCGCGTCACATCGACGTCGAGGAGTTGCGTTCCGCCCTGGCCGCCGTCGACGGCGTCACCGAGGTCCACGATCTGCACGTGTGGACCCTGGTGCCGGGCAAGGACATGGTGACCGCCCACCTGACCAGTTCCGGGGATTCCGACCGGGTTCTCGACGATGCCCGCGCGGTGCTGGCCGCCCGCGGGCTCGACCACGCGACCGTCCAGGTCGAACCGCCGGGCTGTGCGGACGACTGTCCGGGTCAGACCGACTGGTGAGCGACTAGCTCAGGCCGAGTTCGACCCGCGCCGCCGGATCGCAGTCGTCGAGCAGATCGAGGCAGCGGGCGAATTCGTCGGTCTCGCCGATGGTGTCGGCGGCTCGCGCCAGGGCGGCGACGCAACGCAGGAAACCGCGGTTCGGTTCGTGGCGGTACGGCACCGGGCCGAACCCTTTCCAGCCGTTGCGGCGCAGCTGGTCGAGGCCGCGGTGGTAGCCGGTGCGGGCGTAGGCGTAGGCGGTGATGGCCTTGTCCTCGGCCAGCGCCTCCTCGGCCAGCGCCGCCCACGCCACCGATGACGCCGGGTGGGCGGCGGCCACGATGGCCGGATTCTCGCCGGCGTCCAGTTCGGCTTCAGCCTCGCTGTCGCCGGGTAGCAGCACGGGTTCCGGTCCGAGGAGGTCACCAAACGAGGTCATGTGCCCATTGTGCCGGTGCCGCCGGATACCGGTGTGGCCACCCGAGCCCAACCCCGCCGCGCGACTCCTCCCCGCGGCGTCCCGCCACGCATCGTCGGTCACGCCCACCCCGATCGCGCGACTCCTCCCCGCGGCGTCCCGCCACGCATCGTCGGTCACGCCCACCCCGATCGCGCGACTCCTCCCCGCGGCGTCCCGCCACGCATCGTCGGTCACGCCCACCCCGATCGCGCGACTCCTCCCCGCGG
>JAGQTU010000015.1 GCA_020438865.1 Mycobacterium sp.
AGAGCCGGCGAGGATGGCCTGGGCAACAACCTGTTGGCGCTGGCGATCGACGCCGCCCGGGCCAACGCCACCGTCGGTGAGATCTCCGACGCCCTGGAACGGGTCTACGGCAGGCACCAGGCCGAGATCAGAACCATCGCCGGGGTCTACCGCGACGAGGTGGGGAAGGCCCAGAACGTGAGTACCGCAACGAAATTGGTGGAGAAGTTCGCCGAGGCCGACGGGCGCAGGCCGCGCATCCTGGTGGCCAAGATGGGTCAGGATGGCCATGACCGCGGCCAGAAGGTGATCGCGACCGCGTTCGCCGACATCGGCTTCGACGTCGACGTGGGCTCGCTGTTCTCCACCCCGGAGGAGGTCGCGCGGCAGGCCGCCGACAACGACGTGCACGTGGTCGGGGTCTCCTCGCTGGCGGCCGGCCACCTGACCCTGGTTCCCGCGCTGCGCGACGCGCTGGCCGCCGTCGGCCGGCCGGACATCATGATCGTGGTCGGTGGCGTGATCCCGCCCGGCGACTTCGCCGAGCTGTACTCGGCCGGCGCGACCGCCATCTTCCCGCCCGGCACGGTGATCGCCGATGCGGCCGTCGACCTGCTGCACAAGCTGGCCGAGCGGCTGGGTTACGACCTCTCCTGATGCCCGGCGACCCCGACATCGCGGCGCTCGCCGAGGCGATCCGCTGCGGTGACCGCGCCGCGTTGCCGCGGGCGATCACGCTGGTGGAGTCGACCCGCCCGGACCATCGCGCCCAGGCCCAGCAGCTGCTACTGGAGCTGATGCCGCATGCGGGGTCGGCGATGCACGTCGGCATCACCGGCGTGCCCGGCGTCGGGAAGTCGACCACCATCGAGGCCCTCGGCATGTACCTGATCGACCGGGGTCACCGGGTCGCGGTGCTGGCCGTCGACCCGTCGTCCACCCGCACCGGGGGGTCGATCCTGGGGGACAAGACCCGGATGGCGCGGCTGGCGGTGAACCCCGACGCCTACATCCGGCCGTCGCCGACATCGGGAACCCTCGGCGGGGTCGCCAAGGCCACCCGGGAGACCATCGTGCTGCTGGAGGCGGCCGGTTTCGACGTCGTGCTGGTCGAGACGGTGGGGGTGGGGCAGTCCGAGGTCGCCGTCGCCAACATGGTCGACACTTTCGTCTTCCTCACCCTGGCCCGCACCGGAGATCAGTTGCAGGGCATCAAGAAGGGTGTGCTCGAGCTCGCCGACATCGTGGTGGTCAACAAGGCCGACGGCGAGCACGCGACCGAGGCCAAGGCCGCCGCCCGCGAGCTGTCCGCCGCGATCCGGCTGATCTATCCGCGCGAGACGGTGTGGCGGCCGCCGGTCCTGACGATGAGCGCGGTGGAGGGCACCGGGCTCGAGGAGCTGTGGGACACGGTGCTGCGCCATCGCCGGGTGCTCGTAGACGCCGGCGAGTTCGAGGCGCGCCGCCGCACCCAACAGGTCGATTGGACCTGGTCGATGGTCCGCGACGCCGTGCTGGACCGGGTGCTCACCCATCCGGCGGTCAAGCGGATGCGGGCCGAGGTGGAACGGCAGGTCCGCGAGGGCGAGTTGACGCCCGCGCTGGCCGCCCAGCAGCTGCTCGACGCCGCGGAGCAGCGAAGTTAACAGATTGGCAACATTGTCCACGGCGGTGCGTCGGCCGGGTAAATTCGAGCTGTGACCCAGGCAACAATCGGTGGCGAGAGCACCACCCTGCCCCACGGGGTGCAGGGTGCCGCCGACCCGAACTTCGCGTGCGCGCTGCGCAGTTTCGCCAGCCTCTTTCCCCATCCCCGGTTCGGGGGCGGGGCGCTGGCGGTGTACCTCGACGGCCAGCCCGTCGTCGACGTCTGGACCGGCTGGTCGGACCGCCGCGGCCGGCGGCACTGGTCGGCCGACACCGCGCCGATGGTGTTCTCGGCCACCAAGGGGGTGGCGTCCACCGTCATCCACCGGCTGGCCGACCGCGGCCTGATCGACTACGACGCGCCCGTGGCCGAGTACTGGCGTGAGTTCGGCGCCAACGGTAAGGCCGATATCACCGTCCGGGAGGTGATGCGGCACCGCGCCGGGCTGTCACACCTGCGCGGCGTGCGGAAGCGTGAACTTCTCGACCACCAGCACATGGAGGAGCGGATCGCGGCCGCACCCGTCGGCAGGCACTTCGGCAAGTCCGCCTACCACGCGATCACTTACGGCTGGTTGCTGTCCGGCCTGGCCCGCGCGGTCACCGGCAAGGGTATGCGCGACCTGATCCGCATGGAGGTCGCCGAGCCGCTGAACACCGACGGCATCCACCTGGGCCGCCCGCCGCTCGGCGCGCCGACCACCATCGCCCAGATCATCCACCCGCAGCTGAACATCCCGAACCCCGTCTTCAACGCCGTCGCGCCCAGGATCGCAGCGCTGGAGGTGTCGGCCGTCTTCGGGTCGATGTACTTCCCCGGCATGAAAGCCGTTGTGCAGGGCGACATTCCGCTGCTGGACAGCGAGCTGCCGTCGGCCAACGGGGTGGCCACCGCACGCGCCCTGGCCCGGATGTACGGAGCGATCGCCAACGGCGGCGAGATCGACGGTCAGCGCTACCTGTCGGCCGAGTTGGTGGCGAAACTGACCGGCCGGCGCAACATGCGCCCGGACCGCAACCTGTTGGTTCCGTTGGCCTTCCACCTCGGCTACCACGGCCTGGGCATCCCCGGTGTGCTACCCGGTTTCGGTCACGTCGGCCTCGGCGGGTCGCTCGGCTGGGCCATCCCGGAGGCCGGATTGTCGTTCGGCTTCGTGCACAACCGGCTGCTCACCCCGTTCATCCTGACCGATCAGGCCGGGTTCGTCGCGACCGCGGCCCTGGTCCGCCGCGGCGCCGCCGCCGCCCGCAGGAACGGGTTCCGGCCGGTCAAGGAGTTCGGGGCGCCGCCGTACGGCGTGCGGCAGGCGGGCGTCGTCGCCGGCTAGGAAGCCGCTGCGGTTCGACGCGCCTTGTTGATCGGCGACTGGAATCTCTCCATCACCTCGATGTAGCGGGTGGGGGTGATCCGACTGAGGAGGTCGAGGAGCCGGGCATCCGTCCCTACGAGGATGCGGGACTTGCCGGCCTCGACGCCGCGGTGGATGATCTCCGCGGCCTCGTCGGCCGTTGTCGCCGTGACCGATTCGAACTCGGCGGCCAGTTGTTCACGTGATGGTGCATCAGGCTCTTGGTCTTGGCGGAATCGCGCGTTGTGGACGATGTTGGTCTTCACGCCGCCGGGATGAACGGAGACCGCGGTCACCCCGCTGCCGCGCAGCTCCTGGCGTAGTGATTCGGTGAATCCACGAACCGCGAACTTGGCTGCGCAGTAGGCGCTTTGGTTGCCGATGGCGGCCAGGCCGAAAATGCTGGAGGTGTTGACGATCGCCCCCTCCCGCTGCTCGACGAGCATCGGTAGGAACGCCCGCGTCCCATTGACCACGCCGTGGAAGTTGATGTCCCACACCCATTGATCGTCAACGGGGTCGGCTTCGAGTACCGGGCACGCCATCGCGACGCCGGCATTGTTGAAGACCGCGCCGACGACGGTCGGCGACCAGCTCTGCACGTCTTCGGCCCAGGAGCGTTGCGCGTCGGCATCGCGGACGTCGAGCACCCGCGCCAGCACCGGTCCCGAAATGCTGGCCTCGGTCTCCTTCAACCCCTGCTCGTCGATGTCGGTGATCGCCACCGGGCTGCCGTGCGCGGCGAGGCGCTGGGCCAGGCTGCGACCCATTCCGGAGGCGGCGCCGCTCACCACGACGGTGCGGCCGCTGATGGTCCGTTTTGCCTTGCGCAACGTTGCTCCTCGTCGGTCGTATGCGGGTACCGGCCAACGGGGTCGCCTTCTGCGCGCCGAGCCGTAAGTCCAGCTGCTTGCAGTGTAAATGATGTTAGATGGGGATGCCCGCCGCGCTCGACCGCATGATCGACTGCCCGCCGGTTTGGCGTAGGGCGGGTCCGGTTATGTTTGCTAGATGTCCGGATTGTCTCAACTGGAGGGAGGCTAGCTCATGAGCTTGATCAACACCACGCTGGCTGCCGCTGTGGTCTCGGGCGGACTTGTGGCGGGAATGCTCGGGCTCGGTGCCGCGCCCGCGGGCGCGGATCCGGTGCCGCCGCCACCGCCGACCCTGGGTGAGGTGCCGCCGTCCTGGGCGCCGATGAAGCCCGCCGAGTATTGGATCGGTCACCCGGTTGTCTGGACCTCGATGTGGGGTGGGCGCTGGGGGGTATGGATCAACGACGGCTTCATCACGCTGTCGGCCAACCCGGTCACCAACGGCGGCTGAGTCGATAACATCATCACCAGACGTCACATCTGCGACACATCTCGGACTCAATTGCGCGCGTACTATAGTCGGCGCGAGGGGGTCGAGGGGGTTTGCGGCTCTGGGCGTATCTCGACCGACGAGTGCGCTGTCGGGTCCACCGGGCCGGACGGACTGATGGGGCAGGAGAACGATGACTGGACTGAAGAGTCGGGCGACGCGGGTGGTGTTCGCCCTGATCGCGGCAAGTTTGGGCCATTTGGCTGCAACTGCTCCGGCCAGCGCTGACGCCACGGACGACTATCCGATCCCGCACCGGATCATCATCACGACCTGCGACACCGAGCAGTACCTCGCGGCGGTGCGTGACACCAGCCCGGTGTACTTCGAGCGGTACATGATCGACAAGAGCAACCGCCCGGCGGACGTGCAGCAGGGTGCGGTGGATCGCATTCACTGGTTCTTCTCGCTCGATTCGGTCGGCAGGCGCCAGTATTCGGAGAACACCGCAACCAACGTCTACTACGAGCAGATGGCCACCCGCTGGGGCAACTGGGCGAAAATCTTCTTTAACAACAAGGGTGTTGTGGCCAAGGCCACCGATGTCTGCATGAACTATCCCGCCGGCGACATGTCGGTGTGGGACTGGCCGGTCAGCCGCTGAGCAGATCGCCGATCCTGTTGCTTGAAATGGGCGGGCACCGGCGGAAACGAAACTGCTCGTGTCGACGAAATGCCACAGAGCAGACGCAGAAAAGATTTCGACACCAATCGGTGGACGGCGGGACGGGGGTTGATTTGCGGCGAATTCACGGCTTTTCGGCGGATAGTTCCGGCCCTCGGGCTCGTATCCGTGCTGTCGGGGAAGCGTCGGCCTTGCCCCTGCGCAGGACGCTCCGTTCCGCCCCGGACGAGTTTGCCGGAGACGTTCCAATTTGGATCGCGAGGCCTCGCGATCACTTCAGGCGACTGCCTTCGCTAACGAGCAGCACTAATGTTTGCGGGAGCAACAGCCGTGCGTCACGTCCCGGTAGATCGGGCGAGCGAGAAGATGCCTCCCAACAGGGCTTACATCCCAATTCATTTATTACGTTCCACCGGGAACCACCCCACCCTGGTCATGTGGCATGGTTTACTCTGACTGACGCTCAGATCCGCCCTCCGGGGTCGTTTGGGTTTGCGACCGGAACGCTCATGCCGCAGTATGGTGGCGGTCGCGCGGATAGCCAAGGAGGCCTACAATCTTTTCGCTCTTGAGACGGTTGTGGATTCCGTTGCTGGTTCTGCTGGTGGTGGCCGTCGGTGCATTCACCGTGTCGCGCCTGCACACTATTTTCGGCAGTGACAAACGCCCGTCATATGCCGATACACAAAGCGGCGACGCCTCGACAAAGGTCTACAACCCGAAGAAATTGGTCTACGAAGTGTTCGGGGCCCCGGGAACTGTGGCGGACATCAGCTACTTCGACGTCGACGGAACGCCCAAGTTCGCCAAGAACGTCACCTTGCCCTGGTCCTTGGAGAACGACATCAGCAAGGCGACCGCATTCGGCAACCTGATGGCCCAGGGTGACACCGACATGATCGGGTGCCGAATCCTGGTGAACAATGAAGTCAAAGCA
The DNA here is from genome assembly GCA_020438865.1 of Mycobacterium sp. Classification (GTDB taxonomy): domain Bacteria; phylum Actinomycetota; class Actinomycetes; order Mycobacteriales; family Mycobacteriaceae; genus Mycobacterium. Next base: position 5,903 of record JAGQTU010000015.1, read on the forward strand.
GAGAAGATCTCGAACGAAGTGAACGCCTTCACCTCGTGCACGGTTCAGGCAGCATGACCGACACCACCGCCACCACACACCAGGCGCACCGGCCGCGCATGGCATCGTTCATCCGTTCATTCGCGCCGCTTATCGTGTTGGGTTGGTTGGCGATCACCGTTGTACTCACCCTGTTCGTGCCGCCACTGGAAGTGGTGGAGGCGACGCACTCGGTGTCGCTCACTCCGACCGGCGCTCCATCCGTCGAAGCCGCCGGCCGCATGGGGAAGCTCTTCAAGGAGACCAACAACTCCGCGAGCGTCGGCGTCATCGTTCTGGAGGGCGACAAGCCCCTGGGTGCGGATGCGCACAAGTACTACGACGAGATCATTCAGAAGCTCAAGGCCGATCCGAAGCACGTCCAGCACATCCAGGACTTCTGGGGCGATCCCCTGACCGCCGGAGCGGCGCAGAGCCAGGACGGCAAAGCCGTATACGTCCAATTGGACCTGGTGGGCACCATGGGTCAGGCCACGGCCAACCAATCGGTGAAAACCGTTCAGGATCTCCTGAACAATACCCCTGCGCCGCCCGGGGTTAAGGCATATCTCACCGGACCGGCGCCCATCATCGCCGACATGAGCGCCAGCGGTAACCGGACCGTCCTTCTCATCACGGCGGTCAGCGTCGGCGTCATCTTCCTGATGCTGCTCCTGCTCTATCGCTCGTTCATCACGACGATCATTCTGCTACTGACCGTCGGGATGGAACTGCAGGTGGCCCGAGGGCTGGTGGCGTTGCTCGGCCTGTACGGGATCGTCGGCCTCACCACCTACGTCGTCAACCTGCTGGTGACGGTCGGGATCGCGGCCGGAACGGATTATGGCATCTTCTTCGTCGGCCGCTACCAGGAGGCGCGGCAAGCTGGTGAGGACCGGGAGTCTGCCTTCTACACGTCGTACAAGTCGGTCGCGAAGGTGGTGCTGGCGTCCGGCCTGACGATCGCCGGCGCCATCGCGTGTCTACGGTTCACCCGATTGCCGTACTTCCAGCCACTCGGCGTCCCCGGTGCGGTCGGCGTTTTGGTTGCGGTGGCGGTTGCGCTCACCCTGATTCCGGCCGCCATCGCCCTGGGCAGTCGTTTCCATTGGTTTGATCCGAGGCGGACGGTCACCACCCACCGGTGGCGGCGGATCGGCACCGCGATTGTCCGGTGGCCCGTCCCCATCTTCGTCGCGTCCTCGGCGATTATGCTTGTCGGGCTTTTGACGCTGCCGGGATACCGGCCGAGCTACAACGATCAGAAGTTCATTCCCCAGAACATTCCCGCCAGCAAGGGATACGCCGCGGCGGCAAGGCATTTTCCCGAATCTAAGCTGACCGTCCCCGACATCCTGTTGGTCGAATCCGATCACGATATGCGAAATTCTGCGGACTTCCTGATCCTGAACAAGCTCGCGAAGGCGATCTTCGCCGTCCCCGGCATTGCGAATGTCCAGTCGGTGACCAGGCCCGAGGGCAAGGCCATCGACCACACGTCGGTTCCCTACATGCTGAGCTGGACGCAGGCCAATCAGCAGTTGTTCATGCCGTTCCAGAAGGCGCGCATGCAGGACATGCTCGACCAGGCCAACGACATGGCCACGATGATCCAATTGATGCGCCATATGCAGGATCTGATGACGCAGATGGTCAACACCACGCACAGCATGGTCGGCACCACCCATGAACTCGAGGAATCCGTTGGCGAGGTGCGGGATCACCTCGCGGATTTCGACGATTTCTTCCGGCCGATCCGCAACTACTTGTACTGGGAACCCCACTGCTACGACATTCCGATCTGCTGGTCGATCAGATCGATCTTTGACGCGCTCGACGGCGTCAATCTGATCACCGAGAAGATGAGGGATCTCGTCAAGGATCTGGACCAGTTGGACATCATCATGCCGCAGATGCTTCTGCAGCTTCCGCAGATGATTGCGACGCTGGAGAGCACCCGCACGATGATGCTGACCATGCATAGCACCATGGGCGGGCTGGTCGATACGCAGATGAACGCGGTCACAAATCCGATGGCGATGGGAAATGCGTTCGACGAGTCCAAGAACGAAGATTCCTTCTTCATGGCGCAGGACATCATCGATCACAACGCGGCCTTCCAGCAGATCAAGAAGATCTTCATGTCGCCGGACGGCAAAGCCGCGCGCTTCCTCATCACCCAGAACGTCGACCCTGCGACGCCTACCGGGATCTCGCGAGTGGAGCCGATACAGGATGCGGCTACCGAGGCGCTCAAGGGCACACCACTCGAGAACGCCACTGTTTTTCTGGCGGGCACCGCGGCCGCGACCAAGGAACTGGTTGAAGGGTCGAAATATGACCTGCTCATCGCGGGTGTGGCGGCCCTGTGCCTGATCTTCATCATCATGCTGCTCATGACACGCAGCCTGATCGCGGCGCTGGTCATCGTCGGCACGGTGGCGTTGTCGCTCGGCGCCTCCTTCGGGTTGTCCGTGCTGGTGTGGCAATACATCCTCGGCATCCAGTTGAACTGGGTGGTGTTGGCCATGTCCGTCATCCTCTTGTTGGCGGTGGGGTCCGATTACAACCTGCTGCTGGTTTCCCGGATGAAGGAGGAATTGCCCGCTGGCATCAAGACGGGCATCATCCGGGCGATGGGCGGAACCGGCAAGATCGTGACGGCGGCGGGCCTGGTCTTCGCAGCAACGATGGGCTCCATGGTCGTCAGCGACCTTCTCACCATCGGTCAGTTGGGCACGACGATCGCGCTGGGCCTATTGTTTGACACGCTCGTGGTGCGTGCGTTCCTGACGCCGTCCATTGCCGCGATACTCGGTCGTTGGTTCTGGTGGCCGCAACACGTGCGCCCCCGCCCCGCCAGCACCATGCTACGGCCCCTCGGGCCCCGGCCACTGGTGCGCGCCTTGCTGCTGAGGGATTAGCGGCGCCGATGAGTAGTACAGAGCAGATCCGTCGGCCCTTCTTCGCGCGGACGGTGCGCAGGTTCGGCTCGCTGATCATTGTTGCCTGGTTGGCAGTGATCTTGCTGGCAACCCTGTCATCCGTCGACTGGAGTTGGAAGTCGGCGATCCCGGCTCTGGAGCACGTCGCGGAGAAGAACTCCGTTTCACTCATTCCCAACGATGCGCCGGCGGGCATCGCAATGAAGCGCATGGGCAAGCTGTTCGGCGAATCCGACTCGGACAGTTCCGCGATGATCGTCCTGGAGGGGCAGCAGCCGCTGGGCGACGATGCGCGGGAGTACTACGCCAAACTGGTCCAGGACCTCAGAAGCGACAAGCAGCATGTAGAGCATGTGCAGGACCTCTGGGGCGACCGACTGACGTCGTCGAGCGTGCAGAGCACCGATGGCAAGGCCGCGTACGTGCAGATCAACCTGGCCGGCAACCAGGGCACGCCGTTAGGCGAAGCTTCGGTGGCCGCGGTCCGAAAGATCGTGGAACGCACACCGCCGCCGCCCGGCGTCCAGGCGTATGTGACGGGCCAGGCTCCGCTCGCATCGGATATGCAGCACAGCGGAAACAAATCCATCCTGAAGATCACCGCGGTCACCGTCGTGATCATCTTCACGATGCTGCTGCTGGTCTACCGCTCGGTGATCACGGTCATCCTGTTGCTGATCATGGTGGGTGTCGAGTTAGCCGCCGCCCGCGGGATCGTCGCATTTCTCGGCGCCAATAACCTCCTCGTGTTGTCGACCTTCGCCGTCAACATGCTGATATTCCTCGCCATCGCGGCCGGAACCGACTACGGGATCTTCTTCTTCGGTCGATACCAGGAGGCGCGTCAGACGGGGGAGGACCGTGAGACGGCGTACTACAGCATGTATCGGGGCGTCACTCCCGTGGTTGCCGCCTCAGGTCTGACTATCGCCGGGGCGATCTTCTGCCTGCATTTCACCCGTCTGCCTTACTTCCATACCATGGGCCTTCCGGCGGCGATCGGCATGGTCGCGGCGGTAGCCGTCGCGGTGACATTGGTGCCCGCCGGAGTCGCTGTGGCGAGCCGGTTCGGGCTCTTGGAACCCAAGCGCAAGTTGAACGCGGGCCGCTGGCGCGGTATTGGGACGGCGATCGTTCGTTGGCCGGTGCCCATCCTGGTCGCGTCGTTGGCCGTGGCCCTCGTGGGTTTGCTCGCGCTCCCGGGCTACAAAGCCAGTTACAACGACCGGGCATACATTTCCGGCGTCATTCCCGCCAACGTAGGATTCGCGGCGGCCGAGCGCCATTTCTCTCAGTCGCGTTTGTTGCCCGACATTCTCCTGGTGGAATCGGATCACGATATGCGAAATCCCGCCGATTTCATCGTCTTGAACAAGATCGCCAAGGCCGTCTTCAAGGTTCCCGGCGTTTCCCGGGTGCAGGGCATAACCCGGCCTGAGGGCACTCCGATTGCGCACACGTCGATACCGTTCATGATCAGCCTGCAGACCGCCGGCCAAGACCAGTTCATCCACTACATGCGACTCCGTGCTGACGACATGCTGAAGCAGGCCGACGATATGGCAAAGATGATCAGCATCTCCCAGCGTATGTACGAACTCATGGCGGAGATGGCGGCCCTCAACCACGACATGACAATGAAGACGCACGAGATGTACGACATCACAAGCGAATTGCGGGACTGGTTCGCCGTCTTCGATGATTTCCTACGGCCGGTCCGCAATTATCTCTACTGGGAACCGCACTGCTACAACATTCCGGTCTGTTACGCGCTGCGGGCCATTTTCGACGCGCTGGATGGCATCGACCTCGTGAACGACAAGGTCGCGGTCCTCCTCAAGTACATGGATGAGTTGGACACACTCTTGCCTCAGATGGTTGCGATCCTGCCGAAGCAGATCGTATTCCAAAAGAAAATGCGCATGATGATCCTCAAGCAGCACAGCACCATGGTGGGCATCCTGGGCAAGGAGGACGGCGCGACCAACACTGCCACCCTGATGGCACAGGCTTTCGACGCCTCCAAGAATGACGATACGTTCTACCTGCCCCCGGAAGTCTTCGACAACCCAGACTTCAAGCGCGCGATGAATTCCTTCATCTCACCGGACGGAAAGTCGGCTCGATTCATCATTTCCCACAATGGCGATCCGGCAACGAAGGAGGGCATAGCGCGGATCGAGCGCGTGCGGACGGCGGCCGAGGAGGCGCTGAAGGGGACGCCGCTGGTGAATGCCAAGGTTTATCTGGCCGGCGCCGCGTCGACCGCGAAGGACTGGCGTGACGGCTCCACATACGATCTCTGGATCGCGGGGGTCGCTGCATTGTGTCTCATCTTCATCATCATGCTCATCATCACGCGCAGCTTGATCGCGGCGTTGGTGATCGTGGGCACGGTGGCACTTTCGTTGGGCGCATCGTTCGGGCTCTCGGTGCTGCTCTGGCAGTACATCCTAGGCATCCAGCTGCACTGGATGGTGCTGGCGATGTCCGTGATCGTTCTCTTGGCTGTCGGGTCGGACTACAACCTGCTGCTGGTCTCCCGGATGAAGGAAGAAATCGGCGCCGGGATCAACACCGGTTTGATCCGTGCCATGGGCGGTACCGGCAAGGTGGTGACGACGGCCGGTTTGGTGTTCGCGGCGACCATGGCTTCGATGGTGGTGAGCGATCTGCGAATCATCGGTCAGATCGGTACCACCATCGGCTTGGGTCTGTTGTTCGACACCGTGATCGTGCGTTCGTTCATGACCCCGTCGATCGCCGCGGTGTTCGGACGGTGGTTCTGGTGGCCGCAGCGGATTCGGCCGCGGCCCGCTAGCTTCCTGCTGCGGCCCTACGGGACGCGTCTGCAGGTGCGTACGTTGCTAGAAGGCGAGAATCGTCCCGAGGACTCCACGGCGGCCACGGAGGTTGCCAGACCGCTATAAGGGGCCGCGTCCGGCGTCTGGGGAACCCCTTTACTAACTCCAAAGGCTCGGAGAGGCCGCCACCTCGGTTCAGCGTGAAAGAGTGTGAAAGCAGTTCCGCTGGCGTGAGCTCGGACATGCCCGCCGATCTGCAAACCCTCGCCGTCCGGAGCAGGCCCCTCCCACCGATCTGTGCCCGCAAGCCCGCGTACATCACGGTACGGGCGGGGTTTTGTCCGTTGCGCGTCGCCCGCCCGGCCAAGCCTGGCGCACCCCAGAACAGGCCCGGGTGGTCGAGAGCGGCGGACCTCCGCCGGCCTCGACCACCCGGATCATCAGATCTCCTCGGCTGTCGTCGTCAGTTCAGGTGATCTAGATCACATAACTGACGACGTCTGTTCAACCGCGATGGTTCCGCGGGAATCAGTACTTCACGCAGCTGGTCATCATCTGCGTGAACACCGGCAGTGCCTCATCGGCGCCAGGGTTGTTCTTGACCGCATTGAGCATGCTCACTCGCTGGTCCGGAGTCGACGCCATGAACTGCCGCAGGAACTGCAAGTTCGGCGGTGAGGCGTCCAGGTAGCTGGCAGCCATTGGGTTCTCTGCGTGCACAGCCTTCATTGCCTGATCGAAAGTGCAGGTCGTGTTGACCATCGGACCAATATCGGGCTGAGCCGAAGCGAATCCTGCGCCAGCGGTCAACGCCAACGCTGAACCGCCAACTGCAACGGCAAGGCTGGTCAGCCACCGATTTCTCATGTGTCCCTCCTGGAACTTTCTGCGTCAACTCTGGTTACCGAGTTCGAACCCGGGCCTGGATCCTTCGTACATCTGGTGTGAACCGCCGCCAATCGTCAGCGAAAGTCGCACGAAGATGTCCTGACTACATCCGCCCGCGTCCCCACAACGTTACACGGACTTCGGGCAAGGCATCGCGGCCGAGGTGATGAGCACGATGCCGCCCGGCGTTTGCTGGTCGCTCCGCAAGCGGTACGCCCAGCGTGTCCCCCATGTTCTCCACCAGCCTTCGGCCGCGGAATGGTCAAACTGTCCAGATTGGGCCGGTGAATTCCCCTCGGCATGGTTGCTGGGCCGACTCGTTGTACGATAAATGCCTTGAGTTTGGACGTAGTGTCGGCGAAGCCAACTGCTCCATGGCTCATGCCGCACCGCTGACACACGGGGGATGGGTTTGTGATAATTGCACTGGCGTGCAGTGGAACACGAGGCGATTGCGAACCTTCGGTTGCCGTTGGTCGTGAACTGCTGCGCAGAGGGCACGAGGTGCGTATCGCCATTCCGCCGAATCTCGTCGAGTTTGCCGAGTCGGCCGGCCTCAAGGCTGTGGCGTACGGCCCGAATGCTGACGAGTTGTGGGACGCCGACTTCTTTCGGAACTTCTCGAAGAACTTCGTGCGCAAGTTCTGGACGATTCGCGAGCCGATCAAGGTACTCCAGGAACTCTGGCAGCCGGTTTTCCGGTACTGGGGGGATATGAGTAGGACCTTGACCCCGATGGCCGAAGGCGCCGACGTGCTATGCGCAGGTCTGTTCTTTCAAGGGGTCGCGGTGAACGTCGCTGAGTATTACGACATTCCGTTCGCGACCCTGGACTACTTCCCGATTCGACGCAACAGCAAGGTTGCCCCGAAGTTCATCCCCGGCACCTTGTTCCAGTGGGGCCTGAAGGTGTACGAGTGGTTCGGCGTCCAGATGAACAGCAAGCCCGAAAACGAACAGCGCCGTTCGCTCGGTCTCCCAAAGACCAGGAAACTTACCTCTACCCGACTGGCTGAACTGGGGACGCTGCAACTTCAGACCTACGACGAGTTGGTGTTCCCCGGGCTCAAAGAAGAATGGGCGCGATATCGGGACACCCGGCCATTCGTCGGAACACTGTCGATGGGCCTCGACACCGAAATCGATGACGAGGTTGCGTCGTGGATCGCCGCGGGGACACCGCCGATCTGCTTCGGCTTCGGCTCGATGCCCCTGGAGTCGGCCGCCGATACCGTCACCATGATCGGTGAGGCCTGCGCGCAGCTCGGGGAGCGCGCCCTCATCTGCTCGGGGTGGACCAACTACGGTGACGGCCCGCAGTTCGACCACGTCAAGGTGGTCGGCCCGGTGAACTACGAGAAGATCTTTCCGGGCTGCCGTGCGGTCGTCCATCACGGTGGCTCCGGCACCACGGCGGCGGCCCTGCGCGCCGGGGTCCCTTCGCTGATCCTCTGGATGGCTGGCGATCAGCCGTTCTGGGGCGCCCAGCTGCGTCGGCTCAAAGTGGGCACGGCCCGGAAGTTCATCTCTACCACTTCGGAAACACTGGTCTCTGATCTGCGCCAGATCTGCGCTCCGGACTACGTGGCGCGGGCTCGCGAACTGGGCGCACGAATGATCCCGCGCGCCGAGAGCGTCACCCGCGCTGCCGACCTGCTCGAGGAGTTCGCCCGATCGCGGGCGACCGCTGGTGGAATCAGCCCAGCCGGTAATGTCCGGGCGTTGACAGATCGAGGTTCGGCGAAAAACGGCTTGCGCCAGCGCCTCGCCTGAACGTCGGTTGCCCGGCCGAGGGAGCCCTTCGATCAACCACTGCAACGCGCCTTTGGCTGCGCGGGAGCACTAGCGGTGCCCAATCTGCCCTAGACCGGTGATCTCCAGGCTGACCGACTTTCGCGGGCCCGAGGTGGCGAGCAGGAACAACATGTCGCCGACCGGGGCGCCGAACCAGAACCTCCAGAACGGTCTGCGATAGAAGGCGGAAGCGAAGCGCCCCTCGCCGACCAGCCAATACAGCGGAATGCCGACCGTGTAGTAGAGCGCGCGTTTCCAGGCCGCCGGAATCATCTCGGTGTTCATCTCCATGACCTCGAGTCCCCAGGCCCGATACCGCCACTGCAGGCCATAGCGTTTCTGAAACTCGTAAAACGCCTTGATCTCGCCGTTGGTGACCAGGTACTCGTCGAAGACCAGGATGGACCCCTCGATGAAATGCTCCTTGCAGGTCTCCAGCGCGTGCAGGCAGCTCTCATAGGTGTCGAGATCCATGTGGAAGAGCCGGATTGGCGCGGTCGGGTGCTCGGCCAGGAACGGCGCCAGGGTGTCATACGTGCTGCCCTTGATGAACTGCACCCTTCGGCCGAGTGCGGCCGGAAGCCCGTCCTCGAATGTCACACCGGTATCGCGAATGAACATCTGCGCGACGGGGTCTGAGATGGCGAAGGACCCCTGCTTGATCACCTGATCCTCCAGCTGCCAGTCTTCGACGAGTCCCTCGAAGGTGTCGAAACCGTACACGCGCCGGCCGGAAGCGTCGGAGATCAGGCGCGTCGACCAGCCGATCCATACGCCCAGATCCAGCAGCAGTTCGTCGTCGGTGTCGCTGCGCGGATCCGGCAGTCGCGACGCCTCCCACAACAGGGGGTGGCCGGGGATCTTGAGTTTGCGAAGGTCCGCAAGCGTGCTCGTGATGAACTCGCGATACTCGTCGTCGTAGGTCGTGATATCCCGGGCGTAGAGGTGCGGCACATAGCGGTCGCGGCCCCGATAGATGAGGCGTCCGACCAGGAGCACCAACACCAGGACGCCGATGACGATGGCAACCACCGGCCAGAAATAACATGCAACGGCGATGGCGAGTGCGGCAAGAACGAGGAGCGCGCGCCATATGCGATGCACCGTGCTGCGCTCAACCGCTCGCCTGTCGACCATAGCCATTCATCAACCTCGACTTCTCGACCAACTACGGAAGTTTTCTCGGCCAATTGAAGCACGGTGACACCACGCTCCCGGCGACCTCGAGCCAAATTGCTAACTTCTGGAATTCGCTGCCGATGGCGGCACCGTTGTGTGATCACTTGGCGTAACGGAGTTTTCGAGCTGCACGCCGATCCATTCGATCAATGCCGCCAAGCCGTCGTCGACCGCCCACTTCGGACGCCAGTCGAGTTCTGTGTTCGCGAGTTCGATATCGCAACTCGCGGCCCGAATGTCGCCGTCGCGGAATTTAGGCACGATGATGGGGTCCGGGGCGTCGAAGATGGCCGCGATCTTCGTCGCGAGTTCGAGGATGGTGGTCCCGGCTCCCGATCCGATGTCGACGCAGCGTGGCCCGGTGGCCGGATTCTCGATCGCGGCGAACAGCGCGTCGACGACATCGTCGATGTAGACCAGATCGCGCACGATCTGCCCGTCCTCGAACACCTCCGACGAGCGCTGTTCGCGGGCGGCGCGGGCGAAGAACGGAACCACCCCGGTGTAGGGGTTGGTCAGGGACTGGCCCGGCCCGTAGACGTTCTGCAGGCGCAGCACGCTGAGCTGGGCATCATGAGCGGCGCTCCAGGCGGCCAACAGGTGCTCCTGGGCGAGCTTGGTGGCGCCGTAGATGTTCGTGGGCCGGGGTTCGGTGCGGGCTGCGCTACTGGGAAGCGGAACCGCGCGCTCACCCGCCGGGCCCCGAGGATCCCACTGGCCCGCGACGAGCTGGGCGTGGCTGCGGGGCGGCGGGTAGAAGATCTCATCGCCGTATCGCCAGGCGCCCTCGCCGTAGACCGCCCGCGACGAGGCCAGCACGAACTGGTCGGGCACCAGGCCGGCCCGGCTCAGCGCGTCCAGCATCTGGGTGGTGCCCAGGACGTTGACCGAGCCGTGCCGGGACGCCTCCGACAGCGACTGCGCTGTTCCCGTCTCGGCGGCCAGATGGACGATCTGGGACGGTGTGAACAGCCGCAGCACCGCATCCCAGTCGGGCGCGTGGGTGACATCTCCGGTGAACAACCGTACCGACGGCGGCAACGTGATCGCGCGGCCTTTCGCGTGCACCTGGGGATGCAGGATGTCCATCACCGCGACGTCGTAGCCGGCATTGACGAGTCGGCGCGACAAGGCGGACCCAATGAATCCTGCGCCACCGGTTATGAGCACGGAATGTGGCAACGGCCGCGCCTCCTGTCTGGTTTGCAGAGCAAAGTCGAGTTCCGGGACACCATGTTGCCAGACGGCTTACTGGGGGCTGCTCACGCCCTGCCAGAATGGCGATAACCAGCGAAGGTGTCGGTAATGGACAGGGTGAACGCTCCCAGCTAAGGTGTTGCTGCGCGCCACACGAGACTTTGCTCCGGTGGCACGCCGATTTGGTATTTGGCGACGCAGGGGGATTTGATGAGTTTGGCCGACGCGTTCAATCCGCAGCGCAACGCATTGAACGTCTGGCGGTTGATACTGGCCGCCGAGGTCATCCTGTGGCATTCGTTCCTGGCCACCGGCCGCACGCCCCTGATTCCCCACGCCGCGATGCAGTTGACGTGGTCGGTAGGCGTCGACGGATTCTTCGCGATCTCCGGATTCCTGATCACCCGTAGTTGGGTGCAGCGCCCTAAGGCGCGGGACTACCTGGCCGCCCGCGCGCTGCGGATCCTGCCCGGACTGTGGGTGTGCCTGATCGTCACGGCCTTCGTGATCGCCCCGATCGGCGTTGCCGTCCAGGGCGGTTCTCCGAAGAGTTTGCTGTTCTCGACCGGCCCGATCAGCTACGTACTGAGCAATTTCTTCGTGCTGTATGTGCAGCAGGGCATCAACGGCACCCCGGCCGGTGTCCCGGTGGCCACCAGTTGGAACGGTTCGTTGTGGTCGCTGTTCTTCGAGTTGTTGTGCTATCTGACCGTCCTGGTTCTCGGCCTGATCGGGGTGGTGAAGTATCGCTGGGTTTCCGTCGTCCTGCTGCTCGGAGCGACCGCCCTGGCCTTCCTGTTCGGTCCACTCGCCGCTCCCGGGGCGGGGGTGTGGTCGTTTCCCCAGATCGTGGCCCGGGCCGCGATCATGTTCGCGGCCGGCGCCGTGCTCTTCCAATGGCGCGACAAGATTCCGGCAAATTGGTGGCTGGTCGCCCTCTGCGCCGCGATCGTGATCGGCGCCGGCATCCTGCTTCCGGACTATCGGATCGTCGCCGCCCTGCCGCTGGCGTATGCCGTGGTGGTGTCGGGCATCCTGGTCAGCGGTCCGAACCTGCGCAATGACTTCTCCTACGGCATGTACATCTACGCGTTTCCCGTCCAGCAGGTGCTGGTCATGGCGGGACTGGTGTCGCTGGCACCGTTGCTGTTCTTCGGGGTGTCGACCATCGCGACCTTCCCGTTGGCGGCGGCCAGCTGGTTCCTCATCGAGAGACGAGCCATGCGGCTCAAGCACCGCATCCGTGGCGAGGAGCCGCTTCCGGCCACCTCGACCTGAGTTGACCGGGCGGGTTGGGCCGCCGGCTCGTCACATCCGACGCAGGACGAACCCGGTCCAGTCGCCGCGCCCCTGTCGATTGAGCTTCTGGGCTCGACGTTGCCAATCCCAGATCTGCTTGTACCCGAAGACCCGAACCATCTTTGGAAGCAATTCTGGGTCATTCAGTGGGACGTCACGCCGATACGCCTCGCTGGCGATGAACTGCAGGAAACTCGAGTCGTCATAGGTCTCATCCACCCGCAAACCCACCGACTGAGCTGCCAGCGCCATGCCGCGTCGTGACGGAACGACGATATGGCGGGGTGCGTCGATGGCGATCCAGTCGGCCCCATACATCGGCCAGGCCTCCGACGAACTTGTCGGCAAGCGGACGAGGCAGGTGCCACCAACCCCAAGCTTGTCGTGGGCGATCTTGAGTGTCTCGACCGGGTTGGGCATGTGTTCCAGCGAGTGGTTGAACATGATCAAATCGAATTCGCCGGGTAGGTCAGCGAGGTAGCGCTTCAGCAGCGGGACGCCCATTGGTGTCGCCCCCTCCGCGTCGAGGAAGGGGTCGGCGCCGCATAGCTCGGTGAAACCGGCCCGTGCCAACCGATCGAGCAGCACCCCGCTGCCGCAGCCGACATCGAGAATCCGAGTGTCGCGCTTCACGCCCAGCTTGCCCAGTATCCGCATGACGTCCCCGCTGGAATCGCTCCGCTGCAGGGGAACCCGGATGCTCTGTGGAATTGCGGACATCAGGCCGCCTACCAGCCAGCCACCGGTGCGCGTCTTGAAGCGGTCTTCCTGCACGGTCACCCACTGGCGCAATCCGGGCTGAACGGGAAACACGAACGAGTAGTAGTGGTTGGGGTAGTGGCGCATCAGTTCTTCGCCGTCGAGCGCATCGACGATCTGCACCGAATCGCACTCGGCACAGCTGAAGTAGTCGAACTGCTCGCGGGTCCCGAAATACATCTCCCTGGCCACGAAGGTCTCGTGGGGGCCGATCGACCCGCACATCCGGCACGCCCTGGTAACCTCGCTCACTTCGCCCTCCCCAGCCGAGACATCGACTCCCACAACGATACTGCCGGGCTTTCCGGTTCCAGAACGGGTGGCCCGCCATCACGTGTCGGTACCCGCCGGGCGGCCCCGGCGCTTACGCTTATGGTGATCACCCGACCCACTCTCGCCGGTTGGGCGCGAACCGTAGTTTGGCGTATGCCTCCGCGACGTCGGCGGCCTTCCGGCGACTTTCGGCCGGCGTCGTCATCTGGGCGGCAATCGAACGAGCCCTCTCCGCGTAGTCGGGGGCGAGGATCCGGCGAAGATCGGACACCAGTGATTCTCGGTCAGTGGCCGAAAAACGGCGCGTGGCACCGACTTTCAGTTTCTCGAGCTGACCGCCCCAGACGGTCTGATTGGCGTCCATCGACAAAATCAGCGTCGGCACGCCGGCGCGCAGGCTCGCCGCGGTGGTGCCCGAACCGCCATGGTGCACGATGGCGCGGCAGGCCGGGAACACGGTCGCATAATTCACCGCGCCCACCACCTTGACATGCTCCGCGGGGCTGACGTCTCGAAAGTCGCTCCAACCGGCACAGATCAACGCCCGCTCGCCCAACTCCGCGCACGCCGACGCGATCATGGCGACCGTGTCGGCCGGCGATTCAACCGGCATGCTCCCGAAACCGAAGCAGATCGGTGGCCGGCCCTTGGCGATCCAGGGCGCGACCTCGTCGTCGGCCGTGGTGGCCAGTTCCATGGTCAGGGTGCCGACGAACGGGCGGCGATCAGCCCATCCGGCCCACTCCTGCGCGAGGCCAGGAAAACAGACCGCGTCATAGCCCTGGATTTCCAGCGAACCGCGATCGGTGATCCGGCGCATCGGGGGCCTGTTCGCCTTCGGCAGGCCGAGTTCACGCCGTTGAGCGTCCTCGACCTTCTTGTTCAGTCGCCAGGCCACCCAGTCGAATGCCGTCATGGCGCCCCGGCTCATCGGAGCCGGCAAGAACGAAATCGCCTGACCGTTGGGACGCATGGGCACGTGATACAGCGTGGCGAATGGAATGTCGTAGAACTCCGCGACGTTCGCCGCGGGCTCCTGGTAGCTCTGGCCGGTGAGCAGGAGGTCCGCTCCGTCCGCGATCGAGGTCAGCGTCGCGTTCATCCCGACCCAGCACTTGTCGCTTTCCGCCCACAGTTCACGCCAGGTGCGCCTGATCTGGCGGACCCTCCAGAACTCGCTGAACGCCGACGTCCAGAAGTCACGGTACAAGTCGAGCCAGGCCTGCGACTCCAAGCCGTACGGGAAGGTCGTGAGTCCGGCCGTCTCCGTGAACGCGACCGAATCCGGGGGGACGGCCATCCGCACGTCGTGTCCTCGGCGCTGCAACTCGCGGCCGACGACCACGGAAGGTTCGACATCCCCCCGCGTCCCGTAGGCCGCCAGCACAAACTTCATTGCGAATCATCGACTTTCAATTGTTGTGCGGCGTCGCGGTGCGCCGTCAGCGTCGCGCGGTCGTCAATCCTTGCGCCAGAAAGCACCGTAGCCGTCGATGTCGACGATTTCGGCGGTGATTCCGTGCTGCGAGCGGTAGTCGGCGACGGCCTTGCGGCACCCCTCCAGGTTGTAATCGTCGATGATGCAGAAACCGCCCGGCGACAGCTTCGGATAGAGCGGTTCGAGTGCCTGAATGGTGGACTCGTAGAGGTCACCGTCGAGCCTCAGCACCGAGATCTGTTCGATCGGGGCCTTGTGCAGGGTGTCCTTGAACCAGCCCGGGATGAAGCGGACCTGGTCGTCGAGCAGCCCGTAGCGCTCGAAATTCGCCTTCACCTGATCCTGAGTCACGGCCAGGATCGGCGCCGCGTGGTGCAGGCCCAGGTTGAACCGCGGCAGCTTGTCGGCCTCGTAGTTCTCCTCGTCCGGGGGCGGCACGCCCTCGAACGAATCGCAGAGCCACACGTTCCGTTTCTCGTCACCGTAGGCGGCCAGGACCGCGCGCATCAGGATGGAAGCTCCGCCGCGCCAGACGCCGCACTCGACCAGATCGCCGGGGACGTCCTCCTGAAGCACCGTCTCCACGCAGTGTTGCAGGCTGGTCAGGCGCTGCATGCCGATCATGGTCTCGGCGTCCGCCGGCCAGTCCCGGCCCGCGTCGCGCGCCTCCTTGTCGAAGGGAACCTTGCGCACCAACATGAAGTTGCGGGTCTTGAGCATCGGCATGCCGACCAGCCAGTTCAGCCCGGCGCGCGTCTTCAGCGGCCAGCCCACGGGCACGAGTTGTTCCATGCCGTATCTGGTGAGGTCGCGCCGGATCTGGTCGAGATACAAAGATCGGACGTCGCGATCGGTCGCGGTCAAAGCTGGCCCCTATCTCACATGCTTGGTTGCTCAGGGGCTGAGTCTATACGCCAGGCGCCGAAATGCTTACATCGGGGGTTTGCTGGAGAGCATCGGGGCGTGGGAACAGCGTCCCAAAACTATTTGCGTATTGAAATTGATTGGGCGATGGTAAACCACGACGCCGTCACCGTGCGGCGAGCCCCTCGAATCCTTCTCATACCGCCGTGGTCAGCGCATTCGGCCTCGAACCGAGTCCTCGAAGAGGTCGGCGGTCTTGGTGATGCTTTCGGCCGGTGTGCTCATCTTGGTGGCCAGATCACGGGCTCTGACGGCATAGTCCGGTGCCAGGATCTCGCGCAAATCCGCGACCAGGGATTCGCTGGTGGTTTTGGAGAAGCGCCGTGATGCACCGACCTTGAGCCGCTGGAGTTGGTTGCCCCAGTACGGCTGGTCGGCCGAACTCCACAGAATCAGGGTGGGCACGCCCGCGCGCAGGCTGCAGGCGGTGGTGCCCGAGCCCCCGTGATGGACGATCGCCTTCGACGCGGCGAAGATCCGGGTGTAGTTGACCGGACCCACGACTTTGACGTGGTCCGGAACCGGTACGCCGGTGAAGTCGGTGCCGCCGGCGCACAGCAGGGCCCGCTCACCAAGTTGCGCGCCGGCCGCGCCGATCATGTCGAGGGTGGCCACCGGGGATTCAACGGGGATGCTGCCGGTCGCGAAGCAGATCGGCGGCGCACCGGCCGCGATCCACGATTCCACCTCGTCGTCGGCCTCGGTGGTCAACTCCATGGTCAGCGCCCCGACGAAGGGTCGTTGGCGAGCCCATCTGGCCCATTCCCGCGCTAGGCCGGGGAAGCAGACGGCGTCGTAGGCCTGGATCTCCAGCGCTCCGCGTTCGGCGATCCGGTGCGGAGACGACACCGTGGCCGGCGATAGGCCGAGGTTGGCGCGCTGCTCGTTCTCCACCTTCTTCGTCGCACGCCAGAACAGCCACTCGAGCAGCCTGCCCGTCGAGCGGACCACGGGTGCCGGCAGCATCGGGACGACCTCGCTATTGGGACGCATGGGGAAGTGATGCAGCGAGATCAGGGGAATGCCGTAATGCTCGGCGACATTCGCCGCGGGTTGCTCGTAGTTCAGGCCGGTGGACAGCAGGTCGGCGCCGTCGGCGAGCGCCAGCAGGGTCTGACTGGTCGTCGGCCAGTACTTGATTATCGGCGCCCACAGGTCGCGCAGCGACCCGGTGGGGTTACGAACCAACCGGGCCCAGAATGTCCGCAGGAAGTCCTCGTTGAGAAACTCTTCGAGTTCGGGACCATAGGGCACCGCCGACAGGCCCGCCGACTCGGCGAACTCCACCAGGGCGGGCTGAACGGCGATTCGGACTTCATGCCCCCTGCGCTGCAGTTCGCGGCCGACGGCGACGGACGGTTCCACATCGCCGCGAGATCCGTAACAGGCCAGGGCAAACCTCATGACCAACTCGCTGCCTTCCAGTCGTGGGTCGCCCGGCTCAACTCGGTCGTCTCGGTCATTATTCTCGGGGTATCGAACGCGGCTGCGGCGCCGCCCCGACAGGAGTCAGCCGAATCGCCTCGTGGTGGCGAAACGCTCCAGAAGGTCAGCGGTCTTGGCGATGCTTTCAGCGGGCGTCGTCATCCGGCCGGCGAACTCGCGGCACCGCGCGACGTAGCCCGGAGCGAGGATCAGGCGCAGGTCTTCCAACAGCGTTTCGCGGGTGGTCGCCGAAAAGGGTCGGGCGGTACCCACCTTCAGTGCCTTGACCTGGTTCGCCCAGATCCGCTGGTCACCGGTGCTCCATAGGCTCAACGTTGGGACTCCGGCTCGTAGACCTGCCGCGGTGGTGCCGGCACCGCTGTGGTGGACGACGGCCCGGCAGGCGGGGAAGACCGCCGCGTAGTTCACCGGACCCACCACCTTGACGTGGTCGGGGTGAGCGACCGCACTGAAGTCGCTCCAGCCCGAGCAGATCAACGCCCGCTCGCCAAGCTCCGCACACGCCGCACCGATCATGGCGACGGTTTCAGCTGGGGACTTGACCGCCGTGCTGCCGAAGCCGAAGCAGATCGGTGGGGTACCTGCGGCGATCCATGCCGCCACCTGTTCATCGGCGTCCGTGGTCATCTCCATGGTCAGCGTCCCGACGAAGGGCCGTTGGCCGTCCCATTCCGCCCACTCGGCCGCCAGGCCGGGGAAGCATTGCTCTTCGTAGGCTTGAATCTCGAGCGCCCCGCCGTCGGTGATCCGTCGCGGCGCGGGGCGGGTCGCCTTCTTGAGTCCCAGTTCGCGGCGCTGAGCGTCTTCGGCTCGTTTCGTCACCCGCCACTGCTGCCAGTCCAGCGCCTTCATGATCGAGCGGACCACCGCCGGGGGCACGCCCGGGGACAGTTGGGCGTTCGGCAGCATCGGGAAGTAATGCATGGTGGCCAACGGGATGCCGTAATACTCGGCCACATTGGCGGGGATTGCCGGGAAGCCCGGGCCGCTGAACACCAGATCGGTCCCATCCACGAGCGCCACCAGCGTCTTGCTCATCTCCGCCCACGACTCGGTGAGCAGGTCCTGAGCCTCGCGCCACAGTCTGACCTTCTCGCCGACCTTCCAGAACTGACGGAGGAAATCCTCGGCCCAGAAGCCCTCCTGCTGATCCCGCCCGTACGGAACCGCTGAAAGTCCCGCCGACTCGACGAGGCTGGCCAGGTTCGGCGGGACGGCCAAGCGCACTTCGTGCCCGCGGCGCTGCAGCTCGCGGCCGACCACGGTGCTCGGCTCGATGTCGCCGCGGGTTCCGTAGCTTGCCAGGGCAAATTTCATTGCGGGTTCGATCCCTTCCGGGTTGTGGTGGGCGCGGGCGGCGCCGGAGGTCATTATCACTGCTCTTCCGACTATGGGTCGCCAGTGCCCCTCGGATTCGGCGGAGCGCCGGGTGCAATCGTGGCAACACCTGCTGCCATACTTCCTATGCTCGCGGATCGTCACACAGTTGGTCCACGACGACGCGGCCCCAGGTGATATCGCCGGGTCACCGCCGCCGTAGGGAAAGGATGATCGCATGTCCGAAACGCCGGAGGGAGCCCCGCCGAAGGTCAGCATCGTGTCGACGACGCACAACCAGGAGGGCTACGTCCGCCAGGCGTTCGACAGCTTCGTCGCACAGCAGACCGACTTTCCGGTGGAGATCATCGTCGCCGACGATGCGTCCACCGATTCGACCCCGGCGATCATCCGGGAGTACGCCGAGCGCTACCCCCACATGTTTCGGCCGATCTTCCGGCCGGAGAACCTCGGCCTCAACCGAAACCTCGTCGGCGCCCTCGGAATCGCTCGCGGCGAATACATCGCGTTGTGTGAAGCGGACGACTACTGGGTCGACCCGCTGAAGCTGAGCAGGCAGGTGGCATTTCTTGATGCGCACCCGCAGACTTCGGTGTGCTTTCACCCCGTTCACGTGGTATGGGAAGACGGCAGCAACAAGGACTCGAAGTTTCCCCCCGTCTACCTGCGCGGAAACCTGACCGTGGACGCTCTGCTCCTGATGAACTTCATCCAGACCAACTCGGTCATGTACCGCCGCCTCGATGGCTACGACGACATCCCCGCCGATGTGATGCCACTGGACTGGTACCTGCACGTGCGGCACGCGGCTCAGGGCGAGATCGCCATGCTGCCGGAGACGATGGCCGTCTACCGTCGCCACGCCGAAGGCATGTGGCACACCCAGGCGGTGGACCCGCCGAAGTTCTGGCTCACCCATGGGCCCGGCCACGCCGCGACGTTCGACGCCATGCTGGACCTGTTCCCGGACGACCCCGCGCGGGAGGAGTTCATCGCCGTTATGGCGGACTGGATCCTGCGTGAGATCGCCAAGGTTCCCGGTCCGGAAGGGCGCGACGCGCTCCGAGACACCATCACGAGGCATCCGCGGATGGCGATGCTGGCACTGCAGTACCGCTGGGCACCGCAGTCGTCGCGGCTGAGGACCCTTGCCCGCAGGCTGGCGGCGGTAGCGCCGAACCCGCGGGGGCTCCCAGACGTCTGGCCGGCGTGGCTCAAACGCCCTTAGGAGGTAACGTCGGCGGACGGATTCAACCCTACGGCAACCACTGCAAGCCGCGGACTAACGCCCTCCACGCGAGGGTCTGGAACGTCGACCGCATCCCGTTCGCTGCCTGTAACCGCTGGTCCCGAGGGTGCCCACCGCGAAATACAGTCTGATCGGCCGAAAATCGGCAGCCGCGGGAACCGTCGAAGGTCTTCTTGTAGACTCAGCGAGCAAACTACCGGCCATGCCTCGAAGTTTGCGGAACCCGCCTGCGCGGATACAGGCTGGTCCAGATCAATCCGGGGAGATAACGGTGTCCAACGAGGTAAGCGGCAGTGCAGAGTTGAAGACGGGGACGTCGCTCCCAACTGTCTCGGTCATAACGATCACCTACAACGACCTCGACGGGTTGAAGCGCACGGTGGAGAGTGTGCGGGCTCAGCGTTATCCCGGGCGCATCGAGCACATCGTCATCGACGGAGGATCCGGCGACGAGGTCATCGAGTACCTTTCCGGAATTGAGCCGGCCTTTACCTATTGGCAGTCCGAGCCCGATGGCGGGCGATACGACGCGATGAACCAGGGCATCGCCCATGCCTCGGGCGACCTGCTGTGGTTCCTGCACTCCAGTGATCTGTTCCCCGACCCCGATACGGTGGCGGCCGCCGTCGATGCGGTCGCCGGTCAGGGGTCCGCGCGCGACGTGTGGGGCTATGGCAGGGACAACCTCGTCGGACTTGGCCGCGTTCGGAGCCCCATGCCGTTCAGCCTTCGCAAGTTCCTGGCCGGCTGGCAGGTGATCCCGCATCAAGCTTCGTTCTTCGGTTCATCGCTGGTCGAAAAGATCGGTGGGTACGACGTGAACTTCGGGGTCGCTGCCGACCAGGAGTTCATTCTCCGGGCAGCGCTGCTCCGCCAGCCGATCACAATCCCACGGGTGCTCTGCGATTTCGATACGAACGGCATCGGCACCAACCGGCCGCCGGACGTGGTTTTCGACGATCTGGGGCGGATGTGGGACATGCATCATCGCTACCCCTTTGGCGGGCGGCAGCTGTCACACGCCTACATCCAGGGTTGCAAGTCCTACTTCCGCGCGGTGGCCTACATCTACAACCGCGTCCAAAGCCGAGCGGCCAAGAAGGCCGGCTAGGCCCGCCTCAACCAGAAAGAGCCCGGTTCGCGAGACTCCAACTGTTCCTTCAGGACTGGGCAAACCGCGGTCAGTTCATCGGGATAGTGGTGCTTCAAGAAGTTGAGCGCTCCGATGATCTTGAACTCGTGGTTGTAGCTCAAAAATGCCTCCAGCAAGTACTGCTCGTTCCAGAAGCAGACGGACTGAATCCATTCCTCAAGGTAATCCTTGGGACTGAAGATGTCGTGGATGTGTATCAGCACACCGGATTTCAGGATCGGTAGGATCTCGAAGTACTCGAACAGCACATCACCCTGCGGACGGATCATGTGTGAGGAGTCGATGAAGAGGATGTCGTTCTCGTCCAGTTGGCCGAACAGCGATGTGTCGATCGACTCGACCGGCTTGCGGACCACGTCGACATCGAGTTGGTCAAGCCACCCGACTTCGTATGGCTCGATGCAGACATGCTCGCACTGGTAGCCGGGGTCTTCACCCCGGTTTGCCTTGACCGCGCTGGCGGCGATGAGCGTGGACTGGCCGCTCCCGATCTCGAAAATTCGTTTCGGCTTGTAGTGGCGGATCATGTTGTAGAGGAACTCGGCATCGCCCGATTCGAAGAATCCGTTGCGGTAAAAGAACTGGTGCTCGGCTTCCCGATCCATGGGAAACTTGACCAGTTCGTCGTTGTAGTGGAATCGCTTCAGCAGCTCCAGCTGTTCGGTGACATTCCAGTCGATCCCCAACAGTTCGCGGTCTTCCGACAGCGGCTTTCGCAGGTGATCGGGGTTGAACAATGGCTCGTAGTAGTGGTCGAGCACTGGGAAGATTCCCACTTTTCGGAAAACCCGTAGGGTCTGTGGCATCCGCCCGAAACCGGTCTGACGGATCGCTCGCAGCGCCAGCGCGGACGTTGCGGCGATGGGGACCAGCAGGAAGTCGATCACGCTGAAGCACAGTTTCTGGAACTTGGTCATAGTTTGCTACACCCTTCGTCCGGCGCCACAGAAGGCTAGCTGCAGATCGTGATGCACACCGGAGAATTCAGAGTTCAGGTGACCTACTGCCAGCGTCTCCTCGGTGCACGGCCGCGTTGTGGACCTCGCTACTCGCGGAAGCGTTCCGACGAGCTCACCGTTATTCGTTTTCATCGGTAAGTATTGATGCATCTACCGCATCCCTGCGATAAACGCTCTCGTTGTTCTCACAGTCCTACCGTCCCATCGGGGCGAAGATTGCAGCCGCGCGGAGTCGGCTTTCGTCTAGTCGCGAAAAAAGATTCCGTCTGCTTGTAGCATCCGGCCATCGCGAGGATCCCTGAAACCAGGGACCAATTCCGTAAGAACGAAGCCCGATGAATAGGCAAGATCCAACGCCTCGCGAATCAACATCCCGTCCTCGTAAAGGGGGATGAAAGACAACTCGAGTTGCGCGCCGATCACGTGATCTTTGATCGTCGCGCTTCCGCCGGCGACGACGTGCTTCTCAAAGCCTTGGACATCGATCTTGAGGAAGATCTGGTCGCTGGGCCTCAGATATTCCGGCGCGATGGTGTCAAGCTTGTGTATCGGAACTTCCTCCGTGCCGATATAGTTTGCCGGCGGAAAGGCGTCCTGGTGGCTTTTCAGCATGGGCAGGATGGAACTACTCGCGCCGGCATTACCCGCCACATTGATGGAGACCATTCCATCGCTATCGCCGAGAGCGCATTGTCGGCATTCCCACAACGGATCCTTCGCCGCGTTACGTTCGAGAAGCGCAAATGGCGCCGATAGTGGCTCGAACGAAACAATCGGACCCTTGTAAGCCGCCATGCGCAGGTCCGTGGCATATTGACCCGAGTTCGCCCCCACATCAAAAACTGTATCGACCCGACGCATCTCGAGTTGCTTGACGAACTGGCGCTTCCAGCCCCCTTCTGAATAGGGGCGGGCAACCTCAATCGTGGTGCTGCGCGCGATCAAACCCCCACGCCGGAATAATTCCACCGGGTCACATTAGCACGCTAGCCCCAGCGGGGAGTTGATCAGCTATCGCGGCTGCCGTCCAGCGACGGGTCCAATGCGGATGTTTGCTGGCGCCTGGCTCGCCGCCACTCGCGTCCGGTCGTGCAGTCGGGTGAATCAGTTCCGCGCAGTCTCGGCGTTGGCCTGGTACCACGCAACGGTGGCCTCGATCCCATCCCGCAGGGCGATCTCGGGGAACCAACCGGCTTCGCGCAAAACCGACACATCCAAGAGCTTGCGCGGTGTGCCGTCCGGCTTGCTTCGATCCCAGCGCGTTTCGCCGCCGTAGCCGACCGCGTCGGCAACCATTGCGGCGATTTCGCTGATCGTGTGGTCAACGCCGGTGCCGACATTGACGTGGCCGGGTCCATCGAAGTGCTCGAGAAGGTAAAGACAAGCCCTCGCAAGGTCATCGACATGCAGCAACTCGCGCCTCGGCGTACCGCTGCCCCAATTGGTGACCTGACGCGCGTCAAGCGCTTTCGCCTCCAGGTAGCGCCGAATTAGGGCGGGCAGCAGATGCGATCCGGTGGGGGAGAAATTGTCGCCCGGCCCGTAGAGGTTGGTGGGCATTGCCGAGATCCAGGCCAGGCCGTACTGACGGCGGACCGCCTTAACCTGAAGAATGCCCGCGATCTTCGCGATCGCATAGGCATCGTTGGTCGGCTCCAGCGGACCGGTGAGCAGCGCACTCTCGGCGATGGGCTGCGGAGCGAGTTTTGGGTAGATGCATGATGAGCCCAGGAACAGTAGTCGCGGCACGCGCGCGGCGACGGCGGCATCGAGGAGGTTGACCTGGATCTGTAGGTTCTCGGACAGGAAATCAGCGGGATATGTGCTGTTGGCCGAGATGCCGCCGACGCGGGCGGCGGCGTCGATGATGACCTGGGGTCGCGACTCGGAAATGAACTCGAACGTCGCCGAGCGATCGGTGAGGTCAAGCTGATCGCGGGACCGAAGGACAAGGTTGGTGAACCCCTCGGCCTCGAATCTACGCACGAGGGCCGACCCGACCAGCCCACGGTGTCCGGCGATGTACACGGGCAACCCGCGATCGAGTGCTCCGATACTCCACTCCATGCTTCTGCTAGCTCCAGCCCGGAAGGTCCGGTTTGTCGATCCAAGGCGTACCGTCACAGGCCAGCGCGGCGATATCCGCGTCAACCATGATCCGCGCCAGGTCACCGGTGTGGACTGAGGCCTTCCATCCGAGAGAGTTGGCCGCCCTGGTCGCGTCACCGATCAGCGAATCCACTTCGGTGGGCCGTAGATAGCGATCGTCGAATTTCACATGCTTCTGCCAATCGAGGCCGGCGTGCTCGAAGGCGGTCTGTGCAAACTCACGAACGGTGTACCCGAGTCCCGTCGCAAGAACCAGGTCTTGTGGTTCGGGAGCCTGCAGCATTCGCCACATCCCTTCGACGTACTCGGGCGCGTAACCCCAATCGCGAACCGCGTCGAGATTACCGAGATATACCTCCGACTGAACGCCGGCTTTGATCCGGGCAACGGCCCGGGTGATCTTCCTGGTTACGAAAGTTTCACCGCGCCTTGGTGATTCGTGGTTGAACAGAATCCCGTTCACCGCGAATAGGCCATAAGCTTCGCGATAGTTGCGCGTCGCCCAATAGGAGTAAATTTTAGCCGCGCCGTACGGGGAGCGTGGATAGAACGGTGTCTGCTCATCTTGGGGTGGTGGCGAAGCGCCGAACATTTCCGACGAGGATGCCTGATAAAAGCGGCAGTCCACGTGTGATAGGCGAATCGCTTCGAGCAGCCTGATCGATCCGACACCTGTGGTGTCCGCAGTATGGACCGGCTCATCAAAACTGACCCGTACGTGTGACTGCGCAGCGAGGTTGTATACCTCATCCGGGGCGATAGTGCTCAGCAAAGTCACCAAGCGGGTTCCATCGGCGAGATCGCCGTAATGCAGAAACAACCGTGCGTCGGACTGATGGGGATCGACATAGAGGTGATTGATCCGCGAAGTGTTGAAGGTGGAGGCTCGGCGGATAAGCCCGTGTACCTCATATCCCTTGCTCAGCAGCAACTCGGCGAGGTACGAGCCGTCTTGCCCGGTGATACCCGTTATCAGCGCTCGCTTCATCGGATTCCCGCTCCTGTGCTCCAGAGGGCACCCGCAAACATCAGGTATCCGATCATGGGCCGCGGCCCCCTCCTGATTCTGATTTGAACAACTCGGTGTCGGGTCAGCCCCAATAGTAGAGGTCGGGCAGGCAGGACGTTGAACGATGACTTCGTGACCTGCATTGGTTGCTGGATAGGGGCCGGATGTAGGGTCTCAGCGAACGCTCACGACGCTGGCAACGCCCGCAGCGGGGTGCCCGAGAGGTGGTCCGATTCCACTTTGGAAGGGAGTAGGCCTAATCAGGCGGCGTTACAGATGCCACAGAGGATTCGTGCGTGGATTTTCCGTGGTGCGGCAATAATTGGGCGGCGATCGATTAGGCAATGAGGGGGTCGTCTTGAAGATCTCGGTTATCGGCTCCGGCTACGTCGGGCTCGTCACGGGCGCGTGCCTGGCCGAAAGCGGCAATGACGTCGTCTGTGTGGACATCGACCGGGCCAAGATCGAGCAACTCCTCGCCGGTGGTGTTCCGATTTACGAGCCCGGCCTTGCGGAGCTGATCGCGAAGAACCGGGCAAGAGACCTCATCGACTTTACGACTGATGCCAGGCGAGGGATCGAGCACGGGGACGTGATATTTATAGCCGTTCCCACTCCCATGGGTGAAAGCGGCGCGGCCGATTTGACCCATGTCTACTCAGCCGCGAAGGCAATCGGATCCCATATGGACCGGTACAAGGTCATTGTCGACAAGTCGACCGTTCCGGTTGGTACCGCCGATGAGGTCCGCGCGATCATCGCCAACGAAACCTCTTGTGAGTTCGATATCGTGTCCAACCCCGAGTTCTTGAAGCAGGGCAGGGCGATCGCTGACTTTCAGGAGCCCGACCGAGTGGTGATCGGGACCGATTCCGAGCGCGCCCACGCCATCATGGAGCAGCTCTACGAACCCTTCGTGAACTACTCACAGCCCCTCATCGCCATAGACGTCAGAAGCGCGGAGATGGCGAAGTACGCGGCGAACTGCTTCCTGGCAACGAAGATCTCGTTCATCAACGAGATCTCGAACCTGTGCGAGAAGGCCGGCGCAGACGTGTCGGCAGTCCGCGAGGCCATCGGTGCGGACAAACGCATCGGCTATGAGTTCCTTTCCCCCGGAATCGGCTACGGCGGCTCGTGCCTGCCCAAAGACGTTCGGGCGATTCTGCATACCGCAGGCAGTTTGGGTGCCGACATGCGGCTATTGCGCGCGGTCGAGCAGGTCAATGACGAGCAGAAGGCTGCTCTGGTGTCCAAAATCCTCACCCGCTTCGGAACCGGATCGGCCGCAAACGACCTGCGCGGCCTGCGGATTGGGTTGTGGGGACTGAGCTTCAAACCCCAGACCGACGATGTCCGTGCGGCCCCTTCCCTGGTGATGGCCAAGCGATTGGTCGAGTTGGGCGCAGTCGTGCGGGCCTTTGATCCCGAAGCGACCGAGCAGGCGAAGAACGTCCTTGGAGACTCGATCGAGTATGCCGACGACATGTACGGGGCCGTCGAAGGCGCCGACGCGCTATTGCTCCTCACCGAGTGGAAGCAGTTCCACCAGCCGTCCTGGCAACGTGTCAAAGGCGTAATGCGTGGGAACGTCGTATTCGATGGCCGTAATGTCTACGACGCTGCGCATGTGCGGGAAGAGGGTTTCGAGTACCACGGGATGGGCCGTCGATGAGAATAAGTGACAAAGGAACGACTGGGACGCGAACATGCTGGTGTGTGTCTCCCCGCCATTGCGGGGTAGTGTCGTTGCTGATCGAATCGTCGGCAGCCGCAGAACCTAGCCGCAAAACGAGGAATAGAGAATGAAATTCAGCGAGTTATCGTCGCGTCCCGTTGTCAGGTTGTATGCGGGCGACGTTCCCGATATGCCCGAGTATCGCAGCAAACAGGTGGTGGGCTTGTCGCTGAGCCAAGACGATGATTGGCATATCCGCCACGACGTCACACTTCCGCTGCCGTTACCGGATGAATCCGTCGATGTCTACCAGTCGGAAGACGTCTTCGAGCACATTGATTACAGCCAGCTTCCCGCCGCTCTAAAGGAGATCCATCGGGTCCTGAAAAAAGGCGGGCTCTTCAGGCTGTCGATGCCTGATTACCGCTGTGACCTCCTCGTCGAACGATCACTAAAAGATGAGCGAGGTAATATAGTATTCGACCCGGGTGGGGGCGGCGCATATCGCCGGCAGTACTTGCTCTTCGGCAAGAAGCAGGTGGTTAATCGTGGACATGTGTGGTTTCCGAAATACGAAACGGTCTCAAAGTTGTTGAGTGATGCTAAGTTTTCTTCGGTGGAATTCCTCCATTACTACGACGAGAACGGTGTTGCTGTCACCAAGCCTATTGACTACTCAAAAGGATTCATCAAGAGAACCCCGGATAACGACGCAAGGGTGGCCCACCCCTTCCGGCCTATGTCCATCGTCGTTGACTGCATCAAGTGACCGCAGAAGTGCTTTCCGTCCCAGTCATCTTCATCATATTCAACCGGCCGGACACGACGAGACAGGTCTTTGAGACCATCCGGGCTGCGAGACCGCGGAAGCTCCTTGTGATTGCCGACGGCCCCCGTCCGGATAAGCCGGGCGAGGCTGAGAAGTGTGCCGAGACCCGTGCCATCATCGACGCCGTCGACTGGGACTGTGAAGTGAAGAGAGACTTCGCCGAAGCCAATCTCGGCTGCCGCCTTCGCATCTCGTCGGGCATAACCTGGGCCTTCGAGTTGGTCGACAAAGCGATAATCCTCGAGGACGACTGCGTACCGTCGGCTTCATTCTTTACCTACTGCGCCGACCTCCTGGATCGGTACGAGAACGACGAGCGGGTGATGATGGTGTCCGGTAACAACCACCTGTTCGGGAAGGCCGAGACGAAAGATAGCTACTACTTCTCCAGGTACGCGCACTACTGGGGTTGGGCGACCTGGCGGCGGGCCTGGGCAAAGTACGACCTGGAGATGGCCAACTGGCCGGAGATAAGAGACAGAAGGCTGTTCGACCAGT
The DNA here is from genome assembly GCA_020438865.1 of Mycobacterium sp. Lineage (GTDB taxonomy): Bacteria > Actinomycetota > Actinomycetes > Mycobacteriales > Mycobacteriaceae > Mycobacterium. The sequence continues at coordinate 33,689 of JAGQTU010000015.1, forward strand.
ATTTCCCGAGAACGATCGACCGCCTGTACTGGGAGTCGGTCTTCCAGCACACCTACGAACGCAAGTTCAATAGCTGGGCCTATCAATGGGTCTACAGCATCTGGGCCAACTCGGGGCTTTGCGCCGCACCCGCCCAGAACCTGGTTCAAAACATCGGTTTTCAACGCGCCGATGCCACTCACACAACGGCGGACAGCGTCTATTCGTCGCTACCCGCAGACGAGTTGGAGATGCCCCTCCGACATCCCCCAACGGTCCTTGCGAGTTCTGACAAAGATGAGTTGGAGGCTGAGATGCGTGCTGCGCGCACCCGAGGATTCTTCTACAGCCTCAACAAGTACGCCACTCTGACCCAGGCGGTCATCCGGAGAAGAACCGGCCGCGGTCCATGGCCGGACGCCGGACTAATGATCCGGGGCGGCGGGTAGGTACCACGCATTCGCGTTATCCGTCGCCGAACACCATGGTGCGGTCGGCGAGCGCACCGATTGCCGGTGCCAGTAGCCTGGCGTACTCGGGTGTGAGATGAAATTGGTTATGGTACACCAGGGTATTGCCCACGATCGGCGGGCAGCGGTCGGCGGTGCAGAACAACTCGGTGAGGTCGGCATACTGCCCGCCGCCGGCCTTGGTGGCGGCGCTCTCAACGGACATACCGCGTTCGTTAACTGCTTTCGCCTTTGACGACGAACAGGCCGTAGCTTCGTCGAGATGAACGGACAGGCACTCAGGCACATTCGACTGCAGATCCGGAATCGGACCTAAGACAAGGACATTCGCACCGGTGCCGTGCAGTTGTTGGACAAGTCGGGTCAGGCTCTCCAGCCAAGCCCGAGCGTACGGTGGGAAACCTGTCGGAAAGTCGTGCCGCAGCATACTGAGCACGACGAGTCGCGGATGCTCAATTTGCAGCCGCACCATGATCCGTTTCCGCCACTGATCGCATTCGGTGTACTTCCGCTGGAGTAGAGCGTTTGTGAACGGCAGGTCCAGCATCGGGCAGGAAGCCTTCGTCAGGGTTTCGAGCCGCCAGTGCTGCTCCGTCGCGACCTTCTCGAAAGCCGGCGCCCACATTGCAGCATTCGAGTCACCGATCAGCGCGATTCTGGTGGCGGAGGCGGTGTCGCCGCTCGCACATTCGGGTTGCTCCACCTCTAATAGGTTGAGTTGGCAACTCTTCGAATTCGTGCCCTGGCTCACCGCGTCGGCCAGCGAGGGATCGAGGTTGGCGGGAACCGCCTTCACATCGGCGGAGGCCGCGACCGCGGCCTGAACCTGCGCGAAAGTGTCCCGCACCCGCGCGTCATACAGACTGATGTCACGGCCTGCGGGAGCGGGCCCAGCGTTGACGGCCAGTGTTCGTGCTGCCGGGCCGTGACCGACCGGGTTGGGCACGAATACCAGCAGGGCCACGCCCACACAGACCGCGACTGCGGTGGCGACGCCGCCGATTGCGAGGCTGCGGCGCGGTGATGTGCGGACGGATGTGGTGTAACGGATCGGGTTCTCGATAAACCGGGTGGTGAGCACGGCCAGCACGAAAGAGACGGCGAGTGCCGCCAGACCATCCAGCAGCCCGAGGCCGGGGCGGCCCAGCAAGGGCGCTGCCAGCAGCAGGACGGGCCAATGCCAGAGATACCACGAATACGACACCCGGCCAAGAGCCTGCATCGGCGACCATGCCAAGACCCGGCCACACCCCCAAGTGGGTGCGGCGCAACCCGCTCCGATCACCAGCGCTGTGCCTATCACGGGCAGCAGCGCTGCGGTACCCGGATAGGGAGTGGTCGCGCCGATCATGTTGCAGGCCAAGAGGATCATGGCCAGGCCAACCCATCCTGAGGTCGTCGCCAGTAAGGCTGGCAGGCGCCTCCACAGCTCGCTGGTAAGAGCCACCAGGCCACCGGCTCCCAACTCCCAGGCGCGGGTGGGCAGCGAGAAGAATGCCACGGAAGGCGCCACCTGAGTGGCCGCCAGCGAAACGGCGAACGAGACGGCGGTCACCACAGCCAAGACTGCCAGATATGGAGTCGTTGATGGGGCTGCTCCCTCGGCGCGCCGGCGCGCCCGTCGGACCAGCCAAGCCGTGCCGATTATCAATGCGGGCCACACCAGATAGAACTGTTCTTCGACGCCCAGCGACCAGTAGTGCAAGAACGGTGAGGGAGGCCGGTAGGCGATCTGGTAGTCGACGCCCTGCAAAGCGAAGCGGTAGTTGCCGACATAAAGCGCACTGGCAATGCCGTCGCCGATGACTGTCCTGGCTTGTAGCGGATTCAGCAGCGCGGCGGATGCAATCGCGGTGACTACGCCAACGAGAGCCGACGCCGGCAACAATCTGCGCGCCCGCGCCCCATAGAATCGGCCCAGCCGGACAGTTCCCGCGTTGCTTGCCTCGCGCCAGAGGATTCCGGTGATGAGGAAGCCGGAGATGACAAAAAACACGTCAACACCGACGAACCCGCCGCCGACACCGGGCATATAGCAGTGGAAAAGAACGACGGCCAGCACAGCGACCGCGCGCAAGCCCTCGATGTCCTGTCGAAACCCCGGACGCTCCGAACGACGAGCACCACTGTGCCTCTTGTCCGCGACCGATACCGATTCGGAAGCGAGAGCTTCCGCACCGACGGAAGGCGGGGGAACTTCACCGTGGGTAGCGTCTTCCGCGTTCATGCCCGCCCTTCTTGCTTTCTGAGAATTATCTGCCACGAGGCCAGTGGAGGCCTCGTTATCGAGAAGATCATCGCACCGAAAAGCCGTCGCGGCGCCACGACGCGAGCCTTGCCAACTGAGCCACGACCATAATCGGCTAAACCTGCTGCGCGAGAGGACTATACGTCGAGACGCCGGCGACTCACCAGCACATCGACCATGCTGCGGCCGGCGAAATCGGCATAATTGGCTTGGGTTATTGCCGGGACGGCGCGCTCATAAAGCCAGCGCCAGTCATTGTGTAGATCGTAGACGTAGAACCCTCCGTCGGCGAACGGCTTCAGAGTGGCTGTGATGTTAGGCGACTTCGCCTCCAGCGCCACCACGAGACCGGGGTTCGGGAAGGTCGCGATGTCCGGGGTGACTGCCGGTTCGGCGCCCTCGATATCGAGCTTGATGAAGGACACCAGATCCTTGTCGGCACCTACTATCGCCGACAAGGTGTCCGCCTTGACCGTGATGGGAACCCAGTCGCCGCCCATCACGGCACGATCCGGATCGTCCTCGTCGGGCGGGGTGATCCGATTCCACGAGTCGTGCTGCGGATGCAAATGGAAGGTGACCTCGCCTTTCGACGACGTGACGGCCGATTCGATGACGGTGACCTCAACGTTGTTCAATGAAACGTTGGCTCGCAGCCGCTCCACGGTCTGTGGCGCAGCTTCGACGGCGATCACCTTGCCATTCGGGCCGACCTGCTTGGCGAGCAGTACGGAAAAATAGCCCACATTCGCTCCCGCGTCGACACACACGTCACCGGGCAGAACGTGACGGCGAATGAACTCCGACAGTACGGGTTCGTGGACGCCGCGGTACTCCAGAAGAGAATTGAGTTTCGTTCCGGGCAGAAACCTTGTGCCGTAATCGGATTCCGTGGGGACTGTTGGGGCGCCGAGAACCCCGGTAAGGGTACTGATGTATCGGGCCTTGATGTTGTAGGGCAGGCGGCTGGCCGTGCAGGCGCGCATTGTGCGAACGAGCAGACGGCGGGTTGCAGGTGAGACGGCCATGACTATTGCTCCTGTCGTGCCTCGAGGGGCATGCACGCTGACACGTGGATACCTAGTCGAATAGCGATGCGGATTTCTTCCTCTCGCCCCGGGTGCCCAGGTATTGCAGGCAAGGCCTCATCGGTGCAGTGCCAGTCTCGACCTGACGTGCGCTCAAAGGTCATCGTCACCCGTTTGATTCAGCAGCGATTTGATAGCCGCGCATGGCGATCGGAGTGAACACTGCGAACAGAACCGTTGCCCAGATCAGCGTCACCACCAGGGGCCAGAGCAGGGGACCGCCGTAGGACAGGGCCCACATGGCTTCGATAGGAGGCGACATCGGCTGCGCACGAACGATCGGTTGAAGCCAGTCCGGGAACTGTTTGATGGGGGTCGTGCCGGGATTGACGAACGCCAGCGTGATGGTCGCGCCCACCAGCCAGTTCATGATGCCGCGGCCGTTGCTGCGAATGGCGATGGCCAGCACCAGGGCCGAGTAACCGATCACCATGATCGAGGGGATCAGAAGGTAGACCACAACCGCGAGCCAGCCGTGTGCGAAGCGCAGACCAAGAAACACTCCGAGTGAAGTAATCAGGATCGTCCCGAAGAGCGCGCGCAAGGCCTCGGCGATGAAGAATCCGATGAGTGCGCTTGCCCGGTGCACCGGCAGTACCCACATTCGGCTGAGCAACCGAGATTCGCGGTCGGTGTGGATTCCGACCGATCCGCCCAGGGCGCCGAACAGCGCGGACAACAATGCACAAATCGGCACCACGCCATAGAGACTGTCCACACCGGTCACCCTGTGGACCTGCTCGCCCAGCACGACCTTGTAGACGAGCAGCAGGCAGATCGGGAGCATCAGCGACCCCATCAGCACTGCGGTGTCTCGCCGCAATCGGGTAAGCAGTCGAGTGGCTTGCACCCAACTCTGAGTCAGCAGCGAGCCATTCATCTTTGATTGTGTGAACACTACGACCGCCTCTGCATTCGCAGCGTGATGGCGCCGAACACCAGCACCATGCCGAGACACCAGGCCAAGCTGATCACCAGGTGGTCCATCAGCACTCGGCCGGCGGCAAATCCTCGCAGCGTTTCGACGACCTGCGACACAGGCTGGTTACGCACAAACGGGCGCAACCAGTTGGGAAACGTCTGTTCGGGAGCGATTCCGGTGGAGAGCAAGAACAGCATCAACTGGGGGACGAACAGAAGGTGGGTGGCTCCCTGGACGCTGTTGGTGCTGGATCCCAGCGCGTCCGCCCCTAGGGCCACGGCCAGGCAGAGCAGCAATGCCAACAGGACAAACGCCACCACGTATCCAGGCCCGCCGGTCATCCGGAATCCGAACGCATAGCCGGCCACCATCGCAACCATGAGGACGAGGCCGCCGCGCATGAGGGTGGCTACCATGCGCGCGGTCACGGGGGCCGCCGCGGTGATCGGCATCGTCCTCAATCGCTCGCCGATCCTAGTTTTGTGATCACGTGCAGCGCGGTCCGCGGTGAACAACGCTACGAAGATCACCGACTGGACGACCACCGCCGGCACCAGGTACTGCGAATAGCTCACGCGGCCCGTGTCGACCAGGCCGTGCAGTGCAACGCTGAAGCCTGCCAAGTAGGCGACGGGTGCCACCACCTCGAACGTGAGACTACCGTCGCGCGCTGCCGACCGTAGCGAACGTTCGGTGAGAGCCGCCAGCGCGCTCATGACGGAGCGACGGTTTGCTCGGTGAGGTGCAGGAAAGCCTCGTCGAGTGAAGGCTTGCGCAGCGAGATGTCCGTGAGATCGACGCCGATATCCTCTACCCGGCGAAACACATCACTCAGTGTGGCCACTCCGTCGGGGGCGGGAACTGAGACTGAATTCGTGTCCGGGTCGACCTCGATACCTTTTATCCCCGCTAGCGCAGCTGCGACCTGCGGCAGGTCGGCCGGATTCGTGGGGCTGACCTGGCAGTAGCCGGTGCCCACCCTGCGCTTGAGTTCCTCGGCTGTTCCGCTGGCAATGACTTGTCCCTGGCCGATGACGACGATCGAGTCGCTCAGTACGTCGGCTTCTTCCAGGTACTGGGTGGTCAGCAGGACGGTGATGCCCTGGACGGCCAATGAACTCACCAGCGCCCAAACATCCCGTCGAACGCGTGGGTCCAGCCCGGTGGTCGGCTCATCGAGGAAGAGCACCTTGGGCAGCACAACCAAGGCGCTGGCAAGATCGACGCGCCGCCACATGCCTCCCGAGTAGGTGACAACCCGGCGGTCGGCGGCCGCGACGAGGTCGAACTGCTCGAGCAACTCATCGGCGCGGGCTTTCGCCTGCTGGCGATTCAGGCCGCGCAGTCTGCCGAACAGCACCAGGTTCTCCCGGCCGGTGAGCAAGGGGTCCACCGCGATGAACTGCCCAGACATCCCGATACTGGCGCGTACCTGGGCCGGCTGCTTTGCGATGTCGTATCCCGCGACCACGGCACGGCCTGAACTGGGTCGGATCAGTGTTGACAGGATGTTGATGGTGGTCGTCTTGCCGGCGCCGTTGTGGCCCAACAGGCCGCACACCGTTCCGGCCGGAACCGAGAAGCTCACGCCACGCAGCGCCGGCGTGCTTCGCCCGAACGTCTTTGTAAGGTCCCTAACCTCGATCGCCAGTGAGTTCACCCCGGGGAGTATTCCACAGTGTTTGCCAGTCTATGCCCGCAGTGCTAGCACCGGCGTTAATTCGCGGACGTCCGTTGCCGCCCGTGGGCGTTGGCCGTGCTGGCGATATGTACCAGTGCGGGGACTTTGTGCCCTAGTCATGCAGCGGCGCGGAAAGTTCGGAACTTGGTAGCTGTGGATAGCCGCTCCCTCCCAACATCGTTGTCCCCGTCGGAGTCGCACCGAGCAGCAGTGGGGCGTGACTTGTCAGAACAGTCCCAATCCCATGGCCACCAGGGCGATCCCGCCAACCGCGGAGACGATGGCAAGAAACTCGAGATTGTAGGTCTGGGTCCAACCGTGCACGGATTTCAGAAGCGCTTCTGTCTTGGTGGGGGCGACGAAGTAACCGAGAAGCATGATCTCAATGATCGCCAGCATGATCGCGACAAAAGCGATGGCCGCACCCAGCTGTGCGAAAATCGGCGCCCCCGAGGTCGCGATGATGAGGAGCGCGGCGGTCGTTTGCAGCGGTGAGTAGGTCAGGCCCATGAATAACGAGATCCACACGGATCCTTCTTTCCACGCCCCGTAGAGGCGGCCGCCCAGGCGGCGCAGTCCCGCGACGATTCCCGTCGAGCCTTCTTCGGGGGTCAACAGCCGTGAGAGCGCTGTCGGCTGTTCGGCCTCCGTCGGCGGATCGCCGTCGGGGCCACCCTCGGATGCGACATCCGCGGCCGGCGCGCTCCGTGACCGACGGCGCGCAATAAGACGCAGAGCCAAGCGGGTGGCAATCAACAGTGACAGTGCGCCGAGTGCGAGCGGAATGGGTTGGAGCGCTGCGCCGTCGGAGGCCGGAGGTGGCGCGAACTTTTGAAGGAAGGACCCGAGCCGCGGCAGATAGTGCAGCGCGGTCAACGGAACAACCAGGAACCAGAAGTTGAGGATCAGGCAACCGAGGTAGTAAAAGAGCAGGTTTTTTCCCGGTCTCGGCCGGGAGGTGACGAGGAAGGTGGCGACGAGACGCGGGGGATCAGGCACCGTGACGAGCGCCAAGACCAGCACCGAACCCCACATGGCCGCAACCCTACCGTCGCCTGCCGCCGATCTTTGCTCTGGCGTTTCGTGTCCTTTCCGGCTCGCCGTCACCCGACCACTGCCTTTGCTGCCCACCCTGGCAGCGCGGCGAGATCGGGCGCCGACCGCGGTCCCTCCGTGAGCCCGACACCAGTGGTTAGGCCCGAGCCGATGGCGCGGCCGTCATCGGCCGTGGTCGGGGCATACCTCCGTCACGAGGCCTGTTGGAACGCCTGACCGGCTGCAAGTGCGGTCCACGTCACACCACATTCGTGGTTGTGCCGCTGGCGTGGCGCTGTGGTGTTCGTCATAGGGCCCGCGGACCGGGGGGCCCGCACCCGGGACCGGGGATGCCGACCGGACCAGGAGGTGCCGTGCTCTTCTGGGTAAGCTGCCTTTGCTGCGGGTCGGTATAGTCGAGTCCATGAATTTCGAGGCGATCGAACGCGGCTTGGACTGGCTGAAGAGTCCCAAGTACCTGCCAGGGCGCCTCGAAATGGAGACCCAGCGTGGACGGCGCCTGGAGATGGAAATCGTGTCCTTCAAGCTTCGAATCCCAATCGCGGGAGCGGTGCTGAAGTTCCCGGTTTTCATGATGATCATGCCGGCCGGTTCCTCACCCATCCACGGAACACCTCCGCACTCGGAGCACGACGCGCGCTGACGTGCCGGGCTGACCTGTGCACTTCGGGAAAAACCGGTTTGCACTGGTAAACTCGGCCCACGGCTTGTCGTTTAGAACGCGCCGGGTCCGGTGGATACGCGGACCGCTGATCGAGTTCCGCTCTCTCGACTGAAGAGAATCACGACCCCGGTCGTCCCCGTTGGAGTGACGTCGCGGCACCGTGCAGTTTGCCGGGGTCCGGCTGCACCCGTCGCACAGGGGCCGATCTTGGCGCCGCCGCGGCGTGGTTACCCGTGGGTTGGGCACACCGCGAACAACGTCCCGCGGGTGGGTTTGCAGGGGTTCGCCGGAGCGTCGGCGAGAGTTGCCGGAGGCCGCCGACCGGCTCGCCCGGCCGGTTACCGGCCAGCAAACCCCTTAGCGGGCCTCTCGCCGAACGCCGCTCGACCACCAGCAACCACTTATCTGACAGGAGAAACGCCGATGAACACTAGATATGGACACATCAGTTAGCGATCAGTTAAATTGCTTGGAGGAAAATAACGGAGCAGCAGGGGGTGTCGTGGCTCACATCTGGGGATCTTCGCCACAGCAAGCAGTGTCTGACCACACAGAACTCATAGGAAGCGTCGCTGAGCAACATTTTGGCAGCATTGCTGAAGCACCTTGAACTGGTGATACAATGATCAACATGAAATCCAGCAACGTGACAAGTGCGGCTAATCAATCGCCTCGTGTGTCACTCCAGTCACGATGCTGGTACAAATGACCTTCCCGCCCTGCGGCCTGCCGTATCTTTGCGATATTGTTTGCCATGTCCGCCTGAGCAGCCAGGAGAATCGTGAGCATCAACCCGTTCGATGACGACAGTGGCAGCTTCTTCGTCTTGGTCAACGACGAGGAGCAGCACAGCCTGTGGCCGAGCTTTGCCGACCTGCCCGACGGCTGGCGTGTGGTGTTCGGTGAAGCCGACCGGGCGGCCTGTCTCGAGTACATCGAAGAGAACTGGCCCGATATCCGGCCGAAGAGTCTGCGCGACCGGTTGGCGCAGAGCCAGGATCTTTAGGGCTTACGCCCTAGTGGGAAAGCTCACCGATGACACCTGACGTAGGGGCCCTCCCGCTGTCCCGTGGACAGCTGGATATCTGGCTCTCGCAAGAAAGCGGCCTCGCCGGCACTGAGTGGCAGCTCGGTCTGCTCGTGCGGGTCGACGGCCCGGTACAGCGCGACCTTGTGCATCAGGCTATTCGCCAAGCCCTGCAGGAGGCCGAGCCGGCCCGTGCCACCTTCTTCGAGAAGGACGGCCAGGTGTTCCAGCGGCCTGCTGATTACTCCGATCTCGAGTTGCCGTTCTACGACCTGCGCGACTCCGATGATCCCGAGCACGCGGTCCGGGAGATGGCGTCGGCCATTCAGCACACGCCGCTGCCGCTCACCGGCCGGCTGGTGAAGTTTGCCATGTTCCGTACGCAGGATGATCAGTACTACATCTTCGGCCTCGGCCACCACATCTCCGTCGACGGACTGGGCATGGCCCTGGTGTGCCGTCGTATCGCCACCATCTACTCGGCCCTGGTGGCCGGCACCGAGATTCCGCCCGCCTACTTCGGTTCGCTTCGCGATCTGGTCGAGCTCGAGACCGCTTACGCGGCGTCTGGGGATTTCCAGGACGACCAGACCTACTGGGGCCAGCACCTCCCGCCGGAAAGCGGGCTGGATCACCGTCGGCGCGAAGCGGCGAGCGGACACGACGCCTACACCCCGTCCGCGTCCGTCCAGCTGGATCCGGCCGTCGTCGGGCACATCAAGGAACTTTCGAAGAACCTGCGCATCCGCCGGTACACCGTGTCGACCGCGGCGACTGCTCTGCTGGCCCGGGCCTGGTCGGGCAGCAATTCCGAAGTTGCACTGGACTTCCCGGTCAGCCGCCGCGTGGCCGCCGAGTCGAAGACGCTGCCGGCGATGCTGGCCGGCGTCGTGCCGCTCGTGCTGGACGCCGCCCCGGAACTGACCGTGGGTGAATTCTGCCGCACGGTGGACGCCCGCCTGCGCGAACTGCTGCAGCACCAGCGGTTCCCGGTGCACACCCTCGAGGGCGGCGGCGGCGGCGGGCGGCAGGCCTCGAACCGGGTCGCCGTCAACTTCATCCCTTCCCGGCTCACGCTGGACTTCGGAGGCGCGCAGGCGACGGCGTCGTACACCAACCACGGGCCGGTCGGGCATTTCGGGCTGTTCTTCATGGGCGCCGGTGACGAGCTGTTGCTCAGCACCGCCGGCGCGGGAGAGCCGTTCGCGAGCTTCGAGGTCGCCGATCTGGCGGAGCGCCTGCAACGGATCATCGTCGCGATGGCGGCCGATCCCGATCGGCCGTTGTCCTCGCTGGATCTGCTCCTCGAAGACGAGCACGCGCGCGTCGGCGGGTGGAGCAACCGGGCCGCGCTGAACGAGCCCGCGGTCGCACGGGTGTCCATTCCGGAGGTGTTCGCCGAGCACGTGCAGCGCGCACCGGAGTCGGTTTCGGTCCGATTCGCCGGGCGGTCGCTCAGCTACGCCGAACTGGACGAGGCCTCGAACCGGCTGGCGCATCTGCTCGCCGGGCACGGCGTGGGCCCCGGCGATTTCGTCGCGGTGTTGTTCCCCCGGTGCGCCGACGCGATCGTCTCGATGATGGCGGTGCTCAAGACCGGCGCGGCCTATGTGCCGATCGATCCGGCACACGAGGCCTCGCGGATGGAGTTCGTCCTCGCCGATGCGAACCCGGCTGCCGTGATCACCTCGGCCGGCCTGCGGTCGCGGGTGGACGGACGCGGCCTGCTGGTTGTCGACGTCGCCGATCCGGCTCTGGCCGCCCAGCCCGCCACGGCGCTGCCCGCGCCCTCGGCGGACAACCTCGCGTACATGATCTACACCTCCGGCACCACCGGAAAGCCCAAGGGCGTGGCGATCGCCCACTACACCGTCACCTGGCTGGTGGAGTCGCTGGACGCCGGCCTGCCCCCGGGCCGGGTGTGGACCCAATGCCATTCGTCGGCGTTCGACTTTTCGGTGTGGGAGATCTTCGGCGCCCTGCTGCGCGGTCGCCGACTGTTGGTGGTGCCCGAAGAGGTGGCCGGCTCGCCGGAGGACTTCCACACCCTGCTGGTCGATGAAGAGGTCAGTGTCCTGACCCAGACCCCGTCGTCGGTGGCCATGCTCTCCCCGGAAGACCTGGAGTCGATGACGCTGGTCGTCGCCGGTGAGGCCTGCCCGCCGGAACTGGTGGAGCGCTGGGCGGCCCCGGGGCGGACGATGATCGACGCCTACGGCCCTACCGAGAACACGGTCTGTGCCTCGATGAGCGCTCCGCTGGTACCGGGTGACGAGGTGGTGCCGATCGGTTCCCCGATCGCCGGGGCGGCGACGTTCGTCCTCGACCCGTGGTTGCAGCCGGTGCCCGCCGGAGTGGTCGGAGAGCTCTACCTGGCCGGGCGCGGCGTCGGCGTCGGCTACCTGCACCGGTCCGGACTGACCGCGACCCGTTTCGTGCCGTGCCCGTTCGGGGCGCCCGGCGCCCGGATGTACCGCACCGGCGACCTGGTGCGCTGGCGCGCCGACGGCCAGATGGAGTACCTGGGCCGCGCCGACGAGCAGGTCAAGATCCGCGGCTTCCGCATCGAACTGGGCGAGATTCAGACCGTCCTGGCCGGCCTGGACGGAGTCGGGCAGGTCGCGGTGATCGCCCGCGAGGACCGCCCCGGCGACAAGCGTCTGGTGGGCTACATCACCGGCGCCGCCGACCCGGCCGAGGTCCGCGCCGCGCTCGCGGATCGGTTGCCGCCCTTCATGGTTCCGGCCGCGATCGTGGTGATCGAGGCGCTGCCGCTGACGGGCAGCGGAAAGCTCGACAAGCGTGCGCTGCCGGCTCCGGAGTACGGCGGCAACGTCGGGGAGTACCGCGCGCCGGCCAATGCGGTCGAGGAGATCCTGGCCGACATCTACGCCGAGGTGCTCGGCATGGAACGGATCGGCGTCGACGACTCGTTCTTCGACCTCGGCGGCGACAGCATCCTGTCGATGCAGGTCGTGGCCCGGGCGCGGGCGGCCGGACTGATCTGCCGGCCGCGTGATGTGTTCGTCGAGCAAACGGTGGCGCGGTTGGCCTCGGTCGTCAAGGTGTCCGGCGGCGAGGCCGGCGTGGTGGATCAGGGTGTGGGACCGGTGGTGGCCACCCCGATCATGCGCTGGCTGCACGACGTCGACGGCCCGATCGACGAGTTCAACCAGACCCTGGTGCTGCAGGCCCCCGCGGGAGTGACCGGCGCCGACGTTCCGACCGTCCTGCAGGCGGTGCTGGACCGCCACGCCACCCTGCGGTTGCGGGTAGAGGACGACGGCGCCGGCGGCTGGTCGCTGACGGTGCCCGAGCCGGGTTCAGTGCCCGCCGTCGATTGCGTCTCGACGGTTGCCGCGCTGTCCGATGAGACCCTGGTCGCGGCGCGGTCACGGCTCAACCCGGCCGCCGGGGTCATGCTGCGCGCGGTCTGGGCGTCCGACACCAACCAACTGGGGTTGATCATCCACCACCTCGCCGTCGACGGGGTGTCGTGGCGAATCCTGTTGGAAGACTTCAACATCGCCTGGGCGCAGCACCACGCCGGGCAGGAGATCGCGTTGCCGACCGGGGGGACCTCGTTCGCCCGCTGGTCGGCGGTGCTCGAGGAGTACGCGCACAGCGCCGGTGTGCTGGAGCAGGCCGAGACCTGGCGGCAGATCGTGCGGACACCGGCGGCGTTGCCCGCGGTCCAGCCCGACCGGGACACCTTCGCCACCGCCGGGCGGTCCTCGGTGACGCTGGACACCGAGGTCACCCGCCAGGTGCTCGGCGAGGTGCCCGCGGCGTTCCACGCCGGTGTGCAGGACATCCTGCTGATCGCCTTCGGACTGGCCTGGGCGGAGTTCCTGGGCACCGGCCCCACGCCGATCGGCATCGACGTCGAGGGCCACGGCCGTGACGAGGAGATCGCCGGCGACGACACCGACCTGTCGCGCACCGTGGGCTGGTTCACCACCAAGTACCCGATCGCGTTGAGCCTGGGGAAGATCTCCTGGGAGCAGGTCCGCACCGGCCACACCGCGCTGGGTGCGGTGATCAAGGACGCCAAGGAACAGCTGCGCGCCCTGCCCGAGGGGGCCACCTACGGCCTGCTGCGCTACCTGAATCCCGGTGTAGATCTGGGCGGGGCGGACCCGGGCATCGGGTTCAACTACCTGGGCCGCCTGGGTGCGGGAGCCGGTGAGCTCTCCGAGGACATGTGGCGCATCGGTGACGGCAGCCTGGAGCTCAGTGCCGCGGCGACCGCGATCGACATGCCGTTGATGCACACCGTGGAACTCAACGCCGGCACGCTCGACACCGACGCTGGGCCGCAGCTGCAAGCGTCGTGGACCTGGGCGCCCTCGGCGGTGGACGCCGAGCAGATCTCCCGGTTGGGCCGGTTGTGGTTCGAGGCCCTGGCCGGGATCTGCGCCCACGTCGGTTCCGGCGGCGGCGGGTTGACCCCCTCGGATCTGTTGCCCGCCAAGCTTTCACAGGCCGAGATCGACGAGCTCAGTGGCCAGTACGCGGTCGCCGATGTGCTTCCGCTCACCCCGTTGCAGCGCGGACTGCTCTTCCAGTCCGCCTTCGCCGAGGGCTCCGACGACGACGTCTACGCCGTGCAACTGGGGCTCACCGTCACCGGCGATCTGGACACCGACCGGTTGCGCGACGCCGTGCACGCGGTGGTGGCTCGCCATCCGAACCTGGCGGCACGGTTCGTCGACCAGTTCGGCGAGCCGGTCCAGGTTCTCCCGGTCGACCCGCAGATCGCTTGGCAGCAGGTCGAATTCGATACCGATGTCGAGCAGCGCGTCGAGCGGCTGTGCGCCGCGGAGCGGACCGCGGTCTGCGACCTCACCGGGCAGCCGACCTTCCGGGCGGCGCTGATCACCATGCCCGGCAACCGCCACCGTCTGGTGCTCACCATCCACCACATCGTGATCGACGGCTGGTCACTGCCCATCCTGCTGCAGGAGATCTTCACCAGCTACTACGGCCAGCGGCTACCCGCCCCGGTCGGGTACCGCAGCTTCGTGTCCTGGCTTGCCGGCCAGGACCGCGATGTCGCCCAGGCGACCTGGCGCGAGGTCTTCGAGGGCTTCCAAACCCCCACCCTGGTGGCCCCACCGGCCGCCGCAGGGCGCCGCGACGTGGCATCGTTCCGGGTTCCGGAGCACATCACCCGCGCCGTCACCGAACTCGCCCGGTCCCAGCGCACCACGATCAACACCGTCCTGCAGGCGGCCTGGACGCAGCTGCTCACCTCGTTGACCGGGCAGCAGGACGTGGCATTCGGCACCGCGGTGTCCGGGCGTTCGGTCGATCTGCCGGGGGCGGACTCGCTGGTCGGCCTGCTGATCAACACCGTCCCGGTCCGGGCGAACACGACGGCGACGACGACGGTAGCCGACCTGCTCGGCCAGTTGCAGCGCTTCCACAACGACACCGTCGAGCATGACCACGTCGCCCTCGGTGATATCCATCGCCTTACCGGTCACGACCAGCTGTTCGACACCCTGCTGGTCTACGAGAACTACCCGATCGACCCCAGCGCGTTCATGAACGTGGCGGATCTCGCGGTCACCGACTTCACCAGCCGCGAGTACAACCACTACCCGCTGTCCTTCGTGGCCTCACCGGGCGACGAGATGGCGCTGCGGGTCGAGTTCGACACGGATGTCTTCACCCGGGCCGGCATCGCCACCCTGGTCGAGCGGTTCCAGCACGTCCTCGAGGTGATGGCCGCCGACCCCGAGCAGCACCTGTCGGGTATCGATGTGCTCGACGAGGCCGAGCATGCGCAGCTCGATGCGTGGGGTAACCGTGCGGTGCTGACCGCCCCGGCGGCGGAGTTGGCGTCGATTCCGGAGTTGTTCGCCGCCCAGGTCGCCCGGGCGCCGGAGGCGGTGGCGATCACCGGGGGCGGGGCGGCGTGGACCTACCGCGAGTTGGACGAGGCCTCCAACCGGTTGGCACACGTGCTGGCCGGCCGTGGTGCGGGCCCGGGCCGCACTGTGGCGCTGCTCTTGCCGCGCTCGGCCGAGGCGATCATCGCCATCCTCGCGGTGATCAAGACCGGCGCGACTTATCTGCCGATCGACCCGGCGCACCCGGATGCCCGGGTGTCCTTCGTGCTCTCCGACGCGGCCCCGGTGGTGGGCGTGAGCAACGCCGAGCTGCGGGAACGGTTGGGTGCCGAGCTGCCCGTCGTGCTGGTCGACGATCCGGCGATCGAGGCGGCTGCGGTGACGGGGTTGGTGTTCCCGGCGCCCGACGACATCGCATACATCATTTACACCTCGGGCACGACCGGCACCCCGAAGGGGGTGGCGATCCCGCATCGCAACGTCACGGCGTTGTTGGCGACGTTGGATGCCGAGGTGGGGTTGGCCACGGCGTGGACGCAGTGTCATTCGTTGGCGTTCGACTATTCGGTGTGGGAGATCTGGGGTCCGCTGCTCTACGGCGGGCGGCTGGTGATGGTGGCCGATTCGGTGGTGCGCTCGCCGGAGGAGTTGCACGCGCTGTTGGTCAGTGAGCGGGTGGGGATGTTGTCGCAGACCCCGTCGGCCTTTGATGCGTTGCAGACCGCCGATGCGCTGTATCCGGAGTTGGGCGAGCAGCTGTCGTTGCAGACGGTGGTCTTCGGTGGTGAGGCGTTGGAGCCGGCGCGCCTGTCGGCGTGGATGCATCGCCATCCCGGCTCGCCGCGGATGATCAACATGTACGGGATCACCGAGACCACGGTGCACGCCTCGTTCCGCGAGATCACCGGGGCCGATGTGGAGCGCGCGGTGTCGCCGATCGGGGTGCCGCTGGCCCATTTGGGGTTCTTCGTGCTCGATGGGTGGTTGCGCCCGGCCCCGGTGGGGGTGGTCGGTGAGTTGTATGTGGCCGGTGGTGGTTTGGCGGCGGGGTATCTGGGTCGGGCGGATCTGAGTGCGACCCGGTTTGTGGCGTGTCCGTTCGGGGCGCCCGGTGCGCGGATGTATCGGACCGGGGATTTGGTGCGCTGGAACGCCGAGGGCGAATTGGAGTACGTGGGCCGCGCTGATGAGCAGGTCAAGATCCGCGGGTATCGCATCGAGCTGGGGGAGATCCAGGCGGCGTTGGCCGGCTTGGAGGGGGTCGAGAGCGCGGCGGTGATCGCCCGCGAGGACCGCCCCGGTGATAAGCGGCTGGTGGGCTATGTGACCGAAACCGCCTCGGGCGCAGTGGATGTGGCGGCGGCGCGCACGGTGCTGGCCGAGCGGTTGCCGGCTTATATGGTGCCCGCGGCGATCGTGGTCATGGAGGCGTTGCCGTTGACGGTCAACGGCAAGCTGGACATCCGCGCGCTGCCGGCGCCGGAATATCAGGACGCCGATCAGTACCGCCCGCCGGCCGATGCGGTCGAGGAGATCCTGGCCGGGATCTACGCCCAGGTGTTGGGGGTGGAGCGCGTCGGTGTCGATGACTCGTTCTTCGACCTCGGTGGGGATTCGATCTCCTCGATGCAGGTGGTGGCCCGGGCGCGGGCCGCAGGGCTGATCGTGCGCCCGCGGGATGTGTTCGTCGAGCAGAGCGTCGCGCGGCTGGCTCAGGTGGCGGTGTTCGCCGGCGGGGATACCGGTGTGGCCGACGAGGGCCTGGGCGCGGTGGTGGCCACGCCGATCATGCGCTGGCTGCATGACCTGGACGGCCCGGTCGAGCAGTTCAACCAGACCGTGGTGCTGCAGGCCCCGGCCGGGGTCGGCCAGGACGACGTCGAGACCATGCTGCAGGCCCTGCTGGACCGGCACGGCACGCTGCGCCTGCAGGTCGAGGATGACGGCACCGGCGAATGGGCGCTCAACGTGCCCGAGGCCGGCACCGTTCCCGCGCGTGACTGCATCGAATCGGTGTCGGCGCTGTCGGCCGAGACCCTGGCTGCGGGCCGCTCGCGGCTCGACCTTGCCGCCGGGCGGATGCTGCACGCGCTTTGGGTGCCCGAGACGGGCCGCTTGGCGCTGATCGTGCATCACCTGGCGGTGGACGCCGTGTCGTGGCGAATCCTGTTGGAGGACATCAACATCGCCTGGGCGCAGCATCACAGCGGCCAGTCGATCACCTTGCCGACCGGAGGGACGTCGTTCGCCCGCTGGGGCAATCTGCTCGAGGGGCACTCACGCACCGGGGCCGTCACCGCCCTGGCCGACACGTGGCGGCAGGTGACCGCCGCTCCAGCCGTGCTGCCGGCCGTGGTACCCGAGCGCGACACCTACGCCAGCGCCGGGCAGCTGTCGCTGTCGCTGGATGCCGAGCTCACCCGTCAGGTGATCGGTGAGGTGCCCGCGGCGTTCCACGCCGGAGTGCAGGACATCCTGCTGATCGCGTTCGGGCTGGCGTTCCAGGAGTTCCTGGGCACCGGTGCGGTGCCGATCGGCATCGACGTCGAGGGTCACGGCCGGGACGAGGAGTTGGCCCGCGACGTCGACCTGTCCCGCACGGTGGGCTGGTTCACCGCGAAGTATCCGGTGGCGTTGCACCTGGGGGAGATCTCCTGGGAGCAGGTGGTGGCCGGGGAGGCCGCGCTGGGCGCGGTGATCAAGGACGCCAAGGAACAGCTGCGGGCGCTGCCGGATGGTTTGACCTACGGCCTGCTGCGGTATCTGAACCCCGATGTCGCCCTGGACGCCGCCGACCCCGGTATCGGATTCAACTATCTGGGCCGCCTGGGCGCGGGGGCGGGCGAGTTGTCCGAGGACCTGTGGCGTATCGACGCCGACGCCGCGGAGCTCACCGCACAGGCGGGCAAGGTCGCCACGCCGCTGGGTCACACCGTGGAACTCAACGCCGGCACCATGGACACCGAGGCCGGCCCGACGCTGCACGCGAACTGGACCTACGCCACCTCGGCACTCGACGGCGGCCAGGTCGGCCGGCTGGGCCGACTCTGGTTCGACGCCCTGGCGGGCATCTGCGCGCACGTGCGCGCCCACGGCGGCGGCCTGACCCCGTCGGACATCGTGCCGGCCCGCCTGACGCAGGCCCAGATCGACGAGCTCGCCGAGCAGTACGAGGTCGCCGACGTGTTGCCGCTGACGCCGCTGCAGCAGGGTCTGTTGTTCCACACCGAGACCGCCCAGGGCACCGAGGAGCTGTACTCGGTGCAACTCGACATCGAGTTGGTGGGCCAGCTGGACACCGAGCGGCTGCGCAACGCGGTGCAGAATGTGATCGGCCGCCGGCCCAACGTGGTGGCGCACTTCTGCGAGCAGTTCGGCGAGCCGGTGCAGGTCATCCCGGCCAACCCGGAGCTGGCCTGGCAGTACGTCGATCTCGACGGCGAGCCCGACGCCGAGGCGCAGGTGCAGGCACTTGCTTTGGCCGAGCGGGTCGCGGTGTGCGACCTGGCCCATCAGCCGCCGTTTAGGGCCGCTTTGGCGCGCACCGCGCCCGAGGAATACCGGCTGCTGCTGACCAACCACCACATCGTGCTCGACGGCTGGTCCAAGCCGATCCTGCTGCAGGAGATCTTCGCCAGCTACTTCGGGGCGCGGCTGCCCGCGCCGGTGCCCTACCGCCGCTTCATCACCTGGCTGGAGGGTCAGGACAACGAGGCCGCCGAGGCGGCGTGGCGCAAGGTGTTCACCGGGTTCGAGACCGCCACGCTGGTCGGGCCGCCGGGACGGATGGCCCTGGGCAAGCGGGGCGTGGAATCGTTCATGATGTCGGAAGAGACCACCCAGGCCCTGGCCGATCTGGCGCGCTCCTGCCACACCACGGTGTCCACCGTGCTCCAGGGCGCCTGGGCGCAGATCCTGATGTGGCTGACCGGTCAGCACGACGTGGCCTTCGGCACCGCGGTCTCCGGCCGGCCCGTCGATGTGGCCGGCGCCGACGAGATGGTCGGCCTGCTGATCAACACGGTGCCGGTGCGGGCGAGCATCACCCCGTCGACCACCGTGGCCGACCTGCTCGGCCAGATCCAGGGCAATCACAACGACACCCTCGAGCACGACCACCTGGCGCTGAACCACATCCACCACGCCACCGGACACGAACAACTGTTCGACACCATGTTCGTTTACGAGAACTACCCCCTGGATACGACAGCGTTGTCGGGCGTCCAGGGACTGGCCATCAACGGCTACACGAATCGCGAATACAACCACTACCCGTTGTCAGTGCAAGCGGTCCCCGGTAACGAGCTGGAGCTTCGCGTCGAATTTGACGTAGAGGTGTTCACCAAGGCCCGGATCGAGAAGCTGGCTGATCGGTTCCGGCGGGTGCTGGAGGCGATGACCGCAGACACGAGAGAGAAGCCATGACCGCCGAACCAACCACGAGGACTCTGCTGTCGTTCGATCTCCTGGACGACGACGAGCACGAACAGCTCCACGAATGGGGCAACCGTGCGGCCCTGACCGAGCCCGGGCCCGACCCGGTGGCGATCCCGGCGCTCTTCGCGGCGCAGGTGGTGCGGGCCCCGGAGGCCCTGGCGCTGGTCTGCGGCGACCGGTCCTGGACCTATCGCGAGCTGGACGAGGCCGCCAACCGGCTGGCGCACACGTTGGCCGCCCAGGGCGCAGCCCCCGGCGAGACCGTCGCGCTGCTCATCCCGCGCTCCGGCGAGGCGATCATGGCGATCCTGGCCGTGCTCAAGACCGGTGCTGCCTATCTGCCGATCGACCCCGCCCATCCGGACGACCGGATCGGCTTCATGCTCGATGACGCCGCCCCGCTGGCCGCGGTCACCACCGATGAGCTGCGTGCGCGGCTGGACGGCTCGGGTGTGACCGTCATCGACATCCACGACCCGGCCATCGCCGGTCAGCCGGCCACACCGCTGGAGATGCCTGCGCCCGACGACCTGGCCTACATGACCTATACCTCGGGCACCACCGGTCGCCCGAAGGCGGTCGCCGTCACCCACCACAACGTCACCCAGCTGGTGGCCGGCCTGCACGCCGACCTGCCAGCGGGGCCCGGTCAGGTGTGGTCGCAATGGCATTCCCTGGTGTTCGACGTCTCGGTGTGGGAGATCTGGGGCGCCCTGCTGCACGGCGGTCGCCTGGTCGTGATCCCCGAATCCGTGGCGGGCTCACCCACGGACCTGCACAACCTGCTGGTCACCGAGAAGGTGAGCGTGCTGTGCCAGACCCCGTCCGCGGCCGGCATGCTGTCGCCGGAAAAGCTGGAGTCCACCACGCTGGTGGTCGCCGGTGAGGCCTGCCCGCCCGATCTGGTGGAGCGCTGGGCCACCCACGGCCGCACCATGATCAACGCCTACGGCCCGACCGAGGGCACCATCTACGCCGCGATGAGCGCCCCGCTGACCCCGGGTTCCACCGTGGTCCCGATCGGTTCGCCGATCCCCGGGGCGGCGCTGCTGGTGCTCGACAAGTGGCTGCGGCCGACGCCCGAGGGTGTGGTCGGCGAGCTGTACATCGCCGGGGCCGGCGTGGCGTCCGGGTATGTCCGCCGGGCGGGATTGAGCGCGTCGCGGTTCGTGGCGTGCCCGTTCGGGGCGCCCGGAACACGGATGTATCGCACCGGCGACCTGGTGCGCTGGGGTGATGACGGACAGCTCGAATACCTGGGCCGCGCCGATGAGCAGGTCAAGATCCGCGGCTACCGCATCGAGCTCGGTGAGATCCAGGCCGTCCTCGCCGGGTTCGACGGGGTCGAGCAGGCCGCCGTGATCGCCCGCGAGGACCGCCCCGGCGACAAGCGGCTCGTCGGCTACATCGTGGGCACCGCCGATCCCGCCGAAATGCGCAGCCTGTTGGCCAAGCGGTTGCCGGCCTACATGGTTCCGGCCGCCGTCGTCGCCCTCGAGGCGCTGCCCCTGACCGTGAACGGCAAGCTCGACAAGCGTGCGCTGCCCGCGCCGGAGTACGGCGGCGGCGAGGGAGCCTACCGCGCACCGGGCAATGCGGTCGAGGAGATCCTGGCCGACATCTACGCCGAGGTGCTCGGCGTGGAGCGCGTCGGCGTGGACGACTCGTTCTTCGACCTCGGCGGCGACAGCATCCTGTCGATGCAGGTGGTCGCCCGGGCCCGCTCGGCGGGCCTGAAGTGCCGCCCCCGCGACATCTTCGTCGAGCAGACCGTGGCCCGGGTGGCCGCCGTGATCAAGGTGTCCGGCGGTGAGGCCGGCGTGGTCGACGAGGGCATCGGCCCGGTGGTGGCCACCCCGATCATGGGATGGCTGCACGACGTCGACGGCCCGATCGACGAGTTCAACCAGACCCTCGTTCTGCAGGCCCCGGCCGATGTGACCGAGGCTGACGTCGAGACCGTGCTGAAGGCCGTAATGGATCGCCATCCCACGCTGCGGTTGCAGGTCGAGGACGACGGCGCCGGCGAATGGTCGATGACGGTGGCCAAGACGGGTACCGTCAATGCCCGCGCCTGCATCGAGTCGGTGCCGGCACTGTCGGACGAGGCGCTGGTGGCGGCCCGGTCGCGGCTGAACCTGGCCGCCGGTGTGCTGCTGCGTGCGGTCTGGGCCGCCGACAGCGGCCAACTGGCGCTGATCATCCACCACCTTGCTGTCGACGGCGTTTCGTGGCGAATCCTGTTGGAAGACATCAACATCGCCTGGGCGCAGCACCACAACGGCCAGCCGATCGCGTTGCCGCGCGGCGGGACCTCGTTCGCCCGGTGGTCCACAGTCCTGCAGGAGTACGCGCAGAGCCCCGACGTGCTCGCGCAGGCCGAGGTCTGGCGCGACGTGGTGCGCACCCCGGCGGTGCTGCCCGCGGTGCAGCCGGGGCGCGATACCTATGCCACCGCAGGCCAGGCGTCGGTGTCTCTGGACACCGCGACCACCCGGCGGCTGCTCGGCGAGGTGCCCGCGGCGTTCCACGCCGGCGTGCAGGACATCCTGCTGATCGCCTTCGGACTGGCCTGGGCCGAGTTCCTCGGCACCGGTTCGGCACCCATCGGCATCGATGTCGAGGGCCACGGCCGGGATGAGGAGATCGCCGGCGACGACGTCGACCTGTCCCGCACGGTGGGCTGGTTCACCACGAAGTATCCGGTGGCGCTGACCCCGGGTGCGATCACCTGGGAGCAGGTGCGCGCCGGTGACGCCGCCCTGGGTGCGGTGATCAAGGACGCCAAGGAACAGCTTCGCGCTCTGCCGGACGGGGCAACCTATGGGCTGTTGCGCTACCTGAACCCCGATGTCGATCTCGGCGGGGCCGAGCCGGGCATCGGCTTCAACTACCTGGGCCGCCTAGGCGCCGGCGCGGCCGATATGTCCGAGGACCTGTGGCGGATCAGTGACGACAGCCTGTCGCTCAGCGCCGCCGCGGCGGCGATCGACATGCCGTTGATGCACACGGTCGAACTCAACGCGGGAACCATGGACACCGATGCCGGGCCGCGGCTGCAGGCATCGTGGGCCTGGGCGACCTCGGCGATGGACGCCGAGCAGATCGACCGGTTGAGTCGGCTGTGGTTCGAGGCCCTCGGCGGCATCTGCGCCCACGTGCAGCACGGCGGCGGCGGCCTGACCCCGTCGGATCTGTTGCCCGCCAAGCTGACTCAGTCTCAGATCGACGATCTGAACGGGCAGTACGCGGTCGCCGACGTGCTGCCGCTGACTCCGGTGCAACAGGGTCTGCTATTCCACTCCACGTTCACCCGCGGCGCCGACGACATGTACGCGGTGCAGCTGGACATCACCATCACCGGGGTCCTGGACCAGCACCGGTTGCGTGATGCGGTGCACACGGTCGTGTCCCGCCATCCCAACCTCGCGCCACGCTTCACCGACCAGTTCGGTGAGCCCGTGCAGGTGCTGATGACCGAGCCACAGACCGCCTGGCGGTTCGTGGATCTGCGCGGCGACGACTGCGATCCCACCGCCGAGGTCGACCAGCTGTGCGCGACCGAGCGGTCGGCGGTGTGCGATCTGCTGACCCGGCCGACGTTCCGGGCGGCGTTGATCCGCACCGCGGCCAACGAGCACCGGTTCGTGCTGACGTTCCATCACATCGTGATCGACGGCTGGTCGTTGCCGATCCTGCTGCAGGAGATCTTCGCCAGCTACTTCCGGCAGCGGCTCGCCGCTCCGGTGTCCTACCGCCACTTCGTGTCCTGGCTGGCCGGGCAGGACCGCAGCGCCGCCCATGAGGCGTGGCGCTCGGTGCTGGAGGGCTTCGACACCCCCACCCTGACGGCGGCACCCGCGGCGCCGGGTCCGCGGGCGGTGGAGTCTTACCGACTCTCGGCCGAGACCACGAAGGCCCTGGGGGATCTGGCCCGAGCCCAGCACACCACGGTCAACACCGTGCTGCAGGCCGCGTGGGCGCAGGTCCTGATGATGCTCACCGGCCACCGGGATGTGGCCTTCGGCACCGCGGTGTCGGGGCGGCCCGCGGAGTTGGCGGGGGCGGATTCCATCGTCGGCCTGCTGATCAACACGGTGCCGGTGCGGGCGAAGGCCGGCGCGGACACCACGGTCGCCGACCTGCTCGCCGAGGTGCAGCGTCACCACAACGACACCCTCGAGCACGAGCACCTGCCGCTGACCGAGATCCATCACCTCGCCGGGCAGGACCACCTGTTCGACACCCTGTTCCTCTACGAGAGCTATCCGATCGACACCAGCGCGTTCATGGGTGTGCACGAGCTGACGGTCACCGACTTCACCAGCCGCGAGTACAACCACTACCCGCTGTCGGTGATGGCCCTGCCGGGCGCCGAGATGGGACTCCGGGTGGAGTACGACACCCACGCCTTCGACTCGAGCCGCATCGCCACCGTGGTCACCCGCTTCCAGCGGGTGCTCGAAGCGATGACGGCCGACGCCGCCCAGCGCCTGTCGGCGATCGACGCGCTCGACGACACCGAGCACGATCAGCTCGAGGCGTGGGGCAACGCCGCCGTGCTGGCCGAGGCCGAGCCCACGCCGCTGTCGATCCCGGAGGTGTTCGCCGCCCAGGTGGCGCAGACTCCGGACGCCCCGGCCGTGACGTTCGAAGGCCGCTCGATGAGCTACGCCGAACTCGACGAGGCGTCCAACCGGCTGGCGAACCTGCTGGCCGCGCAGGGTGTCGGCGCGGGACGGATCGTGACCCTGCTGCTGCCGCGCTCGGCCCAGGCGATCGTGGCGATGATGGCCGTCGTCAAGACCGGGGCCGCCTACCTGGCGATGGATCCGGCCGCTCCGGATACGCGGCTGGAGTTCATGCTCGGCGACGCCGCGCCGGCCGCGGTGATCACCACCGCACAGTTGCGTTCCCGGTTGGACGGGCACGATCTCCGCATCGTCGACATCGACGACGCATCCATCGATGCCCAGCCCGCCACGGCGTTGCCCGCGCCGTCGGCCGACGACATCGCGTACATGATCTACACCTCCGGCACCACCGGGACTCCGAAGGGTTCGGTGATCAGTCACCGCAATCTGACCCAATTGATCGATTCGTCGCCGTCGAAGCTGCCGTCCGGCCGCGGCCGGACCTGGTCGCAGTGGCACTCGCTGGTCTTCGACGTCTCGGTGTGGGAGGTCTTCGGGTCGCTGCTGACGGGCACGCGGTTGGTGATCGTTCCCGAGGCGGTCGCCGGTTCACCGACGGACCTGCACGATCTGTTGGTTGCCGAGAAGGTCGACGTCATCTTCCACACCCCGTCGGCGGCGGGCATGCTCGACTCGACGGGCCTGGAGCACGCGACCGTGGTGCTCGGCGGCGAGGCCGTGCCCGTGGAACTCGTGGAGCGCTGGGCCGCCGACCGGCGGGTCCTGGTCAACGGTTACGGCCCCTCGGAGTGCACGATCTACTCCACGATGAGCACGCTGGTGCCGGGGCAGTCGGCGGTGCCGATCGGCGTGCCGGTGCCCGGCGCGGCGGGCTTCGTGCTCGATGAGTGGCTGCGCCCGGTGCCCGCCGGGGTGGTCGGCGAGCTGTACATGGCCGGCGGCGGGGTGGGTGTCGGCTATCTGAACCGCTCGGGCTTGACCGGGTCGCGGTTCGTGCCGTGCCCGTTCGGTCCGGCCGGATCGCGGATGTACCGCACCGGCGATCTGGTGGCGTGGGGCGGCGATGGCCAGCTTCTCTACCTGGGCCGCGCCGATGAGCAGGTCAAGATCCGCGGCTACCGCATCGAGCTCGGTGAGATCCAGACGGTGCTGGCCGGTCTCGACGGTGTCGAGCAGGCCGCGGTGATCGCCCGCGAGGACCGCCCCGGTGACAAGCGCCTGGTCGGCTACGTCACCGGCGACGTCGAGGCGGGTGCGGCCCGCGCCACGCTGGCCGAACGCCTCCCGGCGTACATGGTGCCCGCGGCCGTCGTGGTCATGGATGCGTTGCCGTTGACGGTGAACGGCAAGCTGGACCGGCGTGCGCTACCGGCCCCGGAGTACCAGAACGCGGCGAAGTACCGGGCCCCGCAGAGTGCGGTCGAGCAGGTGATCGCGGACATCTATGCGCAGGTGCTCGGTTTGGCGCAGGTGGGTGCCGACGATTCGTTCTTCGAGATCGGTGGGGATTCGATCTCGGCGATGCGGTTGATCGCTGCGGTGAACACGGCCCTGGATGTCGAGTTGGGGGTGCGGGCGGTCTTCGAGACCCCGACAGTGTGCGGCCTGGCTCGCCAGATCGACGCCGGAGCCGGTGACGCCGGCCCGGCGCACGGGCCCAGCTTCACCGAGGTCCACGGGGTGGCGCCCAGCGAGGTGCACGCCGGCGACCTGAGGCTGGAGAAGTTCATCGACGCCCCGACCCTGTTGGGTGCGCCGAGGCTGCCTGCCGCCATCGGTGAGGTCTCGACGGTGCTGTTGACCGGGGCGACCGGGTTCCTGGGCCGCTACCTGGTGCTGGAATGGCTCGAGCGCCTGGCTCCGGTTGGCGGCACGCTGATCTGCCTGGTGCGCGGGGAGTCCGATGAGGGCGCCCGCCAGCGTCTCGAGCGGGCCTTCGACACCGGTGACGCCGCGCTGCTGGCCCAGTTCCGGGCCCTGGCCGCCGACGGCCGGTTGCGCGTGATCGCCGGCGACAAGGGACAGGTCGACCTGGGGCTGGACTCAGAGCGGTGGAGCAGGCTGGCCGAATCCGTCGATCTCATCGTGGATTCCGCGGCGTTCGTGAACAGTGTGCTGCCCTACAGCGACCTGTTCGGCCCGAACGTGGTCGGCACCGCGGAACTGATCCGGCTGGCCATCACCACCAAGTTGAAGGCCTTCACCTACGTCTCGACGTCCGACATCGGCCGTCAGGTCGAGCCAGGACTGTTCACCGAAGACGCCGACATCCGCGAGATCAGCGCGACCCGGGTGGTCGACGGCAGCTACGCCAACGGCTACGGCAACAGCAAGTGGGCCGGTGAGGTGCTGCTGCGGGAGGCCCATGACCTGTGCGGGCTGCCGGTGGCGGTGTTCCGTTCCGGGATGATCATGGCCGACCCGCGCTTCACCGGGCAGCTCAACCTGACCGACACGGTGACCCGGATGATCTACAGCGTGATGCTGACCGGGGTGGCGCCGGGCTCGTTCTATCAGCGCGACGCCGCCGGCAACCGGCAGCGGGCGCACTTCGACGGGCTGCCGGTCGGCTTCGTCGCCGAGGCCGTCACCACCCTGGGTGCGGAGGCCGAGGAGGGTTTCCTCACCTACCACGTGATGAACCCGCACGACGACGGCATCGGCATCGACGAGTACGTGGACTGGCTCATCGAGGCCGGCTACCCGATCGAACGGGTCGAGGACTTCGGGCAGTGGGTGCAGCGCTTCCACGCCGGCCTGGCGGCGCTGCCCGAACAGCAGCGGCACAACACCGTGCTGCAGATGCTGCTCATCCTGCTGCACAGTAACCACGACGTGCAGGCGCCCGAGCCCACCCTGGGCTCGTTCGCCCCCACCGACAGGTTCCAGGCTGCCGTGCAAGCCGCCCACATCGGCCCCGACGGAGACATCCCGCATGTCACCCCGGAGGTCATCACCAAGTACGTCACCGACATGCAACACCTCGGGCTGCTCTAGGCAGGACGGGTGCGGGGTTACGCCTGGAGACGACTTTCTAGCAAATCCACATACGCTGCGGACTGGAAGGTGATGGGTATAAGTACAGTGGCAGGCAGCAGTATTTGAGACGATTGGCATAATTTCCTTAATTGGCAGCAAATAAGGTAGGGTGACCTCCGTGTGGCGTGACGTGATGTTGATGACGCTCTTGGTGGTGCTCAACCCGTTCCTTATCGCGGTGATTCTGCTCATCATCTCGCGACCGCGGCCCGTGCAGAACCTGTTCGCCTATTGGATCGGCTGCATGATCACCAACGTGCCGATCTTCTTGGTGCCATTGGTGGCACTGCACGTCATACCGTCCTTTGCAAACTTTGCCCACGACTTAGCGACCCCAGACCCGGGCGCCACTTTCAAACCCATTCAGTTCGGCGCGGGTCTTCTCATGTTGTTTGTTGCCGCCTCGGTAGCGGTGCGCAAGAAAAAGAAGGAACGCAAAGAACTTTCAGTCCCGGTCTGCGTCGGAGGCGATTCGGCAGTCCTGCTCGAGGAGCGTCCCGAGCCGCCGGCTCTGGAATCGCGGCCGCCTGGTCGGCTCGGCGACGCCGTGGAGAGCCTCAAAGCTACCGCCAAGCGGGCGCAAACTGCCTGGGAGAACGGCAACCTTTGGCTTGCGGTGCTTTTCGGCATGGGATGCGTCCCGTCGCTCACCATGGTGCTGCTGGTGGACTCATTGATTGTCGGTTCGGGAGCTTCGATTGGCATGCAGGTCGTCATCGCCGTCGTCTTCATCCTGACCATGTTTATAGTTCTCGAGTTCGCCCTGTTGAGTAACCTCGTTGCTCCGGCGAAGACTCAAGCGGTCCTCCAGCCGCTGCACGACTGGTCGGCGGCCCATATCAACGCCATCGTGATCACTCTGCTGTCCGTGGTCGGCGTTTGGAACGTTGCCGTCGGCTTGGGTTTCGTGTGATCTCGCGAAGGCACTCCCGACCGGACTAAGTTCTACGCCCATGTGGCACGAAGTGTTGGTGTTGGCGCTTCTGGTGTCACTCAACCCCGTGCTGATCGCATTCACGCTGCTGGTGATCTCCCGGCCGCGCACCGTGCAGAATCTCCTCGCCTTCTGGGTCGGCAGCTTCGCCGTAAACGTGTC
Organism: Mycobacterium sp.; assembly: GCA_020438865.1. Classification (GTDB taxonomy): domain Bacteria; phylum Actinomycetota; class Actinomycetes; order Mycobacteriales; family Mycobacteriaceae; genus Mycobacterium. The sequence goes on from JAGQTU010000015.1 coordinate 61,909, forward strand.
GGCCTTCCTCGTCGCGTTGACGGCGTTGCACCTAGTGCCCTCGTTCGCCGGTTTTGCGCACCGGCTGGCGACCCCTGATCCCAGAACATCCGTCGAGCCGCTGCAAGTCGCCTCAGGGGCCGCCGCACTAATTCTGGCAGCCGTGATTGGGGTGCGTCTTTGGATGCGCAATCGGACGAAACAGCCCGTGGCGCCAGGGGTGGCCGGTGACGAGTCGGTGGATGCGGTCGATACCGGAGCATTTACCTCGCCGCCCGGCCGGCTCACCGCTGTGATTGCGCGCGTGACGTCCGCAGTGAAGCGGCAACTGGCTCGCGCCCGGGCCGCCTGGGAAGGCGGATCCCTTTGGATGTCGATGCTGATGGGGCTGGGTTACTTCGCCGAACTGCCGTTGGTCTTGCTGATCGGCACCATCGTCGTGGCCTCGGGCACCTCCATCGCAACCCAGATCGCTGCCGTCGTTGCTTTCGTCCTCGTGATGCTCGGGATCGTGGAACTGGCTCTGGTCGGCTACGTGATCTCGCCGCAGAAGACCCAGGCGGTGCTGCAACCGCTGCATGACTGGTCGGCTGCCCACCGCAAGCAGATCCTCATCGCGCTGTTGGTCGTCGTCGGAATCTGGTTGACGGTCAAGGGTTTCGGCATTGCTTGAGTCGGCATCCGGTATACCTGGGTCCGCGCGCTGAGCTCAGTGGGTTGCGCCGTTGAACCATCTCGTCTTGATCCGCCAGGAATGCGCCGAGGCGACCGCGAACCCCGCGCCGCAGGTGCAGGCGAAGAACCACACCAGGGTGCCGCCTTCGACGGCCTGCAGCGGCGCGACATAGGCGGTGATGATCCGAATCGCGCACGCCACGATGCCGGCCGCGGAGGCGAACAGATAGACGTTGGCGATAAGGCGGGACCGCGGATCCCGGCGCAGGATGAGCAGGGCCCGCGACCCATAGCCGAGCAGGTAGATCAGCATCCCGCAGAGCAACAGCCAGTACGTGCTGAGCCAGAAGTCGGTGGGCACATCGAAGAAATCCGGACGGTAGATCGCCGCCCCGTTCCCCAGCGAGAAGGTCGCCAGCATGAGCGGGATGCACAACGTCGCCGGCCGCTCGACGTACTGCTTGAACGCGGACTGCATCGCCTCGTCGTCCTGCAGTCGGCCCAGCGCGTTGTAGACCATGGCCGATGCGGCCACCACATAGCAGTCGTGGCCGATGTAGTCCTCGAGGTTCCACTTGCCGGTGAGCGCGTGCAACGCGCGGCCGATCGTCTCCGACGCCAGCGGTGACATCAACAGGACCGCCAGACCCTGCAACGCGATGTTGAGGGTGGCTGCGACCTCCCAGCGGCAATTCCACGTCACCCGGCGGATCCACAGGCTCCACGCAATACAGCCCACTGTGATTGCGATGAGTGAAGCAAGAGCCATGGTGTCGCCTTATATCCCCGAATAAACGTCAGCAAATACTACAGCGGGGGAGCATCCGGTCGCGGCTGTAATTCGGATAGTTTGGTCCGCAGGGGTGCGGAAGGTGCGGAATTAATTGTCGCCACAGTAAATGGCGTTGATTCCACATAGTTCCACACGTCCTGACGGCTCATCAGTCCGAAGCGGACCTGCAGATCCGGATAGCTCAGGTCGAATCTGCCTGCCAGCAAGCGTAATTCCTCGGCGTTGGGATAGTCCGCGTCCTTGATCCGCCGGTAGTACGTGCTGCTGGAGATGCCGAGGGCGTCGTAGATCTCCTTGACATCGACATCGCCGTCGAGGAGGTATTCGAGAAGCGCCTTGAGTTGTCTGCCGTTTTCGTCGGTGCGGGGCACCCGTTCACGATAACCCGAACCCCCGGTAATGGGTAATGGCAACCTCCTCCGGTAATTCCGCGCGGAAATTGACATTGCCGTCACAGTATTGGGACTGATCTCCCAAAATTGGGACATCGGCTGTACGGTGGGCGTCATGGTTTCGCCCCTGCTGACCGATCCGTCCAACAAAGTGCGGGTGGTCGACGACGAAGTTCCCGGTCGGCCCCGCCCCGAAGATCTGGTCAGCATGTCGGTGCCGCTGCCCGCCGTGCTGACCGCCGAGCTGGACGGCGCGGTCGCGGCGCTCCGGTGCGGGGTGGAGGAGATGCTCCTCGCCGCCCTGGGCCGGTCGATCGCCCGGGCCATCGGCGTCGGAATCGTGACGGTCAGCGGGCTGACCACCGTTGCACCGGTCCGGCTCTGCTGCGCCACCGACCGCGAGGTCGACGCCGACGGCATGCTCGCCGACGTCCGCGCAGCGCTCACCGCCCCGGCCCGGGTCTTCCATCAGCCCGCCGACGTCGTCTTCTCCTACCTCGGCATGCCGCCGGACCCGACCCTGGGATCGCTGCAGCTGGCAGACGGGCCGGCGCTGGGCATCCTCGCCTACCGCGGCGCCGGGCTGCTGCAGATGGACTGGTGGTACGACGCGCGTCGCCTGGAGACCAGCACGGTCGAGGAACTCACCGCCCAGTTCCGGCTCGGCCTGATCGAACTGGCTTCCGAGGCGAGCGCGCCCGCCGACGCGGCATAGCTGGAGGCGGCGGTAGACTCCGCAGAATCGGCATCGATCCGGCCATCACCGGGGAGCCTTCGGAAGAACGGTCCAGGACCTCCAGGTCGGACCCGGTAGAACCGAACGGGTGGGCCCGTCACAGCCCGCATTGAGCGACGCACGCGGGCGCGTGCGTAAGCGGGGTGGTACCGCGGCGCTCGCGCACCTGCGCGTCGTCGTCCCCGTGCCCGAGGAAACTTCTGGCACAGGAGATGACACACACCGTGACCGAGAATGGCTACCCCAAGCCGGCCGGCTCACCGGACTTTCCCGCCCTGGAACTCGACGTCCTGGACTACTGGGCCGCCGACGACACCTTCCGGGCCAGCATCGAGCGCCGCGACGGCGCCGAGGAGTACGTCTTCTACGACGGGCCGCCCTTCGCCAACGGGCTGCCGCACTACGGGCACCTGCTGACCGGCTACGTCAAGGACATCGTGCCGCGCTACCGGACCATGCGCGGCTACAAGGTGGAACGCCGCTTCGGCTGGGACACCCACGGCCTGCCCGCCGAACTCGAGGTGCAACGGCAACTCGGCATCACCGACAAGGCCCAGATCGAGGCGATGGGTATCGAGAAGTTCAACGACGCCTGCCGCGCCTCGGTGCTTAAGTACACCGACGAATGGCGGGCCTACGTCACCCGGCAGGCGCGGTGGGTGGACTTCGACAACGACTACAAGACCCTCGACCTGTCGTTCATGGAGTCGGTCATCTGGGCGTTCAAGCAGCTCTGGGACGCCGGGCTGGCCTACGAGGGCGTCCGGGTCCTGCCGTACTGCTGGAACGACGAGACCCCGCTGTCCAGCCACGAATTGCGGATGGACGACGACGTCTACCAGAGCCGCCAGGACCCGGCCATCACCGTCGGCTTCCGGGTGAGCGCTCCCGATTCCGATCTCGACGGCGCCCACCTGCTGATCTGGACCACCACACCCTGGACCCTGCCGTCCAACCAGGCCGTCGCGGTCAATCCCGACGTCACGTATGTGCTTGTGCGGGTGGAGGATCGGCGGTTCGTGCTGGCGCAGGCACGCCTGGCCGCCTACGCCCGGGAACTGGGCGAGGAGCCGGAGATCCTGGCCACGCTGCCCGGCGAGCAGTTGCTGGGGCTGCGCTACCTGCCGCCCTTCCCGTATTTCCTCGACTCGCCCAACGCCTTCCAGGTGCTGCGCGGCGACTTCGTCACCACCGAGGACGGCACCGGGATCGTCCACATGGCGCCGGCCTACGGCGAGGATGACAAGGCCACCACCGACACGGTGGGCATCGTGCCGGTGACGCCGGTCGACTCCAAGGGCCGCTTCGACGCCACCGTTCCCGATTACCAGGGGCAGCACGTCTTCGACGCGAACCCGCAGATCATCCGGGACCTCAAGAGCGGCAGTGGCCCGGTCGCCGTGAACGCCCCGGTCCTGATCCGCCACGAGACCTACGACCACTCCTATCCGCACTGCTGGCGGTGCCGCAACCCGCTGATCTACCGGGCGGTGTCGTCCTGGTTCGTCAAGGTCACCGAGTTCCGCGACCGGATGGTCGAACTGAACCAGCAGATCACCTGGTATCCCGAGCACGTCAAGGACGGCCAGTTCGGCAAGTGGCTGTCCGGTGCGCGGGACTGGTCGATCTCGCGGAATCGCTACTGGGGCACCCCGATTCCGGTTTGGGTCTCCGACGACCCTGCCCATCCGCGCATCGACGTCTACGGCAGCCTCGACGAACTCGAACGCGACTTCGGCGTCCGTCCGACCGATCTGCACCGGCCCCACATCGACCAACTCACCAGGCCCAATCCCGATGACCCGAGCGGTCTTTCGACGATGCGCCGCATCGAAGACGTCTTCGACGTGTGGTTCGACTCCGGTTCGATGCCCTACGCCCAGGTGCACTACCCGTTCGAGAACGCCGACTGGTTCGACGGTGTGGATTCCGTCGACCCTGACAAGCAGGTCGCCGGGCACAACCCGGGTGACTTCATCGTCGAATACATCGGGCAGACCCGCGGCTGGTTCTACACCCTGCACGTG
>JAGQTU010000157.1 GCA_020438865.1 Mycobacterium sp.
CGGCGACGAAGAGACCGAGGCCCGCGCGGCCGGACGGGTGTCCCGGTTCCGCGAGGAGACCCGTTCCGAACGCATGCACATCGCCGAGGAGGCGCAGGCCAGGTACGGCCGCAAGGTGTCCTGGGGCGTGGAGACCGGAGCGCCCGGCGACGACGACGCCGAGCGAGTCCTGTTCACCCACATCGCCGTTCCGGTGATGACCCGGCTCAAGCAGCCCGAGCGTCAGGTGCTCGACACCCTGGTCGACGCCGGCGTCGCGCGCTCCCGTTCCGACGCACTGGCCTGGTCGGTCCGCCTCGTCGGACAGCACGCCGAGGAGTGGCTGGCCAAACTGCGCGAGGCGATGTCCGAGGTCGACGACCTGCGCGCGCAGGGCCCCGAACTCTAGACCCGGGTCACACGCGCGTCATCTCGAAGTAGGCGCCGCGCCGGGCCAACAGGTCGGCGTGGCTGCCCTGCTCGACGATCCGCCCGCCGTCCATCACCAGAATCACGTCCGCGTCGCGGATGGTCGAGAGCCGGTGGGCGATGATGAAACTCGTTCGGTCCCGGCGCAATTCGCTCATCGCCTGCTGCACCAGCAGCTCGGTCCGGGTGTCCACCGAGCTGGTGGCCTCATCGAGGATCAGCAGCTGGGGCTGTGCCAGGAACGCCCGCGCGATCGTGATCAGCTGCTTCTCGCCAGCGCTGATGTTCCCCCCGTCATCGCTCACCCGGGTCTCGTAACCGTCGGGCAGCGTGTGCACGAAGCGGTCCACGTACGCCGCGCGGGCGGCCTCGATGATGTCATCCCGGCCGGCGTTCGGCCTGCCGTAGCCGATGTTCTCCGCGATCGTTCCGCCGAACAGCCAGGTGTCCTGCAGCACCATGCCGATCCGGGAGCGCAGCGACTGCCTGCTCACCGTCGTGATGTCGGCGCCGTCGAGCAGGATGACGCCGGAATCCACGTCGTAGAACCGCATCAGCAGGTTCACCAGCGTCGTCTTACCCGCCCCGGTCGGCCCGACGATCGCCACCGTGCTGCCCGGTTGGGCCACCAGCGACAGGTCCTCGATCACCGGCGTCCCCGGGGTGTAGCCGAACCAGACGTTGCGGAACTCGACTCGCCCGCGCGCGGTTTCGCCGACCGGTGGGAGTGCCGCCGCGGCATCCGGGGCCTCCTCGGGTTCGTCGAGGAAGTCGAAAACCCGCTCGGCGCTGGCCACCCCGGACTGCAGCGTGTTGTACATGCCGGCCACCTGGGTCAGCGGCTGGTTGAACTGGCGGACGTACTGGATGAAGGCCTGGATGCTGCCCAACGTGATCTGGCCGCTGGCGACCTGATAGCCGCCGACCACCGCGACTGCGACGTAGCTCAGGTTGCCGATGAAGGTGGTCGCCGGGGAGACCAGCCCGGAGAAGAACTGTGCTCCGAAACTCGACGCATACACCTCGTCGTTGAAATCGCGGAACTTCTCCTGCGCCGACGCGCGGTGCCCGAACGTCTTCACGATCGTGAAACCGCTGTAGGTCTCCTCGATGTGGGCGTTGAGCCGGCCGGTATTGGTCCACTGCGCGATGAACATCCTCTGCGAGCGCCGGGCGATCGCCCGCGTCACCCACAACGACAGCGGCACCGTCACCACCGTGATGAGCGCCAGCAGCGGGGAGATGGTCAACATCATCGCCAATACCGCGATCACGGTGAGCACCGAGGTGAGCAGCTGACTGATCGTCATCGACACCGAGGACTGGATGTTATCGACGTCGTTGGTCACCCGGCTGAGCAATTCGCCACGCTGGCGGGAGTCGAAGTAGGACAGCGGTAGTCGGTGCACCTTGTTCTCGACGTCGGAGCGCAGTGCGGTGATGGTGCGCTGGACGATGACGTTGAGCAGCCGCGCCTGAATCCAGACCAACAGCGCGGCAAGCAGGTACAGCGCCAGCGCCAGCGCCAGGGTGCGGCCCACCGCCGGGAAGTCGACGCCACGGCCGGGCACCACGTTCATGCCCGACAGCAGGTCGGCGAACGTGTTGTCGCCGCGGGCCCGGGCGGCCGCAATGGCTTGCTCCTTGGTGAGCCCGGCGGGCAGCTGGCGGCCGATCACCCCGTTGAACAGCAGGTCGGTCGCATGCCCCAGGATGCGCGGCCCGATCACGCCGAGCGCGATCCCCCCGATGGTCAGCGCGACCACCGCCGCGGCCAGGTGCCGTTGCGGGGTCAGCCGCCGCAGCAGTCGCAACGCCGATCCGGTGAAGTCCCGCGAGCGCGCCTTGGCCGGGTCCTGGGTCAGGGTGCGCAGACCGCCGCCGCGCATCCCCGGCCCGGTCACGGCACCCCTCCGACCCCGGCGCCGATGGACTGCGAGTCGACGAACTCGGCGTACACCGGGCACTCGACGAGCAGTCGGTCATGGGTTCCTGCTCCCACCACCCGGCCACCGTCGACCACCACCACCTGGTCGGCTTGTGCAACCGTCGAAATCCGCTGCGCCACAATGATGACCGTCGACTCGTCCGACACCTCGCGCAACGCCGAGCGCACCCGGGCATCGGTGTGCACATCGAGGGCGGAGAACGCGTCGTCGAACAGATAGACCGCCGGGCGGCGGATCACCGCACGGGCGATGGCCAGCCGTTGCCGCTGGCCACCGGAGAAGTTGATGCCGCCCTGCGCCACCCGCATCCGAAGCCCGTCCGGATGCGCCCGCACGAACTCGTCGGCCGCCGCCACCCGCAGGGCCGCCCACATCTCGTCGTCGGTCACCACGTGCCCTGGGGCCGCGCCGTAGTAGAGGTTATCGGCGACGGTGCCGGAGAACAGATAGCCGCGCTGGGGCACCAGACCGAGCGCGGACCACAGGTACTCGGTGTCGTAGTCGCGCACGTCGACGCCGTCCAGGCGCACCGCACCGTCCGTGACGTCGTAGAGCCGGCACATCAACGCCACCAGCGTCGACTTCCCGGAGCCGGTGCAGCCCACGATCGCCGTCGTCGAACCGGGCCCGGCGGTGAACGAGACATCCTCCAGCACCGGCCGTTCCGCTCCCGGATAGCTGAACGTGGCTGCGTCGAGCACCAGTTCACCGCGAATCCCCCCCGCGGGACGGCGCGGCGAAGCCGGACTGGTGATCGCGGTCTGGGTGGACAGCACCTCGGTGATCCGGTCGGCGCACACCGACGCGCGCGGCAGCAGCAGCAACAGCAGCGTGGCCATCAGCACGGCCATCAGGATCTGCATGAAATACGACAGGAACGCGATCAGCGAGCCGACCTGCATCCGGCCGGCGTCGATGCGCAGACCGCCGAACCAGATCAGCGCGACGCTGGAGATGTTGATGGTCAGGGTGGTCACCGGCAGCATCAGCGCCTGCCAGCGGCCCGCCGCCAGCGCGGTGTCGGACACGGCGTGGTTGGCCTCGGCGAACCGGTCCTTCTCGAACGGCTCCCGGGCGAAGGCCCGGATCACCCGGATGCCGGAGAGTTGTTCGCGTAGCACCCGGTTGATGCCGTCGATGAGGCGTTGCATGCTGCGGAAGATCGGCAGCATCCGGGAGGCGATCCAGTAGTTGGACACCGCCAGCACCGGCACGCTGACCAGCAGCAGCCAGGACAGCCCGGCGTCCTGGTGGATCGCCATGATGATCCCGCCGACGCACATGATGGGTGCGGTCACCAGCGTGGTGGCGGTCATCTGCACCAGCACCTGGATCTGCTGGACGTCGTTGGTGGTCCTGGTCAGCAGCGACGGGGCTCCGAACCGGGCGGTCTCCCGCGCGGAGAAGGTGGTGACGTGGTGGAACATCGCCGAGCGCAGGTCGCGCCCGAACCCCATGCCGGTGCGCGACCCGAAGTACACGGCGCCGATCGCGCACAGCACCTGGAGGCCGGTGACGGCCAGCATCACCATTCCGAGTTGCGCGATCAGGCCGGTGTCGCCCTTGGCGACCCCGTCGTCGATGATCGCGGCGTTGACGGTCGGCAGGTACAGCGAGGCGAGGGTGCTGATGGTCTGCAGCGTCATCACCGCCGCGACCAGCCACCGGTACGGCCGGACATACTGTCGCAGCAGTGCCAGGAGCATGCCGTTACTGTCGCATACGCCCGGCGAGGTGTTGCAGCATCATGCCGCCGCCGCACCGGCCGATTTGCGACGTATGGGCAGGTCAGCGCGCCTATCGGTGTTGGCCCCTGCGCCGACCGCTACAGTGCATGCTGTGAGAAGCAGGTGCGCATGACCCGAGCGCGCAGATCGGCGACACTGGTCGTCGCCGCCGTGGCCGTGATCCCTGCGCTGAGCGCTTGCTCGGGCTCGGACTCCAACCAGCCCCAGTCGTCGCAGTCGCCGTCCGTGCCGTCGACGGGGAACGCCAAACACGGTCCGTTGTTCCCCGAGTGTGGTGGCATCACCGACCAGATCATGGCGGAGCAGACCCGGGT
>JAGQTU010000158.1 GCA_020438865.1 Mycobacterium sp.
AGTGCCCGTCGTCGAGTCGTGCGGTGGTCTTGGTGGCGCCGGCGTCGGTGCCGCCGCCGGCCTCGGTCAGGCCGAACGCGCCGAGCGCCGCGCCGGAGGTCAACTGGGGCAGCCATTCCCGCTTCTGCGCCTCGGTGCCGAACCGGTACACCGGCATCGCCCCCAGCGAGACACCGGCTTCCAGGGTGATGGCCACGCTCTGGTCGATCTTGCCGAGTTCCTCCAGGGCCAGGCAGAGCGCGAAGTAGTCACCACCCATGCCGCCGTACTCCTCGGGGAAGGGCAGACCGAACAACCCCATCTCGGCCATCCCCGCCACCACCTCGTAGGGGAACGAGTGCTCGGCGTCGTGCTTGGCGGCGACCGGGGCTACGACGTTGCGGGCGAAATCGCGCACCGTCTTGGCCAGTTGCTCGTACTCGTCGGGCAGGGTGCCGGTGGATAGGAAGTCAGTCATCGTTGTTCGCCTTCTTCGTTCTTCGTTGCGGTGATCTTGGCCAGCGGCTGGCCTACCTTGACTTGGTCGCCGACGGCGACGAGAAGCTCCACCACACCGTCGACGGGTGCGGTCAGCGAGTGCTCCATCTTCATGGCCTCGACGGCCACCACGACTGTGCCCGCTGTCACCAGTTCGCCGTCGGCGACACCGACGGCGACCACCGAACCCGGCATCGGGCTGACCAGTTCGGCGTCGCCGCTGTGTTCGTCGTCCGGCCGCACCGGTGCCTCGCGAACTTCCTCGAGCATCGCCGTCCGGCCGTCACCGGCGAGCCAGATCTGATGACCCGACTCGGCGACGAGATAGCTGCGCCGCATCCCGCCGACGGTGACTGCCAGCTCGTCACCGGCGAATTCGGCTGCCATTGAGTGAGTTTCGCCCTCCTCGATCCGCGCCGCCGCCCGATCCGGGGTGCCGATGATGTGGACGTGGTCGGTTCGATCGCCGCACCGCAACCGGATGCCGGTCGGCGCCGGTTCGCCGATCCGCCAGCCGGAGGGGATCGCCCACGGATCCGCACCCGCGGCCAGCCAGCGTTGCAGCCAGCGGTAGGCCGCGGCGGCGATGAACAGTTCGTCGTCCGGCGGCGCCGGAGCGAAGTCACCGGCCCGCAGATCGAGCAGGCCGGTGTCGAGGCGTCCGGCGGCGACATCGGCGTCGGCCAACAGGAACCGCAGGAATTCGATGTTGGTGCCGAGACCCAGGACGGCGGTGTCGGACAGCGCGCGATCCAGGCCGCGCAGCGCCGCGGTCCGGTCCTCGGCGTGGGCGATGACCTTGGCCAGCATCGGGTCGTAGTCGCTGCCGACCGTCGTCCCGCGGCGCAGCCCCGAATCGACCCGCAGGCCCGGGCCGGAGGGCTCCACCAGCCCGAGCACCGGTCCGCCGGTGGGCAGGAACCCGGCCGCGGGGTCCTCGGCGTACACCCGCGCCTCGATGGCGTGCCCGTGCATCTCGATGTCGTCCTGCGTGGCGGGCAGCTTCTCCCCCGCCGCAATGCGGACCTGCCACTCGACGAGGTCCCAGCCGGTGACCATCTCGGTGACCGGGTGCTCGACCTGCAGGCGGGTGTTCATCTCCATGAAGAAGAACTCGTCAGAGCGGGCGGCGGAGACGATGAACTCCACCGTTCCGGCGCCGACGTAGTCGACGCTGCGGGCGGTGTCGCAGGCCGCCGCCCCGATCCGCGTACGGGTGGCCGCGTCGAGCAGCGGTGAGGGTGCCTCCTCGATGACCTTCTGATGGCGGCGCTGCAGGCTGCATTCGCGCTCGCCGAGATGCAGCACGGTGCCGTAACCGTCGGCGAGCACCTGCACCTCGATGTGCCTGGGCCGCAGCACGAACCGCTCGAGGAACAGCGTGTCGTCCCCGAACGCGGCGGCCGACTCGCGGCGGGCGGAGACCAGCGCCGCGGGCAGGTCGGCCGCGGCCTCGACGCGGCGCATGCCCTTGCCGCCGCCGCCCGCCGACGGCTTGACCAGGATCGGATAGCCGATGTCGTCGGCCGCCGAGATCAGTTCGGCGTCGGTCAGACCCGGGCGGGCGATACCGGGCACCACTGGGACGCCGAAGGCGGACACCGCGGACTTCGCGGCGATCTTGTCACCCATGGTGCGGATGGCGGCCGCGGGCGGACCGATGAAGATGATGCCGGCGCGCTGCAGTGCCGCGGCGAAATCGGGGTTCTCGGCGAGGAATCCGTAGCCCGGGTGCACCGCCTGCGCGCCGGTTTGCCGGGCGGCATTCACCACCGTCTCGATGTCGAGGTAGCTCTGGCGCGCGGGTGCGGGGCCGAGCCGAACGGCGGTGTCCGCCTCGGCGACATGGCGGGCGTCGACGTCGGCGTCGCTGTACACCGCCACCGACCGGATACCCATCGCCTTCAGCGTTCTGATGACGCGCACCGCGATCTCGCCGCGGTTGGCGACGAGGACGGTGCGCAATTCGTGTTGTGTCATATGCCTACATCCGGAAGACGCCGTAGGACACCGGCTCGACCGGTGCGTTGGCGGTGACGGATAGTGCCAGCCCGAGAACGGTTCTGGTGTCCGCGGGGTCGATCACACCGTCGTCCCACAACCGCGCGGTCGAATAGTACGGATTTCCCTGATGCTCGTATTGGGCCCGGATCGGCGCCTTGAAGCCGTCCTCCTCCGCAACGGTCATCTCGCCGCGCACCGTGGCCAGCACCGAAGCGGCCTGCTCGCCGCCCATCACCGAGATCCGGGCGTTGGGCCACATCCAGAGGAAACGGGGCGAATACGCCCGACCGCACATCGAGTAGTTGCCGGCCCCGTAGGACCCGCCGATCACGACGGTCAGTTTGGGCACCCGGGCGCAAGCGACGGCGGTCACCATCTTGGCGCCGTGTTTGGCGATGCCGCCCGCCTCGTAGTCACGGCCGACCATGAAGCCGGTGATGTTCTGCAGGAACACCAGCGGTACTACTCGCTTGTCGCACAGTTCGATGAAATGCGCTCCCTTGACCGCGGATTCGCCGAACAGCACACCGTTGTTGGCGACGATGCCGACCGGGTGGCCGTGGATGTGGGCGAAGCCGGTCACCAGCGTGGTGCCGTACTCGGCCTTGAACTCGCTCAAGTCGCCGCCGTCGACGATGCGGGTGATCACCTCGTGAACGTCGTAGGGAACGCGGGCGTCGACCGGCACGACGTCGTAGAGCTCATGTTGGTCGGCGATCGGGTCGACCGTCGGGCGGACATCCCACGGCCGTTGTTCGCGGGGACCGAAGGTGGCCACGATCCGGCGCACGATGCGCAGCGCGTCGCGGTCGTCGTGGGCCAGGTGGTCGGTGACCCCGGAGGTGCGCGAGTGCAGATCGCCGCCGCCCAGTTCCTCGGCGGTGACCACCTCGCCCGTCGCGGCCTTCACCAGCGGGGGGCCGCCCAGGAAGATGGTGCCCTGGTTGCGCACGATCACGGCCTCGTCGCTCATGGCGGGAACGTAGGCGCCGCCGGCGGTGCAGGAGCCGAGCACCGCGGCGATCTGCGGGATGCCCGCCGCGCTCAGCGTCGCCTGGTTGTAGAAGATCCGGCCGAAGTGGTCGCGGTCGGGGAAGACCTCGTCCTGGCGGGGCAGGAAGGCGCCGCCGGAGTCGACCAGGTAGATGCACGGCAGCCGGTTCTGAACGGCGATCTCCTGGGCGCGCAGGTGCTTCTTGACCGTGACCGGGTAGTAGGTGCCGCCCTTGACCGTCGCGTCGTTGGCGACGATCATGCACTCCCGGCCCGATACCCGGCCGATGCCGGTGATGATCCCGGCCGCCGGGCAGTCGTCGTCGTACATCCCGTCGGCGGCCAGCGGCGCGACCTCCAGCAGCGGGCTGCCGGGGTCGAGCAGACCGTCGACCCGGTCGCGCGGCAGCAGCTTTCCGCGCTCGACGTGACGGGCGCGGGCGCGCTCGGGTCCGCCGAGCGCCGCTTCGGCCAGCTTGGAACGCAACTGCTCGACGAGGTGCACATGCGCCTCGCGGTTGGCTGCCGATGATGCCATCGTCGAAGTCCGTCCAGCCTGGAGTTAATGGCGACTAACTCGTGTTAGGTTAGTGAAGATTAACCCAAAGGTCCAGACACATCCTCGAAGGGTCGACGATGGCAGGCTCACCGCAGCACTCGCCGGACGGCGTGCGGGACGCCGAGCTCCAGACCCGCCGCAGCAGGCAGAAGTCGGACCGGCGGTCGCAACTGCTGGCCGCCGCCGAGCGGTTGATGGCCTAACGCGGCTTCCTCGCGGTTCGGCGGGAGGACATCGGCGCGGCCGCCGGTG
>JAGQTU010000159.1 GCA_020438865.1 Mycobacterium sp.
GCTGCGCCCCTTCGCCCGGCTGATCTCCAAGGCCGGTGACAGCGTCACCACCTACGGCGAACCCTGGAACATGAACTGACCCGCGGAACCCACTGACCCGCCGCCGGGCGGGCCGGGGCCAATAATGGCCCGGTGGAAATTGTCGCTGCCGTCATAGTCGTGCTGACCCTGGTCGTCATGACCACCGGCCGAATTCCCGCCGTGCTGGCGCTGATCTGCGCGTTGGTGGCGGCCGGGGCCATCGGCATCGCGACCCCGGCCGAGTTGTTCGCCGGTCTCAGCAACGGCGGCGTGATCACCATCGCCGCCATGCTGGTGATCGCCAAGGGCGTGCTGCACACCGGGGTCGTCTCGCGGGTGACCTACCGGCTGCTGGCCGGGGTCAGCACCGCGAGCCAGGCGCTGCGCCGGCTCATCCCGCCGGTCGGTGTGGCCTCCGGGCTGATCAACACCACCCCGATCGTGGCGATGCTGATCCCCGCCGCCGAAGAACTCGAGCAACGCTCGGGCGTCCCGGCGCGTCAGGTGCTGCTCCCGGTCGCCCACGCCACCACCCTGGCCGGGTCGGCCACGCTGATCGGAACCAGTTCCAACCTGCTGATCGCCGGCCTGGCCGCCCCCGCCGGGGTGGGGCTGAGCATGTTCTCGTTCGTCCCGATCGCGGTGCCGGTGGCGCTGGTGGGGTGGCTGGTCCTGCTGCTCACCGCCCCGCTGATGCTGCGCGGCGGGCACGACCCGGTGGAGCGCGACTCGTCCTGGCGCGTCGAGATCCCGCTGTCCGAGCGGGCCAATGCGATCGGCCGGACCGCCGCGGCGGTGGGCATCGAGTCCACCCCTGATTTCGAACTCCTGGAGATCCGGCGTTGGGGCGAGCAGCTGGGCAGTGACAGCACACTGCAGGCCGGCGACAAGCTGGTGTACCGCGCCACCGAACCGGGCGTGCTGATGCTGTGGGGCAATCCTCGGTTCGGCCTGGCCCCGCACAACCTGTACGCCGTGTCGATCGCCACGGATGAAGAGGCCACCGTCCGCGAACTGGAAGAGGGCGAGGACCTGGTCGTGATCGCCGCCGAAAGCGATCAGCCGCTGCGCACGACCGCTGCCCGCCCCGGGGCGAAGTGTTTCGTGGCGGCCGCCTCGGCCGATGTGCTGACCGACCACCCGCTGGTGGGGTTGCACCAGAAGGTGGTCGGCAAGGCCCCGCAGACCGGTAAGACCTGGGCGGCGGTGACCATCCTCGCCGCGGTCATCGCGGCCGGATCGTTCGGCATCGCACCGGTCGAACTCGTCGCCGTCGCCGGGGCGACCCTGATGGTGCTCACCCGTGTGATCACTCCCCGGTCAGCGGCTCGAGCCCTGAACTGGAACATTCTGGCCATCATCGCCGGATCGGTGGGACTGGGCACGATCGTGGTGAAAAGCGGCCTGGGCGACCGCATCTCCGACGCTGTCCTGACCCTGTCGTCGGGCAACATCGCGCTGGTGGTGCTGGTGTTCGTGGCTGGCACCACCGTGCTGACCAACATCGTCACCAACTCCGCGGCCGCGGCCATCCTCACCCCGGTCGCCTTGGGCGTCACCGCGACCACCGGGATCGACCCGGCACTGTTGCTGACCCTGATCGGGACGTGCATCTCGTTCACGTTCATCAACCCATTCAGCCACCAGTCCAACCTGATGGTGATGGCTCCGGGCGGCTACTCGACGGGCAGGTTCGTCCGGTTCGGCATCCCGCTGATCGCGGTGTCGATGCTGACGGCGTTCGGCGTGGGCTGGCTGCTGATGGCGCGCTGAGTCAGCCGGCCAGCCGCGCGGCGGCGGCGGCGATGCGTTCGTCGGTGGCGGTCAGCGCCACCCTGATGTGCTGCGCTCCGCGCGGGCCGTAGAACTCGCCAGGGGCGACGAGGATGCCGCGCTCGGCCAGCCACGCCACGGTGTCGCGGCACGGTTCGGCGCGGGTCGCCCACAGGTACAGCCCCGCATCGGAGAGATCGACGGTGAAGTCGGCGGACCGGAACGCCGCCAGCAGCACCGCGCGCCGCTTCGCGTAGCGCTCGCGCTGCTGGTGCTGGTGCTCGTCATCGTCCAGCGCGGCCACCATCGCGGCCTGCACCGGGGTGGGCACCATCATGCCGGCGTGCTTGCGCACCGCCAGCAGCTCGGCCACCAGGGCCGGATCACCCACGACGAACCCGGCCCGGTAGCCGGCCAGCGACGAGCTCTTCGACAGCGAGTGCACCGCCAGCAGGCCGGTATGGTCGCCGTCGCACACCTCGGGATGGAGTACCGATATCGGTTGCTCCTCCCAGCCCAGGCCCAGATAGCACTCGTCGGACACCACCACGGTGCCGCGGTCGCGCGCCCACTCGACCACCTTGCGCAGGTGCTCGACACCGAGCACCTTGCCGGTCGGGTTGCTCGGCGAGTTGAGGTAGACGACGGCCGGCGCCTGCGGGCCCAACTGCGTCACCGAGTCGGCCGGAACCACCCCCGCACCGGCCAGCCGAGCACCGACCTCGTAGGTCGGGTAGGCCAGCTCGGGAACCACCACCAGGTCGTCCGGTCCGAGACCGAGCAGCGTTGGCAGCCAGGCGATGAGTTCCTTGGTGCCGATCACCGGCAGCACCGCCTGCTCGGGCACGCCGGTGATGCCGTGCCTGCGCCGCAGGGCGGCCACCGCCGAGGCCCGCAGCGCGGCGGTGCCCGCGGTCGCCGGGTAGCCGGGTGCGGCCGCCGCAGCGGTGAGGGCCTCCTGGATCACCGGCGCGACGGGGTCGACCGGGGTGCCCACCGACAGGTCGACGATCCCGTCGGGATGCGCCCGAGCGGTGGCCGTCGCGTCGGCCAGGGTGTCCCACGGGAATACGGGAAGCCGCGCGGAGACCATCGCCGAGCGACGATGCCGCGGGTGGCGCGGTGGCGGGGCGAGGCTATCGGACATCAGCCGACACCGGCGCCGGGCGGGACGGCCGGGCCGTCAGTCCTCTTCCTTGGGCGGCAGGTCCTTGACCACCTGGGGATCGTTCTCGGTCAGCCCGACCTTCGACGCGCCACCCGGCGAGCCGAGCTCGGCGAAGAAGTCGGCGTTGATCTGGGTGTACTGCGACCACTGGTCCGGGACGTCGTCCTCGTAGTAGATCGCCTCCACCGGGCAGACCGGCTCGCACGCACCGCAGTCGACACATTCGTCGGGATGGATGTACAGCATGCGTGCGCCCTCGTAGATGCAGTCGACCGGGCACTCCTCGATACATGCCTTGTCTTTGATGTCGACGCAGGGTTCGGCAATCGTGTACGTCACGAAGGTCTCCTCGATCTGGTCTTCGGTGTGGCTGGTGTTGGCGCGGGCGCAGGAAGGTCAAGTATCCGATGCCGATGCCCGGATCGCCGACTCAGTGTGCCCTAAGTTGTGGTGCCCTAAGTTGTGCTTTTCTCATACCCACGCACGCGGCGGTTGACGCGCGGTTACTGATACTAGACGTCGCATATAGAAATCCACCACGCGAATCGGCTCAGGCCGCCCGCTTGGCGTAGGTGGTGGTCCGCTGCCGCGCCGGTCTGCCGATGCCCTCGGCGATGGCCACCAGTTCGGCAACCGTCTTGGCCGAGCCGTACTCCGAGCCGGCCATCCGGGAGATCGTCTCCTCCATCAGGGTGCCACCCAGGTCGTTGGCGCCGCCGTTGAGCATCACCTGGGTGCGGTCCACACCCAGCTTGACCCAGCTGGTCTGGATCTGGGCGATCCGGCCGTGCAGCATGATCCGTGCCAGGGCGTGCACCGCCCGGTTGTCCCGGTGGGTCGGTCCGGGCCGCGACGCCCCCGCCAGGTACAGCGGCGAGGACTGGTGGACGAAGGGCAGCGGGACGAACTCGGTGAAGCCGCCGGTGCGGTCCTGGATGCCGCGCAGCACGTTGAGGTGCCCGACCCAGTGCCGCGGGGTGTCGACGTGGCCGTACATCATCGTCGAGCTCGAGCGCAGTCCGACCTCGTGCGCGGTGCTGACGATCTCGACCCACAGCGAGGTGGGCAGCTTGCCCTTGGTCAGCACCCAGCGCACCTCGTCGTCGAGGATCTCGGCCGCCGTTCCGGGGATGGTGTCCAGCCCGGCCTCACGCAGGCTCTCCAGCCACTCCCGGACGCCCAGGCCGGCGCGGGTGACCCCATTGG
>JAGQTU010000160.1 GCA_020438865.1 Mycobacterium sp.
ATGCGGAGAAGCTCATCACCCATGCCAAGAAGGGCACGCTGCACAACCGGCGTGAGGTGATGAAGAAGATCCGCGACAAGGACGTGGTGCACACCCTGTTCGCCGAGATCGGGCCGTTCTTCGCCGACCGCAACGGCGGCTACACCCGGATCATCAAGGTGGAGGCGCGCAAGGGCGACAACGCCCCGATGGCCGTCATCGAACTGGTGCGGGAGAAGACGGTCACCTCGGAGGCCAGCCGCGCCACCCGCGCGGCGGCCAAGAAGAAGGCCGCCCCGGCCGCTGCTGCTGCTGCACCGGAGGCCGCGGTGGAGCCGGAGGCTGTCGAAGAGACCCCGCTGGAGGCCCTCGAGGCCGAGGACGCCGGCATCGCCGACGCCCAGACCGCCGAGGCTGCCGAAGAGGTTGCCGAGGAGCAGGCCGAGGAGCGGGCCGAGGATTCGGACACTGACAAGTCCTGACGCCGTGACTACGAACGTGCCCGTCACCGACTCCGGTGGCGGGCATGTTCGTCTTCGGCTCGATATCGCCTACGACGGGACCGATTTCGCCGGCTGGGCCACCCAGGACGGCCAGCGCACGGTGGCCGGTGTGCTCGACGAGGCCCTCTCGACGGTGTTCCGCACCCCGGTGCGGGTGTTCGGCGCCGGCCGCACCGACAGCGGCGTGCATGCCAGCGGCCAGGTCGCCCACCTCGACATCCCCGCCGACGCGTTGGGGCATGCCCACCCGCGGCACCCGCGCGAGCGAGAGCCCGAATTCCTGCCGCTGACAAGGCGTTTGGCGCGCTTCCTACCCGCCGATGTCCGGGTGCGTGAGATCGGCCGGGCACCGGCGGGGTTCGACGCACGGTTCTCGGCCTTGCGCCGCCACTACGCCTACCGGATCTCCCTGGCGCCGTACGGCGCGGAACCGCACCTGGCCCGCTTCGTCACCGCCTGGCCAAGGGCGCTCGATCTCGACGCCATGGCCGCGGCATCGCGAGATCTGCTCGGCCTGCATGACTTTGCCGCCTTCTGCCGGCCTCGGCCGGGGGCGACCACCATCCGCGACCTGCAGCGCCTGGAATGGTCCCGCGATGGCGACCTGGTCACCGCCCGAGTCAGCGCCGACGCATTCTGCTGGTCGATGGTGCGATCACTGGTGGGCGCGCTGCTGGCGGTGGGGGAGGGCCGACGCGAAGCAGGCTGGTGCGCAACGCTGTTGGGGGCGGCGGCGCGCTCCAGTGACTTCGCGGCGGCACCCGCGCGCGGGCTGACGCTGGTCGGCGTCGACTATCCACCCGACGACCAGCTGGCCGAGCGTATCGCGGTGACCCGCGACCTGCGTGCCCTCTAGAGCTTGCCCGCCACGAAATCGGCGGCCTGGTTGACCATCCCGGCCTTGATGTAGGCCGCGGCCAGGTGATCCGGCCAGTTGTCCTGCCAGGTGTCGGGGTCGGCGGGGTTGCAGATCGGGTCCGCGGCGTGGCACAACTCGATGGTGCGGTCGCGGAACACCGGGTTGAACGCGGTGATCGGGCCCACCCACTGAATGCCGTTGCCGAACAACGCGACGGCGGCGATCTTGTCGTTGAGGCTCGCGGGCAGCGGAGTCTTGAAGCCGACGATCGGGATCGGCAGGGCCAGCACCATGTCGGTGCCCGCCGCACCGAGCGAGTAACCGCCGAGCACCAGCTTGGTGTTCGGGCAGTTCTTGGCCATGTACTGGATGCGCTGGCTCATGTCGTTGGCGGCGACGTCGGCCTCGGTGTTGGCCGGGTAGTTCACCGCATACAGGTTGATGCCCTGACCGACCTTGGAGCGCAGCGCATTTACGAAGGCGCTTCCGATGGCGCCGGGACCCGGTGGTTCGAGACGGCCACGCGCGAAGATGACCTCGATCGGCGGGCACTCGGCGGCCCGCGCAGCCGGGGCTGCCCCCGGCACGC
Organism: Mycobacterium sp.; assembly: GCA_020438865.1. GTDB lineage: Bacteria > Actinomycetota > Actinomycetes > Mycobacteriales > Mycobacteriaceae > Mycobacterium. The sequence continues at coordinate 1,931 of JAGQTU010000160.1, forward strand.
CGGACGGCAGCGAAACCGGGGCCAGCACCGCCACCGCGGCGGCGCACACGGCTACCGCGATGCTGCTGAACGCCCGTTGAACACGCATCCCGCCATGGTAGACGAACTTTCGCGGGCGTCGATCTGCGCTGTTGGCGCGGCTAGATCCGGCCGGCGATGAATCCCGCCGCCTGGTTGACCGCGTCGGAGGTCTCGTAATTGGTGTGCGCGAACGGGTTGCGCCCCGGTGAGCAGATCGGATCGCCGTCGTTGCACAGGTCGATGCCCTTGCCGGCGAACGGGCTGCCCGCCGCCGAGACCGGGTTGCCGAACTTGGTGGCCGGGTTGCCGAATGCCGCCACCGCCGCCACCTTGCCGGCGACGCTACCGGGAAGCGGTGGGGCCGAGCCGATATCGCCCACCTTGGCGCCCAGCGGGGGGATGCCCAGCAGCATGTCGACGACGGCGGCACCCTGCGAGTAGCCACCGAGGACAAATTTGGTGGACGGGCACTGGGCCGCCATCGAGACGATGTGGTTGGTCGCGTCGGTGGCGCCGTCGGCGGCGGCCAGGAAGTCGTAGGTCGCCGGGTAGTTCACGCCGTAGAAGCTGACCGTGCGGCCACCGAGTTGCGACTGCAGCGAATCGGCCAGCGCCTGCCCGACCCGGCCGATGCCGGCCGGCTCACTGGTGCCGCGGGCGAACACCACGTCGACGTCGGTGCACTGCACGGCCGCGGCCGTCGGCAGCAGCGCGGCGGGCGCGATGACCGGCACCGCAACGGCGAACGCCGCAACGGTGAAAGCCTTGGCGCGGACGGACACCCCCGAGGTAATGCGCATGTGGCTAATACTCACATATCGGGCGGCGGAGGACGAAATTCGCCCGGAACCGCTACAACAGACCGGCGACGAAGGCGGCAGCCTGGTTGGTCAGCCCGGACGGGCCGTAGTCGCGGTGGGCGGGGACGCTATCGCCGCCGGAGCACACCGGGTCGCCGGCGTTGCACAGGTCGATGGCCCGGGTGCCGTACAGCGGGCTGGAGGTCAACGGCAGGCCGACCTTGGCCGTCGGGTTGCCGAACACGGCCAGCGCCGCGACGCGGTCCGGCACATTGGCCGGAAGCGGGTTGGTGAACCCGACCGCCGGGAACGGCACCGAGGTGATCACGTCGATGATCGCGGCCCCCTGCGAGTAACCGCCGAGGACCAGTTTGGTGTCCGGACAGTTGTTGACGACGTTCTGGATGAAGGCGCTGGCGTCATTGGCGCCGTCGGCGGCGGCCAGGAAGTCGTAGGTCGCCGGGTAGTTGACGCCGTAGGTGCCGATGGATCGGTTGCCCACCCTGCCGCGCAGCGAATCGACGAAGGCCTGCCCGACCCGGCCGATGCCGGGCGGCTCCCCAGTGCCCCGGGCGAAGACCACCTCGATGTCGTTGCAGCCGTCCGCGCTGGCGGGTGGGGCGAGCGGGCCGATGATCGCGGCACCCACCAGCGCGGCAGCGGCGAGGGCGCGCACAACACGGATCGATCCGGCGTTGAGGGTCACAGCCAGATGTTAGGTGATGCGAAGGGCGCTCTACCGCGCGCAGCCTGCCGTGCCGCGCCGGGGCTATGCCCGGGCGGCGGCCGCGATCTTCTCGACGGCGCCGGCGTCGGGCCAGCCGGCGGCGCTGACCTCGGCACTTCGGTCGCCGAGCCGGGCGATCGCCAGCCCGATCAACACGATCGCCCCGCCGACGACCTGGGTGCCCGTCATGGCCTCGCCGAGCAGCACCCACGCCCACAGCACGGCGAAGAGCACCTCACCGAGGCCGACCAGGGAGGCGAAGCTCGGGCGCAGCCGGGCCACGCCGCTGATGCCCAGGGTGTAGGCGACGGCGGTGGCGACCACGCCGAGGATCAACACCGGCACCAGCCACGACGTCGTCAGCCCCGCGACCACGGTGTCGTTCGCGGTGAACGTCATCGGCATCAGCCCGGACAGGCCGAGCAGGCCGACGGCGATCGCGCCGACCACCAGCCCACCGGCGGCCAGCGTGATCGAATGCAGGCCACTGCCGTCGGCGGTCACCTGGTCGGACATCATGAAGTAGCAGGCCGCGCAGACCGCGGCGGCCAGTCCCCACGCCACCCCGACCGCGTCGATGTGGGCCCCGTTGACGACGTTGAGCACCAGGACGATCCCGACGATGGCCA
>JAGQTU010000161.1 GCA_020438865.1 Mycobacterium sp.
TGCGGCCGTGGACTTCTCGACCTGCGCCGAGGCAGCATCGGCCGCAACCTGATGGAGCTTCTCGGCGTGGGTGCGGGCGTCGCGCAGCGCGTCGCGGGCCGCCGTCAGCTCGGCAGCGACCGCCTCGGGATCTGAATCCCTGCCGTCCGGTGCGACCGCGCGCAACTCGGCCAGGCGGGCGCGCAACGACCCCGAATCCTCGCCTGAGCACAGACCCTCGAGTTTGGCGGCGTGCGTGGTGCGGCTCTCGGTGAGCGCGCGGCGCTGCGCATCCAGCGCCCGTGCCGCCGCTGCGTCGAGGACCCCGGCGGCCTTCAGTTCGCGGTCCAGACGTTGTTGTGCGGCATCGCGATCGGCGATGAGCTTCGCTGCGCTCGCCCCCGGGTCGATGCGGACGCTCAGGACGCCGGGCACCTCGACGACCACCGCCGCCGACGCGGGTTGTGTCCAGCTCTGCCCCGCGGACAGCGTGCGCGCGCGGCCGTCCACGGTGATGTCGAGATCGGTGGGTGCGGTGAACGCGACGGTGGTGGCGTCGGCCTGCAGCTGCGCGTCGATGCGTTGCACCGCGGCAAAGTGTTCCTCGATGCCGGTCAGCATCGTGTCGGTGAGCGTGATCGCGTCCAGTTCGGTGGCCAATTGCGCCAGCTGATTCTCGATCTCGTCGATGCTCGCAACCCGGGCCGCCAGCCGGTCGGCCTCCTCGCGGGCGACACACGCCTCCGCCGCCGCGCGGGCGGCGTCGAAGCGCCGCTGGGCGCCGTCGAGTGCGGCGCCGGCCTGTTCGGCCGCCGTCGAAGCGGACGCGGCGGCCTGCCGTGCGCCGGTCTCCTGTTGCTCGGCCTCGGCACGCTGGGCCTGGAGTGCGACCAGGGTCTCGGTCCGGCGCTCGCAATCGGCGACCAGCTGCCTGCGCTGGGTGTCGGCGAGTGCCGAGCTGGTGCTCGTCGCCGCCACCGTGGTTGCGATCTGGCGGGCCTGACTCAGCTGATCGCGCAGCTCGGTGAGGGCATCGTCAGCCGTGCGCGCCGCGGTCAGCCTCGAGTTGGCGGGGGCGAGTGATTCATCGAGTGCCTGCAGCGCCGCGGTGAGCGCCTCGTGCCGGGCCACCCGTTCGTCGACCTCCTCCACCGCGCGCAGGCGACTACGCACCTCGGCCTCCGCGGCCGTCACCCGTTCGGTGACCGCCTTCCACGGGCCGGTGGGCCGCCCGGTGGGGGTGAAGTACTTCAGATACTCGGCGTCGATGAGGTCGATCCACAGCGAATCGTCGTTCGACGACCCGGCGTCGGTCTCCCCCGCGGCCGCGTCCAGGGCGCGGGCCAGCGAGTCCGAACCGGACAGCTTGACCGCCTCGGTCGACGACGACTGCAGGACGCGCTGGGCTTCCCAGAGCTTGGTGTCGAGTGTCTCGGAAAGCATCGCCTCGACGCGGTCGTGGGCGTCGTCGCCGGACAGCTGCTCCCGCTTGGGCTCGATGATCTCGAGTTCGGTGCCGGCCTTCTTGTGGAAACGTTTGCGGTACACGAAACGGTAAGGCCCGGTGGTGATCTCGGCCTCGACCTGCGAGCCGACGTCGGCGTTGGCAGGCTTGACCGCCTTGACGTCACGATGTGTCGAACGGTCGCGGTAGGTCAGCAGCAGATCGAGCGCCTCGAGCATCGAGGACTTGCCGATCTCGTTGGGGCCGCACACCACCACCACACCCTGGGTGGGCAGGGTGATCTCGCGGTCGGCCACACCGCGGAAGTTGGTGAGCCGCAGGCGGTGCAGGATCACGCCGCGCTCCCGTCCTTGAGCCGCAACAACAGCCCGAGCGCGGCGCGCGCCGCGCCCGCATCGGCCCCGCCGGAACGGGCGGTCTCGACCAGTTCGGCCACCGCCTCGGCGGCGAATCCGCCGATGCCGAGGTCGTCGAACTCGCCGTCGGCAGGCATCACCGCGATGTCGGTGTGCCGTTCCCACGGGTACAGGGCGGCGAAGCGGCGGGAGTGCCGGTCCAGGCACGCGTCGAGTGCGGCGCGGTCGGTGACGGTCAGCGTGCCGACCAGCCCGTGCTTGATCACGGTGCGGTCCTTGTCGGGCAGCTGGTCGAGATTGATGTCCAGATCGGCGATGTCGCGGCTGTTGTCCACCTGCCTGCGCAGCGTGATGAAGTGCCACCGGCCCACATGGTGGTTCTCCACCGAGACGGGGTGCGCCGGGTCGTCCTCGTCGACGTCGACCAGCAGCACATGGCCGGGGTCGGCCTCGACGTGGTCATAGTTGGTGACCTCCGGCGACCCGGAGTACCAGACGCGGCCGTTGTCCCCGACAGCGGTCCGGGAGTGCTTGTCCCCCAACGCCACATAGTGCACGGCGCCGCGCCCCAGGGCCTCGGCCAGGACCGCCATCCGGATCAGCGAGGGCTTGCCCGGATCCGGGTCCAGGATGTCGACGCCACCGTGGGCGACCAGGATGCGGGTGGTCCCGTCGGCGGGCAGGTCGGCCAGTACTGGGGCGACCAGATCGCTGGTGGGCACCTTCGAACGCCACGGCGCGGCCACCAGTTGCACACCCGGCCGCACCTCCCACACCCCCGTCCGGTCGAGGACGACGACGTGGTCCGGGCATTCCGCCCGGAACAGTGCGCTGGTGTAGACCGACGCCGCGTCCAGCGGGTCGTGGTTGCCGGGCAGCAGGTACACCGGAACGCCGATGGCGCGCATCGCCTCCAGGGACTGGCTGACGACCGTCGGGGCCAGTTGGTTGGCGTCGAAGACGTCACCGGCGACGACGACGAACTCCGCACCGGTCCGCTCGGCCAGCGCGCCCAGGCCGGCGACCGCGTCCCGCCGGGCAGCCGAATAGCGCGGCTGCGCCTCACCCGCCAGGAAGTGGCGGGTCATGCCGAGCTGCCAGTCGGCGGTGTGCAGGAATCGCATGGCGGCGAGTGTATGGCGGTGGGCCGACAAGTCCGGGGACCTCGACCGGCATGTGGGGGACGTTCTAGCCTGACTGCGTGAGCACAGGATTTCGCACCCTGGTGTTGATGCGGCACGCCAAGTCGGACTACCCGAACGGCGTCGGAGACCACGACCGGCCGCTGGCCAATCGCGGGGTTCGGGAGGCCGGCCTGGCCGGTGAGTGGCTACGCGACAACGTGCCCGACATCGAGCACGTCCTGTGTTCCTCGGCGGTACGGACCCGTCAGACCCTGGAACGCACCCGGGTCGCCGCGGCGGTCAGCTTCTCCGAACGGCTCTACGGCGCCACCCCCGGAACGATGATCGACGAGATCAACCGCGTCGCCGCGGAGGTGGCCACCCTGCTCGTCGTCGGCCACGAGCCCACGGTCAGCCACGTCGCGCTCGGGCTGGCCGGTCCCGACGGCACCGACCGCGACGCCGTCGAACGCATCTCGATGAAGTTCCCGACGTCGGGGATCGCGGTCCTGCGGGTGCCGCAGGGCTGGGCGAGCCTCGCGCTCAACGGTGCGGAACTGGTGACCTTCCACGTGCCCCGCTGAGGAACTAGGAGTTGGTCGCCAGCGTCAGTTCCATCAGCTTGATGGCCTGAGCGCAGGCGTCGATACCGGGTGCCTGCGGGTTGATCCACCACCCGACGACGCCGGCGGCGTCGCTGGCCACACCGCACGCCCCGTTGGGGTCGCCGGTGCGCATCACGATCGACGGGACACCGTTGATCGAGCGGCTCTCGATCTGGTACTTGAGGTTCTGGGCGACCTTGCGCTCGTTGTCCAGGCTGCCCTGCTCGTACCAGAAGCGGGTGATGTCGACCAGCCCGGCCGGATTGGCGGCCTGCCAGCGGCACACCGCGCCGACGAACGTGCTCTGGATGTCCAGCGGATCGGCGCCGACGGTCTTGGCGAGGATGTCGGTGGTGAGCACCTCGCACTCCTTGAGCAGGTTCGGGTACTGCTGCGCGGAGTTGTCGTTGCGGGGCACGCTACCCGAGCCGGACTTGACCGCCGTCCCGCTCACGGTCTGAACGCAACCGCTGACGGTGACCAACACCGACAGCGCGGCGGCCCCGAGGGCCAGGCGGCGGCCGGCCGGGCGGCTCATTTGGCGTTCACGATCGACTGGCG
>JAGQTU010000162.1 GCA_020438865.1 Mycobacterium sp.
CGCTACTGGGACGTGGCCAACCAGAACGACTCGCACATCCGCCAGGTGCCGCAGGTCACCGAGATCCTGCTCGACGACCAGCCGGTGCCGTACAAGATGCTGTGGCAGAACCAGCAGCGCTTCCTGGTCGCCAAGATCGGTGACCCGGACAGATACCTCGATTTCGGCACGCACGTCTTCCGGATCCGCTACACCATCGACGGGGTGCTCGATCCGGGCGGCGTGGGAGCCAAGAAGACCTTCGCCTCCACGCTCGGCGACCCCGCGGCCACGTCGGCGTTCTTCTGGAACGTCGTCGCCCCGGGCTGGAACAACGAGATCGACCGCGCCGACATCACGGTCACGCTGCCCGGCGGTGTGCCCGGGGTGCAGTGCTCGGTCGGCTACGGCGACGGTCGGCCGTGCGCCGACCTGGCGATCACCGGCGACCGGGTGGAACTGTCGGCCACCAACCTGCCGCCCCGTACCCCGGTCACACTGCGCGCCGGGGTCGACGTCCCCACCCCACCGCGCGCCGAACTGCCCTGGTCCTACCGGTGGGACCGGGTGCTGGGCCGGTCGGTGCAAACCGTGCTGTGGCTGCTCGGTCTGACGGTGACCGCCGGGCTGGGTGCGTTCCTGTGGTGGCGCACCACGGTCGAACCCGAGCCCGGCTTTCCGCTGCAGTACGCCCCACCCAAGGGGCTCGGGCCGGTGCAATGCGAGTACATCCGCACCGAGGAGGTCCCCCGCGAGGGACTCACCGCCACGCTGTTCTACCTCGCCGACCGCGGGCTGGTCCGGCTCGACCAGACCGCGCCCAAGAAGTGGACCATCACCGCCACCGGGGAGCGGGGGGCGTGGGCGGACGTCGACCCGGTCAGCGTGGCGGTCGGCTCGGCGCTGAAGGTGATCTGGCCCGGCGAGCGGTTCGACGCCAACGGCACGGTGTCCGCGGGCAAGCGGCTGACCTCGGCCAAGGAGGACATGGCTGCGGCGGTCAAGCAGTGGGCGCTGGATGAGGGTCTGATCGTCAAGCGGCGCAAGGAACTCTGGTTGCGCCTCGCCAACTTCGTCGCGCTGGTGCTGGCGGTGTGCGGGTTCGTCGGCTGGGGGTTCCCGATCACGCTGTGGGGGCTGCCGTTCGCGGTCTTCTTCCTGTTCTCCCTGCGGGCCTGGGGCGCCGGGGTGGGCACCCGGCGCAGGCCGGCCGGGCGCGAACTGTGGTCGCAGGTGGGCGGGTTCCACCGGATGCTGGCCACCGACTCCGCCGAGTCCCGCTTCGACTTCGCCGCCCGCAAGGACCTGTACACCGCCTACATCCCGTTCGCGGTGGCCGGCGGTGCCGCCGCCCTGTGGGCGGCCAAGTACCAGGCCGCCACCGGCCAGGTGCCCCCGGAGCCGGGCTGGTACCACTCTTCGTCGGGCCACCGTTGGAGTGACTCGACCAGCGGTGGCGCCAGTTTCGACAGTTTCGAGTCGGCACTGTCGTCGTCCATCGGCGCTTACACCGCGTCGCAGTCCTCGTCGTCCAGCGGCGGCGGGGGCGGTGGCGGCGGTGGTGGCGGCGGCGGGGGCGGCGGAGGAGGAGGCGGTTCATGGTGAGTTTCCTGCTGGTGCTGGTGCTGGTGATCGCGGTCGCCGTGCTCATCGGTTTCGTGCTCGGCTACAACAAGGTTCGCGGCGCCGACGTCCGCGTCGACGAGGCGCTCGGTGGTATCGACGTGCAGCTGACCCGGCGTGCCTCGCTGATCCCCAGCCTGGTGAGCACCGTGCAGACCTTCGCCTCGCACGAGAAGTCGGTCCTCGGTCACATCGCCGACGCGCAGATGGCACTGACCGCGGCGACGGCGGGAAAGTCGGTGGCGCAACGCAGTTCGGCGGAGCGGCAGTTCGACAGCGCGATGGGGCAGGTGCTGGCGCTCGGGCAGACCTATCCCCAGCTGAGCTCGTCGAACAATTTCCTCAACCTGCAGCAGAACCTCGCCGACACGGAGGACAAGCTGGCCTTCGCCCGGCAGTACTACAACGACGCCGTCGCCACCGTGAACCGGCTGACCACCACGATCCCGTGGATGTTCGTCGCCGGGATGGCCGGGGTGAAGCAGCGCGAGTTCTATCAGGTGCCAAAGTAGCGGTATGCGAATCGTTTTCGCCGGCACCCCGGAGCCGGCCCTGCCGTCGTTGCGGCGGTTGATCGACTCGCCCCGCCACGACGTCATCGCGGTGCTGACCCGGCCCGACGCCGCGGCGGGCCGGCGTGGCAAGCCGGCACCGTCGCCGGTGGCGGCCCTGGCCATCGAGGCCGGCATCCCGGTGCTGCGCCCCGCGCGGCCGAATTCCCCCGAGTTCATCGCCGAGTTGGCCGACCTCGGCCCCGAGTGCTGCGCCGTGGTGGCCTACGGCGCGCTGCTGAGCGAGGCGCTGCTGGCGGTGCCCGCGCACGGCTGGATCAACTTGCATTTCTCGCTGCTGCCCGCCTGGCGGGGCGCCGCACCGGTGCAGGCCGCGATCGCCGCCGGCGACGCCGTCACCGGCGCAACGACTTTCCTCATCGAGCCCAGCCTGGACTCGGGGCCGGTGTACGGCGTGGTCACCGAGACCATCCGACCCACCGACACCGCGGGGGACCTGCTGGGCCGGCTGGCTGACACCGGGGCGGGGCTGTTGGCGACCACCCTGGACGGCATCGCCGACGGTGCGCTGGTCCCGGTGCCGCAACCCGCGGACGGGGTCAGCCTGGCCCCGAAGATCACCGTCGAGGCGGCCCGGGTGCGCTGGGAGCTGCCCGCGCACGTCGTCGAACGACGGATCCGCGCGGTGACACCCAACCCCGGCGCCTGGACGATGATCGGAGACGTGAGGCTCAAGCTGGGACCCGTGACAGTCGACGATGCGGCGGAACCGTTGGGGCCCGGCCTGATTCGGGTCGAGCGATCCGGCGTGCGAGTCGGCACCGGTTCGGTTCCGGTGCTTCTCGGTCAGCTGCAGCCGCCCGGCAAGAAGCCGATGAACGCCGCGGACTGGGCCCGCGGGGCCCGTCTGGCGGACGGGGTGCAGGCCTCATGAGCGACCGCCCCGCCCGGCCACGGCCGCCTCGCCGCGGCGGCCGGACAGCGCTGGACCCGGCCCGCCGCGCCGCCTTCGACGTGCTGCGCGCGGTCTCCGAACGCGACGCCTACGCCAACCTGGTGCTGCCCGCCCTGCTGGCCGAACGCGGCATCACCGGACGCGACGCCGCCTTCGCCACCGAACTCGCCTACGGCGCCTGCCGCACCCGCGGCGTGCTGGACGCCGTCATCGCGGCCGCCGCGGGCCGCCCGGTCGATCAGATCGACCCGGTCCTGCTCGACCTGCTGCGGCTGGGCGCCTACCAACTGCTACGCACTCGCGTCGAGCAGCATGCCGCCGTCGCCACCACCGTGGACCAGGCCGGCATCGAATTCGACACCGCCCGAGCGGGTTTCGTCAACGGCGTGCTGCGCAGCATCGCCCGCCGCGACGAGCAGTCCTGGCTGGCCGAGCTGGCCCCACCGGCCGGCAGCGACCCCGTCGGCCACACCGCCTTCGTTCACGCCCACCCGCGCTGGATCGCCCAGGCGTTCGCCGACGCCCTCGGCGCCGACGCCGGCGAGCTCGACGCGGCGCTGGCGGCCGACGACGCCCGGCCGGCCGTACACCTGGCGGCGCGGCCCGGCGTGCTGACCGCCGAGGCGCTGGCCGAACAGGTGGACGGCACCGTCGGCCGCTATTCGCCGTATGCGGTGTACCTCACCGCCGGCGACCCCGGCCGGCTGGCGGCGATCCGCGACGGTCAGGCGCTGGTGCAGGACGAGGGC
>JAGQTU010000163.1 GCA_020438865.1 Mycobacterium sp.
AGCCGGTGAGCTGGCCTCCTGGCTGGCCGGGCACGGCCCCGGTGAACGGTTCGGGCTGGCTGTCGTCGGCACCCACCTGGCATTCGACGCGGACGCGACTGCGCTGGCGATCGCCGCCGCCGACGGTGACGGGCGCTACCTCGACACCGCCACCCTGACCCCGGCGGACGAAGCAGCGCTGGCCGCATGGCTGGCCGATCCCGAACGGCCCAAGGCGCTGCACGAGGCCAAGCTGGCGATGCACGACCTCGAGGGCCGCGGCTGGACGTTGCGCGGCGTCACCTCCGACACCGCGCTAGCCGCGTATCTGGTGCGCCCCGGGCAACGCAGCTTCGCCCTCGACGACCTCTCGGTGCGCTACCTGGGCCGCGAGTTGCGCGCCGATGATCCACAGCAACAACAGCTTTCGCTGCTCGATGACACCGACGGCATCGACGAGCAGGCCGTCCAGACGCTGATCCTGCGGGCCAGCGCAGTGGTGGACCTGGCCGCCGCCCTCGACGAGGAACTCGCGCGGATCGACTCCTCGGCGCTGCTGACCAACATGGAGCTGCCGGTGCAGCGCGCGCTGGCGAAGATGGAGACGGCCGGTATCGCGGTCGACCTGGCCCGGCTCACCGAGTTGCAGAGCGAGTTCGCCGACCAGATCCGCGACGCCGCCGAGGCCGCCTACGCCGTGATCGGCAAGCAGATCAACCTCGGGTCGCCCAAGCAGCTACAGGTGGTGCTGTTCGACGAGTTGGAGATGCCGAAGACCAAGCGCACCAAGACCGGCTACACCACCGACGCCGACGCCCTTCAATCCCTGTTCGACAAGACCCGTCATCCGTTCCTGCAACACCTGCTGGCCCACCGGGACGCCACCCGGCTGAAGGTCACCGTCGACGGGCTGCTGGCGGCGGTCGGTTCGGATGGGCGGATCCACACCACCTTCAACCAGACGATCGCGGCCACCGGCCGGCTGTCCTCCACCGAGCCGAACCTGCAGAACATCCCGATCCGCACCGACGCGGGCCGGCGCATCCGGGACGCGTTCGTGGTCGGTTCCGATAACGGGACCGAGTTCGCCGAACTGATGACCGCCGACTACAGCCAGATCGAGATGCGGATCATGGCGCACCTGTCCAAGGACGACGGGCTCATCGAGGCGTTCCGCACCGGCGAGGACCTGCATTCGTTCGTGGCCTCACGGGCGTTCGGGGTCCCCATCGACGAGGTCACCGCGGAACTGCGGCGACGGGTCAAGGCGATGTCGTACGGCCTGGCCTACGGGTTGAGCGCCTACGGCCTGGCCGCACAGCTGAAGATCTCCACCGAAGAGGCCAAGGTCCAGATGGAACAGTACTTCTCCCGGTTCGGCGGCGTGCGCGACTACCTGGAGGGCGTGGTCGACCAGGCCCGCAAGGACGGCTACACCTCGACGGTGCTGGGCCGCCGCCGCTACCTACCCGAACTCGACAGCAGCAACCGGCAGGTCCGCGAGGCCGCCGAGCGGGCGGCGCTCAACGCGCCGATCCAGGGCAGCGCGGCGGACATCATCAAGGTCGCGATGATCAACGTCGACACCGCGCTACAGCAGGCGGGCCTGGCGTCGCGGATGCTGCTGCAGGTGCACGACGAGCTGTTGTTCGAGGTGGCGCCGGGGGAGCGGGACGCGCTCGAAGCGCTGGTGCGCGAGCAGATGGGCAACGCCTACCCGCTCGATGTGCCGCTCGAGGTCAGTGTGGGGTTCGGCCGCAGCTGGGATACCGCGGCGCACTGACGATCTCCCCGTGCGGAAGGGGTGACATGCAGGTCACGGGGGCCGGTGGGCAGTCGCCAGTGGAACGTGATCGCCGCAAGCCGCAACAACGTCGCCACCATCGATCCGACGGCCACTCCCCATGACTGTGAGCCGATCGAGTCGATAACGACATAGACGATGGCGCCCAGCATCGCGGGTGCCGCGTACATGTCGTCAGGCCCCATCACCATGGGAACCTCGCGCGCAACGATGTCGCGCATTATGGTGCCGGCGATCGCCGACACCATTCCCAGCAGCGCGGCCGCGAAGTAGCTGGCACCGTGATCCACGGATATCGCCGCGCCGGTGGTCGCGAAAAACCCCATCCCGATGGCGTCGAGAACGAGAACCAGTTGACTGAGCCTGATCACCAGCCTGGCGAACACCGTGGTCATCAACGCGGCCACGAAGCACACCGTGATGGGTGCCCAGTGCTGCAGCGAGGCCGGCGGGAACACGCCCAGCAGGATGTCGCGCAACAGGTTTCCACCGATACCGGTCAGTACGGCGAGAAGGGCGATGCCGAACAGGTCGAAGCCCCTACGAACGCCGACCACCGCACCGGAGGCAGCGAGGACTGCGATCGCCGCGTACTCCAGGATGTGCTGGATCATGTCCGCGAAGGTACGAGCCGAATCTAGGAACCGGCTGAAAAGCTTCCCGGGTCGGCCCTGCTAGACGCGGGGCGGTAGTGGCGGCCGGTAGCCGGCCAGCCACTGCAGACCCGGGAACGCCGCCGCGCGGGCCGCGTGCACGCCGTGGGCCTCCTCGGTCTGCAGCGCGAACACCCGATCGTCGCCGAAACCGCGGTCGATGCGGTCGCGCACGAAGGCCAACTCGATCACCTGGGCCGCGAACTTCTGCACCGCGACGCCCGCCGCCCGCCCGCCGCCGGAGTGCCGCACCGCGGCCACCGCCTGCTTGCGGGTGCCGATCGAGCCCAGCCAGCCGGCCTCCTGGGGAGTGACCAGACCTGCGGCGACCATCCCGGGCAGTTTCTCGGCGACGATGCGTTGTTCGCGCCGCCTGCTGCCCAGCGCGAGGGCGATGGCCAGGCCGAAGATCGGCATCATCCACGCGACGTACACCCCGAAGTAGGCCTGCACGCTGACCAGCGCCGAACCGTTCCACAAACCGTGCATGACCACCGCAGCGAAGTAGCCGAGCAGGACGTAGCCCACCTTTGCGAGGGTGTTGCGGTGCTGCAGGGCGAAATACACCCCGATGCCGGTGAACGTCGTGAACAGCGGATGGGCGAACGGACCCATGATCAGCCGCATCGCGGCGGTAACCAGCGAGCTGGCCAGGGTCTCGCCGTCGGCGATGTAGAAGATGTCCTCCAGCCACGCGAAACCCACCGCCACCACGCCCGCGTACACCAGGCAGTCGGTGAGCGAGTTCAGTTCGTTGCGGCGCCGGCCGGTCATCATGATCAGCAGGAACAGGCCCTTGGCCGCCTCCTCGACCACCGGTGCGACGACGGCGACCGTGGCGAAGCTGGTCTCCTCCTGCCCGGGGTTGATCGCAGACTCGATGTAGGCCTCCAGCAGCACCGAGACGACGATGGCGATCGAGGCTCCCCACAGGAACGCCAGCACCAGCAGTCGCGGCGGCTCGGGCTCCCAGCGGTCCAGCCACAGGTAGCACAGCAGCACCAGGCTCATCGCGATCGTGGACAGCACGAAGCCGAGGGCCGTTCCGGCCGGATTCACCGCCGTGAGCAGGATCAAGATCAAGCCGGCCAGCGTGCCGAGGGTGATGATCACCGCCAGCGGAGCGCCGACCTTTCGGATCGGCCGGGGCAGCGGCGGCATGACGGCGTAGGTCACCAGAGGAGGGTAATCGGCCGGCACCGCTCGAGGCGCCCGACGCGTCGCTCAACGACCGGCCCGGACCCGAGTTTGTCCAGCGTGTGCCTAGTCGAGTAGGCTTCGGAGGTACCTGTGCGCATTCTGCGGGTACGTCAGCAAGAACATCACCAAAGAACACTGTCCCTAC
>JAGQTU010000164.1 GCA_020438865.1 Mycobacterium sp.
CTCGCGCGCCCTACGATGGGACCCATGTCGTCCACGGTCTCCGGAACCGAGCCCGGCCAGCGCCGGCTCAACGGTCCGCAGACCACCGGGCGCGGCTACCGCGGGCTCAGCGAGCCGCGACATTCGATGCGCCACGACCGCAACGTGGCGGTGGACATGCGGGACGGGGTCACCCTGCTCGCCGACGTGCACCGCCCCGACGCCGACGGGCGGTTCCCGGCGCTGATCGCCGCCTCGCCCTACCCGCGCCAGATCCAGGACCTCGGCGCTCCGATGGGGTTCATCGAGGCCGGCGCCACCGACTTCTGGGTCCCCCGCGGCTACGTGCACGTGATCGCCAACCTGCGCGGCACCGGCGGGTCGGGCGGGGAGTTCACCTTCTTCGACGCCCAGGAACGCCGCGACATGTACGACCTCGTCGAGTGGGCCGCGGCCCAGCCGTGGTGCGACGGCACCGTCGGGATGATCGGCATCAGCTACTTCGCCATGACCCAACTCGAGGCGGCCGTCGAGCGCCCGCCGCACCTCAAGGCGATCTTCCCGGTGGCGGTCACCGCCGACCTCTACGAAGCCGCGTGCCACCACGGCCTGTTCAGCTCGTCGTTCGTCACACCGTTTCTCGCGATGACCGGGATGACCGCCGAACGCAGCGACCACTTCTGGCGCAGCCCACCGGTCGAGGTGGCCCGCAAGCTGCTCAACACCCCGGCCCTGCACCGCAAGTTCGCGACCATGAACGGCGAAGCCGCGCTGAGCGTGTTCAAGGCGCTGCGCCGGGCCCCCCACCAAGCCGAGCCGTGGGACGAACTGTGGCTCGACGCCGCCGTGCGCCATCCCCTGCGCGACGGGTGGTGGGACGAGCGAAACCTGTTGCCACTGTTGGCCAACGTCGACATCCCCGTCTATCTCGGCTGCGACTGGCAGAACGTGCCGCTGCATCTGCCGTCGACCTTCAGCGCCTGGAAACACCTGACCAGCAGCCCGTGTGTGCGCATCGGGATGCTCGACGAGTTCGGCCTGACCTGGCCGTGGGAGAGCCTGCACGTCGAGGCGCTGGCCTGGTTCGACCACTGGCTCAAGGGACGGGATACCGGCATCCTTGCGGGGCCGCCGGTTCGCTATGTCCTGCCCGGCGACGGGCACTGGTATGAGGCCGAATCCTGGCCCCCGGCAGACACTTTCACTGAATTGGCGTTGCGCGCCGACGGAGTGCTGGACCCCGACGAGGGCGCCGCGGGCGCCCGGGAGTTCATGACACTGGGCGCCGGGTTGAATCGTGGCGGCCCGAGCCCGGTCGACCCGCCTCCGCAGCTCACCTGGACCAGCGCCCCGCTGACCGAGGCGCTCGACGTCGTCGGCGACATCGAACTGCGGCTGACGGCAGCCGCCACCGCCATCGACACCGCCTGGATCGTCACGCTGTCCGACGTGGCTGCCGACGGCACCAGCACGCCGGTCACCGCCGGCTGGCTGCGGGCTTCACTGCGCGAGGTCGACGACGGCGCCAGCCGCACCGGGGCGCCCGAGCTGCCCTGCCGGCACGCCACCGCGATTCCGGTGGGCGAGCACGTCGAGTACCGAATCCCGTTGGTGCCCAATGCCCGCCGCTTCGGGCCCGGTCACCGCATCGGGCTGACGATCACCAGCGACGACCAGGACCCGGACACCGTTGCGATCATGGAGTTCCGCCACGCCAGCGTGGGCACCAGCAGCATCAACACGGTGCTGTCGGATTCCCGGCTGCTGCTGCCGACACTCAGCCCCCGAACAGCGGGAACAGCTCGGTGAAGGTGTAGCCGACCATCGTCACACCGCCCACTCGCGCGGGTTCGTACCGCTAGGCCCGGCCGGTAACGATGTCGACGAACAGCCGGTGCACACGCCGGTCCCCGGTCATCTCCGGGTGAAAGGCGGTGGCCAGCGCCGGTCCCTGGCGGACCGCGACGATGTGCCCGTCGGCGCGGGCCAGGACGGCGACCCCGGGGCCCACCCGCTCCACCCACGGGGCGCGGATGAACACCGCGTGTGCTGGGCCGTCGAGCCCGTCGAAGTCGATATCGCCCTCGAAGGAGTCGACCTGGCGGCCGAAAGCGTTGCGCCGCACCGTCATATCGATGGCTCCCAGCGGAACAGCCTCGCGCCCGGGCGCACCGGCGTCGAGGATCTCCGATGCCAGCAGGATCATGCCCGCACACGACCCGTAGGCCGGCATGCCGCCGGCCAATCGCTCGCGCAGTGGCTCGAGCAGGCCGAACTCGCGCAGCAGGTGACTCATGGTGGTGGACTCGCCGCCGGGGATCACCAATCCGTCCACGGCCTCGAGTTCGCTGCGCCGCCGGACCGTCGCCGCCTCGGCGCCCGCGGCCCGCAGCGCCGCCAGGTGTTCGCGGGTGTCGCCCTGCAGGGCCAGCACGCCGACCCTGACGGCGTTCACGCGCCGGTGTATCCGCGCTGGTATCGGGTCAGCCCCTCCTGCATGACCGCCGCCACCATCTCGCCGTACCGGTTGAAGATCTTGCCCTGGGTGAGCGAACGCCCGCCGCAGGACGATGGCGAGGACTGGTCGTAGAGCAGCCACTCGTCGGCGCGGAACGGGCGCATGAACCACATCGCGTGATCCAGCGAGGCCACGTTGAGGTGCTTGCGCTCCTCGGCGTGGTTGACCTGGGCCGAGCCCAGCAGCGTCAGGTCGCTCATATAAGCCAGCGCGCAGATGTGCAGCACATGATCGTCGGGCAGCGGATCCTTGTGCTTGAACCAAACCTGTTGCTGGGAGGCCTTTCCCGGCAACTTGGCCACCTGCTCGCGCGGCACGATGCGCACATCCCATTCGGCGAACTGCGAGAAGCCGGCGTCATCGAACACCCCGCCCCGGGCGGTGAAGCCGGGCAGATCGTCCGGCGGCGGCGCGGCGGGCATGGCGTCCTGGTGCTCGATACCGCTCTGATCGGTCTGGAAGGACGCCGACATCGAGAAGATGGTCTGGCCGTGTTGCACGGCGTTGACCCGGCGGGTGACGAAGGACCCGCCGTCACGCAGCCGCTCGACCAGGTAGACCGTGGGCTTGGTGGCGTCGCCGGGCCGCAGGAAGTAGCCGTGCAGCGAGTGCACCTGATACTTCGGCTCGACCGTGCGCACCGCCGACACCAGGGACTGACCGGCCACGTGCCCACCGAATGTGCGCTGCAGGAAACCGGATTCGGGGCTGAAGACGCCGCCGCGGTAGATGTTGACCTCGAGCTGCTCGAGATCAAGGATCTCTTCGATCGCCATCTATATCTGTTCTTCGCGCAAGCGGCTCATCACCGCGACCGATGTTCTTCGCGCAAGCGGCTCATCACCGCGACCGATGTTCTTCGCGCAAGCGGGCTCATCACCGCGACCGATGTTCTTCGCGCAAGCGGCTCATCACCGCGCGCTACCAGCCGCGCTCGGCGAGCCGGTGCGGCTGCGCGATGTCCTCCACGTTGATGCCCACCATTGCCTCGCCGAGGCCGCGCGACACCTTCGCCAGGACGTCGGGGTCGTCGTAGAACGTGGTGGCCTTGACGATCGCGGCGGCCCGCTCGGCCGGGTTGCCGGACTTGAAGATGCCGGAGCCGACGAACACGCCCTCGGCGCCGA
>JAGQTU010000165.1 GCA_020438865.1 Mycobacterium sp.
TGCGGCCGAGGCGCTGATCCGCGGCTACGTCGACACCTCGGTGCACACCGTCCCGCTCGAACTGGCCGGGCACCGGGCGGATCTGCTGGATCGCATCAACTCCCGCTATGAGCTGGCATTCGAGGTCGGCGCGGTGGCCGGACCGCTGATGCTCAGCGGCCTGATGATCTGGTCGGACGGCATCGTGCCGCACATCATCATCCCGATCGGGTTCGTCGTGTCGGCGGCCTGCTACCTGTTCGTCCCGGAACGGTCGGCTGGCGGCGACGGCGCGCACAGCCCCGCGCACGGCGGGTCCTGGGCGGGCTTGAAGTACCTCGCCACGCACCGGTATCTGCTGGTCATCGTCGTGGGCCTGATGCTCTTCCACCTCTACGAGCTGCGTAAGGTCCTCAGCGCATTCTTCGCCAAGGGACTGTTGCACCAACCGTCCTCGGCCGGTCAGGTCGGGGCCGCCTTCGCTCTCGGCGGGGTGGTCGGGGCGTTGCTCTACGCGGTGACCCGACATCGGGGCAGGGGAGCGGGCTGGGTCCTTGGCGGGATCGCGGGCACCGCGTTCCTGGCGCTGGGATGGATCCCGGTCAACCTGCCGACCATGATCGTCGCGGTCTTCCTGTTCGGAGTCACCAACGTCGGTGCCCGGCTGGTGCTCACCCGGTGGCGGCAGGAACTGACCCCCCTCGACCAGGCCGGCGGGGTGACGGCCGCCTCCGAGTTCGGCAGGACCGCCATGTCGGTCGGTGTCGACAGCCTTGTGGGAGGGGCGTTTTCGGCAGGATTCGGCGCCTACGGCGCCTTCGGGATCGTCGGCGGCATACTGGGACTTTTCGCTGCCGCCCAGCTGGCGGTCGTGCGATTCCTGGTCCGGATTCCGGCCACTGACACCCCGGAGGCAGGGATTGCTGGATTTCACAAGGGTTCTAGTCAAGGGCCTGACGCGCACTTGAGCGGCGGAACGGGTGGCTAGCCAGGCGAGTCGCTGCGGCCGTGCAGACACCAATGCGATGGCCGAGACCGGCGGTGGTCATGCGGGTCGGGAAAGGCCAACATTTGCTCGTTCGCGTGGCAACGGACATCCCGCCTGACGGTGGCAGCACCTGCGGTGGACGCGGCTTCCGCTTAGCAACAGCGCAATGGCTCGGGCACAAAGGACGCGCCAGCAGGTCGATCTTCAGCTAACCAGTGCGGTGCCTTCATCAGTCGATTTCGGACCGCCGCGCAGTTCGTTACCGGCGCAATAAATGTTTGCTAACGGGCAAGTGCGGTGGTTAGCTGTGCGCTATGGTCTGAGGAACCTTTCCCACATGTTAATTTTTGCCCCTCAGGGGGTCACATCAATTCGCTCGACGACTACGGCAGCTGCACTGTGATCGTCGAGATGACGAAAGGACACTTGATTCGTGCCCAAGCTCCCAGGGTTGCTCTATTTCGACTGGCGGTCTAGCGGTAAACCACCCGCCCTGCATGACCGATCGGTCGATGGAACGATTCCGATAGAGGGTTGACCGGTCTGCCTGCGGACCGTAGTTAGCTTGCGCAATCAGTCTGGGGTTGGGGATTTTGTGGAGCTTGACGGAGGACGCCCGCTTACACGTGGTCAGCTCGATATCTGGCTGGCGCAGGAAGCGGCTCTGGCCGGTACCGACTGGCAGCTAGGTCTGTTGGGCCGGATCGCGGGCCGAGTGGATCGTGATCATCTTCATGATGCGATTCGGTTGGTGGTGCGGGAGGCCGAGCCCGGCAGGGCCGCGTTCTTCGTCACCGCCGGCCAGATCTTGCAAAGGGCTATCGACTATCCGGATGTCCAGCTCGATTTCTATGACCTGACTGGATCTGAGGACACGGCGCGGGAAGTCGGTGAAATTGCCTCCTCGATTCGACGTAAGCCGATGCCGCTGGCCGGACCGCTGTTCAAATTTGCGCTATTCCAAACTTCGCCGGATGAATTCTACTTGTTCGCCTGCTGCCACCACATTGCGATGGATGGGCTGGGCATGGTTCTGGTCAGCCGTCGCATCGCAGCTATCTATTCCGCCCTCGTCGCCGGTGAACCAGTCCCGCCTTCTTACTTCGGGTCACTCAACGACTTGGTCGAAGAGGAGTCGGCCTACGAAGCGTCGCCCGACTATCTCGAAGATCGGAATTACTGGAGCACGCACCTTCCCCCCGACAACTCAGCGCACTACTGGCCTTCGGAGTTCGCCAAGGGGGATGACAGCTCCGCCCCGTCCTTGCCGATCCCCCTGGATCCCTCCGTCGTCGGGCAGGCCAAGGAACTTTCGAAGAAATTGCGGATCCGGCGGTATTCGGTGTTCACTGCGGCGTGCGCTCTCTTGGTGGGTGGCTATAGCGCCACAGATGAGGTGGCGCTGAACTTTCCGGTCAGCAGGCGGGTGACCCAGAAGTCCAAGACGCTTCCCGGGATGCTTGCCGGTGTATTACCGCTGGTGATCAAAACTCCCGCGAGGCTGAGCGCGGCCGAATTCTGCCGCGACGTGGACAGTCGCATCCGGGAACTCCTGCAGCATCAGCGGTTTCCGATGCAGGCGCTCGAGAGCCGAACTTTCGGTGGTCCACGACTTGAGGCGAATCGGGTCGCGATCAACTTCATACCCTCGCGGCTGACTCTGGACTTCGGTGGTGCCCAGGCCACTGCGTCCTATACCAATCTCGGCCCCGTGGGCCACTTCGGACTTTTCTTCCTCGGATCTGGTGATGAACTCTCCCTGAGCACGGCCGGGTTGGGTGAACCGTTCGCGAGTATCGGCGTGACCGATCTGGTCGAGCGGATACAACGCATAGTCGCGGCGATGGCTGCTGATCCGGGCCGGCGTCTGTCGGGCATTGATGTGCTCGATGACGTTGAGCACGCTCAGCTCGATGGGTGGGGCAACCGGGCTGCGCTCAGCGAGCCCGCGCCGGTGCGGGTGTCGGTTCCGGAGGTGTTCGCCGAGCAGGTGGTGCGGGCACCGGGGGCGGTGGCGGTCCGGTTCGGCGGTCAGTCGATGACCTACGCCGAGCTGGATGCGGCCTCCAACCGGTTGGCGCACTATCTGGTTGATCGGGGTGTGGGTCCGGGGCGGTGTGTGGGGTTGTTGTTGCCGCGTTCGGCGCAGGCGATCACCGCGATCGTGGCGATATTGAAGTCCGGGGCGACCTATGTGCCGATCGATGCGGCCCATCCCGATGAGCGGATCGCGTTTGTGCTCGCCGATGCCGCTGCGGCGGTGGTGATCACCGATGCTCAATTGCGCTCGCGGGTGGTGGGCCATGACCTGGCGATCGTCGATGTCGAGGATGAGGGCATCGCGGCGCAGCCGAGCACGCCGTTACCGTTCCCGGCGCCCGACGATATCGCCTATGTCATTTACACCTCGGGCACCACGGGCACCCCGAAGGGGGTGGCCATCACCCACCACAACCTGGCCCGATTGATGCAGTCGCGGCCTGCCGGATTAGCGGCCGGTCAGGTATGGACGCAGTGTCATTCGTTGGCGTTCGACTTTTCGGTGTGGGAGATCTTCGGGGCGTTGCTGCACGGGG
>JAGQTU010000166.1 GCA_020438865.1 Mycobacterium sp.
ACACCGCCCGCACCCTGTCAGCCACCGCCGATCCACAGGTGGTGATCGCACGAATCGGCGGCGAAGAATTCCTGCTCGCCACCACCGCCCCAACCTGCACCGCCAAATCACTCGCCACCCAACTCTGTACAGCCATCGCTACCACTCCAGAACGAGTCACAGCCAGCATCGGAGCTGTGTGCACCCGCCTCGATAGCACCACGCCAACCGATCACGACGTACTCCTCGAAAAACTCGTCGCGGCCGCCGACGCGGCAATGTATTCAGCAAAACGCGACGGCGGCAACCAAGTCCATCACCCCAACCACCCGAACACGGAACAGCGCTCAGTTCGGGGCACATCAGACAGGAATTGATCAGCCTCGAATCTCTGGATCTGAGACAAACCCTGAAGTGCATGCGGGCGAGAACCGCGTCCGAGACAAGAACCGGGCCATCCCGATTCTCTAGAAACGAGACAGGCGAGAGTTCGGGATGATGTTCGGAAGGGACCACCCGGCCGGGGGGAAGGGGTCCGTTTTTAGGAAGGATGATTGTGACCACCCAAGATCGTGGCAGTGCACGCTTGTCCAGACTGCTAGCGGACCCGCAACGTGCAGCTCGCGTGGCCGCCATTCGCGAGCAGATGGACCAGCCCTGCCCCGCTTCGCTCAGTCCACACACCATGACTGTCGACGACTTGCGGCGCGCCGCCGACGCAGCCAACGACGTTAACGACTCCGAGGTTCTCGACGCCGCTTGGCGGCGTGAGCGGCCCTGATGCACTAAATCGGTAGTGTCGCAAGGACTGCCGATATAGAGGCCGCCATTTTGTGTACGGCGACGTCACTGGCCGGTTTTAGGCTTGGAGAATGCACCCGAGCTCAGGACCGCCCCAGCCCGGGCCTTTCCATGTGCCGCCGGTGCCTCCTCCACCACGTAGAAGCTCAAGGTTTCCGCTGTGGCTGGCGGTAGTCGCAGTACTGCTGTCTACCGCCGCTCTCATCGTCGCGGTCCTTGGGTTAACCCGTGAACCCGAGCAGAAAGTAGAGCCGCCAGCGACAAGTGTTGCGACCACCGATTCGAATGATCGGGCATTGTGCGAAGCGATCGCACCGCTGATCAAGGAAAGTTCGGGAAATAAGAATGACTTTGTAGAGCTAGGGGAGCCCGGCTCTCCGGAGCGCAACGCGGGAATCCCGAATTTTGTTGAGATAACTCAGGATTGGGTCTCTCGTGCACAGGAGGTGCTCGACGCGCACGCCGAGCCGCCGCGGTATCTAACTCGTACGCTGCAGCGCTACGTCGACGATATGCGGCTCTTTGTCGATGGATTGCGGCCCGGACCTGAAGACGATGCTGATCGGGCGTTGTGGACGGACAGCATCGGCGCACTCGGCGGACCTCTTACAACCTGCCTTGATCAGGGGGTTGAGTTATGGCAGCGGTAGGGACGACTGCATCGATGCCGTCGCGGCCGTACTCGCCGCGCATCGTGGGCTCGGTGTGGCCCCGCACCTCACCGGAAGCTTGGTCGGAAACCGCAAACGGCCTCCAAGAAAAGAGTGCCGAGCTCAGCACATCGGCGGGCGGGATCCGCCGTAGCGCCGATGATCTTGGTTCTTCCAATTCAGGCCAAATGATCGAAGCGATGTGCGAGCGCTCCTACCGCACGGCCCAAACGGTGACCAATCATTCCGATCTGTACGGAGATATGTCCAAAGCGGTCAAAGAGACCGCCGAGCTGATCTGGCATGGCCGCGAGCGACTCGACGCGATCGACCGTAACGCTCACGAGGAGATTGACCGACTCAAGCAGCAGTTCGCGGCAGAAGCTTCCTTTTTGGGAGCTGGCGCCGCGGCGGTGGCACTTCATGCTGCGATCGAAGCCATCATCAACGCCGCCGCAGGCGAAGCACTCGGGGTGGCCTCCGATACTGCTGCGGCTATTGCCGAGCAGGCTGCACACATCGGTGGCAATTCGAGCGGCGCAGCCGGCAGCAGCGGGGATGGTCCTGCGCTGCAGGCGCTGAGTCAACAAGGCGAATCCGGCGACGCCGAAACTATGACTGACGGCACGCCCACAGGTACACCGCCCGGTACTCGACCCACCAACTACGGGACGAATGACGCACAATCCCTCGGCTACGGAACGGAAGAGCAATCACCACCGGACCCCTCGGATGTCGAATCTGGATCTGACGGCGTCAGCCGCGAGACACCCCCCGGCGGCAACGCCGAATCAAATGAGCAGAGCGGAAGTAAGGGGAACCCAGCTACTACGCCGAGCACAGAAGGTACCGGCGCACCGAGTCCCCCCGATCCCAGTTCACTCGAAAACGCTTACACGGCAACCGGAACACCGACGCCAATGCCTGCGCCGATGACACCCGCTGGTGGTGGGCTGTCGTCTACGGGTAGTAGCGGCGGCGGGTTGAAGATGCCGGGGGCGGGCGGTTTGTCGGGGGCTGGTTCTGTCTCCCCGGCGAGCGGTGCTGGCGGGTTAGGTTCTGGCGGGTTGAATCCGGCTGCAGCGGCGGGGTTGTCGCCGACGTCGTCGGGCGCTGGTCTGCCGTCTGCGGCGAGTGCGGGGACGCCGACGCCTTCTTCTGATTTTTCGCGGGGATTCAACGCGGGCCTGGCGGGTGGTGGCTCGGTGTTGCCGCCGCCTGTGACCCCACCGCCCGCGCAACCGGCGAGTTCGACGGCTGGTGCGTATGGGTCTCCGAGTGCTGGGGGTGCACCATCGGTGCCGGCTGGCGGCGGTCCGGTGGCGCAGAGCGCGCCGCCAGCGGCTGCGGGCGGATTAGCGGCATCAGCTGGGCCGGTGGGGACACCGACGATGTCACCGGCACCTGCGCCCGCTGGCCCTTTGCCGCCGTTTAATTCCGACATTGCGCCGCGCCAAGTGTCTGCGGCGTCTGCGTCGGCCCCGCCTGGTGTACCGGCGGCTCCGGCGTCGTCGGCTGCGGGTGGGCCGGGAACACCGCTGCCTCCTGGAGTAGTGGCGTCGGGAGGTGCCGCGGCGGCAGCGGGTGCAATGGCGGGGGCGAAATCGGCTGCCCCCGATCCGCTGCTCGACGACGCGTGCACGCTGGTCGAGGAGCTGATGAAGGCTTCTCGCCAGTACGGCACCATCGACTGGTGTGTGGGGGTGTTCAAAACCCCATCGAGAACCCTGACCGTGGTGACCTCCGGCGAGGGCGCGGGGTTCATCCCGGCGGGGGTTCATCTGCCCAAAGGGGTGGAGTCGCTGTT
>JAGQTU010000016.1:0-29044 GCA_020438865.1 Mycobacterium sp.
CGCCTCGCTGGGAAACGGCTCTGGCAGAAGCTAACAGTTTTCCCCGCGGGTGCCAACCGTTCTGCAACATTGGAATGGGCCGAATTTCCAGTCATCCGACGTTTGCGTGACGGGTGTGACACCAGTAAATCGTGGACCCGGTTCGAGTGCGGGATGGCGCGGTTTGACCAGCGCAAGTGACGTCAGTACCCTCAAACAGTCGCCCGAATGTCGGCGATACGGCTGCGACCGGATCTTACGGGACCGCGCCGGTTACGAGCGAGACCAGACTTACCAACGGCGGTCGGTTTCGTCCGGGTATGCCTGCAGGCATGATCACCCGGACGCGACCGCCTGATGCAACGAGGAGAGACAGCCGTGGCCAAGGGCAAGCGGACCTTCCAGCCGAACAACCGGCGCCGGGCGCGGGTTCATGGTTTCCGGCTGCGCATGCGCACCCGGGCCGGACGTGCCATCGTTACCGGCCGGCGCCGCAAGGGTCGTCGTTCTCTGACTGCTTGATCCGCAGGGTCACAGGGCGTGCTCCCGGCTCAGTACCGGATGACGCGGTCTGCCGAGTTCAGCGCAACCATCAAGTATGGGGCGCGGGCGGGGCAGCCGGACCTCGTCGTGCACGCATGGCGGGACGATGACCGTGATGACCGGGACACCGGACCTCGCATCGGGCTGGTGGTGGCCAAGTCGGTGGGTAACGCCGTTCGGCGCCATCGGGTGGCCCGTCGGCTGCGCCACGTCGCCCAGTCCGTGCTGGCCGAACTCGATCCGCGCGAGCGGGTCGTGATCCGCGCACTGCCGGCCAGCCGGGACGCCAATTCCGAGGAACTGCGGCAGCAGCTGCGCATCGGGTTGCGCCGGACCCATCAACTGCTGGAGCGCGGCCGGTGACCGCGGCGGGTTGGGGTGCGCGGGTGCGGCGCTGGCCGGTGCGGGCGGCGGTGTTCGCGATCGGGCTCTACCGCAACATGATCTCGCCGCTGCGCCCGCCGTCCTGCCGCTTCATGCCGACCTGCAGCGAGTACGCGGTGGATGCGTTCACCGAGTACGGGCTGATCCGGGGCAGCTGGCTGACCCTGGTACGGCTGGCGAAGTGCGGTCCGTGGCATCGGGGAGGATGGGACCCGATCCCCGAACGGCCGGCCGCGCACCGATGCGGCAGCGTGGAAACCATGGAGCCGGAAGCCAGGAGCGCACATGTTTAATTGGTTCAGCCTCGACTTCGTCTACTACCCGGTGTCGGGCATCATGTGGCTCTGGTACAAGCTGTTCGCCCTGATCCTCGGCCCGTCGAACTTCTTCGCCTGGGCGCTGTCGGTCATGTTCCTGGTATTCAGCCTGCGTGCGCTGCTCTACAAGCCGTTCGTCCGGCAGATCCGCACCACCAGGCAGATGCAGGAGTTGCAGCCGCAGATCAAGGCGCTGCAGAAGAAGTACGGCAAGGACCGCCAGCGGATGGCGCTGGAGATGCAGAAGCTGCAGCGCGAACACGGGTTCAACCCGATCCTCGGCTGCCTGCCGATGCTGGCGCAGATCCCGGTGTTCCTCGGCCTGTATCACGTGCTGCGCTCGTTCAACCGGACCACCGGCGGGTTCGGCCAGCCGCACCTGACTGTGGCGGAGAACCGCGCTACCGGTAACTACGTGTTCAGCCCGACCGACGTCGGCCACTTCCTGGACGCCAACCTGTTCGGCGCACCGATCGGCGCCTTCATGACCCAGCACAGCGGCCTGGATGCGTTCACCATCTTCAGCCGGCCCGCGGTGGTGGCGGTGGGCGTTCCGCTGATGCTGCTCGCCGGTATCGCGACCTACTTCAACAGCCGGGCCTCGGTGGCGCGCCAGAGCCCGGAGGCCGCGGCCAACCCCCAGACCGCGATGATGAACAAGCTTGCGCTGTACGTCTTTCCGCTCGGCGTGATCGTCGGCGGCCCGTTCCTGCCGATCGCCATCATCATCTACTGGGTGTCGAACAACATCTGGACCTTCGGCCAGCAGCACTACGTGTTCGGCAAGATCGAGCAGGAAGAAGAAGCGAAGCGGGAAGAGGCCCTGGCCCGCCGGTCGGCCAACGCGCCGGCTCCCGGTGCCAAGCCGACCAAGCGCAAGCCCCCGCCACCGGCGCCCAACGGCGCCGCAGAGTCCGTCGACGGCGCTGGCGCCGCAGAGTCCGGTGCGGAGCAGAACGGGGAGGCGGCGCCCGACGCCGGGGCAGACGCACCGACCCGCACGCCGCGCCCGGGCGCGCGGCCGAAGAAACGTAAGCGTTGACCGGACCGGGATCCGGTGGAAGAGGAAGAAGACACACATGACCGAAGCTGACATCGAAGTGGTCGAGACCGAGGCCCCGTCGGGCAAGGGCGGCGACCTGGAGGACCGACTGGTGGCCGAGGGTGAGATCGCCGGCGACTACCTCGAGGAGCTGTTGGACCTGCTGGACTTCGACGGCGACATCGACCTCGACGTGGAGGGCAACCGGGCGGTCGTCAGCATCGACGGCGGCGAGGATCTGGCCAAGCTGGTCGGCCGCAAGGGTGAGGTGCTCGACGCGCTGCAGGAGTTGACCCGCCTGGCGGTGCACCAGAAGACCGGCGAGCGCAGCCGGCTGATGCTGGACATCGCGAACTGGCGCCGCCGCCGCCGCGATGAGCTCACCCAACTGGGTGACAAGGTGGCCCGACGGGTGGCGGAGAGCGGCGAGCGCGAGGAGCTGGCGCCGATGACACCCTTCGAGCGGAAGATCGTCCACGATGCGGTGGCCGCCGTCGACGGCGTGCACAGCGAGAGCGAGGGTGTCGAGCCGTCGCGCCGCGTCGTCGTATTGAAGGACTGAAGTTACATCGGTGTAGTTCCGGGCTTCGCCCGGATGCCCGGCCGAGGGGGAGGGGATGTTTCACGTGAAACATGACACCGCCCCGCCGCCCCCGGACATCGCCGGACGGGCGTTCGGCGACAGGTTGGAGTTGGCCCGCCGATACGCGGATCTGCTCGCCGGCCCGGGTGTGGAGCGCGGTCTCCTCGGCCCTCGCGAGGTCGAACGGCTGTGGGAGCGGCACTTGCTGAACAGCGTGGCGGTCGGCGAGTTGATCGAGCCCGACGCACGCGTCATCGACATCGGCAGCGGGGCCGGTCTGCCCGGCATACCGGTGGCGATCGCCCGCCCCGATCTCCGCGTCGTCCTCGTCGAGCCGATGCTGCGCCGGACCGAGTTCCTCAACGAAGCCATCGCTGCCCTGGATCTGTCGGTGGAGGTGGTCCGGGGACGGGCCGAGGAAGCCGGGGTGCGCGCGAAGCTCGCCGGCGCCGACGTCGTGACATCGCGCGCGGTGGCGCCACTGGACAAGCTCGCCCGCTGGAGCATGCCGCTGCTGCGCACCGGCGGTCGGATGCTGGCACTGAAGGGGGAGCGCGCCGCGGAAGAGGTGGCCGGGACCGAGCGGGAATTGGCATCGTTAGGCGCAACCGACGTCAAGGTGGTGAGATGTGGCGAGAGCTATTCGAGTCCACCCGTCACCGTGGTGAGCGCGCTGCGCGCCAAGCGACCGCCGACCCGGAGCGGAGCGATCCGAACGAAGCAGAAACGAGAGCCATGACCGTCCCGCCGCATTCAGGCCAGGAATCTGGCGCCGATGTTTCACGTGAAACATGGAAGGAGCCGGACGAGTTCGACACCCCGATCGGGGCGGCCGCCCAGCGGGCGATGCAGGTGCTGCATACCGCTGCGGGCCGGCTTCCCCGGCCGCCGCATCGCCGCACCTTCACGGTGGCCAACCAGAAGGGGGGCGTCGGCAAAACCACGACGGCGGTCAACCTGGCGGCGGCCTTGGCGGTGCAGGGCCTCAAGACGCTCGTGATCGACCTCGACCCCCAGGGCAACGCCAGCACGGCGCTGGGCATCACCGACCGCCACTCCGGCACCCCGTCGTCCTACGAGGTGCTGCTCGGGGAGATTCCTCTGCACGCGGCGATTCGACAGAGCCCGCACAGCGACCGGCTGTTCTGCGTCCCGGCCACCATCGACCTGGCGGGCGCGGAGATCGAACTCGTCAGCATGGTCGCCCGGGAGAACCGGTTGCGCACCGCACTGGCGGAGCTGGACAGCACCGACTTCGACTACGTCTTCATCGACTGCCCGCCGTCGCTGGGCCTGCTGACGATCAACGCCCTGGTGGCCGCGCCCGAGGTGCTGATCCCGATCCAGTGCGAGTACTACGCGCTCGAGGGTGTCTCGCAACTGATGAACAACATCGAGATGGTCCGGGCGCACCTCAACCCGCGGCTGAGCGTCTCGACGGTCCTGCTGACAATGCACGACGGACGGACCAAGCTCGCCGACCAGGTGGCCAGCGAGGTGCGCCACTATTTCGGCGACAAGGTACTGCGGACGGTCATCCCGCGTAGTGTCAAGGTCTCCGAAGCCCCCGGCTACAGCATGACGATCATCGATTACGACCCAGGCTCGCGCGGTGCAATGAGCTATCTCGACGCCAGCCGGGAACTCGCGCACCGGGCCGCCCCGGCATCAGTGGAGGCACAGCAATGACTCAGCCATCGCGGCGCAAGGGCGGCCTCGGCCGCGGCTTGGCCTCGTTGATCCCGACCGGTCCCGGGGAGGCGTCGCTGGGTCCGCGGATGGGTGACGCGGCCGCCGACGTGGTCCTGGGCGGCCGCCCCGCCGAGGTCGACAGCATCGGGGCGACGTACCGCGAGATCGATCCGACGGCCATCGAACCCAACCCGCGCCAGCCGCGCCAGGTGTTCGACGAGGAGGCGCTCGCCGAACTGGTGCATTCCATCCGCGAGTTCGGCCTCATGCAGCCGATCGTGGTGCGATTGCTGCCCGAGACCCCGGGGAGTCCACAGCGTTACCAGTTGGTGATGGGGGAGCGGCGCTGGCGGGCGGCCCAGCAGGCCGGCCTGACCACCATCCCGGCCATCGTGCGGGAGACCTCCGACGACAACCTGTTGCGCGATGCCCTCCTGGAGAACATCCACCGGGCGCAGTTGAACCCGTTGGAAGAGGCGGCCGCCTACCAACAGCTGCTGGACGAGTTCGAGGTGACCCACGACGAACTGGCGTCGCGGATCGGGCGGTCCCGCCCGGTGATCAGCAACATGATCCGGCTGCTGCGGCTGCCCATCGCGGTGCAGCGTCGGGTCGCCGCCGGGGTGCTGTCGGCCGGCCACGCGCGGGCACTGCTGGCGCTGGAGGCCGGCCCCGAGGCCCAGGAGGAGTTGGCGGCCCGAATCGTGGCCGAGGGACTGTCGGTGCGGGCGACCGAGGAGGCGGTGACGCTGGCCAACCGCGCCAATCCCGAGCCGCCGCCCAAGCCGCGGCGCAAGCCCATCCAGATGCCGGGTCTGCAGGAGGTGGCCGAGCGGCTGTCGGGCACCTACGACACCAAGGTGACGGTGAGCCTCGGCAAGCGCAAGGGCAAGATCGTCGTCGAATTCGGCTCGGTCGACGATCTGCAGCGCATCGTTGGGCTCATGGACTCCTCGGCGAGCTGAAACGCCGGGCACCGCCACACCGGCCAGTTACGTCACAGTGACACAATCCGCCGCCGGCGTTCGCCGGCGTCTCACCCCGAACAGGAATTGCTCAGTGCGGCAAGGGTTTTCGATCACGATACCGGCCGGCGTCCGGTTGCCCGCAGGCACTGGCCCGCGGGTGGGCGCGTCTCCTATCCTGGAAGGGCTGCTATGCCTTTTCGCACCGCGGGAAAGCCGGGGAGACTAGTGTCCGTTCGCATCGTGCCGCTGCGTCTCGCGGCATTCGAACAGCTTCCCAAGCATGCCCGCCGGTGTGTGTTCTGGGAGGTCGACCCCGCGACGCTCAGTAGCGGCGACTACCTGCGCGACCCGGAGTTCGAGAAGGAAGCGTGGCTGTCCATGGTCATGCTCGAGTGGGGGTCGTGCGGTCAGGTCGCCACCGCGGCCCCGGCGGCCGCTGCGGACGCCGGCTCCGACGACGAACCGCCCTGCCTCGGCTACATCCTCTACGCGCCGCCGCGCGCGGTGCCGCGCGCCCAGCGTTTCCCGACCGGCCCGGTGAGCGCCGACGCCGTGCTGCTGACGTCGATGGGCGTCGAGCCCGGCCACGGCGACGACCTGCCGCACGCCTTGATCAGCCAGGTGGTCAGTGAGCTGATCCGGCGCGGCGTGCGCGCGATGGAGGCCTTCGGCCGGACCGCCGAGGCTGCCGAACTCGTGGGCGCCACCGGCGTCGGTACCGAGCTCCAGCCGGTGGTGGACGCCCTCGGCGACTGTTCGGTCGAGCAGTGCATGATCGATGCGGATTTCCTCATCGACGCCGGGTTCACCGTCGTCGCGCCGCACCGCTACTTTCCCCGGCTTCGCCTCGAGCTCGACAAGGGTCTCGGTTGGAAGGCGGAGGTGGAGGCGGCCCTGGAGCGGCTGCTGGAGAGTTCTCAGCCGATCGGGGCCGGCGCGGAGGTCAGGAGCTAGCCGGGCAGCCGGCCGGCCTGCTCGACCGACAGCTCGTGCGCGAGCAGTTCGGCGAAGGTGAACGTTCCAGTCGGTCGGTCGTTCTTGCCCAGCAGGTACAGGCGCTTGACCGCGGCCAGGATGCCCTCGGCGATCGCGTCGCGAGCCTGCGGGGTCACCAGCATGCCGCGGTCACGCGGGCTGGTGATGTAACCCACGTCGACCTGAACGGTGGGCATCCGGGTGAGCCGTAGCAGGTCCCAGGTGCGGCCATGGGTGCGGCAGTCGCGTAAACCGGTGCGCGCCACCACTTCTCGCTGAATGAAGTCCGCGAGGTTGCGGCCGATGGTGGAGACCGAGCCGTGCGAGCTGCCGAAGTAGAACGACGCGACCCCGTTGGCCGACGGACTGGTCTGGGTCTCGCAACGCAGGCTGATCATCAGGTCGGCGCCCACGGTGTTGGCCGTCGCGGCGCGATCGGTGTCCGAGGGGCTGCGGCCCGCGGGCCGGGACAGGAACGTCTCCATGCCGATCGCGGTCATCCGGCCCTCGAGCCGACTTGCCAAGTCCCACAGGATGTCCGACTCGCTGATCGGGCCGTCCGGGCTGTTGGTGATCAGGCCGTGGTCGGTGCCGCCGCGGCCCGGGTCGATGATGATCCGCTTACCGGACAGCCGCGGACCCGAGCGCCGTACCAGCTCCTCCTCGCGGATCGCGTGCAGCGAACCGCCGGTGACCCGCGAACCCAGGAAGTACAGGGAGCGCAACGTTTCCGGGCCGCAGATGCCGTCGGCGGCCAGACCATACTCGCGCTGATAGGACATCAGCCCGTTGTGGGTCTGCAGACCGAAGTAGCCGTCCACCAGGCCGGTGTAGAAGCCCAGGTCCTGCAGCCGGGACTGCAGCGTCGCGACGTCGTCGCCGTACATCGGGGCGCCGAATTGGTGGACCAGGGTGCGCGCCCCCAGCCGGTAGGAGGCCTCCCGCAGCGCCCGGTAGGTGGCCTCGCCGACGATGCCGTCGACCAGCAGCCCACGGCGCTGCTGAAACGCGCGGACGGCGTGGTCGAGGTCCCCGTCGAACAGGTCGGCGGCGATGTGTTTACCGGTGGTCAGGTCCTCGTCGGGGTTGTCGACCAGGCCGAGGGCGGCCAGCGCGGCCCGGATCTCGACGACGGCGGCGCCGCGGTCCCCGCGACGGAGCACGTCACCCCGGCCGGCGCGGTGCCAGGAGGCATCGTCCCCGGGGCCGTGGCTCAAGGTCGACATACCAGGGTCCTTCGGTCACCGTGGTCAGCGGGTGATCGCGTGCGCTGACATCTTGCAAGACACGTTAGGCAGCATTGTCGCAGAAGCCGTCCCAATTCAAGAAAACGGCAGGCGAGCCCGCCGATAACGGTTCGGTAGCCATTACCCCGGCAGGACGCCCCTAAACGACGTCGGCGATCTCCCGCAGCAGCGCCGCCTTACCCTTGGCGCCGACGATGCGTTTCACCGGTTGACCGTCCTTGAACAGGATCATCGTGGGGATCGAGACCACCTGGAAGTCGCGGGCGGTCGCCGGGTTTGCGTCGACATCGATCTTGGCCACCGTCAGGGCGCCCGCCTTCTCGGCGGCGATCTCCTCGAGCACCGGCGCGACCATCCGGCACGGACCGCACCAGGTCGCCCAGAAGTCAACCAGCACAGGGGTTTTGCTGGAAAGCACGTCTTCGGCGAAGGAATCGTCGGACACGGCGACCGTGGCGTGAGTGTCGGTCATGGTTGTGCTCCAATCATCTGAGACGTATTAGGCTGCGGCTCTTCGGCATCGGTGAGCCAGCGCTCGGCGTCGATCGCCGCGGAACAGCCGCTGCCCGCGGCGGTGATGGCCTGCCGGTAGGTGTGGTCCACCAGGTCGCCGGCGGCGAAGACACCCTCCACCGAGGTGGCGGTGGTGCGGCCGCGGACCAGGACGTAGCCCTCGGTGTCGACCTCCACCTGATCGCGCACCAGTTCCGAGCGCGGATCGTGCCCGATGGCGACGAACACGCCGGTGACGGGCAGGGTGGACTCGGCGCCGGTGACGGCGTTACGCACCCGCAGGCCCGTGACGGTCGTGTCACCTTCCACCGCAACGACATTGGTGTTGGTCAGGAAGGTGATCTTCTCGTTCGCGCGGGCACGCTCGAGCATGATGCGGGAGGCGCGGAACTCGTCGCGGCGATGCACCAGGGTGACGCTGCGGGCGAAGCGGGTCAGGAAGGTGGCCTCCTCCATGGCGGAGTCGCCACCGCCGATCACGGCGATGTCCTGATCCTTGAAGAAGAAGCCGTCACAGGTGGCGCAGGCGCTCACGCCGCGACCGAGCAGTTCCTGCTCGCCGGGCACGCCGAGGTAGCGAGCCGCGGCGCCCATCGCCAGGATCACGGCGCGGGCCCGGTAGGTCTCGCCGCCCGCGGTCACCACCTCCTTGACCGGACCGGCCAGCGACACCGACTCCACGTCCTCCATCTGCAGGTCGGCCCCGAACCGCAGCGCCTGCTCGCGCATCTCGTCCATCAGCTCGGGGCCGGTGATCCCGGCGCGGAAGCCGGGGAAGTTCTCCACCTCGGTGGTGGTCATCAGCGCGCCGCCGAAGGAAGTGCCTTCGAACACGATCGGCTTGAGCTGTGCGCGGGCGGCGTAGATTCCCGCGGTGTATCCGGCCGGGCCGGATCCGATGACGATGACGTCATGCACGGTCGATTGGGCGGTCATGCCAGCCTTTCTGCCGGTCGCGGTCACCCGGCAGGCTGCGTTGCCTGCGCGAGACGTGAGCCGGGTGCCGAGACGGCACCAGTTCGAACAACAGGGTAGGCGCAGGTGTTCCCGGTGCGGAACCGCAGCACCGTCTAGGGGCGGGTGACGGTGGTCTGGGCGAGCAGCCCGCTGCTGACCGCGCTGCAGTTGGGCGCGACGGCCAGGGCGATCAGGTCGGCGGGCTGATCGCCGGGGAGCACCAGCACGATCGCCGGTCGGCCGGCCAGCTGCACCTGAGCCGCGCCCAGCACGGGTTGGTTCCCGGGATACCCCAGCGCGGCCAGGCAGGCGGCACGCCGCTTCTGGTCGGCCAGCGGCCCGAAGTCCGGGCTGCGGTTGACCAGGGCGGCCAACTGCGCGGCCGACAGTGGCACCTTCGGCGCCACCGTGATCCGGTTGGCGCTGGTGGGGGCGCTGGGGGTGGTCCCCGACTCCCGCAGCAGGGCGGCGGTACCCACGGCGATCAGGGCGGCGACGGCGGCCAGCCCGCCACAGGCGGCCAGCAGCCGGGCGGGATGGGTCCGGGGGCGGGCCGCGTGCGCGGGGGTGTCCGGGCGGGTCGGGGCGGCCACCGTGTGTGCGTTGCGCAGCGCGGTGGTGATCCGCTCGGTGACCTCGGGCGGTACGTCAGGCGCCGACTCTGGGTCGGCGCCGAGGGCGGCCAGCGCGGCACGGGTGCGGTCCACGGCGGCGTCGCCGGGACCGGTGCCGGTGCATTCCATTCGACCAGTGTGCCGGGTCAGCGGGCCGGCGCGGCATACCTGTCCGGGTCGAGCCGGCCGAGCAGCTCCGCCAGCCGGGTCCGCGCCCGGGCACAACGACTCTTCACGGTGCCCTCGGCCACGCCGAGCAGCGCGGCCGTGTCGGCCACCGAGTAGCCCTGCATGTCCACCGCGACCACCGCCGCACGCTGCTCGACGGGCAACCGCATCAGCGCCCGCTGCACTACGATGGCGGTCTCCACCTGTGCGGTGCGATCACCGACCGCGCAGGTGTGGTCGAACAATTCGACGGTGGGGCGGCACCTCGCCCGCCGCAGCCGGTCCAGGCAGGCGTTGAGGACGATCCGGTGCAGCCAGCTCCCGACGGCGGCGTCGTGGCGGAACGACGCGGCGGTGCGGTGCGCTGACAGCATCGCCTCCTGCAGCGCGTCGGCGGCGTCCTCCGGGTTGGCGGTGGTCAGCCGCGCAAGCCGGTAGAGGTGGCGGTGGTGGCGATGGAACAGCGCTTCGAAGGCGTAGCGGTCACCGCCGACATGGGCGGCCAACAGCTCTGCGTCACTGCGGTTCTCGCCACTGGGGTCGGCCATGGCCGGACAGTATCCGGCCGCGTCGCGTCCGGCACTTCACCGATGTTCATGAGGCCGCCTTCACGGTCAGGCCGGAGATCGTGGTCTTGTTCTTGCCGTCGGTGGTGCCCAGCGTGGAGATCCACACCAGGAGGTTCGACGTCGGCGAAGCGCCGGTGACGGTGATGGTGTTGGTCCCGGTCTTCAGCGGTGTCGGCGGGGTGAGCACCGTGGTGTCCTCGAGGCTGCCCGGGTTGGGCGTGCTGGCCGAGCGGATCTGCACGGCGGTGCCGCTGCTGGGCACGGTGAGCGACACACTGCCCACCGTGGTGGGCGACGGCAACTGCAGCATCAGGCCGACGCCGTTCTTGAAGTTCGGGAACGGGTTCGAGTCGGTGTACACGTCGGTCTCCCAGCCGCTGTCGGCCAGGGCCTTGTCCGCCTGCGCGGGGTTGTCGGCGCCACCCATCGGGGAGAACACGGTGACGCGGGTCGGCTTGACCACGTCACCGGCGGCCGAGCCGGGTGCCGAGGAGGTGCTCGGGTTCAGGCCCAACTGGTCGCCCTTGAGGCCGCCGCCGACATCGCCGAAGACGTGGCTGAGGATCGAGGCGAGCACGATCAGCGCGATGACCAGGATCCCGGCCCCGACGCCGATCCCGATGAAAAGGTTGCGCCGCCGCCGGGCGGCGGCTTCCGGATCGTCGTCACCGGTGCGGGACCCCGGCGCGGAAGCGTCCTCGACCGGTTCGATCAGATCGGTGCGATCCGCCACAGCGGTCGCCTGCTGCAGCAGATGCAGAAGCGTTGGTGCGTTGCGGATTCCGCCGCCCTCCTGGACCGCGCGGGCCGCCGCCGCCGAGATCTGGAACGGAATCTCGCGGTTGATGGCGCGCGGTTCGATGGGCTGTCCGGCCGGGTCGGTCTCGGCGGGTCGCAGGCCGCTGGGCGCACCGGTCGCCGGTAGCGGCCACTGGTCGGTCAGCAGTGCGTACAGCGCCGCACCGATGCCGCGGATGTCGTCCTCGGCGGTGGCGTCGGGCATGGTCGCCGGGAACGCGAGGGCCACGTCACCGTCGATGCTGACGCGGATGCGGCTGGGATGGTCGATGGACAGCGCCACCCCGGCCGCGTGCGCCGCCTCGGCCGCGGCGGCCAATGCCTGCACGGCACGGGCGCCGCCGATCGGGGACGGGGAGGTGTCGGCCACCTCCTTCAGCGATCCGCCGCGAATCCACTCCGAGACCACCAGGCCGCCGGCGCCGGCATTGGTCACGTCCAGCACTCGCGCAACACCCGGCTTGTCGATCCGGCTGAGCTTGAGGGTGCGTTCGAGGATCTCCTGCACCTGCCCGGGCGGCAGCGTGCCGCCGGGATCGACGAAGGTCAACGCGACCTGGCGATCCAGGGCGGTGTCCAGGGCCTGCCAGAACCGCAGGGCTGTCGGTCCGCCGTGGGACACCAGCAGGCGGTAGCGGCCGCCCGCGATGCTGGACCCCGGCAGCAGATGGACGTCTTCCTCCTGCTGGGCGGGCTCGGCCGGCGTGCGCAGGCTGGTGGTGGCGTCGGGTGCGAAGGCTTCGGGTTGGCGGGGGGCGGCCGCCCGCGGAATCTTCGTCGTAGCGTCGCCCGGAGGATTCGACGCGGGTGTGCCCGAGGGTTGGTCGTCCACCTCAGGTCCTTTCGCTGACCCCACCACGGCCGGGGCCGCCGCCGGCCCGTATCGAAGCCCTGGTGGCGGCGGTCCGGACGAATTGCTGCGCTCAGGGTACGTGACCGGGGTATGCCCCGGTGCGGTCTCGGCGATCGGCTCTCGGCGGGTACGGTCGGCGCCGCCCGGGGCGGCGTTCGCCGGTACCGCGGGGGTGCGTCCGATGCGCCGTTTGACGGCGGCCGCGGCGGCCATGGCGTCGGGCACCCGGGCCGACATCAGCACCGCGACGATGATCGGCAGCATGATCACGCCCAGGACGAGCAGCCGCAGCAGCGAACCGGCCCCACCGGAGTGCGCGGTCAGCGCGGACAGCCCCAGCAGCCGGTCGGCAAGATAGCCGATCAGGCCGGCCGCCAGGGATGCGGTGATGGTGACCAGGATCGTGCGCAGCACCTCGCGGTCGAGCAGCCGGCCACGCGGCGGGCGCAGCGCGCGCCGAAGCAGCACGTAGCCGAGTATCGCGCCGGCGAGGAAGCCGAGGCCGTTGGCCAGACCCAGATAGCCGGCGACCAGTTCGGAGTTGTCGGTCAGGTGCGGTGCGGCCAGCGACGCGGCGATCTTCACGATGGTGATCGCGATGATGATGAGGATCGGCGTCCAGGGCTGCTCGCGGGCGTAGAACACCCGCAGCTGCAGCAGCACCAGGGCGTAGGGGATGAGGGTGAACGACGACAGCGCGATCGCGATGCCCAGATAGTTGGCGTCGACCTGGCCGAACTTGCCGTAGGCGAACAGCGCGCTGCCGATCGCGGGGCCGCCCACCGTCATGAACGCCACCACCGGGATCAGCGTCACCATGGTCAGCCGGGTGGCCAGCGACAGGTCGGCCAGCACGGCCGGAGTGTCGTCCGCGGCGGCGTTGCGGCTCAGTCGCGGCATCACCACCGTGAGGATGGTGACGCCGATCATGCCGAACGGCAGCATCAGCACCATCCAGGTGTAGTTGTAGATCGCCGGCCCGGAAGCCGCTGCGGTGCTGGCGATCTGGTTGCTCACGACGAGGCCGATCTGGCTTATCAGCACGTAGAGCACCATCGCCGCGGCCATCGTGCCGAAGCGTTTCAGCCGGGTGTCGATGCCCCACAGCGGACGCAGGCTGATCCGCTCCCGCCGGATCGCCACCAGCAGCACCGCCGCCTGGGCTACCACGCCCAGCGTCGTTCCGACGCCGAGCACCAACAGCTTGGCGTTGCCCATCTGCACCGGGTCCACCGAGAGTTCACCCGGCACCACCAGGTACACGACCAGCGTGGCGATGGCGACGATGTTGTTGACCACCGGCGCCCAGGCCGGCGGGCCGAAGACGTTGCGGTTGTTCAGGATCGCCATGAACACCGAGGACAAGCCGTAGAAGATCACCTGGGGCAGCAGCAGATAGGCGAAGGCGGTGGTCAGCGGCTGGTTGACCTGCGGGTCCCGGCCCAGCATCAAGCGCACCAGCAGGGGAGCCGCCGCGACCGACAGCACGGTCGTGATGAGCAGCAGCGTGGTGGCCAGCGTGACCAGTCGCCGGACGAACGCCTCGCCGCCGTCGCTGTCGTCGCGTTCGGCGCGGGCCAGCACCGGCACGAAGATCGCGGTGAAGGTGGCCTCCAGCACCAGCGCGGCCACCAGGTTCGGCAGCTGGTTGGCCACCGAGAACGCGCTGGACAGCGCCGCGCCCAGGATCGCGGCCAGCAGCACGATCCGGGTGAACCCGGTGATGCGGCTGATCAGGGTGGCCAGCGCCATCCCCCACGACCGGGAGACCACCGCCGCATCGGTCAGCTCCGGTCGTACCGGCTGGGCGGCCGGAGGGGCGGGTGCGGCGGGTGGGATGCGAGGGTGCGGCGACTGGGGCGGCCCGCTCGCCGGTGGCGGAGCGGGTTTCACGCGTCGACACCGGTCGGGTGGCGGCGGGGCCGGTCGAGGTCGGCCGGGTCCGGCTGGCCGCGGAAGCGGTGGTAGAGCCGGCGCCCGACCAGCAGGGCCAGCACCGCCCCACCGGCCATGGTGATCGCGAACAGCACCTTGCCGTAGGCGTTGGAGTGCACCGAGAGGCGCACCGGCTCGCCGAGCTGCAACCCGTCCGGGGTGCGCAGCGTGACGTCCACCGCCACCCGCTGGGTGAAGTGCACCTCGACGGGCACCCGCACGGGGAGGTAGCCGGGCGGCAGCTCCTGCTCGCCGATGTCGGTGACCGTCATTCCCGGCGGGGCGTCGACCTGCAGCTTCACTCGGATCGGCACGGCCAGGTCGTTGCGCAGGGCCAGCGGCAGCGGGCTGTGCTCGGTGGCCAGCGTGTAGGAGCCGCCGGGATTGACGATCGACACCGCGCCGAACAGGTCGCCGATGGTCTTGCCGACGACCGCCAGCCGCTGGGCGGCCAGGGCGTTCCGGCTCTCTGGGGGCTCGGTCTGGCTCAGCGCCCGCAGCATGTCCTCCCGCAGCGGCGCGGTGTACTGCGGGCCGGTCAGCCCGGTGCGCGGGTCGGTGGTGAGCGCCGAGGTCAGGCCCCACAACCGCTCGGACTGCCCGGCGATCGTGGTGACGACGGCGTCGTCGAAGCGGCCGCGGGTCTCCGCGGGCAGGTCGGGGCCGGAACCGTCGGCCGGGCCGAGGGCGGCCGCGTCGCTCGCGAGCATGCCGAGCGGGCGCGCCGTGGCCAGCCCGGACCGGATGGTGGTGGCCAGCGCGGTCAACAGCGCCTGCGCATCATCGGGCTGGGGACTCCACTTCAGCGGCGGCAACAGGATCTGGGTGCGCGGTTCGGCGCCCGGGGCCAGCGCTCGCCACAGCATGGAACCGACGGCGTCCTGTCGCCGAGCGGCGGTGGAGTCGTGGTTCAGCGGGACCGCCAGCGAGGTGTCGAGGTAGGTGGGCACGCCGGGGTCGGTGCCCACCGCGGCCAGGGCGGCACCCACGGCGGGGTCGAACGCCGCCAGCACCACCTGGGGGGTGAGCCGGCGGGCGGTGACGTCCGCGGTCGCCGGTTCGCCGGTGCCCGCGTCCTGCGCCCCGGTGTCCGCCGCGGCGATCGCGACCGTCGCGCCCTGGCCGTCGAGCAGCTCGACCGCGGCCGGGGTCAGCGGCCCGTCACCCATAACCGTCGTCCCGCGGATCGAGCCGATGCCGAGGATCTGGTCGACTATGTCGGCGGTGGTCGTGGTGGCGGCGGTGCTCAGCCGCGGGTCGCCGATCCGCTGCAGCGCCCCGAGGTCGGCCTGCGCGTAGGGGGTGGCCACCACGCACATCCGTTTGGCCAGCGCGCGGAGCCGGTCGAGCCAACTGGCCGCCGCGGCCTGGCCGGTGCCGGGATGTGCGGCGGTGCCCAGCCCGTCCGGGGCGTCGGCCACCACATACCCTGCCGTCATGGCGTTGACGGTGACCAGCAGGTCGGGATCGATGGCCAGGCACAACGCCCGGCCGACGTCCCCACTCGGGTCGACGGCGGGGCTGGTGGCGAAGTCGGCGGCCCCGAGCAGGGTGTCGAGCCGGCCGCCCGCGGCCAGCGACACCGCCAGGTCGTCGTTCATCAACCGCACCGGGGTGGTGCCGCCGGGCACGCCGGGCGCCAGTCGCGGCCGGTCGGCCAGCGGCCACAGCATGGTGACGGCGACCGGGCGGGTGGTGTCGGGAGCTACGGCCCCGGCCAGGGCGTCGCCCCCGGCCACGGCCGGATCGGGCGGCGCGCCGAGAACCGGCAGCAGGAAGCGGGCGTCGTCGAGGCGGGCGGGCTCGCCGTAGTCGGGGGTGCCGTTGACGTTGACCAGCAGGGGGTAGACCCCGGGGGCATCGATGCCCAGCGAGGGGGCGCTCGTCGAGCGGATCGGGAAGGCGAAGGTGACTTCCACCGCCTGGCCGCGCTGCAGCTCACCGGAGACGTTCACGAACTCGCCGACCGGCTGGTACTGGTCGGTGGCGCCGTCGAGGTTGGTGCGCAGACCGGCCGGCGAGGTCACCGCCGGGGCGTGCTCGAGCCGGGCCACCACGTCGCGGACCGGACGGTCGCCCACGTTGGTCACGGTGGCGGTCACGGTCAGGGTGGGGTCGCTGGTGGTGGTCACCAGGTCTGGGGTCACCCGGTCCAGCCGCACCTGCAGGAACGGCACCGACCCGGGTTCCCCGGCGGCGGCCGGGGCGGTGGTCGTCGGCATGGTCAGCAGGGCGAGCAGGCCGAGAACCAGCAGGATCCGGGGTGCGACGGCGGCCCGCCTCGGCATCGTCACGTCCCCGGTCCGCAGCCGTTCGTCCGCGGGCCCGCCTGGCGCGGCCCGGCCTCGTCGGAGCGCCGGTTGCGGGTGTGGGAGTGTGTCTGCGGCCGCCGCCGCGGGGAGGTCCGCGGCAGCGGCGGCAGGGCGGCGGGGCCGTCCGACTGCAGCAGGTTGATCAGTTCGCCGGCCACCTCGGCCAGCCGGCGTTCATCGGCGTAGGCCAGCCGATCGGGCAGCTCCTCGACCGGCACCCAGGCCACCTCGGTCACCTCGACGTCCTCGTCGCACAGCTCGCCTCCGGAGAAGCGCATCAAATAGTGGTGCACGGTCTTGTGGACCCGTCGGCCCTCGGTGACGAACCAGTAGTCGATGCTGCCGAGGGCGGCGAGTACGTGCCCCTGGATGCCGGTCTCCTCAGCGACCTCGCGGATCGCGGTCTGCTCGGCCGTCTCGCCCTGTTCGATATGCCCCTTCGGGAGCGACCACAGCATCCGCCCGCGCCGGTCCACCCGCCCGATCAGCGCGGCGACCTGGGTCTCGCGGGGGCCGTCGATACCGTCGACGACCAGCCCCCCCGCCGAGGTCTCGTGCACGGTGCGCAGCCGTTCGGGGGCGCGCCCCGGCGTTCGGGGCCGCGACGGCTTGCCGGGCCGGGGTGTCGAGGCGGCGGGCTCGGTCTCGGATCCGGATGCGGCAGCGGGGTTCTGGGCGGACTCGGGGGCGGTGTTCTCGGTGGCCACGTGGGGTGGTGGCCCGGCAGCGCGACGGCCTCGGCGACGCCCGCGGCGCCGTCGTGGTTTGGCCTGTTCGCCGTCCGACACCCAAGCGATAGTAGCTGGCGACGTGGGCCGCCCCTGCCCGCACTCGCCGGTGCCGGGCGGGCTGGGCCGGGCGTCGTCCCGGCACGACGGCCCGGCGTTCGGGCCACGCACGGCCGGCGACTCGGCGCTAGGCTCACCGGACGTGCCCGAATTCACCCAGGACGCCGAACTGCTGGCGGGAGCCGCCGTGGCGCTCAACCGGCAGGGCGAGGTGCTGCCCGAACTCGGTGCGCTGTTTGGCGCCGCCGGCCACGAGCTGTATCTGGTCGGCGGC
Organism: Mycobacterium sp.; assembly: GCA_020438865.1. Taxonomy (GTDB): domain Bacteria; phylum Actinomycetota; class Actinomycetes; order Mycobacteriales; family Mycobacteriaceae; genus Mycobacterium. The sequence goes on from JAGQTU010000016.1 coordinate 17,512, forward strand.
AGCGTGCGCGACGCGGTGCTGGGGCGGCTGACAACCCAGGCGGATCTGGACTTCACCACCGACGCCCGGCCGGAGGTCGTGCAGCGGCTGGTGCGGTCCTGGGCCGACGCACTGTGGGACACCGGCATTGAGTACGGCACGGTCGGCGTCGGCAAGGCCGACCGCCGTCTGGAGATCACCACGTTCCGCGCCGACAGCTACGACCAGGTGTCACGTAACCCGCAGGTCCGCTACGGTGAACGGCTCGAGGACGATCTGGTGCGCCGCGACTTCACCGTCAACGCGATGGCGGTGCGCATCACCGCCGACGGCCCGGGGGAGTTCATCGACCCCCTGGGCGGGTTGTCGGCACTGGGGCGGCGGATCCTGGACACCCCGGCGGCGCCGGAGGTGTCCTTCGGCGACGACCCGCTGCGGATGCTGCGTGCCGCGCGGTTCGTTTCCCAGCTGCAGTTCACCGTCTCCGACCGGGTGCGCTCGGCGATCACCGCGATGGCTCCGGAGTTGGCCCGGATCACCGTCGAGCGGGTGGCCGTCGAGCTGGACAAGATGCTGTTGGGCGCGGACCCGGTGACCGGTATCGACCTGATGGTGCAGACCGGGATGGGCGAGGTGGTGCTGCCCGAGATCGGCGGCATGCAGATGGCCATCGACGAACACCACCAGCACAAGGACGTCTACCAGCATTCACTGACGGTGCTGCGGCAGGCGATGGCCTTGGAGGAGCACCAGCCCGATCTGGTGCTGCGGTGGGCGGCGCTGCTGCATGACATCGGCAAACCCGCCACCCGCAGGCACGAGCCGGACGGCGGGGTCAGCTTCCATCACCACGAGGTGGTCGGGGCGAAGATGGCGCGCAAGCGGATGCGGGCGCTGAAGTACTCCAAGCAGATGATCGACGATGTTTCGCAGCTGGTTTACCTGCATCTACGGTTCCACGGCTACGGAGACGGCCGGTGGACCGACTCGGCGGTCCGGCGCTACGTTGCCGACGCAGGCCCGCTGCTGCCCCGACTGCACAAGCTGGTCCGCGCCGACTGCACCACCCGCAACAAGCGCCGGGCGGCGCGGCTGCAGTCCAACTACGACGACCTGGAGGCCCGGATCGCCGAGTTGGCCGCCAAGGAGGACCTGGCGCGGGTCCGCCCCGATCTGGACGGCAACGCCATCATGGAGTTGCTCGGCATCCCGGCCGGCCCGCAGGTCGGCGAGGCGTGGAACTACCTGAAGGAACTCCGGCTGGACCGGGGGCCGCTGTCCCGGGAGGAGGCCACCGCCGAACTGCTGACGTGGTGGAACGCCCGGGGCGACGCCGGCGTCTGAACGGTCATGGACTACTGCCTCGGCGACGGTGCCGGCGGCGCGTCGATGTGGACCGGCAAGCCCGAGATCGACGTCGACGGTGACGGCGACCCGGACGGCATCCGGCTGGATTTCGACGGGGACGGCGCCCTCGATGACGCGCTGGCCGATTTCGACGGGGACGGCCTCGCCGACCACGCCGCGCTGAACGTCGACGACGGCGCCGGTGCGCTCTACACCGACGACGGTTCGGGAACGTGGACGCTGACTGTGGCCGGCACGCCGATCGGACCGCCCCGGTGGTTCGGGCTGGATGGGGTGGAGCACCCGGCAAGTGGCACAACGGATTTCGACGGCGACGGCCGCGCAGACCGGGTGCTGGACACCGACCGGGACGGGCTGGCCGACCGGGTGTTGCACACCGGGGACGACGGCCGTTTCGACGTCGGCTACGTCGACACCGACGGGGATGGGCGCTGGGACCTCAGGCTGGTCGACGCCGACGGGGACGGGACCGCCGACGACGCCGGTGCGGTGTAGTCACTGCAACGCGCCGGGTCGCAGCCCGGGCTGCGGCGAGGGTGCCGCACAGACGGCACCCGACTCGAGCAACTCCCGCACGGCGTCCAGCGGCATCGGGTGACTGAAGAGGAACCCCTGTCCCTTGCGGGCGCCGGCCTGCAGCAGCGCGTCGCGCTCGGTGAGGGTCTCCACCCCCTCGATCACCAGGTCGAGGGCCAACGCGTTGGCCAGTGCCACCACCGACTCCACGACTGCCTGCTGCTTGGCGCTGCCCTCGTCGAGGGCGGCGGTGAACGAGCGGTCGAGCTTGATCTGGTCGACGGGCAGGGTGCGCAGCTGGGTCAGCGACGAGTAGCCGGTGCCGAAGTCGTCCAGGGACACCTGCACACCGGCATCGCGCAGCCGGCTCAGGGTGGGATGGGCCAGCCGCAGATCGATCAGCGCGTGTTCGGTGAGCTCGATGACCAGTGATTCGGGCGGCACCTGCTCGGAGATCAGTAGGGCCAGCACCTCGTCGGCGAAGTCGGGGTCACGGACCTGGCGGGCCGAGACGTTGACCGAGATCGTCAGCCCCTGCGTCAGCCCGGCGGCACGCCACTCGGCGAGTTGCGCGACGGCCTGCTGCAGCACCCAGCGGCCGATGTCGACGATCATGCCGTTGTCCTCGGCCAGCGGGATGAACGTGCCCGGGCTCAGGTCCGGGAGGCCGGGGCGGCGCCAGTGCAGGAGTAGTTCGAAGCCGGTGATCGCGCCGGTGTCGAGCATGACGAGCGGCTGGGCGGCCAGCCGTAGCTGGTCGCGCTCCAGCGCGCGCCGCAGCGCCGCGTCCAGGTCGAGACGCTCGGCCACCTCGGCCTCCAGCCGGGAGTCGAAGACGTTGATGTGGCTGCCCTCGGTCAGCTTGGCCCGGTACATGGCCACGTCGGCCTCGCGCATGAGTTCGGCGCCGGACACCGTGGACTCGTCTGCGAACGTAATGCCGATACTGGCGTCGACGAAGGCCTCCTTGCCGTCGATGAAGTAGGGGGCGCTCAGCGTAGTGCGGACCCGCTCGGCCAGGGCATTGGCCTGCGCGCGGTCGGGCAGATCGGGGCAGAGCACCACGAACTCGTCGCCGCCGAGGCGCGCCACGGTGTCGTTCTCGCGCACGATCTGCGTCAGCCGCCGCGCCGCCTCGATGAGCAGCTGGTCGCCGCCGGCGTGACCGATGGAGTCGTTGACCATCTTGAAACGGTCGAGGTCGCAGAACAGCACCGCCAGCTGGGTTCCCCGCCGACGGGTGGCCATCAGGCTGTCGGCCAGACGGGAAAGCAGCAGGCTGCGGTTGGCCAGGCCGGTGAGCGCATCGTGGGTGGCCTGGAACGACAGCTGCCGCGCCGAGGCGTCCCGTTCGAGGGCGAGGGCGATCAGTTCGCGGCAGCGCAGCAGCGCGGTGTGGGCCAGTTCGTCGAGCAACTCCGGGCCGCCGAACACCGCGAGGCTGCCGGTGTTACCCGCCGCGTCGGCAAGGAACGTCGCGCTCCACGCCGGCTGCTCCGACACGTCGGCCTCCGGGGGATGGACGACGGTGTGTTCACCCGCCGCGATCCGCACCGCCTGCGCCCCGGAGACCTCGGCCGCCAGTCGCACGACCTTGCGGAGCACGGTCGGCACCGGTTCCCCGGTGGCGATGCGCTCGAGGACCTGCGCCTGCTCGCGTTCCAGTGCCGAGACGCGGTGCAACTCGTGCCGGGTCTCGCGCAGCGTCTGCCGTTCGTCGTCGAGATCCCTGCGCGCGCTGCGGTATTGGCGCACCACATTGGCGGCCACCCACCACAACAACACCGTTCCGACCACCAGGGCGGCGACGAGCAGGGTCAGCTGAATGCGCCGGCCCCGCAGCAGCTGCTCGTCGCTGACCCGGCCTGCGGCGTGCACATTCGCCGTCGCCGACTCCGACATCCGACGGATCTCCTCGGTCAGCGCCCGGGCCTTCGGCACCAACATGTCGGTCGAGGGCTTGCGCTGCTCCTCCGGGAGCAGGCCCGGGGGCAACTGCCCGATCGCCGCGTCCATCTCGCGCAGGGCGGCTTGGTATTCGGGCGTCGTGGACTGTCCGGCCGTGGCGCCGTCGGCGCCGACCACGTCCAGGCGCTGACCCAGCAGCGCGCGCGCCACCTGCACCTCGCGCCGAGGGGCGATGCCGAGCAGGTAGCGCTCGGAGGTGTCGATGTAGGCCATCGTCTCGCGCAGGGTGAAAGTGGCGTTTGAACTGGCGGCCTCGGTCCTCGCGGTCATTTCCGAGTGCTCACGCTGCTGCGCGGACGCCTGGAAGCTGAGCACGACGAGCGAGAGCAGCAGCAACCCCAGCACACCCGCCAGGACCCATTGCGCGCGGTTGAGCCGCAACCGCGGCCGCGCCGCCTCCTGCTCAGGCATCAGGGGCCCCCGTCTGCGAACCGGCGGCCGCGAGCGGCGACCGGCCGGGGTTCCCAGGCACGGCGCACGGCCGCCAGCAAAGTTCCATCCGGGAACACGATACGGATTCGGACGGCCCGGGTCACGGCGAATCGAACCGCTGCTCCCGCTCCTGTCACCGACCCTCGCCGGGCGGCCCGGCGAACGCCTGCGCGATCTGCAGCCAGCGCTGCGCGTCCGGCCCGACGGCCGCCAGGTCCAGTTCGGACCGCGCCCGGCGCTGAGTGACCAGATAACAGAAGTCCAGGGCCGGGCCGGTGACCCGCTGCGCCGCGTCCACGGGCCCCCACGACCACACGTCGCCGCCGGGCGCGGTGAGCTCCACCCGGAACGGTTCCGCCGGCGGCGTCAGGCCGTGCACCGTGAACGCGAAGTCGCGGGTGCGCACGCCGAGGTGCGCGATCGAGCGCAGCCGTGGCGACGGCTTGACCGCCACGCCGAGGGCGTCGGCGACGTCCAGGCCGTGCGCCCAGGTTTCCATCAATCGTGCCGTCGCCATCGACGCCGCACTCATCGGTGGGCCGAACCACAGCAGCTTGCGCCCGGACGGCACCGAGCGCAGCGCTGCATGCAGCCCGGCCCGGGTGGTGCGCCAGTCGGCGAGCAGCTGCGCCGGGGGAGTCGCGGCCAGCTCCTCGGCCGCCCGGTCGACGAAGCCCGCGGGATCGGCCATCGCGGCGGTCAGCAGCCGGCCGAACTCGGCCTCGTCGGTGATGGAGGTCAACGCCACCCGGTCGGTCCACAGCAAGTGGGCGATCTGGTGGGCGATGGTCCAGCCGGGGGCCGGGGTGGGCTGACCCCACTGCTCGGCGGACAGCGGCGCGACCAGGGCGTCGAGGGTGTCGCTCTCGTCCCGTAGGTCGTCGACGATCTGCTCGGCGCCGGTCATGGCCACACCCTAGTCGGCGGGTAGACGGCGCCGCCCCACGATGGCGTGCATGCCGAGACCGGCCAGGTAGATCAGCGAGCCGCTCAGCGCGAGGACGGGCGCGTGGCCGTCGGCGGGCAGCACCGCGGCCGAGAACGTGGTCGCGGCGATGAAGGACAGCCAGAACAGCGAGTCCTGCACCGCGAACACGTGGCCGCGCAGCGCGTCGTCGACGTCGAGCTGCATGGCCGTGTCGGCGCACAGCTTGACGACCTGGCCGGCGAGCCCGAGCAGGAACCCGCACGCCACCATCACCACCAGCTGCAGGGTTGCCCCGGCGACCTGGATGAACGCCGCGCTGAGCAGCGCCCCGTTGGCGGTTGCGTAGCGGCCCCACCGTTTCACCGCGAGCGGGGTGACGATGTTGGCCAGGAAGGAGCCGAGGCCGGTGGCCGCGACGAACACCACCGCCGTGCCCAGCCCGGCCACCTCGTGGGTGTCGGTGTGCCGCACGATCACCAGGACCAGCAGCGAGTTGATGCCGAACACCATGCGGTGGGCCGCCAGACCGGACAGGGTGGCCGCGACGGTAGGCGTGCCCAGCACGCTCCGGGCGCCGTACAGCCAGCCGGTGGACACCGCGTAGAGCACCGACCCGTGGATCGCGCGGGCGGTGTCGTCCGGGCCCAGCACCCGGCGGGGGAACCGGATGGACAGCAGCAATGCGACGGCGACGGGGACCGCGACCAACAGGATGATCGTGGCGGCGCCGGCGTCGCCGGAGCCGAACGCCCACCGCGGCAACAACATGAAGTTCGCGCCCAGGAAGGTGGCGGTCGCACCGACGGCGGTCGCCACCGAGTTCATCGTCACCACCCGGTGTGGCGGGACCACGTGGGGCAACGCCGCGGACAGCCCGGAGGTGACGAACCGGCTGAAACCGTTGACCATCAGCGCCCCGCACAACACCACCAGGTCCCGGGCGCCGACGGCGAGCAGCAGGCCGACGCCGACCACCAGAATCAGCCGGCCCAGGTTGGCCCCGATCAGCACCGCCCGGCGGTCCCAGCGGTCGAGCAGGGCGCCCGCGAACGGGCCCAGCAACGAGTACGGCAGGAACAGCACGGCGAAGGCCCCGGCCACCGCCCACGGATCGGCGGCCCGCTCGGGATTGAACAGCAACCCACCGGCCAGACCCGCCTGAAACAGCCCGTCGCCGAATTGACTTGCGGTGCGCAACTCCAGTAATCGCCAGAACTGCGGCAGGCCGCGCACCGTACGCCACAGCGACTCGGATGCCGGTGCGTCGACCACCCGAACAACAGTACAAATATCGCGGCGGCACGTGCCCGTTCACCGCGGCGATGGTGTGGTGATGCCATGATGGTGGGGTGGCGCAGTCGGAGGATCCCGAAGATTTCGTCGCACCCGCGGCACATCGGGTGCGGGCCGGCACGCTGCTGCTCGCCAACACCGACCTGATGGAGCCGACGTTTCGGCGCAGCGTCATCTACGTCGTCGAACACAACGACGGCGGCACCCTCGGCGTGGTGCTCAACCGCCCGAGCGAGACTGCGGTGTACAACGTGCTGCCGCAGTGGACCAAGCTGGCCGCCAAGCCGAAGACCATGTTCATCGGGGGGCCGGTGAAGCGCGACGCCGCGCTGTGCCTGGGCACCCTGCGTGTGGGCACCGACCCGCAGGGCATGCCGGGGCTGCGGCACGTGGCGGGCCGCATGGTGATGGTCGATCTCGACGCCGACCCGGATCTGGTCGCCCCCGCGGTCGAGGGGGTGCGGATCTTCGCCGGCTACTCCGGCTGGACCATCGGCCAACTTGAGGGCGAGATCGAGCGCGACGACTGGATCGTGTTGTCCGCCTTGCCGTCCGACGTTCTGGTAGAGCCCAGGGTGGATCTGTGGTCGCGGGTGTTGCGGCGACAGCCGTTGCCGCTGTCGCTGCTGGCCACCCACCCGATCGACGTCAGCCGCAACTAGCCGGCGTTTCGCCGGCCTAGCCGTAACGGTCTCGGCGACAACGTGATCCGGCTGGCGTAGTCGGCTATTGGCACACCTTGGTGCAACCCGTGCAACCGCCACCCCCGCCGCAGCCGACGGCGGCTTCCCTGCGGGCGGCGTAGCGCGCGCCCTGCCAGGACCCGGCGGCCACGGTGCCGACGGCGCCCGTGACGCAGACGATCAGCACCAGCAGGCCGGCCCGGGTGGGCGAGGCCAGCGCGACCACGCCGCCGACGGCCAGCATGACCGCGGCGGCCAGCTGGGTCGGGGCCATGGCGCGCAGGACCTGAGAGGTGACATCGGCTCCCTGTGTCCGTTTCATGGCGAACAGACCCGATCCGCCGATGAGGACGGCCAGGGTCAGACACACCACACCGCCGATGACCATGCGGCCAGAATACGAGCCGGGGGTCAGTGCTGCTGAGCCGGATCGACCACCGGGACCGCCGGCGCCGGTGCGGCCGCGGCCGCGGTGCCCGCCGCCTCGGTCGCCGGGGCCGCCGCGACGGCCGCTGTCGGTTCCGCCGGGCTCGCGGCAGGAGCCGCGGGGGTGCCCGGGACGGCGACGCGGAACCCCTTGGCGATGGCGTCGGTGGCGGCCGCGGAGGCGACGACCTGGTTGGCCGCCGTGGTGATGGACAGCGACACCAGGTACCGATCGCTGCCGCTGGTGGCGATGACGTGGCGCCGCGCGGTGTTCAACGTCATGTCGTTCTCGCGGTAGGTGCCCTCGATCACCGACGACGGGAAGCCGCCGAAGTCGGCCAGCGAGGCGTTGGTCGTCTGCCAGTTGGCCAGCTTCTCGCTGTCCACATAGCCGTGCGCGATCGCTTCCTTGGGATCGAAGTCGCCGACCAGCTTGTAGACCACCAGCTGGGCGTTGGAGGTGTACAGACCGTCACCGCCCTGCCGGTCGGCGAGCACCTGGAAGGCGTCGGGCACGTTGGGATCCGGGACGACGGACCAGCCGGGGGGCATCGGCAGCACGATGGACAGCGCGGTGAAGCCGGTCGCCTGCTGCGGCTCCATGGCCACACCCTTGTCCTTGAAGAACTCGGTGAGCGTGCCACTGGTGGCCGGAACGAGGGTCTCGGTCGGCGCGGCGGCCGTCGGCACCGCGACGGCGGTGGCGTTCTGGGTGGGAAGTGGCGCGGGCGTCGGCCCGGCGACGGCGGTGCCGGTGGCCGTCGGCCCGGCGACGGCGGTGTTCGCCTCGGGCATGACGGTGACCGTCTGCGTCACGGTGGCCGGTGCCGGCTGCACCGGGGCGACGGGCTCGGCGGACGCGCTGGCGCCCGCGAATCCGATGACGGCGGCCGTGCCTGCCGCCACTCCACCTATGGCCACCCGCCACTTACGGGCATTCCTCTTCATTGCAGCTGTCCTTCTCGACATGGTTCGGGCTAGGTAGACCGCTTCGTCAGGGGCCGACTTTATCCGCGGCTTCTGGGCCGCGGGGGCGTCGGAACACACCTGGGACCAACCCCTGACCGCAGCGCAACGGAACCGATACCAACCCGTTGCGGGGCAGGCCGGCGAGCGGTGCGCGGGCCCCGGCGGTCACGGGTCGCCGGCGCGGGCGAGCGGCCCTTATACCCTGTTGGGCGTGACCGAATCGTCCACCGCCGCGGCCGCGGGTCCCGACGGCTCCGATACCGATGTGCCGCGGTACCGCTACACCGCGGAGTTGGCGGGGCGCATCGAGCAGACCTGGCAGCGCAACTGGCAGGAGTGGGGGACGTTCAATGTGCCCAACCCGGTGGGCTCGCTGGCGCCCGCCGACGGCTCCGGCGTGCCCGACGACAAGGTCTTCGTCCAGGACATGTTCCCCTACCCCTCGGGTGAGGGGCTGCACGTCGGGCACCCGCTGGGCTACATCGCCACCGACGTCTACGCCCGCTACTTCCGGATGACCGGGCGCAATGTTCTGCACGCGTTGGGCTTCGACGCGTTCGGCCTGCCCGCCGAGCAGTACGCGATCCAGACCGGCACCCATCCGCGCATCCGCACCGAAGCCAACATCGTGAACTTCCGCAGGCAGCTCGGGCGCCTAGGTCTCGGCCACGACAGCCGCCGCAGCTTCTCCACCACCGACCCCGAGTACTACAAGTGGACCCAGTGGATCTTCCTGCAGATCTACAACGCCTGGTTCGACCCCGAACAGAACAGGGCCCGGCCGATCGACGAGCTGATCGCCGAATTCGACTCCGGCACAAGAAAACTCGGTGGCCGGAGCTGGGCGGAACTGTCGGCTGGCGAGCGGGCCGACGTGATCGACGGCCACCGACTGGTCTACCGCTCCGACTCGGTGGTGAACTGGTGTCCCGGACTGGGCACCGTGCTGGCCAACGAGGAGGTCACCGCGGAGGGCCGCAGCGAGCGCGGCAACTTCCCGGTGTTCCGGAAACGCCTGCGGCAGTGGATGATGCGGATCACCGCCTACTCCGACCGGCTGCTCGACGACCTCGAGCTCCTGGACTGGCCGGAGAAGGTCAAGACCATGCAGCGCAATTGGATCGGACGATCCACCGGCGCCGCGGTGCTGTTCTCGGTCGACGGCACCGACATCGAGGTGTTCACCACCCGGCCCGACACGCTGTTCGGCGCCACCTACCTGGTGCTGGCCCCCGAGCACGAACTGGTCGACGCGCTGGCGGCTCCGCAGTGGCCGGACGGCGTGGACCCCCGGTGGACCGGAGGCGCGGCGACACCGGCGGCGGCGGTAGCCGCGTACCGGCAGGCGATCGCGGCGAAGTCCGACCTCGAACGCCAGGAGAACAAGACCAAGACGGGCGTTTTCCTGGGCGCCTATGCCGTCAATCCGACCAACGGACAACCCGTCCCGGTGTTCATCGCCGACTACGTGCTGATCGGCTATGGGACCGGCGCGATCATGGCGGTGCCCGGCCACGACCAGCGCGACTGGGAGTTCGCGACCGAGTTCGGCCTGCCGATCGTCGAGGTCATCTCCGGCGGTGACATCGCCGAGGCGGCCTACGCCGGCGACGGCGCCCTGGTGAACTCCGGCTACCTGGACGGGCTGAGCGTCGGGGACGCCAAACGGGTGATCACCGAGCGGCTCGAGGCCGACGGCCGCGGCCGCGGCCGCATCGAGTACAAGCTGCGCGACTGGCTGTTCGCCCGCCAACGCTATTGGGGTGAACCGTTTCCCATCGTCTACGACGCCGACGGCCGGGCCCATCCGCTGCCCGACTCGATGCTGCCGGTGGAACTGCCGGACGTGCCGGACTACTCGCCGGTGCTGTTCGATCCCGAAGACGCCGACAGCGAACCGTCCCCGCCGCTGAACAAGGCCACCGACTGGGTGCACGTGGAGTTGGATCTCGGCGACGGCCCGCGTCCCTACACCCGCGACACCAATGTGATGCCGCAGTGGGCGGGCAGCTCCTGGTACGAGCTGCGCTACACCGATCCGCACAACGCAGAACAGCTCTGCGCCAAGGAGAACGAGGCCTACTGGATGGGTCCGCGACCGGCCGAGCACGGACCGGATGACCCGGGTGGCGTCGACTTGTACGTGGGCGGCGTCGAGCATGCCGTCCTGCACCTGCTCTATTGCCGGTTCTGGCACAAGGTGCTCTACGACCTGGGCCACGTCAGTTCACGCGAGCCATACCGCCGCCTGATGAATCAGGGCTACATCCAGGCCTTCGCCTATACCGACGCGCGCGGCGCCTACGTTCCCGCGGCCGAGGTGATCGAACGGGGCGGCAGGTTCTGGCTGCCCGGTGGCGGCGGCGAGGCCGCCGATGAAATAGAGGTGTTCCAGGAGTTCGGCAAGATCGGCAAGAGCCTGAAGAATTCGATCTCCCCCGACGAGATCTGCGAGAACTACGGCGCGGACACCCTTCGGGTCTACGAGATGTCGATGGGCCCACTGGAGGCTTCGCGGCCGTGGGCCACCAAGGACGTGGTGGGCGCCTACCGCTTCCTGCAGCGGGTGTGGCGGCTGGTCGTCGATGAGATCAACGGCGAGTCAAGGGTTTCCGAACGCGAGCAGCTGGACGAGCAGACGCTACGGCTGCTGCACCGCACCATCGCCGGGGTCTCGGATGACTACGCATCGCTGCGCAACAACACCGCGGCGGCCAAGCTCATCGAGTACACCAACCACCTCACCAAGGAGGGCATCACCGCGCGGGCGGCGTTGGAGCCGCTGGTGTTGATGGTCGCACCGCTGGCCCCGCATCTGGCCGAGGAACTCTGGCAGCGGCTCGGCCACGACACCTCGCTGGCGCGCGGCCCGTTCCCGGCGGCCGATCCTCGGTACCTGGTCGCCGACACCGTCGAGTATCCGGTCCAGGTCAACGGCAAGGTGCGCGGGCACATCACCGTCGCGGCCGAC
>JAGQTU010000016.1:29053-61949 GCA_020438865.1 Mycobacterium sp.
TACCTGGTCGCCGACACCGTCGAGTATCCGGTCCAGGTCAACGGCAAGGTGCGCGGGCACATCACCGTCGCGGCCGACGCCGACAACCCGACCGTGCAGGCCGCCGCGTTGGCCGACGACAAGGTGCTGGCGTTTCTGGCCGGCGCGGAACCGAAGAAGGTGATCGTCGTGCCGGGCCGGCTGGTGAACCTGGTGGTATAGCGGGGAGAGGAGACCGTTGCCCGAGATCGCCGCCCCACCCGCCGGGCCCACGTACCATGCCGTTCATGGGTGTCCGGCGGTTAGCCAGCGGTAAGGGCCGCGTGCTGGCGCTGGCTGTCTCGGTCGCGCTGTCGGCCGCCGTGATCTACGTCCAGAGCACCGAGCATCCGACCCACGTCCAGGCGCAGGCCGCCGCCCCCGCACCCCCGACGATGGCGCCGCCGGCGGCCGCTCCGCAGCCCGTCCCCGCCTCGCAGGCGGACCTGCTGGCCGCCAGTGCGCCGGTCGCCGCCCAGGACTACCAGCTGGCCCTGCCGCGCGGCATCGCCCCCGAACAGGGCCTCCAGGTCAAGACCATCTGGGTGGCCCGGGCCATCAGCACGCTGTACCCACAGATCACCACCATCGGCGGCTACCGCCAGGACCCGCTGAAATGGCACCCCAACGGGCTGGCCATCGACGTGATGATTCCCGACTACCACAGCCAGGAAGGCATCGAGCTGGGCAACGAGATCGCCGGGCTCGCACTGGCCAACGCGAAACGCTGGGGAGTGCTGCACGTGATCTGGCGGCAGGGCTTCTACCCGGGTATCGGTGCGCCGAGTTGGACGGCGGACTACGGCAACGAGACCGCCAACCACTACGACCATGTCCACATCGCCACCGACGGCGGCGGCTACCCCACCGGGAAAGAGACCTACTACCTCGGCTCGATGAGCTCCGGGTCCTAGCGGCGCGGCCGCGGGCGGACGATCACCTCGTGCACGTGCGCGTCGTCGGGCGCGTTGATGGCCTCGGCGGTGATCCGGGCGACGGTCTCGGCGCTCAGGAAGCGCGCCGGGTCGTAGTCCCCTCCTTCGTAGGCCACCAGATCGCGCTGCATCTCGGTGTCGACCCGGCCGGGATGAATGCTGGTGACCCGCAGCAGCGGCTCGTCGGCGCGCAGCGAGTCGGCGAAGGCCCGCAGCGCGAACTTGCTCGCCGAATACGCCGCCAGCCCCGGCGAAACATTGATGCCCGCACCCGAATTGATGAACACCACCTGTCCGCGCGCGGCCCGCAGTGCCGGCAGCAGCGCCAGTGTGAGGGCCACCGCACCGGTGACGTTGACATCGAAGGTGGCCCGCCACTGCTCGGGGGTGGATTCGTCGACGCGCCCCGCGTAGGCCACCCCGGCGTTGTGCACCAGCACGTCGAGTTCGGCGAGCACCTCGGCCGCTGCCTCGATGCCGTCGAGGTCGGTCAGGTCCAGCGGCCAGGTGGGCGCGCCGAGCCGTTCGGCCACGGCGTCGAGGCGCGCCGACGGGCGGCCGGCCAGCAGCACGGTGTGGGTGGGTGCCAGGGCGGCGGCGATCGCCGCACCGATGCCGCCACTGGCTCCGGTGATCAACGCGGTGCGTCGGTCCTGCCCGCCGGTCGACATGCAGTCACCCTACCGACCTGCATTCGGCCACAGGGCAACGCAGAATGGATGCGTGGCCTTCGACCCGAGCTTCGCGCCCACGCAGCTCGCTGCCCGCGCGGCCTACCTGCTTCGCGGCAACGACCTGGGCGTGATGACGTCGGCGGCGCCGCTGCTCTATCCGCACATGTGGAGCTGGGACGCCGCATTCGTCGCGGTCGGCCTGGCGCCGCTGAGCGTGGAGCGGGCCGTGGTCGAACTCGACACCCTGCTCTCGGCCCAGTGGGCCAACGGGATGATCCCGCACATCGTGTTCGCCAACGGGGTGGACGGCTACTTCCCCGGCCCGGCGCGCTGGGCGTGCTCGGCCCTGGCCGCGAACGCGCCGCGGCACCGGCACACCTCCGGCATCACCCAACCGCCGGTACACGCCATCGCGGTGCAACGCATTCTCGACCGGGCGCGCACCCGCGGGCGTTCCACCCGCGCGGTCGCCGAGGCCTTCCTCGACCGGCGCTGGCCCGATCTGGTCCGCTGGCATCGCTGGCTGGCCGAGGGCCGCGACCAGCAGGGCCATGGCCGGATCACGCTGTATCACGGCTGGGAGTCCGGCATGGACAACTCGCCACGCTGGGATGCCCCGTACGCAAACGTGATTCCGGGCAACGTCCCGGAGTACCAGCGCGAGGACAACAGCATCATCACCGATTCCAGCCAGCGCCCCACGGACGGCGAGTACGACCGGTACCTGTGGCTGTTGGAGGAGATGAAGACGGCCGGCTACGACGACCAGTTGCTGCCCAAGGTGATGAGCTTCGCCGTCGAGGACGTGTTCGTCTCGGCGATCTTCTCGGTGGCCTGCGATGTGCTGGCCAACATCGGGGAGGACTACAAACGCCCGCGCGCCGATGTGCGGGACCTCTACGCCTGGGCCGAGCGGTTCCGCGCCGGGGTGGTCGAGACGACCGACGAGCGGACCGGCGCAGCAAGGGATTTCGACGTCCGGGCCGGCAAGTGGATCGCCACCGAGACCGCGGCCCAGTTCGCGCCGCTGCTGTGCGGCGGCCTGCCGCACGAGCAGGAGCGCACGCTACTGAAAGTCCTTGAGGGCCCGCGGTTCTGCGGACATCCGGACCTGAAGTTCGCGCTGATCCCCTCGACGTCGCCGGTGTCCAAGGACTTCCGGCCGCGCGAATACTGGCGGGGACCGGTGTGGCCGGTGCTGACGTGGCTGTTCTCCTGGGCCTTCGCCCGGCGGGGCTGGTCGGAGCGCTCGCTGCTGCTGCGCCGGGAAGGGTTGCGCCAGGCCAGCGACGGGACTTTCGCCGAGTACTACGAGCCGTTCACCGGGGAACCGCTGGGCAGCATGCAGCAGTCGTGGACCGCCGCGGCCGTCTTGGATTGGCTTGGCTAGTCCTGGTTTTCGGACTGGGTGGCGAGGCGCTCCAGCGGGGCCAGCGCCCTGGCCAGGGTGTCGCGCTCCTCGTCGGTGAGCTTGCCGAGCATCGACTCCAGATTGGCGCGCCGGACGGCCAGCGCCTCGCGGTGCCGCAACAGGCCTTCGGGGGTCACCTCGACCAGGACGGCGCGCAGATCCGAGGGATCGCGGGAACGTTTGACCAGGCCGAGCTTCTCCAGCCGGCGGATCGCCACGGTGGTGGTGGGGGTGCGCACCCGCTCGCGGGCGGCCAGCTCGGTCATCCGGATCGGACCCTGATCGAGCAGGGTCAGCAGGATCGACAACTGGGCGAGGGTGAGGTCTGGGCCGTCGGCGCCGCGATGGTCGCCGCGGCGCAGCACCGAGAAGAGCTTGGAGAGAACCCGCTGCAGGTCCGCCGACAAGTCGGCGAGCTGCGGTTCGGCCTCAATCATAGTTCGCTAGTCTAACCTGTGCTCCCGCGTCAATTGGCGGGTTGAGCCATGTCGCGCCCGCGAACCTCGATTTGGGGCTCTCCCAGGTCAGAGCACCTGGGAGAGGAACCGCTGCAGCCGGTCGGTTTGTGCCGCGGTGAAGATCTGCTCCGGCGGCCCGGACTCGATCACGGTGCCGTGGTCCATGAACACCACCGAGTCGGCGGTCGACCGGGCGAAGCCCATCTCGTGGGTGACCACCACCATCGTCATGCCGTCGGCGCCCAGTTCGGCGATCAGCGCCAGGATCCCCTTGACGAGTTCGGGGTCGAGCGCCGAGGTGGCCTCGTCGAAGAACATCACCTGCGGCGCCATCGCGAGGGCGCGGGCGATCGCGACCCGTTGCTGCTGGCCGCCGGACAGCGTGCCCGGCCGGGCGTCGGCCTTGTGCCGCAGGCCGACCTTCTCGAGTTGGGTCAGCGCGAGTTCGCGGGCTTCCCCGGCCGACAGTCGCTTGAGCCTGCGGGGTCCCAGGGTCACGTTGTCCAGCACGCTCTTGTGTGGGAACAGGTTGAACTGCTGGAACACCATGCCGATGCGCTGGCGCAGCTTGTCGGGATCGTCGTGCAGCACCGAGCGCCCGTCGAGCAGGATGTCGCCGCGGTCGGGTTCGTAGAGGCGGTTCAGGGTGCGCAGCAGCGTGGACTTGCCCGACCCGGAGGGGCCGATGACCGCCGCGGTGCTGCCGGCCGGAACGTCGATGTCCACCCCGCGCAGCACGGCGTTGTTGCCGAACGCGAGGTGAATGTCCGTGGCCGCCAACGACACCGGCTCCGACCGCGGCTGCGCCATCACACCATCTCCTGGCTCGCGGTCATCGGGTCGAACGGATCCTCCGCCGCCGCCGGCCGCCCACGGCGCAGCCGACCGTCGATGTAGTTGACCAGGTGCGTCAGCGGGATCGTCAACAACAGGTAGAACAGGCCGGCCGCCACCAGCGGGGACAGGTTGCCGGTCTGGGCGTTGAGGTCGCGGCCGACCTGGAACAGCTCGCGCTGGCTGGCCACCAGTCCCAGGAAGTACACCAGCGAGGACGCCTTGAGCAGCGAGATGAACTGGTTCACCAGCGCGGGCAGCACCCGTCGCACACCCTGGGGCACCACCACCAACCGCATCGACGAGGCGTAGCTGAAGCCGAGCGCGCGGGAGGCCTCGAGTTGTCCGGCCTCCACGCTCTGGATGCCGGAGCGGAAGATCTCGCCGATGTAGGCCGCGGCCATCAGTCCGAGGGCCGCGATCCCCAGCGGGTAGGGGTTGTTTCCGGTCAGCCCGCCGACGACGGGCCCGACGCCCAGCCCGATCAGCAGGATGATCACCACCTCGGGCAGGCCGCGGAAGATGTCGGTGTAGATCCGCGCGGGCCACCGCAGCCAGCGCGCCCGGGAGATGCCGGCGACGGCCAGCACCATGCCGAGCAGCAGACCGATGATGCTGGCGCTGAAGGTCAGGATCAGCGTGTTGGGCAGGCCGGTGCGGAACAGGTCCGGGATGGCCTTCTTGTAGAGCTCCCAGTCCAGGAACGACGACCGCAGTTGGCTGAGCACGGATTTCGGCGCGACCGGCGCCGCGGCGGGCTTCTGCCGGCTGGCGGCGATTGCGGCGAAGTCCGGAAGTTGGGGCACCGGCGCGGCTTTGGATCCCGGTTTCCAGCCGGGCGGCAGCGCCCGTGGCACCCACTCGGAGTACAGCCGCGACCAGGTGCCGTCGGCGATGACGGCGTCCAGGCCGGCGTTGAGCGCGTCGATCAGCGGTCGGTTCTCGGTGGCCACCGCGTAAGCCACGAAATTGTCCAGGCTGAAGGTGTTCTCGACGATTACCGCGGGGTCGCCGGCGCGCACCGTGCCCTGGGCCTGCTGCGACGGCGCCGCCCAGGCGTCGATCTGCCGGGTCTTGAGGCTGGCGTAGACGGTGTTGTAGTCGGGGAATTTCACCGGCTGCAGGTGGAGGGTGTCGATGACGTAGGACTCCTGCACGGTGCCCTGCACGACGCCGATGCGCTGGCCGGGCCCGAGTTCGTCGAAGCCGGTGATCGACGAGCCGGACGGCACCACCAGGGAGAAGTAGCCGAAGTCGTAGCCGTTGGTGAATCCGACGGTGCGGCGGCGGGCATCGGTGGTGGTGATCGAGGACGAACCGACGTCGAACCGGCGGGCGGCGACCTGGGCGAGCAGCCCGGAGAACTCGGTGCCGACGAAGGTGACCTTCAGCCCGAGCTTGTCGGCGATCGCGCGCAGCAATTCGTTGTCGAAGCCGGTGAACTGTCCCTGCGAGTTGATGCAGATGCTCGGCGGCGCGTCCGAGAGGGTGCCGACGGTCAGCGTGTCCGGGGTGATCAGCCGCAGCGCGTCGAGGTTGACGGCGCTGAGCGGCTCGGTCGTGGCGGTCGTGTACTTGTCCTCGTCGGGACCTTTGGCGGCGGCGGCAAGGTTGGTGGGTAGGGCACTGGCGGACTGCTCGCCGGGTGGGGCGCACTGGTCGGCGCCGGCCGGCGCCGTCGGGGCCAGACCGAGCACCAGCAGCAGCACGATCAGCGCTGCAGGCAACCGGCGAAGGAAGGAGGCCATCACTAGCAACGTAGCGGCGTGCGGGCGGGGGGCACGCCTTGGGATCACTAGGAGTCCAAGTCGGTGAAGACGCCGCGGCGATCCAGGTCGGCGATCAACAGGTCGGCCATCACGTCGGCGCGGTCGACGCAGGCCCGCCGCGCACCGGCCGGGTTCTTGCGCAGGATCGCCGCGTACTCGACTTCGAGCATCGGCAGGAGGCGACTCTTGTTGTCCTCCAACTCCGCCCAGAAGTTCCACGGCATGAAGCTGCGCGACGAGCGGATCGTCGCGGTCAGCCGCGGTCCGGCGTAGGCCGCGATGACGACATCGCGGAATCTCTCCGCGCCTTCGACGAAGGTCCGGGGACCGCCGGCGTTTCGCATGATCGTCATCGCGCCGTCGAGCTCGTCGAGTACCTCGGGCCGGGATTCGGCGGCCGCCCGAGCGGAGACCGCACCGGTCAGCAGGCCGTGGACCTCGTGATGCTCGCGCAGGGTGGCCTCGTCGAACCGCTGCACGAAGGCGCCGCGGTGGTACCGGGTCTCCAGGATGCCGTCATGTTCGAGCTGCACCAGCGCCTCCTGCACCGGGACGCGGCTGACCCCCAGCGCCGCGGTGATCTCATTGCGGTCCACCCGGTCGCCGGTCCGCAGCCGACCGGTCAGCAGCAGCTCGAGGATGTGGGCGACGACCTGGTCTTTTTCCTTGACCCCATACTTCTTGGGCATCGTGCTTTCAGGTTCTTCCAGGCTCTTTTCGACCGCGCCCGGTCCGGGATGCCGGGACGCACCGGCAATCCTCCCGGTTTCAACGATCGGTGTCGATCGAATGCCCGATTCGGACCGAACAAGACTGTCAGTCTCGTTACGCTCCGGGCATGACGACGACGGAAATGCCCGACACCTACTACGGCGCGGCACCGTTGCAGGACGGCCGAACCGCGGCCATGGAGTACCTGCGCCGACCGGGGCCGGTGTACCGGTGCGGCAGCACCTGGTTCATCACGAGCTACGACGGGGTGCGCTTCGCGCAGAAGAACCCGGACCTGTTCTCCTCGGCGAAGGCGTTCGACGGTGTCGCCAACGCCATCAAGATGATCCCCCTGGCGATCGATCCGCCGAAACACGCCGACTACCGGCGGGTGCTCGACCCGATGTTCGGGCCCAAACGGATGGCGGCCATGGACGCCGACCTGCGGGCGCAGCTGCGGGGGCACATCGACGCCTTCGCCCCGTCGGGCCGTTGCGACGTGGTGGCCGATCTGTCCTACAAGTTCCCCACCCAGGCGATCCTGACCTTGTTCGGCCTGCCGCTCGAGCACCTGCCGCAGTTTCTGGAGTGGACCTACGGGATCATCAAGGACCGCGAGGTCGGCTCCCTGGATGCGGAGACGGCGTCGCCGCGGGTGATCGAGTGCAGCATCGCGCTTTTCGGTTTCCTGGCCGAGCAACTCGAGATCAAGCGGAGCCATCCGGGTGAGGACATGCTCAGTTCCATCCTCGCGCTCGACGGCGACGAGGCCTGGTCCGACGAGGAGATCCTCGGCCTGTGCTTCCTGATCGTGCTGGCCGGCCTGGACACCGTGACCGGCGCGATCGGCTACTCGATGCTCAACCTGGCCACCAATCCCGAACTACGGCAGCGGCTTATCGCCGACCAGAGCTTGATCGCCCCGTTCGTCGAGGAGGTGCTGCGTCTCGACGGCCCGGTGCCCGGCGTGCCCCGGCGCACGACACGGGACGTCGAGGTGGAGGGCATCGTCATCCCGGCCGATTCGCCGGTGCTGCTGATGTTGGGCACCGCGAACCGGGAGGTGCCGTCGGCCGCCGACGCGCCGAACGAGATGAACCTGAACGCCAAGCCGACCCATCTCGGCTTCGGCGGCGGGATCCACCGCTGCCTCGGCTCGCACCTGGCCCGCCGCGAGCTGCGGCTGACCATCGAGGAGTTCCACGCCCGCATCCCGGAGTACCGGCTGGCCGGCGAGGCGCACACCCTCTGGCCCGCAGGCACTTTGGGGCTGGAGGCGCTGCCCCTGCAGTTCGAGCCCTGCTGACGCCGTGCGTGCGCGTTCAGCACCGCGCACGTCGAATCAGTAACTACGCACTGAGCCACTCGCACTTCTTGTGCGTGGTTTCTGACTCAGCGTTGAGCTAACGGCTGTCCCGCCACCGGATCAGCGTCTCGGCCTGGCTCAGGTCGTAGCGGGGCCCGTCGCATCCGACGGTCATCAGCGTCACGCCCAGCTGCGCCAGCGCCTCGGCGTTGGCGGTCAGGCTCTCGGCGTCACTGCCCTGCACCCCGGACGAGCGTTCGACGGTGGCCGGATCGCGGCCGATGGTCTCGCAGTGACGCTGCAGCGCCTCGGCTTTACCGGGGTAGGTGTTGGCGTCGGTGAAGCTGTGCCACATGTCGCCGTGCTCGGCGACCAGCCGCAGCGTCTTTCGTTCGCCCTGACCGCCGATGAGGATCGGGATGTCGCGGGTCGGGGCCGGGTTGAGCTTGGCGAACCGGGACTTGATCCGCGGCAGCGCCTGCGCGAGGTCGTCGAGCCGGCTGCCGACGGTGCCGAATTCGTAGCCGTACTCGTCGTAGTCCTTCTGCTTCCAGCCCGAGCCGATGCCCAGGATCAGCCGTCCGGCCGAGATGTGGTCCACGGTGCGGGCCATATCGGCCAGCAGTTCCGGATTGCGGTAGGAGTTGCACGTCACCAGCGCGCCGATCTGTACTCGTGAGGTCTGCTCGGCCCAGGCACCCAGCATCGTCCAGCATTCGTAATGCGCGCCGTCCGGGTCCCCGTACAGCGGGAAGAAGTGGTCCCAGTTGAAGACGACGTCCACCCCGATGTCCTCGCAGCGGCGCACCGCGTCCCGGATCTGGTTGTAGTCGGTGGAATGCTGCGGCTGAAGCTGGACTCCGATGCGGATGGGGAAGGGCATGGCTTCAGCGTAGGCGGGCGGAGTCCTGGGCGGCATGCCCTGTGCCCGACTTCGAGCGACTCCTGCGCCCGCCGGATGCCGGTTACCGACGGCGCGAGCGGGATCGAAATTGGTTTGCTGGACTTGCGAAAAAGGTGAGTCGACAACTTGCTGGAGCAACCCCTAGGATCAGGTGATACCGCAGACGGGGCTGCGATGACCACTGGGAGGGGCAAATGGTATTGAATGTCAGCGCGGCCGCGGTGGGCACGTCGGCGGCGACGGAGAGCGGAATCAGCGCGGGGATGGCTGCTGCAACCGCGGCGGCCGCCGAGCCGCTGACCGGCGTGATGCCGATGGGTGCGGACCTCGATTCAATCGAGTTCGCCGCGGCACTCAACGCCGCGGGCGCGGCCTACCTCGGTAGCGCATCGGAGCACCTGGGGAACCGGGGTATGTTCGCCGGCGCCCAGAACTTGGCGGCGGCGACCTACACCGCGACCGACGTCATCAGCAATACCGCACTCGGCCTGTAGGGCGGGTGTCCGCTATGCCGGATCCCGCATGGCCGTCGTGCACACCTGAGACCAACTATCTGCGGCTGGTCGGGCCGGGTGCCGCCGGTACCGCCACCACGATTGCCAATGGTGTCGCCTGGCAGGCGCTGATGGGAAGCCATGAGCTGGCCTTTTCACTGTCCACCCTCAACACCGCGGTCACGACCCTGAGCTTCGAGGGCGTCGGGGGCCTGGGTTCGGCGACCGCAGTGACCGCGCTCAACTCGGCGCTGCAACTGCTGGCCGGCTGGGTTCAGGAGAAGCCGCCCATCGCTGCGAGCGCCGTGTCCGCGTACGAGACCGCGGTGTCAGCGATGATCCCGGCCGAGGTATCGATCGCGAACCGAACCGAACAGGCCTCCGACGTGGCGATCAACCCAGCGGTGCTGGGGGCGCTGACGCCGGCCATAGTTGCGCTGGACACCGAGTATTTCGGTGAGCATTGGCCGCACAATGCCGCCGCTGGCGCGTCCTACGGCGCGGCGCTGGCCGCGCTGGTTGCCGCACTCGCCGTTCCACCCCCGCTGTCTCCGGACGGTGCGTCACCGGCCGCCGCGTCGAGCGCCGCCGCGGCCATTGCGCAGACCGCCGGCAGCACCGCGGCGGGCAAGGCAATGAAGGCGTCCGGCCAGGCCACAAACATGGCGGGCCGGAACGCCACCGCGCCAACCGGCGAGGCAGCTCAGGTCGGATCGATGATGACGCAACCCATGGACGCGGCCATGGGTGCGACGCAGCCGGCGATGGGCATGTTCCAGACCCCGATGCAGGCGTTTCAAGGGCTGTCCGGTCTTCCCCAGTCGATGATGGGCTCCTTCGGTGGGATGTTCGGCGGAATGAAGGCCGGGGAGGTTGCGGTCCCGCCGGCCGATCTCGTCAAGGCGAACGCGTCCGGCTCAAGCGCGTTCGGCGGCGCCTCCGGGGGCGGCGGCGGTGCGGCCGGCGGCGGCTTTCCGGGCGCCGGTCTGACGAGCTACACCCGTCCCACGAGTGGCTTCGCACCAGAAACCGCGGGCCGTCCCGCCGCGTTCAGGCCCGGATCTCTCAGCGGGGCCGAACTGCAGGGCCCGACCAGCACGCAAGGCGGTGCCGCAGTGCCGGTCGCACCGGCCGGCGCAGGCATGCTCGGGCACGGCAAGGACGAGAGCAGCAAACGCGAAGTAGCCCATGCCCGCATCGCTCTGAGCGAAGAGTTCCGGTCGGGGGGCCGACTCAGCTAATGATCTCTCCAAGAGGGGGTGTGCCCGGCGAGGTTTGCCGGAGGTGAAGTGACAGCTGCCGGGCAGCCGTCGATACTCGGTTCGCATATCTCCCCGACGTGGGGATTTGAACAACAACAACGAGAAGGGGAGGACATATGACGCTCGTCGTTACGCCGGAGGTGCTGCGCACCACGCAGCAGGCCATCGAATCGGCGCTCGAGCACGCCACCGCCATCGCCAACGGCTACCTGAGCAGCCATGAAGGCCTCGGCTCGGCGGTATGGGGCGGCCAGGCTCAGCTAGCGTCCGTCAACACCGCGGCGCAGATCAACCACGACTTACAGCAGACCATTGCGGGCGGCACCCGCCTGGCGCACGGCCTCAGCCAGGCGGCGTCCACGATGGAGCAGCACGAAGCGGACTCCGCGCACAGCCTGACCAGCTTCGCCGCGAACGCCTGACCCACAACGACTTCGAAAGGACATTCGTATGTCAGACCACATCACCTACAACCATGGCGGGGTCGCCGACTTCGCCTCCGACGTCGGCGCGCGTTCGGCGCAGCTGATGGAGATCCACGACGACATCCTGCAGCGCACCAACGCGATCGCGGACTTCTTCCAAGGCACCGCGGCGGCGTCATTCCACGAGGCACAGGTGCAGATGTTGCAGGGCCTGCGGGGACTCATCGAGACGATGAACCAGCACGGGCGGACCATCAGCAGCGTCAACGACAGCGCGCACCAGACCGACGTGATGATGGGAAATCTCTTCTAGCGACGAGGCGTCAGCCGTGGGGGCGTACGACGGTGCGCCCCTGCCGCGCGTACCGGGAAAGCAATGTTGACGACGACGGTTGACGGACTGTGGGTGCTCCAGGTGCTGTCCGGCATCGAGGTAGTGGCTCCCGAACTGGGGCTGCGGCCGCACTTGCCGAGCATCGAGACCGCGGAACTCGCACTGGTCCATCCGGTTTCGGGCGAACTGCGCGATGCCGGCGCGATCACCGCCGGCGACACCGCAGACGAGATCGTCCTCGAGTGGCTCACCGTGCTCTCGCGGCGAGACATGGCGCTGCTGGTGTATCTTCAGTCACCCGAGCAGTCCATCGCGCCGGCAAGAGTTCTGTTGGCGCGTTTCGCGCATTGGTGGGTGGCTCTGGAGCGAAACGGCGAGCTGGTCCGGGTCAGCGGTATCGGGACGGCGACCACCGAAGGCGCGGCCAGCATGCTGATCAACTCCCAGGTCCAACGGCTCTGTGGGCCGCTCAGGCCGGCGGCGCTGCGGCCGACGACCATCGATGTCGCCGAACTGATTGCGGGCGTGAAAGACTCGTCCGGCCTGCGGACGTACCTGCTCGACCGCGGGTTCGACACCGAGCGGATCAACGCGCTGACCGCCGCTGCCGATGGAAACCGGTCAGCCCAGGCCTCAGTGGTTGCGATCCAGTCCGGCGTGACGGGATCGCCGAACCGGTCGCACATCGAATCCGGAGCCGTCACGATCATCGACACCCCGGTAGGACGACTGGTGACTGAACGCGTCGCCCGCGCAGGTAAGTCCTGGATGATCGTCAGCCCGGGCTCACCGGGCAACATCAGCTCGGCCGTGCGAAACATGCTGCGCCGCCTGCCCGCCGAGCATGACTGGTACTCCCACAGAAAGGTGGTCTAAGTGACCAGTCCCTGGAGCGATCCGGCGCACTCCATCGACACACAGGAATCCCCGCACGGCGGCAACTTCAGTCCTGGCTACCGGCACCAGCAGGGCTCGGTATCGGGCACGCTGCGAATCTCCGACATGGTGGCACCGCGAAAGACTCCGCCGGGCTCCGGCTGGCGCAGGTTCGTCTACAACACCTCGTTCAAGACGATCAATCTTGGTGAGTCGCCTGCCGAGCGGCACTACCGGGAACTACGCGAACGGATACGAAGGCATATCCGCAAGCAGTACGTGATCGGGTTTGTATCGGGAAAGGGCGGCGTCGGAAAGACCACGATGACCGCCGGTGTGGGCGCGGTGTTCCGGGAGTGCCGCCCCGAGAACGTCGTGGCCGTCGATGCCGCCCCCGGGTTCGGCACTCTGGCCGGCCGAATCGACGAGTCACCGCCCGGCGACTACGCGGCTGTGTTGAATGACAATGACGTTCAAGGCTATGCCGACATCCGGGAGCACCTCGGCCAGAACGCGATCGGGTTGGATGTTCTTTCCGGTAATCGCGTCTCGGATCAGCCGAGGCCGTTAGCGCCCACGATGTTCACCGGTGTCCTGGCGCGGCTGCGAAGGACACACAACGTGATCGTCGTCGACACCGCCGACGACATGGAGCATCCGGTCATGAAGGCAGTTTTCGACGCCTGTGACACGCTCGTCTTCGTGTCGGGCCTGACAGCCGATACGTCGCTGCCGGTGACTCGCGGGATCGATCTGCTCCGCTCGATGGGTTACCACGACCTGGTGTCCCGGAGCATGGTGATCCTCAACAACAGCCGGAACAGCGACGACTCCGATGCCCGCGCGTATCTGACCGAGCGTTTCAGTCGGTCCGGCGCCACCGTGGAGTTCATGCCTTACGATCCGCATCTGGCCAAGGGCGGCATCATCGACGTCCAGCACGAAATGAACAAGAACACCCGACTTCGGCTCTTCGAGATCACGGCGGCCCTTGCGGACAAGTACACCCCGGACGCCGACAGGCCGCGCTGATGGCGAAGGTGGCCTTCCCCGCTCGCTGCGCAGTCGCGGTCGTATGCGGAGGACACCTGGTATCGCAGGTCTATCCGGCTTCGGTACCGGTCGAGGTCTTCATCGACAATGTCGTCGAACTTCTGAACGAAGAGTTGAAACGCCGAGGTGTGGCCGGCCTCGATCCGGCAAGGGCTTACGAGTTGAACCGAGCCAACGGCACTCGCCTCGACGTCACCAAGACACTGGATGAACTTGGAGTGGAGGATGGCGCCACCCTGGTGCTGATTCCTGCGCAGGAAGGAGAATCCTTTGAGCCGCAATACGAGTCGCTGTCCACCGGACTTGCCCGAGTCGGTAGTCGACTTTTCGCGCCGGTGACGGCCGAGTTCGCCGCGACCACCGCGCTGGCGATCCTTGCGATGACGGTGACTGCGGTCGTCGGGCTGGCAGTACTTACGCGCGTCCATACGGAAGGGTCGACCCCTGGCCTCGTCACCGGATTGCTAGGGATGCAACTGGCAGCCGGAGCCGGTTGCGTCTGGCGGTGGTGGCCCGGTCGGCGTGACTTGCTGAGCGGATTGGGTTGGCTGACGGTGCCATTGCTGTCGGTCAGCACCGCGGCGGTGGCCCCTGGGGGAATTGGCGCACCGCATCTGTTCATCGCCGCACTCACGGCAGCGGTGCTGACGTGTGGCATCGCCTCGATCACGCAACGGCATGTGACCGGGGCGGCCACGGTGGTGACACTCTGCGCGGTCGCGGGGATAGTCACGGCGGCGCGGATGTGGCGCCCCGTTCCAGCGCAGTGGTTGGGTATGTGCACACTCGTCGGTCTGCTCTTGCTGCTCGGCATGGCCCCGACGATCACACTGTGGGTGGCCCGAATCCGGCCGCCGCACTTCGGCTCGATCACCGGCCGGGACCTATTCCGGCGCAGCGACGGCTCGCCCGTCGACACCGTCTCTCCGGTTGACGATGACGGTGACGACGAGCCGAACAGGGACACCACCCCGCGCGGCGCCACGATCACCGCTGCGGCCAGGAGAGCCAACGGAGTCCTCACCGGGATCTGCGTCGCCGCGGCGCTCACGCTCCCCGCCGCGGTGTGGGCCATATTGATGCCGGGCAGCCCGCACTCCAGCGCCGCCGCGGTCCTGGCGGGACTTTTCGCGTTCATCTTCATCAGCCGCGGCCGGGCGTTCGCGGATCGCAGGCAGGCGGCCGCCCTCGTGCTGGGGGCGGCCGCTGCGGTGTGTGTCGGGGTGGTTCGCTACGTCGTTTCCACAGAGCCGTATTCAGGGATGGCGTTGCTCTGGGGCGCAGTCGTTCTGGTCGCTTTCGCGGGACTCGGGTTGGCAGCAGCACTGCTGGTGCCGGTCACCCGGTTCACGCCGCTGATCCGGATGGTCGCCGAGTGGCTGGAACTGGTCGCGATTGTCGCCGCCTTGCCGCTCGCTGCCGGGATCGGTGGACTGTTCACCTGGGTTCGAATGCGATGAGACGCTTCGGTGCAAGCCGGGGAGCGGCGCTCGCGGGTGTCGTGCTGCTGTTTGCCGCGGTGGCAACTGCACCTGAGGCCCAGGGCATTTCGCCGCCCACCGTTGACCCGTCCCGGGTGCCCCCGGACGGCCAGCCCCGCTCGGACCAACCGATGCGGCAGAGCAACATCTGCGCCCGCACGATCACCGTCGCCGAGCCGAGTGTCGCTCTGCCGGCACCGGGGTTCGCCATGCTCAACATCGCGAGTGCCTGGCAATACTCGACCGGCAACGGAGTGTCGGTTGCTGTGATCGACACCGGGGTCAACCCCAGCCCGCGACTGCCTGTCGTCGCGGGGGGTGACTACATCATGGGTGGCGACGGCTTGATGGACTGCGACTCGCACGGGACGATCGTGGCCTCGCTCATCGGTGCTGCGCCGCAGGGCAGTCCGCTGCCCGCGCCAATGCCGGCCAAGCCTGCCTTTCCGCCCGGGGCGGGCGCCCCAGCGGTGATCTCCGCACCGCCGCCACCCGGCGCATCGCCGCCGCCACCGGAGCCTCCGCCACCGCCCTCGCCGGTCACGGTGACCGAAACCAAACAACTGCCGCCGCCGCCGCCGGAGCCTCCGCCGCCGCCACCGCCACCGGACCAACCCTCAAACGCCCCGGGCGATCCCGACCCGAGCGGCCCCGAGCACCCCGAGGTGCCTCCGCCCGCCCCCGGGACGCCGGATGGGATCGTCGGGGTCGCACCACACGCCACGGTGATATCGATCCGGCAATCATCCCGTGCCTACGAACCCGAGAATCCGGCGCCCGGTGACGGCGAGGCGCGTCGCAAGGCCGGCACCGTTGCGACCCTCGCCAGCGCGATCGTCCATGCCGCCAATATGGGCGCCAAGGTGATCAACATCAGTGTGACAGCGTGCGTTTCGGCCGCCGACCCGCTCGACCAGCGCGCCATCGGCGCGGCGGTCTGGTATGCGGCAACGGTCAAGGATGCCGTGGTCGTCG
The DNA here is from genome assembly GCA_020438865.1 of Mycobacterium sp. Classification (GTDB taxonomy): domain Bacteria; phylum Actinomycetota; class Actinomycetes; order Mycobacteriales; family Mycobacteriaceae; genus Mycobacterium. The sequence continues at coordinate 44,974 of JAGQTU010000016.1, forward strand.
CGGCGGCCGGCAACGAAGGGGAGGACGGCTGTGCGCAGAACCCGGCATTCGATCCCCTCGATACCACCGATCCGCGGGACTGGCACCAGGTGAAGACGGTGTCGTCACCGTCCTGGTTCTCCGACTACGTGTTGTCCGTAGGTGCCGTTGACAACAGCGGGGCGCCGATCAGCAAGAGTCTCGCCGGCCCGTGGGTGGCGGCCGCCGCGCCGGGGGTTGGCATCATGGGTCTCTCTCCCCAGACCGGCGGCCCTGTGAACGCCTATCCGCCGGTTCGCCCGGGCGAGAAGAACATGCCCTTCTGGGGCACCAGCTTCTCGGCGGCATATGTCAGTGGTGTGGCGGCGTTGGTGCGCGCCAAGTATCCGCACCTCTCCGCGCACCAAGTGATTCACCGTCTTCTCCAGACTGCACACAATCCGCCGCGTGGGGTCGACAACCAGGTCGGCTACGGGGTGGTGGATCCGGTTGCCGCGTTGACCTTCAGCGTGCCCCCTGGTGACCGGCTGGCTCCCGGTGCGCTGACGCGCGTGCTCGTCCCGCCGTCGGCCCCGCCGCCGCCCGATCACCGGGCGCGCAACATGGCACTGGCTTTCGCCGGCACAGTCCTCGGCGCCCTGTTGCTGGTCGGGATCATCGCGAGAGCGAGGCGGGCGCGATGAGCTTCATGACCCGGGTCGCAATAGTCATCGGGGTGTTGGCCATCGGTCTGGTCGGTTTGAGCGCCGGCGGCTATACCACCGCCGTTGTCGGACTCGTCGTGGGAGCGGCGCTCCTCGCCGTTCCGTGGCGGAGCCGACCGATGTGGTCATGGGCGGCGCTCTACGCCCGCCGCAACCGCCCGATCGTGTCGGCAGAGCCGGTCACGGTCGCCAACGACCGGTCCGGTGGCGGCGTCCGTTACCAGGACGGCGTCGCTGCCGTGGCGATACAGCTGCTCGGGAAGCCATATTCACCAACGTTTTTCACCGGATCGACTTCCACTCAGACACGTAACACCATCGATGTCAGAGACCTTCTTGCCGACATGCACCAAAGCCTCGGGGTCACCTTGGAGTCGTTGACCGTGATCAGTGCCGGCGCAAGACGGCGAAGTAGTGGCGACTATCCGCGGGTATACGACACGCTGATCGGAACCCCGCCGTACGCCGGCCAACGCGAGACCTGGCTGGTGATCAGGTTGCACGCGCTGGACAACGCGGATGCGCTGCAGTGGCGAGTAAGCGTCGGAACCATGGCATTGGCCGCCGCCCAACGGATCGCAGCGGGGTTGCGGTGCAGGGACGTCCGCGCGCGGGTAGCGACGGCGCCCGACATCGTGGAACTCGAGCGGCGGATGGGTCGGGCAGCGCTGGAATCGCACAATCAACGTTGGCGCACCGTCCGCGGAGACGGGGGCTGGCTCACCACCTACGCCTACCGGCCTCGCGATGTGACGACCGAACTGCTCGGCCAGGCCTGGTCCTTGCGTGCGGACGGTGTCATCCAGAACGTCACTGTTTTCCCCGATGGCGAGGCCACCGCGACGCTCACGGTGCGAACTCCTCAGCCGCCGAACACCCCGCCCAGTGTCATGCTCCGGCCCCTTCCCGGCGAGCAGGCAAGTGCCGTCGCAGCCGGGATGTGCGGGGCACGGCCGCACCTACGGGGTGTTCCACGCGGAGCATTAGGACCCCACTTGGTGATACCGGTCGGTCCCTCCGGGATCCTGCTGGGCAAGTTGCCCACCGGTGAGCGGTTGTTGCTTCCGCTGGCCGACCCCGGCGAGTTCAGCCGGGTCCACATCGCAGCCGAGGACTCGATCGCCAAGCGGATCATCGTCCGTGCGGCGGGCGCAGGTGATCGGATCACGGTTCACTCCAGCGAGCTTCGACGTTGGACGAGTGTGCGAATGCCGCAAATCGCCGTGACCGATCAGGCCCGTCCCGCTTCGGCGACCACGATCAGTGTGGTCGACGGCACCGTTAATCCGGCACCCCGACCCAACACGGTGGTATCGGTCGGTCCACCGGGTGTCACGCGACGCGGCCCGGCCGATGTCCTCATTGTCCAAACCGGACCCGCGACTGTCGAGGTCACCATTGCGACCGACGTCTACCAGGTCGAGGTCGAACTGTTCCGCGCCGAGAACCGCTACGTGTCAATCGAACCGATGGATCTCGGGCCGGCGGCACCTGAACCGGCGAGCCAACGATGACAAACAGCAACGGGACCGCTGTGGCACGCCGCCAGTTCGATCAGGCGATGGCGGTGCTCGACGTGGACAATGACGCGGCGCACCGGCACTTTCGAGGGGCCACCGACGCGGACCCGTCGATGGCGGATGCCTGGCTGGGCCGAATCGCGGTTGGCGACGACGCGCTGGCGACATTGCAGGAGCTCTACGCCTACGGCAGCCGTATTCACCGCGAGTCCAACCGGTTGGGAGTCGGCTTGGCCGCCGTCGCCAAAGCCGGACCGTATCTGTCCATCACAGTTACCGAGGCGTCCCATGCGGGTCTCGCGCTGGCCAGCGCGCTCATCGACGGCAAGCAGTTCGAGAAAGCCGAAGCAGTACTGGCTGATTCGGCATTGCTGGACAGCTGGGAGAACCATCAGTGGCAGCAGTACGTCCGGGCTTACCTGATGTTCGCGACCCAGAGGTGGCCGGATGTCATCGCCGAGGCCGCCCGAATCCTCCCGGCGCAGGCAATCATCATGTCGGCCGTCACCGCGGCCACCAACGCGCTGGCCGCGCACGCGGCAGCACATCTTGGCCAGGGGCGGGTCGCGCTCGACTGGGCCGAGCGGGTCGAGTTGAGCTCAGAGCGCGACTCGTTGACCGAGGGCCCCCGGCGCAGCATCCCTGATAGTGCGGTGACTGCCATCGATCCAGCCCAGTTCCCGCTCATCGCGGCCGATCTCGCCTACATCCGCGGGATGGCTCACCGGCAGCTCGGCGACGAACAGAGCGCACAGATCTGGTTGTCCAAGGCGACCATCAACGGCGCGCTCATCGACCCGGCCAAGCAGGCCCTGGCCGATCCCAGGCTCCAGTTGGTCATCACCGATGAAGACGCCATCAACAGCCGCACCAACAAGTGGGATGTCTCCACGGAACAGTCGGAGCAGGAGAGATCCGAGGAGGAGAACGCGGAGCGGCGCGCGGAACTTCTGGCGGCCGGCCGTGCGTTGCTGGCCAATCAGGTGGGACTGATCGAGGTCAAGCAGGCCGTCGCAGAGTTGGAGGATCAGATCGAGGTTCGCGCGCTGCGGCTCGCACACGGACTGCCGGTGGCGAATCAGACGAACCACATGTTGCTCGTGGGCCCACCGGGTACCGGCAAGACGACCACGGCCGAGGCGCTGGGCAAGATCTACGCGGGGTTCGGCATCGTCCGGCATCCGGAGATCATCGAGGTCAAGCGCTCCGACTTCTGTGGTGAGCATATCGGGTCGTCGGGCCCGAAGACCAATGAACTCATCGAGAGATCTCTCGGCCGAATCCTTTTCGTGGATGAGATGTATTCGCTCGTCGAACGCCACCACGACGGCCGACCGGACATGATCGGGATGGAAGCTGTCAATCAGCTCATGGTTGCGCTCGAAGTCCACCGGTTCGACTTCTGCTTCATCGGCGCCGGGTACGAGAGGGAGATCGACCAATTCCTCACGGTGAACCCGGGATTGGCGGGCCGGTTCAACCGCAGATTGCGGTTCGCGTCGTACAGCCCCGACGAACTCGCAGAGATCGCCGTTCGCTACGGAGCGCCGCGGGCAACGGTGATCGAACCGGCCGCCCGTGAGGCGCTCAGCGCGCTTTGTCGCAAGCTGCGCGGGTACCTGGGGCCGGACGGCGCCCACGGCATCGACACGATGCAGAACGGTCGGTTCGCCCGCAACGTGGTCGAACGTGCGGAGCGGCTTCGTGATTCGCGCGTCGCGGCGCAGCACCGCACCAGCCGGGGGTCGGTCACGGTCGAGGACCTCGAAACCCTGCGCACCCAGGATGTGGTGGCCGCGGTCGTCGACGCCTGCGCGGAGAAGCACGTGCCACTCGAGCTGTGAGCAGTCGAGTCAGAACTCGCGTACAAGAAGTGCGAGCTCTGACTCAACGCCACTCAGGCCTCACCCCGCCGCACGAACAGCGCCAGCACCGCACCCGTGGCAGCGGCCACGGCACCGACGACCATCGAGGTCTGCAGCCCGGCCATGAACGCCTCATGGCTGCCGGTGGCGACCATCGCGTTCAATTGCGGCGGCGCACCAGGAATCGACGGCGCCATACCCTTGGCCACCAGTTCCTTTGCCGGCGCGAGCTTTTCGGCGACCGGCAGCGGTGTACCCGCGGCGGTCAGCTTGTCGACCAGCGTCGAGCCCACCTTGCTGGACAGCACCGAGCCCAGGATCGTGGTGCCCAGCACCGCGCCGAGCTGAACCGAGGTGCTCTGCAGCCCGCCGGCCACCCCGGCGTCGTCGACCGGGGCGTTGCCCACGATCGCATCCGAACTCGCGGTCAGCACCAATCCGATGCCGGCCCCGAGCAGGGTGAACGCCGGCCAGATCGAGCCGTAGCCGGAGTCCGCCTCCAACCCACCCAGCAGTGCCAGCGCGCCGGCGACACCGAGCAGGCCGAGCACCATCGCCGGGCGCGGACCGAACCGTTCGGTGATCACCCCGGACAGCGGGGCCAGCACCATCATCGCCAGGCTGAGCGGCAGTGTGCGCACACCGGTCTCCACCGGGCTCCAGCCCTGCAGGTTCTGCAGGAACAGCGTCATGAAGAACAGCGCGCCGAAGAGCGCGAAGAAGTTGATGGTGACCACAGCGGTCCCGATCGACAGCGACCGGTTGGCGAACAGCCGCAGCGGCAGCAGCGGGTCGGCCGTGGTGCGCTCGACGATGATGAACGCGCCGACCAGCACCGCGCCACCCATCAGGAACGCCACCGTCTGCGGATTCAGCCAGCCCCACTCGGGGGCCTTGATCAATCCGTAGACCAACAGGAACAAGCTGCCCGACAGCGTCAGGATTCCGGCCACGTCGAGCCGGTGCTCGGCGTCGCTGCGGCTCTCGGTGATAGCGGCCGCGCCGAGGAGCACGGCGATCACCGCGATCGGTACGTTGATGTAGAACACCGACTCCCAGTTGAGGTGCTCGACGAGCACGCCGCCCAGGATGGGTCCGGCGGCCACCGAGACCCCCGTGGCGGCGCCCCAGATGCCGATCGCGGTGTTGAGCTTGTGTACCGGGAAGACGCCGCGGATGAGCGCCAGCGTGCTGGGCATCAGCAGCGCACCGAACACGCCCTGCAGGGCCCGCATGGTGATGACACCGCCGACGGTGCCGATCAGGCCGATCGCCACCGACGTGACGGCGAAGCCCACGACGCCGATGAAGAAGGCCCGCCTGCGGCCGAACATGTCGCCGAGTTTGCCGCCGAAGATCAGCAGGGCGGCCAGGGCCAGCAGGTAGGCGTCGGTGATCCACTGCAGGTCCGACAGCGTCGCGTCGAGGTCGATGGCGATCCGCGGGTTGGCGATCGCGACCACCGAGGCGTCCAGGCCGACCATGATCACGCCGACCGACACGGCGGCCAGAATCCACCACGGATTGCCCCGGACGCCCGCTCTGGGCGCCGCGTGCCGCGCCCGCCCGGGCGGCTGAACTGTGGAGATTGCCACGATGTGGCTCCTTTCAGGTAAGTGGAGGAGCTCCACCACTTCTTCCAGGAACCGTACCGATAAGCGGTGGTGTTCCTCCACTTCTGGGGTAATCTGAGGTGGTGATTCCTCCCGCACAATGGGGTGCAGAGCGATCCAGGCCACTTCGCGCCGACGCCGAACGCAACCGGGAACGTATCGTCACCGCTGCCAGCCGACTGTTTGCTGAACAAGGGCTGTCGGTACCCCTCGAGGATGTCGCCCGCACCGCGGGCGTCGGCGTCGCCACCCTCTACCGCCGCTTTCCCACCCGCACCGACCTGGCCATCGCGGCCTTCGAACGCAACATGTCCTCCTACATCGACACCGTGGAGAAGGCGCTGGCCAATCCGCTGCCGTGGGACGGGTTCCGCGACCTGGTCTATGACCTGTGCGCGCTGCAGGCCTCCGACCCGGGCCTGCGCGCGCTGCTCACCACCGCGTTCCCGGCCAGTTCGGTCATCGAGCAGCGGGCCGCCGAGACAGTCGACAAGGTCGGCGAGGTGATCGCCCGCGCCCAGCAGGCCGGGGCGCTGCGCCCGGATGTCGGCGTCGGCGACGTGGTAGTGCTCCTGCTGGCCAACGCCGGTGTCCTGGAGGCCACCCGCGAGCACGCGCCGCAGGCCTGGCGCCGCTTCGCCGCGCTGATGGTCGACGCCATGCGCGCAGGGACGCACGAACCGCTGCCCCCACCCACCCCCGCGGAGGAGTTGCGCAGCTCGATCGCCATGCTGACGGGCGACACCCTGCGCATTCCGGCCGGGGACTGACCGGGTCAGGGGTTGATGGTGTACTCGCCGATCTGACGGCCCCACACGTATTCGTTGAGGATGGGCTGGCCCAGCTCGAAGTGGTTGTAGGGCGCGATCGAGGCGCCGGTGTCGGCGACCAGGTACGGCGCCGGCCAGAAGTCGCGGGTGATGTTCTGCCAGCAGCCCGGCGCCCCGCCGGGGCCACCGTGCGCATTCACCCGGGGGAGGTTGTCCGGATAGATGTACGGGTTCGGTGCGCCCGTCAACATGATGTGGAAGTCGATCGAGTAGCCGTTGCCGCCGGCTGCTGCGGCGGCAACGGGGTCAATCATGGCGTGGTTGTGGATGATGCAGTAGATGGCCGGGCTGTAGGTATCCAGCGTGCGGGCGGTGGTCAACAGATCCTGTTGCCCCCGAACGAAATACGGCTCGCCCCGCTCGAGCACGTCGCCGGCGGTGTTGCCGAACCCGGCCGCGGCCAGCAGTGCGGCGTCGAGGTCGCCGCGCTGGCGGTTGAGAGTCTGCGCGGTGGTCACCGCGTTGTCGAGGGATCCCCAGAAGTCCGGTGAGGCGTTGGCGTAGACGTCGGCCAGGTCGGCCAGCCGGCGCACGTCGTAGCGGATTTGCGGCATCTGCGGATTGAGGTCGTCGAGGATCGCGTTGCCGTTGAGGATCGCCTGGCCGAACTTGGTGCCCAACCCGCTGAGCGCGTCGGCGGCGGCGGCCAGGGTCAGGTTCAGCTTGACCGGGTCGACCTTCTCCGAGATGTTGGTCAGCGTCTCGAACAGCGTGTTGAACTCGGTGGTCACGTGGGTCACGTCGATCACCTGCGAACTGGAGATGCGCGCCTTGCTGGGGTCGGGCGGGCTGCGGAACGACACGTACTTGTTGCCGAACACCGTGGTGGCCTTGATCTCGGCGATGGCGTTGGCCGGGATCAGGTGCACGTATTTCGGGTTCACGTCGAGCTTGAGTTCGGCGTTGGTGACGCCGCCCTGCACGCGCGGGCTCACGTCGGTCACCCGGCCGATCTCGACGCCGTTGTAGGTGACTTTCGAGCCTGGATCCATCACCAGGCCGGCCCGGTCGGAGATCATCGTCAGTCGGGTCTTTGGGGTGAACTGGCCGCGGAACTGCATGAACACCAGCACGACGGCGACGATCACCAAGAGCGACAGCACCGTGAACGAGGTCTTCAGCGGGGGGTGGAACTGCCAGTGCCGGGTCTTGTCGTGCCACCAGCCGGCCAGTCCGGTGTATTCGCGCCGGTCCTCAACCATCGTCGCTGCCTCCGTGTGCTTTCCCACCCCTGGGTTCGTGGTGCCACTATCCCACGAATGGCGGCGCGGTCGGGGCTTTCACTCCAAACATCAAGGGTGATCCAACCGGTCCGACCCGGCAACTAGTGACCTGGCTCACAATTCAGCGCCGAATCCGAAGCCGGGGGCCGCGGTCCACCTGGCGCCGGAGCGTGTGAAACAGGCTGCAGCACGGGGTATTTGGGGTCCAATCCGTCACCGGAGGAGCGGCCACGTGCGTGTCGCCACAGCCACGGAATGAACATGCTCCGGGTCCACTGCAGCTGCGCGTAGCCCCGGGCGAGCGGGCCGGCGGGCCTGCCGTCCCCGACCGGCACCGTCCAGGCGTTGCTGCTGCCCGGTAGGCCGAGTGCCTCCGCGGCGGCCTCGGCGAACAGGGCGTGCCCCCGCGGCGAGGCGTGCATGCGGTCGAAGCTCCAGGTCTGGGCCTCGGTCATCGACGGTGCGGTGTACAGGTCGACCAGCGCGAAGCCGTGCCGGTGGGCGGCGGCGCGGATCACGGCATTGATCTGCAGGATCCGTCCCCCGATGAAGCGGCCGACCGGCAGCATCCGGGCGACGTCGGGAAACGTGGTCGTCACCACGGTGGCGCCGGAGTCGGCCAGCCGGGCGTAGATCTCCTCCAGGTCGGCCAGTGCGGCGGCGAACGCCCGCCCGGGCCGGGTCACGTCGTTCATCCCGATGCACACGGTGACCAGGTCCGGCTCCATCGCCAGCGCCTGCGGCAGTTGGTCGTCGATCACGTCGGCGATCTGCCTGCCGCGCACCGCGAGGTTCGCGTACAGCAGCCCAGGGCGCAACGAGTCGAGGGTGGCCGCGAGCCGGTCGGCGAACCCGACGACGCCGGAGGTGTCGTCGCCGTCCCACAGGCCCTCGGTCTGGCTGTCGCCCAACGCGACGAAACGCGAGAATCCGATGTCGGACACGATGGCCCATGTTAGCGGCCGGCGCCGCAGTAGCATCGATCCACGAGCCGAAAGTTGGGATGTACAAACGGTGAAGTCCACGGCGCCGGTCACCAACCTGGATGCCACCCCGCGCCGGCGGCTCATCGACGCGCTGGCCGCCTCGATCGACGACGTCGGCTACTCGGCCACCACCGTCGCCGACATCGTTCGGCGGGCCCGCACCTCCCGCCGCACTTTCTACGAGTACTTCTCCGATCGGGAAGCCTGCCTGGTCGCGCTGCTCACCGAGACGAATCGGCAGGCCATCGAGACCATCTCCGCCGCCGTCGACCCGGCCGCACCGTGGGCGGTACAGATCCGGCAGGCGGTGGAGGCCTGGATCGCGAACGCCGAATCCCGTCCGGCGGTGATGCTCAGCTGGATCCGGGACGTGCCCGCGCTCGGGATGGCCGCCCGCCGGCTACAGCGCGAGGTCACCGAGTCGTTCATCACGATGATCCGGACCCTCAGCGACACCGCGGAACTGCACGCGGCCGGCGTCGACACGGTGTCGCGGCAGCGGGCGATCATGTTGATCGGCGGCCTGCGCGAATTGACGGCGATGAGCGTCGAGAGCGGCGGCCGGATGAGCGATGTCACCGACGAGGCGGTCGGCGCCGCCCTCGCCCTGCTCGGGCCGCCCGGCGGTCCGGCTAGCGCTTGAGCCAGGTGCGAACCTTGTCCAGTTCGCGGGTGTAGGCCTCATAGATCTGGTCGTCGAAGTAGGACGCCCCGGTGACGGTGCTGTCGCCGGTCCAGATCACCCGGATCCGGATGTTGCCGCGGGTGTAGACGTCGGCGCGGTCAGCGGTGCGGTGCGCCCAGCCGTGGTCGGTGCCCAACTGGGCCAGGGCCTGCCGCTCGTCGGTCGCGGTCATCGGTGCTCTCCTGTCGCGAATGTGGTCTGGGTGCAAGGGTACTGCCCGCGACGGCGCGCCTTGTCCGGCGGCGGTACATCGGCGTACCGTTGGGATATGGCGCAGGCGACGACCGAACCGGTACGACTTCCGCCCGGCCCCCGCACCCCGCGAACCGTGCAGGGGCTGAGGTTCCTGGTCTCCCGGCGTTCTTCGATCGGCGCGTTCACCCGCCGCTACGGGCCGGCCATCTCGCTCAACCTGCCGATCTTCGGCAAGACCGTCCTGATCAGCGAGCCGGGACTGGTCAAGGACCTGTTCACCGCCGGCGGGGACCTGGTCGGCCGGGCCACCAACCTCGGAGAGGTGCTGGGGCCCGGGTCGACGTTCAGCCTCGACGGCGACGAGCACCGCGAGCGGCGCAAGCTCCTGGTACCGCCGTTCCACGGCAAGCGGATGCACGGCTACGAGTCGATCGTCGAAGAGGAAGTGCTGCTGCGCGAGGTCGCCGGCTGGCCCGAGGGCGTCGAGTTCGAGACCATGCCGGCGATGATGCGGATCACGCTGAACGCGATCCTGCGCGCGGTCTTCGGTGCCGAGGGGGCGGCCTTCGACGAACTGCGTGACCTGCTGCCCCGCGCGGTGGTGATCGGCAGCCGGCTGGCGGTCATGCCGCGGTTCTTTCGCCGTGACCTGGGCCCGCGCAGTCCCGGCGGGGTGATGCGCCGGTACCGGCGCCGCTATGACGAGATCATCGACGGCCTGATCGCCGAGGCGCTGGCCGATCCGGCATTCGAGGAGCGCACCGACGTGCTTTCGCTGATGCTGCGGGCGCGCTACGAGGACGGCTCACCGATCCCGAACCGGCACGTGGCCGACGAACTGCTCACCCTGCTCACCGCCGGGCACGAGACCACGGCGACGACGCTGGCCTGGGCCATCGAGCGGATCCGGCGCCATCCCGACCTACTGGCGCGGCTGACCGAGGAGGTCGACGCCGGCGGATCCGAACTGCGCCAGGCGACCATCTGGGAGGTGCAAAGGGTCCGGCCGGTGATCGACGGCACCACGCGGCGCACCCTGACCCGGATTCGGTTGGGCGAGTGGGTGATCCCGGAGGATCACGTGGTGATGGTCAGCTTCGCCCTGGCGCACGCCTCGGCCGACCGGTTCCCGGACCCGGGCAGGTTCGACCCGGACCGGTTCATCGGCGCCCCGCCGGACAACTACGCCTGGATTCCGTTCGGCGGTGGAATCCGAAGGTGCATCGGTGCCGCGTTCGCGAACATGGAACTCAACGTCACCCTGCGAACATTGTTGGAGCAGTTCACTTTCGTTCCGACCTCGGCGCCCGGAGAGTCGTACCACTCCCGCGGCATCGCCTTCGCGCCCGCCGACGGCGGCCGGGCGGTGGTGCACCGCCGGTCGACCGCCGGGAGCACCGTTGTGACGGCGTCCGCCGGATCGGTGCCCGGAAACACGCGCTAGCCGAGCATAGACCGGTCCCGTCGTGGGCATAGGTACCCCAATGACACCTGGAGGTCGAGCCACGATGAGCGATGATCCGAACCGCGCGCCCAACGAGAGCCCACAGAAGGACCAGTCCGAGTGGGTGACCGGCGACGAGCCGATGACCGGTCCGCAGCGCAGTTACCTGAGCACCCTGGCCCAGGAGGCCGGGGTGGAGGTGCCGGCGCGGTTGACCAAGGCGGCGGCGTCGGAACTCATCGACGAGTTGCAGCAGTCCACCAGGGCGGGGCCGATGATCTCCGCCGGCGATGTGGGCGCGCTGCTGCGAGCCGGGCCGGAGGCCGTGCTGGTCGTCGTCGGCGGTCGGGCCTCGGTAATCGAACCGGCCCAACTCGAGGACGATGCCTTCCGCGGCGCCCTGCAGGTCGTCACCCGCGCCGAGCTGATCAGCCAGGTCGGCGCCGAAGAGCTGTCGGACCGCGCGCTCACCGAGCAGGCCGCGGTCCTCGACAGCGCCGTGTCCGAGCTGGGCGGCTGATCAACCGCGACGGGCCCGGGCGGCGAGATCGGCCGCCGCCGAGCGCAGTTCGTCCGCCGAGCTCAGCGGGGCGCCGAAGCCCACCCGGGTGTACGCGCCGCCCCGCGGAGTGCCCACCCGCAGATCAAGCCCGTACCGGTCGATGCTCGTGCACACCGCAGCGGTCGCATCCGGGTAGCCGCCCAGCGCCCGGGCCATCTGCGCCAGCGACTCGGCGTGGTCGGCATTGAGGTGGGCGATCGCCCCGGTCGCCAGCGGCCGGACCGGATCCGGCTGGGCGGCAACGTAATCGGCCCCGGTCGCCGAATCCATCCGGCCGTAGCCGCCGACCCAGCGCACCCGGTGCACCCGCAGCACCCACACCGAGAAGTCGGAGTAGTCGATGTAGTACTTCGCCGCGGCCACCGCCGCGAGGTGCGCCTTGCGCGCCGCCTCGAATTCGGCGCCGGCAGGACGTTCGGCCACGCCCGCCAAGGTGATCCGTCCACTGGCCAACGGGTCCGTCTCCGCCGTCGGGGCCACCACGGCCAGGCTGGCGCGCGGATCGCCGGCCAGGTTGCGGCCGTGTTCGGCCATATGGGAGACGCACAGCACCGGCGCACCTTCGAGCAGGCCGTAGGTGACGAACGACGCCCATGGATCACCGGCCGCGGTCAAGGTTGCCAGCGTGCCGGTGTTGGTGGACGCGGCGATGGTGCGGGCCTCCTCGGCCGCCGACGGCCGCGTGGCGTCGACGATTTCGGTCAGCGGCGGCGGCACCGAGGGTGCATCACCAGGGTCGCCGTGATCGCGGGATGCCACGTCGGCACGATACCGCGGTTCACTCAGCGGTTCGCCGCGGCGGGCACGATGCCGTGACGGATCGGATCGGTTCGTGACATCACCGGCCGAGCGGTTTCGGTCCGGCCCCGCGGAGGTAACCCGCACGGAGGCTCAATCCCGAGCCGAAGTCAACGGAAAGGACTGCAATCGTGAGTGCATCGGACAAGTTCAGCAACAAGGCCGACGATCTGGCCGGCAAGGCCAAAGAGGGATTCGGCAAGGCCACCCGCGATCAGGGCACCGAGAACGAGGGCAAGGCAGACCAGGCCAAGGCCAGCCTCAAGGACGCCGGCGAGAAAATCAAAGACGCCTTCAAGGGCTGAGCGCCGCAATGGAACGGCGTGACCCCGAGCCGACCCCCGCGGACGCCACCCGGGTCACCGACGAACAGCGCGACCTACAGGGGCAACTCGACCATCGCAACGATGATCCCGACGCACCCGGGGGGCAACTGACCGGCGACCAGATGGCCGACGAGGCCGGACGCTAACCGTGCTGCCCGCTCACCTCGACAGGCTCACCGGGGGCTTTCGACGTGACCAGGCGGGCGGCGAACCCGGCCGCCTGGTCCGTCATACCGTCGGCGATGTAGGCGCCGTGGGCGGCGTTGTCGCTACCGGTCGGCGAGCAGACCGGGTCCGTGGGGATGCACTGGTCGATGGTCTTGGTTGCGTACAGCGGACCGACTGTGACCGGCGGGGCATCGCGGACAAGAGAATTCAGGAACCCGTTCGACGGCTTGCCGAACAACGCCACCGCGGCGACGTGCTTGGCCACCTCGGGAGCCATCGGCCCGGTGATCCCCGGCGGCAGGGTGAAACCCGGGGGCACGCTGTCCTGGGTGACGTAGCCCATGACGGCCGCACCCTGGGAGTAACCGCCCAGCACCGCCTTGGTGTCCGGGCACGTCGCGGACAGGCTGCGTAGCTTGTTGCTTGCGTCGATCACGCCGTCCGCCGCGGCCATGAAGTCCAGCGACGCAGGGTAATTCACCGGATACACGTCGACCGACTTGCCCGCCAGTTCGGGCTGCGCCCGCAGCGACTCGACGAACGCGTCTCCGATGTACCCGGGCCCAGGCGCCTCGAACGTGCCGCGGGCGAACACGACCTGCACATCCGGGCACGGTTCGGCTGACGCGGTCGCCGTGTCCCCGATCACGACCCCGGTGCCGGCCGCCAGCACCGCCGTCAGTACCCGGGCGAGTTGCCGCCGACTAGATTCCGTCACACCCATGTCGACTCCACTGAGATGTCGCGAATTGTTTGACGTAGCGGTAGGCCTCGATGCCCCGCTGCGACACTGATGACAAACCGGTTCCCCGGGCGCTCAGCTTTCAAACCAGGCTCGCGGTAGCGGTGAAATTCCGTTGCTGCCCAGCCTGATCCGCGCCGTGACGGGCGGCCTCACCTGCCGACGAGCGCCAGACTCGCGATACGGCGCAGTACGGTCCCAGCACCACGATCGACTCGAGGCCCATCCGCGGCCAGTGTCGTTGCGGACGGAAAATTAGGCCCACCGGTAGACGACGGTGACCAGGGGGCCAACGCCGCGCGCAGCACCGCCGATCCGAACAGGACGGCCGCGGGCAGGAGGAGCACCGGAAGAAACGCCTTGCCACCGAAGATGCCGTTGACCGCGAGCCTGTAGTCACCGAGCCGGGTGGAGGCCAGCCCGGTGCCGCTGCGCTCGACCGGGACGCCGGCGACCGGGGGCGGCGGCCGCGGCGGAGATCAGCACCGGTCGCCGGGCAGTCAGGCCCCCGCCCTTTCGTCGGCGCCGGCCGGGCTTCTTCCGGCCGACTGGCTGCGCTGCCGGTACCCGCACCGCTCCGCGCGCGCCGAATGGACCTTCTTCACATCGGGTGGGGAAACGGCTTCAGAAGTCCACACCGGCGGTACCTTGTCGTGCATGAACCAGCACACCGGAGCCGGGAACTTCGCCGAACAGGAGCGCAGCCGCGTCGAGGCGGAACTGGCCGAACTGCGTCGGCGCCGCGATCAGATGCGTGCCGAACTGCGGGATGACGCCGACACAGTCGGCGACCGCGGGGATGCTGCGGACGCGATCCAGCGCGCCGAGGACCTCGCCGGAATCGACGAGCAGATCGCCCGGCTCACCTGGCTACTGGCGGGCGGCAACACCGCCGTCGAGGGCCAGCTGCCCAACGGCACCCAGGTGACGATTCGCTTCCCCGGCGACGAGCCGGTGCGGATGCGGGTGATCCACTTTCTGGAGGAGACCCCGGCCGGCGCGGAGGACACCACCCTGACCGCCGACAGCCCGCTGGGCCTGGCGCTGGTCGGCCGCAAGGCCGGTGACACCGTCACCTACGACACCCCGCGCGGCGAACTGCAGGTCGACCTGCTCGAGATCGACTACCCGAAGTAGCCGGACGGCGGCGTGCAACACTGACGCCCATGCGCGCGATCAGAGTGACCCAGCTGGGCGGGCCGGACTCGGTGGAGTTGGTCGAGATCGACGAACCGGCCGCCGACGGCGGGATCGTCGTCGACGTGCGCGCGGCCGGGGTGGCCTTCCCCGACGCCCTGCTGACCCGTGGGCTCTACCAGTACAAGCCGGACCTGCCGTTCACACTGGGCGCCGAAGTGGCCGGGGTGGTGCGCTCCGCTCCAGCCGGTGCCGCGGTCAAGCCGGGGGACCGGGTGGTCGGTCTGACCCTGATCACCGGCGCAATGGCCGAGACCGCGGTGCTGACCCCTGAGCGCGCGTTCCCACTGCCCGACAACGTGAGCTTCGAGGCCGGCGCCGGGCTGCTGTTCAACGACCTCACCGTCTACTTCGCGCTGACCGTGCGCGGCCGGCTCGCGAAGGGCGAGACGGTGCTGGTGCACGGCGCCGCCGGTGGGATCGGCACCTCGACCGTTCGGCTGGCCCCCGCCCTGGGCGCGGGCCGGGTGATCGCAGTCGTCAGCACGCAGGAGAAGGCGCACGTGGCCAAGGCCGCCGGTGCCACCGACGTCGTGCTGGCCGACGGGTTCAAGGATTCCGTGGCCGATCTCACCGACGGCAGGGGCGTCGACATCGTCATGGACCCGGTCGGCGGTGACCGGTTCACCGACTCGCTGCGTTCCCTCGCCCCGGCCGGGCGCCTACTGGTGGTCGGCTTCACCGGCGGCGAGATCCCGACGGTGAAGGTCAACCGATTGCTGCTGAACAACATCGACGTCGTCGGTGTCGGCTGGGGAGCCTGGACCATGACGCACCCCGGTTCGCTGACCGAGCAGTGGGAGGGCCTGGCGGACCTGCTGACGTCCGGCCGGCTGGCCCCGCCGCAGCCCGAGGTCTATCCCTTCGAGCAGGCCGCCGCGGCGGTGTCCGCACTGGAGAACCGCACCGCCAAAGGCAAGGTCGTTGTGCGCGTCCGGGATTAGCGTGCGATAGTGCGAGTCGGCACGCCGACACGCCGGCGTCGGGAACATTTCGCGCACGCTCGCACCGGCGGCGACACACGGTTCGGTTCGCTTACAGCGGGGTAGTGGAACGTGGATGGACTTGAGTAGCGACCCCGCAGAGGGCAGCCATGTCGAGGACGGTGTCGTCGAGCACCCGTCGGCGGGGGATTTCGGGCACGCGCATGCATTGCCCGCCGATCGCACCTGGTTCAAACGCGCGGTGTTCTACGAGGTGCTGGTGCGCGCGTTCTACGACTCCAACTCCGACGGCGCCGGGGATCTGCGCGGGCTGATCGAGCAACTCGACTACCTGCAATGGCTCGGCGTGGACTGTCTGTGGCTGCCGCCGTTCTACGATTCGCCGTTGCGCGACGGCGGCTACGACATCCGCGACTTCTACAAGGTGCTGCCCGAGTTCGGCACCGTCGACGATTTCGTGGCGCTGCTGGACGCCGCGCACCGGCGCGGCATCAGGATCATCACCGACCTGGTGATGAATCACACCTCCGACTCCCACCCCTGGTTTCAGGAGTCGCGGCGGGACCCGGACGGCCCGTACGGCGACTTCTACGTGTGGAGCGATACCAGCCAGCGCTACACCGACGCCCGGATCATCTTCATCGACACCGAGGAGTCGAACTGGACGTTCGATCCGGTGCGCCGGCAGTTCTACTGGCACCGCTTCTTCTCCCACCAGCCGGACCTGAACTACGACAATCCGGCGGTGCAGGAGGCGATGATCGACGTCCTGCGGTTCTGGCTGGACCTCGGTATCGACGGCTTCCGGCTCGACGCGGTGCCTTACCTGTTCGAACGGGAGGGCACCAACTGCGAGAACCTGCCCGAGACGCACGCCTTCCTCAAGCACTGCCGCAAGGTGATCGACGACGAGTACCCGGGCCGGGTGCTGCTGGCCGAGGCCAACCAGTGGCCGGCCGATGTCGTCGAGTACTTCGGCGACCCGGCCACCGGAGGCGACGAATGCCACATGGCGTTCCACTTCCCGTTGATGCCGCGCATCTTCATGGCGGTGCGCCGCGAGTCGCGGTTCCCGATCTCGGAGATCCTCGCGCAGACCCCGGAGATCCCCGACCTGGCGCAGTGGGGCATCTTCCTGCGCAACCACGACGAGCTGACCCTGGAGATGGTGACCGACGACGAGCGTGACTACATG
>JAGQTU010000167.1 GCA_020438865.1 Mycobacterium sp.
CCGAACATCTCACCGCCGAGCTTGAGCAGTACCCGGGAGTACTTCGGCCGCAGTTCCCGCGGCTGGTCCGCCGACGGTTGTGCGCCGTTGGTGCTGGTCGGTTCCCCCATCAGGCTCCTCGGAGTTCTCGGGCTGCTGGCATGAGAGTGCCATCCCGCGGCGGTGGGGATGGCGGTTCCATCCTGCCTCATCGCCGAAATTGACGATCGTCGGGCTGGCCGGTCCTACCAGAGCACCGCGAGGGCCGCGTTCGTCAGCGTCAGCACGCCCACCGCCGCGAACACCGGACGGGCGACGGGTTGGTCGCTGCGCCGCTGGCGGGCCAGGCCGATGCCGAGCAATGCGCCGATGACCAGCAGGATCACCAGCTTGATGCCGACCTTCGGGTAGTTGATGACCTCGCCCGCCGGCCAGGGCGCGGCGAGAGCGACACCGGTGAGGAAGGAAACGAGCATGCCGTAGTTCATCAATGTGGTGAACCGGAACCGGCGTGCCGCCGCCTCAGCGACCCAGGCGCCGAACAGCACGGCGAAACCGATCAGGTGCAGCAAGACGACTACGTTTCGTAGTAGCTCCATGCCGGTCAGCGTACGACATGCCGGGTCGCGGGATGCCCAGCCGAAACGCCTAAGCCTGGACGGACGCCTGGATCTTCGGGAACGGCTTGGCGGATTCGAGCTCGTAGGCCAGCTCCAGCAGCCTGCGCTCCTGGCCGGTCGGCGCAGAGAACATCATCCCGACCGGCATTCCGTTGGCCGACTGGGCCAGCGGAAGGGAGATGGCCGGCTCTCCCGTCACGTTCTGCAGCGGGGTGAAGCCGACCCACTCCGAGAGCCGGTCGATGATCTGCTGGTAGTCGGCGGTGGGATCCAGGTGTCCGATCCGGGGTGTCTCGTCGGTCAGCGTCGGGGTGAGCAGGACGTCGTAGTCGCCGTAGAACCGCTCGGTCACCCGGCGCAGCCGGTTCAGGCGAACGATGGCCAGCGGCAACCGGTGCAGGCCGCGCACCCCATGCCGGTCGAGTCCCAGCGTCAGGTTGTCCAGGCGGTCGCGGTCGATCTTCTGCCCCAGCAAACGGGAACTGGTGCGCACGATCGTCATCGCCAAGAACCCCCAGTACAAGACGAAGTCGTCGACAAAGGAGCGTGGCACCGGATTGTGGTCGAGCGGCGTGACGCGATGGCCGAGGCCTTCGAGGAGTTCGGCGGTCTGCAGCGTGAGGTCACGCACCTCGGGGCTGCTGTCCCGGTGCACCGACTGGGTGACGACCGCGATCCGCAGCCGCTTGTCAGCCGGACCGCTAACGGCCCCGATCGGCGGCAACCGGCGATTGCGCCAGATGAGTTCGGCCTCCCGGTAGAACGCGGCGGTGTCACGAACCGAACGGGTCAACACGCCGTTGGTGACGAGCTTCACCGGCATCTGCTGCAACCAAAAGTCCACCGGGAGTCGGCCGCGTGACGGCTTGAGGCCGACTAATCCGTTGCAGGCGGCCGGAATTCGGATCGATCCGCCGCCGTCGTTGGCGTGCGCGATCGGCACCACACCGGCCGCCACGAACGCACCCGAACCCGAGGAGGAGGCGCCGGCGGTGTAGTCGGTGTCCCAGGGGTTGCGGACCGCACCGAGTCGCGGATGTTCGGCCGAGGCGCTGAGCCCGAACTCCGACAACTGGGTCTTGCCCACCGGCACCAGGCCGGCGGCCAGAAACAAACGTGCGAATTCACCGTGCTCCGACTTCGGCCGCGGCTCGAAAGCGTCGCTACCCTGCATCGTCGGCATGCCCTCGACGTCGACATTGTCCTTGAAAAAGGTTGGCACCCCCGCGAAATAGCCATGCGGCCGATCCGCATATGCGCGGGCCAGGGCCTGGTCGAAGCTCTCGTGGGCCAAGCCGTTGAGGACCGGGTTGACCGCCTGCGTCCGGGCGATCGCCGCCTCGACCAGTTCGGGACGCGACACCTTGCCGGTGCGAAGGGCGTCGACCAGAGCGACGGCATCGAGGTCGCCGAGCGCGTCGGCACCAAAAGCGTGCACGTGTCGGGTCATTGGCCCGACGCTAGCAGACACGCCGGCAACAGCTTCGGTCCCCAAAAGGCAAAACCCCGCGCCTCCGGGATCGCCGGATGTGGCGCGGGGTTTTCCCTTGATGGGCGGCGACGATTGGTGGCCGTGCCGACCAGGTCCTGGTTACTGCTGGCCGACCTCGAACCGGACGAACCGGGTGATGGTCACGCCTGCGTCGTCGAGCAACGCCTTGACGGACTTCTTGCTGTCGGACACCGACGGCTGCTCCAACAGCACGACATCCTTGAAGAAGCCGGTGAGGCGGCCCTCGACGATCTTGGGCAGCGCCTGCTCCGGCTTGCCCTCGGCCTTGGCGGTCTCCTCGGCGATACGGCGCTCGTTGGCCACCACATCCTCGGGCACCTCGTCGCGGGTCAGGTACTTGGCCTTCAGCGCGGCGATCTGCAGGGCCACCGCGTGGGCGGCGTCCTTGTCGGAGCCGGTGAACTCGACGAGCACGCCCACCGCGGGCGGCAGGTCGGCCGCCCGCTTGTGCAGGTACGGCTCGACGGCCCCGTCGAAGTAGGCGACCCGGCGCAGCTCGAGCTTCTCACCGATCTTCGCCGACAGCTCGGCGATGGCCTGCTCGACCGTGGTGTCACCGAGCTTGGCGGCCTTCAGCGAGTCGACGTCGGTGGCCTTGGATTCCAGTGCCGCGTCGACGATCCGGTCGGCCAGCTTCTGGAACTCGTCGTTCTTGGCGACGAAGTCGGTCTCCGAGTTCAGCTCGATGATCGCGCCGTCTCGGGCGGCGACCAGACCCTCGGCCGTCGCACGTTCGGCACGCTTGCCCACGTCCTTGGCGCCCTTTATGCGCAGCGCCTCGACCGCCTTGTCGAAGTCACCGTCGCTATCGGCCAGCGCGTTCTTGCAGTCGAGCATGCCTGCGCCGGTGAGCTCCCGAAGTCGCTTGACGTCGGCAGCGGTGTAGCTAGCCAAGATTCAGCCTCTCCTACGAAGTTTCGGTAACGGACTCGGTGGCGACCGGGCCCGGCTCGGCGGGGGCCGACGCGGTCGCGCTGGCCAGCAGCTCCTGCTCCCACTCG
>JAGQTU010000168.1 GCA_020438865.1 Mycobacterium sp.
TCGCTCACGTGCCTCATCCTCTCCGATTCCTCATTCGGCAAATCATATCGTCGCCCGGCCCGGCCCGATCAGGGCCCACCCGCGACCGCCAGGCATTCCTTGCGCAAGTGTTTGTGAACCTGACCGCTACGCGTCACTGCCGCGCAGGAACGTGGCGATCGCGTCCACGATACGGCTTGCCATCAGCGTTTTCGAACCGTGCTCCAAGGCGACCTCGGTGCCGTCTGATCCGAGCAGCCAGCCGTCGTTACTGTCGACCTCGAACGCCAGCCCGTCCCCGACCGCGTTGACCACCAGCAAATCGCAGGCCTTGCGGCGCAGCTTGGCCCGGGCGTGGAACAGCACGTCGCCGTTGGCGTCGCCGGTCTCGGCGGCGAATCCCACGATCGCGCGCATGTTCGGCAGCTGGCCGTCGGCGCGCTGCCGCACCGCGCCGGCCAGCACGTCGTCGGTGCGCACCAATTCGACGGTCGGGGTGTCCGCGGTGTCGTTGGTCTTCTTGATCTTGGCGGTGGCCACTTGGGCCGGCCGGAAATCGGCGACGGCGGCCGCCATCACCAGCACATGCGCATCCGGCGCGTGCTTGGACACCGCCTCGTGCAGCTGGGCGGCGGAGCTGATGTGCAGCACGTGCACCCCGGCGGGCTCGGCGAGGCCGGCGGTGTGGCCGGCGATCAGCGTGACCTCGGCGCCGCGCTGGGCGGCGACCCGGGCCACCGCGTAGCCCTGTTTGCCGGAGCTGCGGTTGCCGATGAACCGCACGGGGTCGAGCGCCTCGCGGGTGCCGCCGGCAGTCACCAGCATCTTCACGCCGCTCAGGTCGTAGGGCATGGCGTCGCCGCGGGCCAGCAGCAGTTCGGCGAAGGTGGTGATCTCCTCGGGCTCCGGGAGCCGTCCCGGGCCGCTGTCGGCGCCGGTGAGCCGTCCGGACGCCGGTTCGAGCACCACCGCGCCGCGGCGGCGCAACGTCGCGACGTTGTCGACGGTGGCCGGGTGCAACCACATCTCGGTGTGCATGGCCGGCGCGAACAGCACCGGACAGCGGGCCGTCAGCAGGGTGGCGGTGAGCAGGTCGTCGGCGCGGCCGGCGACGGCGCGCGCGAGCAGATCGGCGGTGGCCGGCGCGACGACCACCAGGTCGGCCTGCTGGCCCAGCCGGACGTGCGGCACCTCGGGGACGTCGGTGAAGACATCGGTGCGCACGGAGTGCCCGGAGAGCGCCTCGAAGGTGGCCGCACCGACGAAACGCAGCGCCGACTCGGTGGGTACGACCCGGACCTCATGCCCGGCCTCGGTCAGCTGCCGGACCACCGAGCACGCCTTGTAGGCGGCGATGCCACCGGCGACACCGACGATGATCCGCTTGCGGTTCACGGCCAAGTCCTTGCGCGTCGGCTATTCGCCTTCGGTGTGCTCGAGCAGGTCACCGTGGATCTCGCGCAGCGAGATCGACAGCGGCTTCTCCTGCAGGCCCGGCTCGACCAGCGGCCCGACGTACTCGAGGATGCCATCGCCGAGCTGGTTGTAGTAGTCGTTGATCTGGCGGGCCCGCTTGGCGGCATAGATGACCAGCGCGTACTTGCTCGACACCCGGTCGAGCAACTCGTCGATGGGCGGGTTGGTGATGCCCAGCGGCGTGTCGTAGGCGGTGGCCGCCCCGGGGGCCGGATCGTAGTGATCCGAGGTGGTTTGCGCGGTAGTCACGTAGCACGTCTCCTGGCGGGGTAGAAAGCGAGTCGGTGGGCCCCAGATCCTGGGGGTTGGGTCGGTATCGACCTTTCACGCCTGCTCAGGCGCGTTGCCCGCCAGCAAGGATACCAATTCGGCGCACGCCGACTCCAATTGGCTGTTCACCACGACGACGTCGAACTCGTCCTGGGCTGCCAGTTCGGCCCGCGCGGTCGCCAACCGCCGCGCCATCACGTCGGGCGTTTCGGTGCCGCGGTCCGCCAGCCGCTGCTCGAGGGCGTCCCAGCTGGGCGGAGCCAGAAACACCGACACCGCTTCCGGCATGGCCCTCTTCACGGCTTTGGCGCCGGCCAGGTCCACCTCGATCAACACCGGCCGGCCGGCCCCGGCGGCGTTCGTCACCGGACGGGCCGGTGTTCCGGACCGGTGCAGACCGCCGTGGATGTCGGCCCACTCCAGCAGGTCACCGTTGTCGATGAGTTGCTGGAACTCGGTAGGGCTGACGAAGTGGTAGTCGACGCCGTCCACCTCACCCGGGCGCGGTGCCCGAGTCGTCACCGACACGCTGAAATGCAGGTCGGGTACCTGCTCACGGAGGCAACGGACGACCGTCGACTTGCCCACCGCAGAGGGTCCGGACAGCACCACCACGCGACCATGTGTCGCGTGTCGGCGGGGTCGCACACCCCCGCTGCCCGGCCCCCCGCCGGCGTCCATCGACCTCCCTAGGAGAAGTCGAACTTTTCCAGCAAGGCCTTGCGCTGCCGATCGCCCAGGCCGCGCAGGCGGCGGGTGGGGGCGATCTCCAGTTCGGTCATGATCTCCTGCGCCTTGACCTTGCCGACCTTCGGCAACGCCTCCAGCAGTGCGGAAACCTTCATCTTGCCGAGGACCTCATCGGTCTCGGCGTCCTTGAGCACCTGCTTCAGATTGGTGCCACCGCGCTTGAGCCGGTCCTTGAGCTCGGCTCGAGCTCGCCGTGCGGCAGCAGCCTTCTCCAAAGCGGCCGCGCGCTGCTCGTCGGTCAACTGGGGAAGGGCCACGGGTTCCTCCGTCTCATCACCATCATTGTTTCGCCTCGGCCGGGTTCTTCAGCCAGCGACGACGACCGTACCCACGCCGTCTGACGAAATCTAACCCCACCCCCTGTTTAGGGGTGCAAAGCCGCAGGATATGGGCGACTATCCGGCCGATTCCCCGACGCGCTGCGCGGTGTTCCGGCCCCGCGCGGAAGCGTCCGGCGGGGCGGGGCGGACCCGCGGAAAACGCCTCTACCAGCCATTTCGCAACGACGCCGGCCGGAGGTCGGACTCCATGCCGGTTGCACCCGGGACGGCGGCGGCCAATTTTG
>JAGQTU010000169.1 GCA_020438865.1 Mycobacterium sp.
TCGCCGGGCCCACGTCCATGACCCGCAGATAGCCCAGGACGCCGAGCACGCCGTCGTAGAACTCCCGCGATCTGCCGTAGTCGGCGCAGTTGATTCCGAAGTGATCGATCACAGCCTCCATCGTCGCAGGGTTTCCGACGTAATCTCGTTCCATGAGCTATGACCTGGTCATCCGCAACGGCACCATCGTCGACGGCCTGGGTGGCGAGCCCTACGCGGGCGATGTCGCCATCTCCGACGGCGTCATCGCCGCGCTCGGCACCGTCGACGGGGCCGGCGTCACGGAGATCGACGCCACCGGGCTGCTCGTCACCCCGGGGTTCGTCGACCTGCACACCCACTACGACGGTCAGGCCATCTGGTCGGACCGGCTGTCGCCGTCGTCGTCGCACGGGGTCACCACCGCACTGATGGGCAACTGCGGTGTGGGCTTCGCGCCGTGCCGGGCCGAGGACCACGATGTGCTGGTCGACGTGATGGCCGGGGTGGAGGACATTCCGGGCGTCGTCATGACCGACGGACTGCCCTGGGACTGGGAGACCTTCCCGGAGTACCTCGACGCGCTGGAGTCGCGCCGGCGGGACATCGATGTCGCGGCCTACCTACCGCACTCACCGTTGCGGGTGTACGTGATGGGCCGGCGCGGCGCCGACCGCGAGGCGGCCACCCCTGAGGACCTGGCGCTGATGCGCAAGCTGGCCGCCGAGGCCATCGAGGTCGGGGCGCTGGGCGTGGCGTCCTCCCGGTTCGCCTTCCACAAGACCGGCAGCGGTGCGCCGATACCGAGTTACGACGCCGGTTATGAGGAGATCGCCGCGATCGCCGCCGGGGTGGCCGATGCCGGTGGTGGGCTGATGCAGTTCATCCCCGACATCCCGGCCGGCGGGTACGAGAACGTGCTGCAGAAGGTGTTCGAGGCGGCCACCGACGCGGGCCTCCCGGTCACCTTCTCGCTGACCCCCGGCAACGGCGGCGACGCGGTGTGGACCAGCGCGATCAACCTCATCGAGAAGTTCAACTCGGCAGGCGGGGACATCACCGCGCAGGTGTATCCGCGCCCGATCGGTTTGGTGATCGGCCTGGAGCTGACCGCCAACCCGTTCGTGCTGTACCCGAGCTACCAGGAGATCGCGGATCTGCCACTGGCGCAACGGGTTGCCGAGATGCGCAAGCCGGAGGTGCGGGCCCGGATCCTGGCCGATACCCCGGGTGAGGGGCATCCGTTCATGTACCTCGCCCAGGCGTGGCAGTGGATCTTCCCGCTGAACGACCCGCCGAACTACGAACCCGCCGCGAGCGACAGCCTGCTGGCGCGCGCGCAGGCTCGCGGGGTGAGCCCGGCGGAGGAGGCCTACGACCGGCTGCTCGATGACGACGGGCACGCGATGATGTTCGTGGCGCTGAGCAACTTCGCGAACAACTCGCTGGACACGATCGGCGAACTGATCCGCCGGGACGACGTGGTGCTGGGGCTGGGCGACGGCGGGGCGCACTACGGAATGATCTGCGATGCAAGCTATCCCACGTTCATGCTGGCGCACTGGGCGCGCGATCGCGCCGGGGCGCGACTGACTGTTACCGAGACGATCCGGATGCTGACGTCGGTTCCGGCCCGGGTGGCCGGTCTGTCGGACCGCGGCCGAATCGCCCTGGGCTACAAGGCCGATCTGAATGTCATCGACCATGCTGGGCTGACGCTGCACAAGCCGGTGATCGTGCACGACCTGCCCGGCGGCGGGCGGCGGCTCGACCAGACGGCCGACGGGTACGTCGCGACGATCGTCTCCGGCGAGGTGATCGCCGAGAACGGGGTGCCGACCGCGGCCCGGCCGGGCCGGTTGATTCGCGGCCGCAGGCCCGCGCCTGAATCGTGAGCGTCCCCGTCGACGTCGCGCAACTCGCGGAAGCGTTGTCCGACTTCACGTTCGCCTACCTGATCACGGTGGGCGACGACTTCCGCGCACACACCGTCGCGGTCGATCCGGTATTGGCCGACGGCCGGTTCGAGGTCGCCGGTGTGGGGCGTAGCACCCGGCGTAATGCGGGCGCACACTCGGGCGTCACGCTGGTGTGGCCGCCGTCCGAGCCCGGCGGCTACTCGCTGATCGTCGACGGCAGCGCGTCGTCGACGTCCGACGATGCGCCGCTGGTCGTGCTGCCCGCGCGCGCGGTGTTGCACCGCAAGGCAACGCCGGACTCCCCGCCGTCGCGCACAGGGTGCGCGGACGACTGCCAGCCGCTCTGACACCGGGCGCCGCCGCCATCCCGAGTGTGGGCCCTATGTACGGAACTCGGCTGAAATCCGTACATAGCCCCCACACTCGCGGCTAGATCAAGCAGCCCGCCGCACGCAGTCTGGCACGAACACGTTCGACGATGACGTTCGGCCGGCCCATCATCTCTGCGCTGACTCGGACGACGACCCAGCCGGCGGCCTCGAGTAGTGCAATGCGGTCGATGTCCCATGACCGCTGCCGACGATCACTCCAGTGCTGCACGCCGTCGTATTCGACCGCCACTTTCCATTCCCGCCAACCCATGTCGATGCGAATTCGCAGATCCCGAAACTCGATCTGGGTCTCCGGCATCGGCAGGCCACCCTTGACGAGGATGAGGCGCAGCCTGCTCTCCTGTGGGGATTCGGCTCCGCCGTCTGCCAATTCGAGCGCGGCGCGCAATCGCGCGACCCCGCGGAGACCTGCATGTCGATCGGCCAGTGCGACTACGTCAGCAGGTTTGGCGCCGGTCGCGTTGAAAAGAGCGTCGAGAATCGGGATCGGCTGGGGCTTGAGTCGCCCGATATCGAACGCGGTGCGAGCCGGCGTGGTCACCGTCATGCTCGCGGCAAGGCACACCTCATCGGACGCCAGGTCCCAGGTGTGGACAACGATTCCTGGTTGCGCATGCC
>JAGQTU010000170.1 GCA_020438865.1 Mycobacterium sp.
GTGCGTTGGGTGAGGCCTTCCAATTGCGCGACGACCTGCTGGGGGTGTTCGGCGCGCCCACCGTGACGGGCAAACCCGTCGGCGGTGACCTGGCCGAGCGCAAGGCGACCAGCGTCGTCGTCGCCGCACACCAGATGGCCGACTCGACGATCCGCCGCCAGTTCGTCGAGCTGATGAACGCCGAGGAGCTTGCCGAGCACGACATCGCGCACTGGCGCAACCTCATCGTGGCCACCGGGGCGGTGGAGTGGGTCGAGGACATGATCGCCGACAGGGTCGCGACCGCCCACGAATACATCTCCGACGACCGGATCGACGGTTGGGCGCGCTCCGCGCTGGCCAACATGGCGTCGATCTGCACGGCAAGGAGCCAATGATGCGTACCGTTCCGGGTCCCACCGACCACGTCGTGGTCGTCGGCGCCGGCCTGTCCGGCCTGTCGGCCGCACTGCAGCTGGCCGGGCGCGGCCGACAGGTCACCGTTGTCGAGCGCTACGGCTTCCCGGGCGGCCGGATGGGTCAGGCCGACGTCCGCGGCTATCGCATCGACACCGGGCCCACCGTGCTGACCATGCCGGACATCATCGAGGAGGCGTTCGCCGCCGTGGGCGCCTCGATGGCCGAGCGGCTCGACCTGGCTCCGGTCGACCCGGCCTACCGCGCCAGCTTCGCCGACGGCAGCTCGCTGGACGTGCACACCGACGCGGCCGCCATGACCGCGGCCGTCGAACAGTTCGCCGGGCCGGACCAGGCCGCCGGTTACCAGCGGTTGCGGGACTGGCTGACCGAGTTGTACCGCCTCGAGATGAACGGCTTCATCGCCTCCAACTTCGACTCCCCACTGTCGCTGCTGACACCTCAGCTGGCCCGGCTCGCGGCGATCGGCGGGTTCCGCGGCTGGGAGAAGATGGTGCGCCGGTTCATCAGCGACGAACGGCTGCAGCGCATCTTCACCTTCCAGGCGCTCTACGCCGGTGTGCCGCCCCAGCACGCGTTGGCCGCCTACGCCGTGATCGCCTACATGGACACCGTGGCCGGGGTGTACTTCCCGCGCGGCGGCATGCGTGCGGTCCCGGAGGCGCTGGCCGCGGCGGCCACCGAGGCGGGCGTGGAGTTCCGCTATCAGACCACGGTCAGTGCCCTGGAGCGGTCGGGCCCGCGGGTGACCGCGGTGCGCACCCACAACGGCGACCGGATCGCTTGCGACGCAGTGGTTCTCACCACCGAACTGCCGTTGACCTACCAGCTGCTCGGGCGCACCCCGCGCCGCGCGGTCAAGGTTCGCCCGGCGCCGTCGGCGGTCGTCGTGCACGTCGGGTGCCCCTCGGTCGGTGACGCGTTGGTGCACCACAACATCAGCTTCGGGGCGCAGTGGGCCAAGACGTTCGACGAGATCATCGACGACGGCACGCTGATGAGCGATCCTTCGCTGCTGGTCACCCGGCCCACTGCCGGTGACCCCAGTCTGGCCCCGCCCGGCCGCGACCTGCTCTACATTCTGGCTCCGGCGCCCAATCTCGATGTGGGCGTGGTCAATTGGGCCGTCGAGGGCGACGCGTACGCACATCGGGTGGTGGCCAAGGCGGGCGAGCGGCTGCTGCCGGGGCTGGCCGAGAACGCCGACGTGCTCGACGTCGTCACCCCGGCCGACTGGGCGCGGCAGGGAATGGCCGCGGGCACCCCGTTCGCGCTGGCGCACACCTTCGCCCAGACCGGACCGTTCCGCCCCGCCAACACGGTGCGCGGCATCGACAACGCGGTGCTGGCCGGGTCCTCCACGGTGCCCGGGGTCGGTGTGCCGACCGCGCTGCTGTCCGGACGGCTGGCCGCCGAGCGTGTCGCCGGGGTCACCGACAATGTCATCAACAGGCGGACCATTACGAAGTCGGGAAGCAGGTAGTGATGATCCACACCGAATTGCATGCGGCCGGGGTCCACGACGCCCAACTCCGCGAGTCCTACCGGTACTGCCGCCGGCTCAACGCCCAGCACGGCCGGACGTTCTTCCTGGCCACCCGGCTGCTGGCGCCGTCACAGCGGCCCGCTGTGCACGCGCTGTACGGCTTCGCCCGCTACGCCGACGACATCCTGGACGACCTGGACTCCGACGCCGACACCGCCGAGCGGGCGCGCCGGCTCGAGCAGTTGGCGGCCAAGTTCTTCGACGGTGCCGACCACTCCGACGACCCGGTGCTGGCCGCGGTGCTGCACACCGCGCGCACCTACCGGATCCCGCTGAACCTGTTCGACGACTTCCTGGCCTCGATGCGGATGGACCTGACCGTCACCGACTATCCCGATCGCGCCGCGCTCAACGGCTACATGCGCGGCTCGGCCGAGGTGATCGGGCTGCAGATGCTGCCGATCCTGGGCACGGTCGGCCCGCGAAGCGCGGCCGAGCCGTACGCCGAGGCGCTGGGCACCGCCTTCCAGCTGACCAACTTCCTGCGCGACGTCAACGAAGACCTTTCGCGCAACCGGGTCTACCTGCCCGCCGACGAGTTGGCCGCGTTCGGGGTGGACCGTCAGCTGCTGATGTGGTGCCACCGCAGCGGCCGCACCGATCCGCGGGTACGCAGCGCGCTGGCCGCCCAGCACGACATCACCCGCGGCGTGTACCGGGAGGCGCGCAAGGGCATCGCGCTACTGGCCCCGGCCTCGCGGCCCTGTGTCAGCGCGGCGTTCACCCTGTACTCGGAGA
>JAGQTU010000171.1 GCA_020438865.1 Mycobacterium sp.
GATCGAGCGGATGCGCAAGCGCGGTGGGCGCCCCGGTGTCGGCGTCTCGGCGTTCGCGCCGTCCTACGACCCGTTGGACGGAAACCACGCCCACTACACGCTCGACCTGTCGCACACCGCGACCGCGGGCACCGATGCGCTCGACATGGCCCGCCGGATGGGGTCGGGTCTGGTGCACCTGCACCTGTGCGACGGCACCGGCGCGTCCACCGACGAGCACCTGGTGCCCGGCCGCGGGAGCCAGCCCACCGTGGAGGTGTGCCAGATGCTGGCCGGCAGCGATTTCGCCGGCCACGTCATCCTCGAGGTCACCACGTCCGACGCGCGCAACAAGGCGGAGCGGGAGGCGCTGCTCGCCGAGTCGCTGCAGTTCGCCCGCACCCACCTGCTGCGATGAGAGGCCTCCGATGACGCCCCGGTTCGCCGATGCGATGGTGCTGCACCCGACCGAGCACGGATTCGACGGAAACCTCAACGAGCACTGGACGATTGGGCCGAAGATCCACGGCGGGGTGATGCTCGCACTGTGCGCCAAGGCCGCCCGCGAGGCCTACGCCGGTAGCCTCGACGGCTCCTTCGAGCCGGTGGCGGTCTCGGCCGATTTCTTGGCCGCCCCCGACCCCGGGCCGGTGCACCTGGTCACGACCGTGCGCAAGCGGGGTCGGCGGATCGGCCTGGTCGACGTCGAACTCACCCAAGGTGAGCGCACGTGCGTCCGGGCCGTGGCGACCCTCGGGGAGCCCGAGCACCTCGTCGAGCCGCTGCTGTCGGCCAACCCGGTGATCGGCCTGATGGCCCCCGAACCGCCCGCCGGGGTCCAGCCCATCGGGCCGGGTCACCCGGCCGCGCCGGTCAACAACCTGGCCCGCGGCTGCGACATCCGCCCGGAGCTGACCGAGACGTTCACCGCGGACGGCGCCCCGGTGTTCAAGATCTGGGTCCGGCCCAAGGAGGGTCCGGTCGACGTGCTCTTCGCGCTGATGAGCGGGGACATCTCGGTGCCGGTCTG
Source organism: Mycobacterium sp. (assembly GCA_020438865.1). Classification (GTDB taxonomy): domain Bacteria; phylum Actinomycetota; class Actinomycetes; order Mycobacteriales; family Mycobacteriaceae; genus Mycobacterium. The sequence continues at coordinate 1,010 of JAGQTU010000171.1, forward strand.
CTACGCCGTCGACCGCAGGGGCTGGGCGCCGACGGTGCAGCTGACCGCCTACCTGCGCGCCCTGCCGGCCGACGGCTGGCTGCGGGTGCTGTGCACGACGACCCAGATCGGCCAGGACTGGTTCGACGAGGACCACACCGTCGTCGACAGCACGGGGCGCATCATCGTCCAGACACGCCAACTGGCCTTGGTGCCAGGGCAGTAGGGTTTGCGGGCATGGCCAGAATCGCGATCATCGGCGGCGGCGGCATGGGCGAGGCGCTGCTCGCCGGATTGCTCCGGGCGGGACGACAAGTCAAGGACCTCGTGGTGGCCGAGCGGCTGGCCGAGCGGGCCGAATACCTGTCGGGCAAGTATTCGGTGCGGATGGCCTCGGTCGGTGAAGCGGTGGAGAACGCCGACTTCGTGATCGTCGCGGTCAAGCCCGGCGACGCCGAGCACGTGGTCGACGAGATCGCCGAGCTGGCTGCCAGGGCCGACAGTGACACCGTCGAGCAGGTGCTGATCAGCGTCGTCGCCGGCATCACCACGGGCTTCTACGAGTCCAGGCTGCCCGCGGGTTCGCCGGTGATCCGGGTGATGCCGAACGCGCCCGCGCTGGTCGGTGCCGGGGTCAGCGCCCTGGCCAAGGGGCGGTTCGCCACCGACGAGCACCTGGGGCAGGCCTCGACGTTGTTCGAGAGCGTCGGCGCGGTCGTGACGGTGCCGGAAAGCCAGCTCGACGCGGTCACCGCGGTGTCCGGATCCGGCCCGGCCTACTTCTACCTTTTCGTCGAGGCGCTGGTCGACGCGGCGGTCGCCAACGGCCTGCAACGGGCCATCGCGACCGATCTGGTGGCCCAAACCATGGCCGGTTCGGCCGCAATGCTGCTCGAGCGCATCGACGACGAGCGAACTGCGGGCACCGACACCGGGCTGGACACCACCCCCGCGCGGCTGCGCGCCATGGTCACCTCCCCGGCCGGCACCACTGCCGCTGGCCTGCGGGAACTGGAGCGCGGTGCGGTGCGGGCGGCGGTGACCGCCGCCGTCGACGCCGCAAAAACACGCTCTGAGCAGCTAGGAATTACATCCGAGTAGTTAAAGAATTTTCTGAGGGATCTACCCACACCCGTCGCAGTAACCCCATACGCCACGCTATTCTCCTCGTGTATGCACGGGTCGGCGCCAGCGGTGGGGAAGCCGCTGGAACAGCCCGTGCCTGACGGATTGGGTTGCGATGACGTCTATGAACGGGCCATCGGCGCGAGACGCGGCTAGCGGGAAGTCGGCGCGCGATGCCGGTGGCGCCGACGGTCAGCCGGTCGCCAGAGCTCAATTTCTCACCGTCGCCGAGGTGGCTGCCCTGATGCGGGTCAGCAAGATGACGGTCTACCGGCTGGTGCACAACGGGGAACTGCCCGCGGTGCGGGTCGGCCGCTCGTTCCGGGTCCACGCCAAGGCCGTCCACGACCTGCTGGAGACGTCGTACTTCGACGCCGGCTAGGCACCGCGTCCGCGCCGGCGTTCAGGGCCGCTCGTCGGCCGCCCGCGACCACCGTTTTCCGTTCCTCCCGCCCGGTTGGGTAAGGTGACCGGGACACAGGAGAGC
>JAGQTU010000172.1 GCA_020438865.1 Mycobacterium sp.
ACGACCGCGATGAGCTGTCCGCTGCCGTCGAAGACGCTGGCGCGGCCCGGCGCCCAGTTGCGGCGGAAGCGCATCTGCAGATTGCGTGAATCGCCATCGAACTGGAAATGCCAGGCCAAGGCGTAGTCGATTTCGGCCATGGGGGAACTCCTTCGAGAGTTGGGGAAGTGGTGCCGGATGGCACGCAGACCCGACGTCAATCGGGTGGGACGCTCCGGCGGGCGGAGCCGCCGCGCTGGAGGCGAATGTCGGGCCCCGCCGGGACGGCGCGCGCAGCGCCTGCCGGTCCGGCTGGGTCGGGCGCGACATGTTCGCCGCAGCCGCACGGCGCGGATGCGACGGGCGAGCGCGATCAGCGGCGTGAGCTCGCCGGGGCAGGTGTCCCGGCCGGTTACCGTTGGTGCGTGCTGACGGACTAAACATGTTGAGGGGCTACGGATTTCACGCCCGCCCGCAGGGCGGGCGGGACGCCTGGCTCGTGACCTTGAGTCGGCCGGATGGCGAGTGGAACAGACCGAGGCCACCATTCGGGTCTATCACCAGCCGCCGCGACGGAGGTCCGGCCGGGCGTTGTGCGCCCGGCCGGATTCCGCGGTCAGGTCTCGATGCGGACCACGGCCAGGATGTGGAAGCGGCACTCCACGCCGTCGCTGTCGAGGGCCAGAAACCCGCCGTCGCCGTCGGGTCCGCTGGTGACGATGCAGCCGGTCTCCACCTCGGTGGAGAACCGGGTTCCCACCCGCAGGTCGTCCGGCCAGACCTTGAGATAGGAGCGGCCGAGCTCTGGTGGCCCTTCGTAGAGGGGCCACCGGCAGGGGCGGCCTTCCAGGCTGCGGCCGGTCACTGCTGTGTCCAGCCGGGACGGACCTGCAGGCGGTTGCGGTCCATGTGGACGGTGGTGCCGAAGCGGTCATCACGGATGACCGCGGCGTAGGGGTGCCGGGTGGGTCCGACGAAGCTCCAGCCGTCGTCGACAACTGAACCGGTTTCGGTCGGCCACATGTCGGAGACGCGGCCGGGGAGCACCCGCAAGGGTTGTCCGGGGGTGAAGTCCGGAAAGGTGGCGGCAACGTCGCCGCCGACGGTGTACACGATGAGGACACTCATGAGGTGTCTCCTTTCGGCAGTGGGTCTTGTGCCGGTCGGCACAGGCTCGCGGGGCGATCACCCGGGCGGCGGGGTCGAGGAACAGCCGCCGGCCAGTAGGACGCTCTGCCGCCGGTTGGGCCGGGCGCGAAGCGCTTCGGCCCGATTCGGTTTGGCGGGCAGGGCGGCCGGAGCCGCGCGGCGCGCGCAGCGCGACGAGCGAGGCTGACAGCGGCGTGGTGACTCGAGGCCGCTGGGGGCCCGGGGGATCACACTGGCGGCCTGCTGACCGGCAAGCAATTGGGGCGTAATGCGTCTCGCCGCAGGTGAAAGGGGAGCCTGACCGGGTTACCGGCCAGGCCCCCCGGCGCGCCTGGCCGGTTCAGATCAGCCCGACGAACCCGGAGCCTGCCCGGTTGGCCTCCTCAACCCGCCGCAACTCGTCGTGGAGGGCGACGTCGCGGGCTTCGCTGAACGTCCAATCGCGCTGCGTCGCGTCGAAACCGTAGTAGCCCCAGCAGCTTTCGACCTCCAGCTCGTCAGGACCGATAAGGACCCAGCCGAAGACGTCGCCGGTGCGCCATGCCTGCCAGGCGGCCAGCTGGGCTGTGGTGTAGGCGGCCGGGTCGACAGCGTCCGCGGGCGCCCAGGCGACCCCGTGGATGCGCTCGTCGCGGTCGGCTGTGGCGGGAGTGGGCCGGTATTCGGCGTCGACGAGGGTGACTCCGCGGTAGCCCTTGAGGGTCAGGTAGCGCACGAGCGCGGCACCGGAGGTCCGGCCGGGGTACCAGTCGCTGGAGCGGCCGTGGCCGGCGATGGCGGCCCATACCGTCGCGTGGGTGGCGTCGCGGTCGTTGAAGCCCTCGCGGATTTCCAGACTACGTGGAGTCCCGTCCACGAAAAGGCAGAATCCTTCGTCGTAGGGTCGTTCGGCGTCCTCGTCCCAGAACCACTGAACGGAGTAGGTGCCGGCGTCGGTGGCGATGGGGGTTTGTTCCAGCAGTGTCGCCATGATGTGCGTCCTTAAGTTCGTAGTTGCAGTTACTTCGTGTTGTTACGTTGTGCTGTGACCCGGGTGGGTCGGGTGAGGCGGCATGTGCGTTGCCGGCCCTGGTGGTGCGGCTTGAAAGGACTGGCCGCCCGGCCCGCCTGGACTTCTCTGGCCGCTGATTGAGATCTGCGATGTGATCGCTTGTTTAAGGAAATGCTGGCGGGGTTGTCCGTGGGGACAGGTTGTTGGACGACAAGCGAATAGGAGGTTCGATGGCGACGGGCCAGTTGTGGGCTGGTGTGGATGTCGGCAAGGAAAACCATTGGGTCTGCGTGATCGACGACAAGGGCGCCATGGTGCTCTCGCGCAAGCTCGCCAACGATGAGCAACCGATCCGAGAACTCATCGCCGAGGTCGATGCACTGAGCCTTGACGTGTCCTGGACGGTGGATCTGACCACCGTGTACGCCAGCTTG
>JAGQTU010000173.1 GCA_020438865.1 Mycobacterium sp.
GCCGGCAGCGGCTCGCGGCGATCATCGGATCCGTGCTCGCCGCGCTGGTGGCCGTGGCCGTGGTGGTCGGCCTGGTGTGGATGAACAAGAGCAAGGACGACAAGGGCGGCGCGGGCACCGCGACGGCCTCGGCCGCCCCCGAGACCACCGCCAACGCCGGCCCCAGCACCGCGCCGGCCGCCGACGGCAAGCTACCGCCGTTCACCGCGTCGGCCAATCTCGGCGCCAACTGCCAGTACCCGGCAGAGGGCACCGCGTCCAAGCCGGCCACACCGCCGAAGGCCGGCAAGGTGCCGACCGATCCCGCGCAGGTCAGCGTCAGCATGTCCACCAGCCAGGGCAATATCGGGTTGCAGCTGGACAACGCCAAGTCGCCCTGCACGGTGAACAGCTTCGCCAGCCTGGCTCAGCAGGGGTACTTCAACGACACCCCGTGCCACCGGCTCACCACCGCACCCGGTCTGGGGGTGCTGCAGTGCGGCGACCCGACCGGGCTGGGCACCGGGGGCCCCGGCTACAAGTTCGACAACGAATATCCGACCGACCAGTACCCCGCAGACGCCCCGGAGGCCCAGCAGCCGGTGACCTATCCGCGCGGCACCCTGGCGATGGCCAACGCCGGCCCGGGCACCAACGGCAGCCAGTTCTTCCTGGTGTACAAGGAGTCCCAGCTGCCGCCGCAGTACACGGTGTTCGGCACGATCGACGAGACCGGTCTGGCCACCCTGGACAAGATCGCCGGCGCCGGGGTCAAGGGCGGCGGCGACGACGGCGCCCCGAACGTCGACGTCCGGGTGAAGTCGATCCAGCTGGACTGAGTCAGCGCGCCGCGACGACGCGGGCGGCGGCCTCGACGGCAGCGGCCCGGCGCGCGGCGAGAAGTTCCGCGTCGTCGGTGACGGCATCCGGGTGCGGGGACTGCGCCCAGGCCAGCCCGATCCCGAACAGCAGGGCCAGCAGATCGAGCGGTGACCACATCGGGTCGACCAGCCCGACGGCCTGCGCGCTCTCGATCGCCGCGACGGCGTGTGCGGGCGGCGCGTCGGCCTCGAACTGCGGTTCGGTCAGCGCCAGCCCCTCCAGCCGGGCCCAGGTGATCATCCGCAGCAGCGCGGGGTGCTCGATGGCGAGATCGTGGACCTCGCCGGCGAACTCGGCGATGTTCTCCGGGACCAGGCGGACGGACGCGAAGTAGGCCTGCCCATCGGCGGCCACCCCCCCGCGGAACAGCGACTCCTTGTCGCCGAAGTGGGCGTACAGGCGTTCCTTGCTGGCGTGCGCCGCACGGGCGATTCGGTCGATCCGGGATCCGGCGAGCCCGTACTGCGCGAACTCGGCCCGGGCGGCGTCCAGGATCTCGTCACGTAGCTGGGTCGTCGATCTCACAGCGTCATCATAGCCAGACGAACTAGTTCGTTCGGTATGGTGGGGGAACCGTTGAAAGGACAACACCATGAGGTTCGGACCGCCGGAACCGCGGCCGCTCACCCCGGCGGACATCGACGCGATCATGGCTCCGCCCGACCGGATAAAGACGTTGCGGGCCGTCGCCGGCGCGGCCGGTGATGCCCTCGACCCTGTCGTCGACCTCGCCAAACCGTATGTCGACGGACTCGAGCATCTCCCCCGGGATGGCCGATTCCTGTTGGTGGGCAACCACACTCAGTTCGGCACCGAGACCCTGCTGATCCCGTACTACGTGCGTCGCGAACTCGGTCGCTGGATCCGTCCGCTCGCCGACCGCGGATTCGGGCAGCTGCGCGGCCCGGCCGGCGACCTGCTGGCGGCAATGGGTGCGGTGGTGGGTCACCCGGATACCGCGCGAGAACTCATGCGGCACGACGAAACCGTCCTGGTGTTCCCGGGCGGCGGGCGGGAGATCCCGAAGTTCAAGGGCGAGGAATACCAGCTGCGCTGGGACGGTCGCAGCGGGTTCGCCCGGGTCGCCATTGCGCACGACTATCCCATCGTTCCGGTCGGGCTCGTCGGCGGCGACGACGTGTACCGGCCGATCATGCAACGCGACGGCGCCTGGGGCCGGCTCAGCACGTCCTTCGGCGAGCGGTTCGGTGGCCGCAGGGAGATGGCCATGCCGCTGGTCCGCGGCATCGGCCCGACGCTGATCCCACGTCCGCAGCGGATGTACCTGCGGTTCGGGCCGCCGATCGACACCGGCAAGCCGTCCCGTGTCCGAGCGATGTCCTGGGAGCAGAAGGTCAAGAGCGCCACCCAGGACGCCCTCGAACAGATCCTCGCCGACCTGCGGGAGCTGCGCACCGAGGATCCGTTCCGCAACCTCAATCCGCTGGCGTGGCGGGCGGCGGTGCAGCCGGCCTGACGGCGTTAGGCCCTTCATCCCGTTCGCGAGGGTGCATCCTTGTGTGCTTTCCGGCTGCCGAAATGCACAAGGGTGCACCCTCGCCGGCTGGGGCTAGGAGGCCTTGGGTGGGGAGTAGTTCGGCTTCCCCAGGCCCAGCACATGCTGGGCGATCATGTTGCGGAACACCTCCAGCG
>JAGQTU010000174.1 GCA_020438865.1 Mycobacterium sp.
TGGGTGCGCGCCAACAGGTCGGCCGGGGTGATCTTCTCCTTGACCCGATAGCTGGCGCCGTAGAGCTCGCGCTGGCTCATCCCGGTCAGATAGAGCACCGCCTCCCGCAGCGTCTTCGACGGGATCGTGCCGGTGTTGACGCAGACCCCGCCGAGCATGCGGCCACGCTCGATGATGGCCACCGACTTGCCCAGTTTGGCGGCGGCGATCGCGGCCTTCTGCCCGCCCGGCCCCGAGCCGATGACGACGAGGTCGTATTCCAAACCCATGAGCAAAAGGTCTACGCCGGTTTACCTGATCTCGCATGCTGACGGCCCCAATGCCGGGTGAGCAATGTCACTGCCGCCCGGGGGAGTCCACAGCCCTGAGTTCATCCACAACCGGGCTGCCGGGCGCCCCTCGGCGCCGCCGCGGCGACGGGGGTCCTTGACAGCGTCGGGCCATGACCACACATCGTCGCGACTTCCGGCTCAACCGCCCGGGGGCGCTCATTGCCGCCCTACCCGCCGTCCTGGGCTTCGTCCCGGAGAAATCGCTGGTACTCGTCGCCCTGGAAAGCCGCCAGCTGGGCGCGGTGATGCGCGCCGATCTGTCCGACGGGCTCATCGACAACCTCGAGCACCTCGCCGAGTTGGCGGCCGCCTCCGGGGCCGACACGTTCGTGGCGGTCATCGTCGACGAGGCGGGCGCGCCGTGCCCGATCTGCAACGACGATCACCGCCGGCTGTGCGGCGCGCTGGCCGAGGCGCTAGCCGAACACGATATGGACCTGGCGGCCTGCCACGTGGTCGACCGGGTGGCGGCCGGCGGCAGCTGGCACTGCGTCGACGGGTGCGGCAGCAAGGGAACCGTGGAGGATCCGACCGCATCGCCGCTGGCCGCCGCCGCGGTGCTCGACGGGCGCCGGCTGTACAACCGCCGCGCCGACCTGGTCGCGGTGATCGCCGTGGCCGATCCCGGCCGTTCGGCCACGCTGGCCGACGCCATCGCACAGTGCGCCGCCCGCCGCGAAGAGGACCGGCAGGCCGACCCGGACGGTTGCGCGCGGCGCGACGTCGAGGCCGCGCTGGCGGCGGCGGCCCGGGTGTGCGACGGCGGCACGCTCAGTGACGCCGAGTTGACGGCACTGGCGTGCGCCCTCACCGACGTCGCGGTGCGCGACACGCTCTACGCGCTGGCCGTCGGCGCCGCCGCCGGGCAGGCCGAGACGTTGTGGGCGCTGCTGGCCCGCACACTGCCGGAACCGTGGCGACTGGAAGCCCTTGTGCTGCTGGCATTCTCGGCGTACGCACGCGGCGACGGGCCGCTGGCCGGGTTGTCGTTGGAGGCGGCGCTGCGCGGGGACCCGAAACACCGGATGGCCGGCATGCTCGACACCGCCCTGCAGTCCGGGATGCGTCCCGAGCAGATCCGCGAACTCGCCGGCACCGGGTACCGGCTGGCCAGACGGCTGGGGGTGCGGCTGCCGCCGCGGCAGGCATTCGGACGCCGGGCGGTGTAGCGGAGCCGGTGCGTGGGCGCAGCTAGACCTTTTCCACCTTCACGGCGTGCGCCATCTCGTGGGGCAGGTCGACGTTCTCGTGGCCGGCGTTGATGATGGTGACCCCGCCGTCGGGATTGGACTCAACCTGCACCCGCGCATTGGGCACCACCCCGGCGTCCTTGAGCCGGCTGATCAGCGACACATCGCCCTGCACGTGCTCGGTGAGCTGGCGCACCACCACCGCGACGGGGGTGCCGGCGGGCAGCTCGGTCAGCCGCACCAGGTTGGCGTCCTGGCGGGCCTGCGTGCCGTCGAGGCCGAGCAGCGCCAGGCCGGGGATCGGGTTGCCGAAGGGGGAGACGGTCGGGTTGTCCAGCACTCGTACCAGCCTGCGCTCGACGTCCTCGCTCATCACGTGCTCCCACCGGCAGGCCTCGGCGTGCACTTCCTCCCACGGCAGGCCGATCACGTCGACGAGCAGCCGCTCGGCGAGCCGATGCTTGCGCATCACCGAGACTGCCAGCGAACGACCCTTCTCGGTGAGCTCGAGGTGCCGGTCACCGGCCACGTGCAACAGCCCATCGCGCTCCATGCGCGAGACGGTCTGGCTCACAGTCGGTCCACTCTGCTCGAGCCGCTCGGCGATGCGGGCCCGCAACGGAACCACGCCCTCTTCCTCGAGGTCGTAGATCGTCCGCAGGTACATCTCGGTGGTATCGACCAGATCGTTCATAGGTCACCCTTCGTTCGAGCCCGAGTCTACTTGCCTAGCTGGGCGAACGGCCGACAACTCCGGCCCGAACAGCGGTATGCCCGCCGGAAAACATCCGGCGGGCATACCTCGTGGTCGTCAGCTGCGACGTGCGTTCAGCTGGCGTAGGACCGCAGGCGGTCGGCGCGCTCGCCGTTGCGCAGCTTGGCCATCACCTCGCGCTCGATCTGCCGGACCCGCTCGCGCGAGAGCCCGAACAGCTT
>JAGQTU010000175.1 GCA_020438865.1 Mycobacterium sp.
TGCAGCACACCGGCGGGGGCGGCCGAATCCCATTCCCACTGCCCGCCGGCGTGGATGTAGGCGTCGGCGTCGCCGCGCACCACCGCCATCGCCTTCGCCCCCGCCGAGCCGATCCGGACGAACTCGATGTCGAGCCGGTCGCGCAGTTTCCACAGCACCGCGGGCGGCCGGTTGGAGCTGGCGGTGATCCGGATGGGACCGGATTGCGTTGTGGCGGGACCGGTTACGGTGTCGCTGCGGTGCACCTCCCCCATCGCGGGCAGGGCCACGGCGGCGTCGGTGATGGCGCCGTCATGGGCGCCCGGCGCTGTTCCCGATGTCGCCGGCCCGGCGGCTCCGGTGCGCTGCCACAGCGCCACGTGCACCGCCCAATCCGTGCGACCCGGCATCGAGTACTCCCGGGTGCCGTCGAGGGGGTCGATGATCCACACCCGGTCGGCGTGTATCCGCTTGAGATCGTCGTAGGCCTCCTCGGATAGCACCGCGTCACCCGGCCGTTCGGCGCGCAGCCGCCGCAGTATCAGCTCGTTGGCTCGCATGTCGCCGGCGTCGCCGAGCTCCCAGGGATAGTCGTGGCCGACCTCCGCGCGCACCGCCAGCAGCAGCCGGCCCGCCGATTCGGCGAGGTCGGCGGCCAGGGCCGCGTCGGTCAGACTCACCACGTCAGTATCGCCGAGTCGGCGTCCGCGACGCCGGGCGGGCGGCGGGTAGATTGCGGGCGGTGCGGACGTTCCAGATTCTCGGCGCGGTGGCCGTCGCGCTTACCGCGTGCGGACCGAGTTCCCCGCCCGGCCGTCCGCTGGACGGGACGAACTGGCGCCTGGTGAGCCTGGAGTCGATGAGCGACGAACAAGGCACGACCGCCGTCGACGACCCCGGCAAGTACACCGTCTCCTTCGGCGCGGACCAACGCGCCGCGTTCCGCGTCGACTGCAACCGCGGCAACAGCACCTTCCAGGCCGCGCCGGGCGGCCCCGACTCGGGCACCCTGACCTTCGGGCCGATGGCCCTGACCCGGATGTTCTGCCCGCAGCCGTCACTCGAGCAGCGGGTCACCACGGCCCTGGGGCAGGTGCGCAGCTACCGCTTCGCCGACGGCCGGCTGCACATGTCCCTGCTGGCCGACAGTGGGATCCTGCACTGGGAACCGGCCGGCTAGATGTACTGACCACGGACGTTAGGTACGGCGTGGCGTGGTGACATGACGAAGACCTCCGAGTGAAGTGCGAGCTGTCGAGGAACGCACCAACCCACCGGAGGTCTTCGTGTCCCACCGTAATGCCCCTTTGTCGGAAACCGGGCGTCTGCGCCTGGCTCGTTGTGTTGTTGAGGACGGCTGGTCGCTGCGGCGAGCCGCTGAGCGCTTCCAGGTCGCAGTGACCACCGCGGCCCGGTGGGCGAGCCGGTACCGCGAACTGGGTGAATCCGGCATGGCGGATCGCAGTTCACGGCCGCACCGCAGCCCAAGGCAGACTCCGACGCGCACCGAGCGGCGGATCATCAAGATCCGGGTTATCCGCAGGTGGGGTCCGGCCCGTATCGCCTATCTGCTCGGGCTCAACGTATCCACGGTGCACCGTGTCCTGACCCGCTACGGGCTGGCCAAGCTGCGGTGGCTGGACCGCCCCACCGGGCGGGTGATCCGCCGCATGGACGCTGCTGGCACCGGTGAACTGGTCCACATCGATGTCAAGAAGCTCGGCAAGATCCCCGCCGGCGGCGGCTGGCGCAAGCTCGGGCGATCCCTCGGCAAACGCAACTCCGTGGCCGACAAGAGCACCGGGGTTCGTGCCCGCAACGGTGATCCCGCCCGCGGCTACCACTTTCTGCACACCGCGATCGACGCCCACTCGCGCCTGGCCTACTCCGAACTACTGGCCGATGAACGCAAAGAGACCGCCGCCGCGTTCTGGCTGCGCGCCAACACGTGGTTCAACCAATGCGGCATCACCGTCCGGAAAGTGTTGACCGACAACGGCTCCTGCTACCGATCGCATACCTTCCGCGACGCACTCGGTCATATCGAGCACCGGCGCACTCGCCCGTACCGGCCGCAGACCAATGGAAAGGTGGAGCGGTTTCACCGCACTCTGGCCGACGAGTGGGCCTACGCCCGGCTCTACACCAGCGACAGCGAACGCTGCGACGCGTTCCCCGTCTGGCTGCACACCTACAATCATCACCGCGGCCACACCGCACTCGGCGGTCAACCACCGGCCAGCCGCGTACCTAACCTCTCAGGTCACTACAACTAGGCTTTCGAAGCGTGTCCGCGTTGACCCCGCAGCAGATCAGCGCGATCGATGCGGCACACATCTGGCATCCGT
>JAGQTU010000176.1 GCA_020438865.1 Mycobacterium sp.
TCGGCCGCGACGGTGATGTGCCCGCGAACCTTGCCGTTGACCTGGACCGGATATTCGACGGTGTCGGCGACCAGGTAACGGGGATCGGCCGACGGGAACGGGCCGTGCGCCAGCGAGGTGCCGTGGCCGAGCCGCTGCCAGAGTTCCTCGGCCAGGTGCGGGGCCAGGGGTGCGACCATCAACGCCAGCGGCTCCAACGCCGCCCGGGCGGTGATGCCCTCCTTGGTGAGGTGGTTGGTGTACTCGATGAGCTTGGCCGCCGCGGTGTTGTTACGCAGTGACGCGTAGTCGTCCGACACTCCGGCGATGGTGCGGTGCAGCAGCCGCAGCGTCTGCTCGTCCAGCTGCTCGTCCTCGGAAACCCTTGACTCGCCGGTGACTTCATCGACGAGCAGCCGCCACACCCGCTGCAGGAAGCGGTAGGCGCCCACCACGTCCTTGGTGGCCCACGGCCGCGAGGCCTCCAACGGGCCCATCGACATCTCGTAGACCCGCAGGGTGTCCGCGCCATAGTTCTCGCAGATCTCATCGGGAGAGATCGAGTTCTTCAGGCTCTTGCCGATCTTGCCGAACTCCTGGAACACCTCTATTTCATCGGCGGCCTCGCCGCCGCTACCGGGCAGCCAGAACCTGCCGCCCCGCTCGACCACTTCGGCCGCGGGCACGTAGGCGCCGCGCGCGTCGGTATAGGCGAACGCCTGGATGTAGCCCTGGTTCATCAGGCGGCGGTAGGGCTCGCGCGAGCTGACGTGGCCCAGGTCGTAGAGCACCTTGTGCCAGAACCGGCAATAGAGCAGGTGCAGGACGGCGTGCTCGACACCGCCGACGTACAGGTCGACGCCACCCGGGTCGGACGGTCCGTGCTCGGCCGGTCGCGGGCCCATCCAGTAGGCCTCGTTCTCCTTGGCGCACAACTGCTCTGCGTTGTGCGGGTCAGTGTAGCGCAGCTCGTACCAGGAGCTGCCCGCCCACTGCGGCATCACGTTGGTGTCGCGGGTGTAGGGGCGCGGGCCGTCGCCGAGGTCCAACTCCACGTGCACCCAGTCGGTGGCCTTGTTCAGCGGGGGGGAGGGTTCGCTGTCGGCGTCCTCGGGATCGAACAGCACCGGCGAGTAGTCGGGCACGTCCGGCAGTTCCACCGGCAACATCGAGTCGGGCAGCGGGTGGGCCCGGCCTTCGGCGTCGTAGACGATGGGAAACGGCTCACCCCAGTAGCGTTGGCGGGCGAACAGCCAGTCGCGCAGCTTGTACTCGATGCGGCCGCGGCCGCGGCCGTCGGCCTCGAGCCGCTCGGTGATCACCCGTTTGGCGTCCCCGACGGTCAGCCCGTCCAGGTAGCCGGAGTTCACCAGGGCGCCGTCGCCGGCGTAGGCCGCCCCGGAGATGTCACCACCGGAGATGACCTCGACGATCGGCAGGCCGAATTCGGTCGCGAACTCCCAGTCGCGCTGGTCGTGGCCGGGTACCGCCATGATGGCGCCGGTGCCGTAGCCGGCCAGCACGTAGTCGGCGATGAACACCGGAATGTGTTGTCCGTTGGTCGGATTGACGGCGTAGGTTCCCAGGAACACGCCCGTCTTGGTCTTGTTCTCCTGCCGTTCCAGATCCGACTTCGCCGCGATCGACTGCCGGTAGGCGGCGACCGCCGCCGCCGGTGTCGCCGCCCCTCCGGTCCACCGGGGGTCCACGCCGTCCGGCCAATGCGGGGCCAGCACGGTGTCGACCAATGCGTGCTCGGGGGCCAGCACCAGGTAGGTGGCGCCGAACAGGGTGTCGGGCCGGGTGGTGAACACCTCGATGTCGGTGCCGGCGACCGAGAACAACACCGCGGCGCCGGTGGATCGTCCGATCCAGTTGCGCTGCATGGTCTTGACCTTCTCCGGCCAGTCCAGCAGTTCGAGGTCGTCGAGCAGCCGGTCGGAGTACGCGGTGATCCGCATCATCCACTGCCGCAGGCGCTTCCGGAACACCGGGAAGTTGCCGCGCTCACTGCGGCCCTCCGAGGTGACCTCCTCGTTGGCCAGCACGGTGCCCAGCCCCGGACACCAGTTCACCACCGAATCGGCGCGATAGACCAGCCGGTGGCCGTCGATCACGTCGGCCCGCTCGCCCGCCGACAGCTCCGCCCAGTTCCGGCCGTCGAGCATTCTTGTGCCGGAGTCGAATTCGGCGATCAGCTCGTCGATCGGACGGGCCCGGTTCTGATCGGGATCGAACCAGGCGTTGTAGATCTGCAGGAAGATCCACTGCGTCCACTTGTAGTACTCGGGGTCGGTGGTGGAGAAGCT
>JAGQTU010000017.1 GCA_020438865.1 Mycobacterium sp.
TCGATGCGCTGAACCAGACCCCTCTGGTTGCCCATCGCACCGCCTGCCTCGAGTCCGGCGTGTGTTGCGCCGCGTTCATATTTCCTTTGTATGGTATCGGCCCGGCTGACCCGACCGTCACCATGGGAACTCTGAGAATCGAATCGCCGCAGCTCAGGGCCGGTGACAACGGCCGTAGGGACCGGCCTCCGCCGGCACCGTCCGACGGGGAGCGGGTTGGGGTGTGCCGGGCCGATCGTGATACGCTCCCCCGGTTGTTTGGGGCGAGTGGCGGAATGGCAGACGCGCTGGCTTCAGGTGCCAGTGTCCTTCGGGACGTGGGGGTTCAAGTCCCCCTTCGCCCACATCACAGCGGTTGAAGAACTGCGAACGCCGAGGTCACGAACTCGAAAGAGTTCGTGACCTTTGTGTTTGCGGGGCATGGCGGCGGTCGCGGCGGTTTCGGCGGCGGGTCGTGACTTGGGCGGCGAAATCCCGAACAGGAAAAAACGCCGATCCTCAATAGGGCACCGAGGTTACCGTTCAAACACGCGGTTTCCCACGGGAAGGCAGATGGCCAATGGCCCCTCTAGGTTCGGATGCTGTTGCAACGCCAGACGAGCAACCGGGTCGCGCCGGAGTGCCGAGGCGTACCGTACTCGGTGGCCTTGCGGCTGGAGTCGGAGCCGCCGCGGCGGGGGCGCTGGTTTCTGGTTGCGACAAGAAGAACGACGGTGGTGGTTCGCTGGCCGGCGGTGATGGCCCACCCGGCTACGGGACGGGCATCAATGAGGGTTTCGACGGCAAGATCGAACTCGATGTCCGGGATTCGAAGGAGGACTGGAAACCCTTCGAATTGAAGAAGGCACCCGAGGGCGCGCCCAATATCCTGGTGGTGCTGTATGACGACACGGGTCTGGCGGCGTGGTCGCCCTATGGCGGGCGGATCGAGATGCCGGTCATGCAGAAGTTGGCTGACAACGGGGTGATGTACTCCCAATGGCACACCACTGCGCTGTGTTCGCCGACCCGGTCCTGCTTTCTGACCGGACGCAATCACCACGTCAATCGGTTCTCGGCCATTACCGAGGCCTCTACCGGGTTCCCGGGTTCGGCAGCCCGACTACCGGCGCAGTGTGCGCCCGTCCCACAGGTGCTTCAGGACAACGGATACAGCACCTTCTGGATCGGCAAGAACCACAACGTGCCTGAGGAGGACGTCTCCAGCGGAGGCAGCAAGTCGGAGTGGCCACTGCAGATGGGCTTCGACCGGTTCTACGGATTCCTGGGCGGAGAGACCAATCAGTGGTTTCCGGATCTGGTCGAGGACAACCGGTTCATCGAGCAGCCCTACGGTCCCGACGTGGGTTATCACCTCTCGAAAGATCTGGCCGACAACGCGATCCGGATGCTGCGCGACCAGAAGTCGTCGAACCCGTCCAAGCCGTGGTTCCTGTGGTTCTGCCCGGGTGCCAATCACGCACCTCACCACGCCCCGCAGGAGTACATCGACAAGTACAAGGGCAAGTTCGACGATGGTTACGAGGCCTACCGCGAGTGGGTGCTGCCGCGGATGATCGCCAAGGGAGTGTTGCCCGAGGGCACCAAATTGACACCGATCAATCCGCTACCCGAGAACGTCGCAGTGGCCAATGATGCTGTGCGCCCGTGGAATACACTCAACGCCGAAGAGAAGCGGCTGTTTTCGCGGATGGCCGAGGTGTACGCGGGTTTTTCGGAGTACACCGACGCCCAGGTCGGCCGGATCATCGACTATCTGGAACAGACCGGGCAGTTGGAGAACACCATCGTGTTCTACTGCGCGGACAACGGCGCCTCCGGGGAGGGCTCGCCCAACGGGTCGGTCAACGAGAACAAGTTCTTCAACGGCTACCCCGACGAACTGTCGGAGAACATGAAGTACCTGAACACCCTGGGCAGCCCGGACACCTACAACCACTATCCGACCGGCTGGGCGGTGGCGTTCTCGACGCCGTTCCAGATGTTCAAGCGCTACAGCCAGTTCGCCGGCGGCACCTGCGATCCGATGGTGATCTCCTGGCCCAAGGGCATCAAGGCCAAAGGCCAGGTCCGCAGCCAGTACCACCACGCCACTGACGTCGCGGCCACGGTCCTCGACGTGGCCGGACTCGAGATGCCGCAGGAGTACAACGGCGTCAAGCAGTACCCGCTCAACGGGGTGTCGATGCGCTACAGCTTCGACGACCCGAAGGCACCCACCACGCGCAAACAGCAGTACTACGCGATGCTGGGGACCCGCGGCATCTGGAAGGACGGCTGGAAGGCCGCGGCGCTGCACGCCCCGATCAGCGGTAAGGGCCACTTCGATCAGGACCGCTGGGAGCTCTACCACGTCGATGAGGACCGCTCTGAGTCGACCAACCTCGCCGACCAGCAGTCCGGCAAGCTCAAGGAACTCATCGACGCCTGGTTCGAGGAGGCCAAGAACAACTTCGTGCTGCCCCTTGATGACCGGACGGCCACCGAAGTACTGACCAACCCGAGGCCCCAGGCCGAGCCGCCTCGGGACCGCTACATCTACTACCCGGACACCGCGCCAGTGCCCGAGGGCGTGGCGGTCAGCGTCCGGGGCCGCTCTTACAAGATCATCGCCAACGTCGACCTGAAAGCCGACGCCGGCGGGGTGATCTTCGCCCACGGCTCCCGGTTCGGCGGTCACACCCTGTTCATCAAGGACGGCCGACTGCACTACGTCTACAACTTCCTGGGGATCAAGCCGGAACAGGATTTCGTCTCCCCGCCGCTGACACCCGGTAAGCACTCGCTGGGGATGGAGTTCAAACGGGACAAAGCCGGCGAGTACGGCGAGTCGCTGGGCACCGCCGTGTTGTACGTGGATGGCAGCGAGGTCGCCAGGGGGCCGATGCGGGCCCAGATCGGCAAGTTCACCCTGTCCGGGGACGGCCTCTGTGTGGGTTATGACAGTGGGGACAACGTCTCCGAGCAGTACACAACCCCCGGCAGGTTCACCGGCGGCGAGATCCAGGGAGTCGCCTTCGACGTCAGCGAGAAGGCCTACGTCGACCTGCAACGCGACGCCGCGGCGGCGTTTGCCACCGACTAGATGTTCTTCCCGGGAGGTTGTGAACGCTGAGGCGTTCGATGGGTGACTTTCCGCTGATGCCGGTGTGGGGTCGGTGCGTGCACGTCCAACCCGACACTCGTACCGTTGAAACGCACCGGAGGCCTCTTGATCTGCAACTATGGCTCTGCCGATGCGAGTGTTCACTCGCCACCGGCAACCCACGTCCGAGTGCAGCCCGAGGCCTTCGGCCTCAAGTCGTCCCTATACCGTCTAGGTGACATGACAGCGGCTGAAGAACTGCGAAGGCCTTTGTGTTGGTGACCCCTGCCCGGTAGCCGACCATCTGGAAGATGCCCGGAAAGTGCTTCGTGGACAGGGTCGACTCCGTGTGCCGACGCTCGGTCAGCCAGATCGGGTGCGCCGGAATTGCCGTCAGCACGAACGCGGCAGCCAGCCACACCGGCACCGCCTTGGAGAACAGCAACTTGAGGAAGTCGACGAGTCCCGGCGAGGTGCGCTCGGTGTTGCCCGCAGCGCGCAGGCGTGTGACCACGTCTTCCCCGACCCTCTCCTGATTGACGCAGGAAGAAAAATCCGGAGCGACGGGCCCCAGGGCCGCCCGGGTTCGGCTGCCGCCGGCGGCTGTACCGAGAGCGCATGCCGGTCCACACTGAACGAACGCCGTCGGTTAGGAGCCGGATGATCACGCTGACCTCCCCCGCCCTCGAGCCGCTGTCGCGCTCGCGTCCCTCGGACCGCCGGCCCCTGCGGGTCGGCCTGATCCAGCACCGCTGGCGCGCCGACCGCGCCGATCTCGTCGCCGCCCTGCGTTCCGGTATCGACCGGGCCGCCGGGAACGGCGCCGCGGTGGTCTTTTTGCCCGAGATCACATTGCTGCGCTACCCGGCCGATGTCCCCGCGGGGCCGGACCCGGCCGCCCTGGCCGAGGACCTGCCCAACGGGCCCACGTTCGAGCTGGCCGCCTCGGCCGCGACGGCCAACGGCGTCTTCGTGCACGCCTCGCTGTACGAGAAGGCCGCCGCCGCCGACGGGCTGGGCTACAACACGGCGATCCTGGTCTCCCCCGCCGGCGAGCTGGTGGGCCGCACCCGCAAGCTGCACATCCCGATCTCGGCCGGCTACTACGAGGACACCTACTTCCGGCCCGGCCCGGCGGACGATCCGTACCCGGTGTACGCCCCCGACGGCCTCGACGCCCGGATCGGCATGCCGACCTGCTGGGACGAATGGTTCCCCGAGGTGGCGCGGAGCTACTCGCTGGCTGGGGCGGAGATCGCGGTCTACCCCACCGCCATCGGTTCCGAGCCGGTGTTCCCCGACTTCGACACCCGCCCGCTGTGGCAGCAGGTCATCGTCGCCAACGGGATCAGCAGCGGACTGTTCATGGTGGTGCCCAACCGGGTCGGAGACGAGGGGGCTCTGAGCTTCTACGGTTCCTCGTTCATCTCCGACCCGTACGGCCGGGTGCTGGTGCAGGCGCCCCGCGACGAGGAAGCTGTCCTGGTGGCAGATCTCGACCTCGACCAGCGCCGCGACTGGCTGGAATTGTTCCCGTTGCTGCTGACCCGCCGGCCCGACACCTACGCCGGCCTGACCCGACCGGTGGCCACCGCCCAGCCCTACGGCGCCGGTCATGCCGCCACGGCGGTGGTCAAGTGAGCGCACGCATCTTCACCGGCGGCACGGTGTGGACCGGGACCGGCTCGGAGTCCGATGCACTCCTGGTGGTCGACGGCACCGTCCGCGCACTGGGCGGCCAGGCCCGCGAGGCCACGGCCGGAATCGACTGCGAACACGTCGATCTCGACGGCGGCTTCCTCATGCCGTCCTTCGGCGACGGCCACTCCCACCCGCTGTACGGCGGCCTGGAGGCGGTGGGTCCCGCGGTGCGCAGCTGCCGCTCCGTCGAGGAGATCCTCGCGGCGGTCAAGAAGTACGCCGACGCGCACCCCGAGGAGGAGTGGATCGTCGGCGCGTCCTACGACGGCAGCCTGGCGCCGGGTGGCCTGTTCGACGCCCGCTGGCTCGACTCGGTGGTCCCCGACCGGCCGGTGGCGCTGCGGGCCTGGGACTACCACACCATGTGGGTCAACACCACCGCGCTCGAGCGCGCCGGCATCACCCCCGACACCCCCGACCCGGTGCTCGGCGAGATTCCGCACCGCCCGGACGGCTCGGTGCTCGGCACGTTACGCGAATGGGGCGCAACCGATCTGGTGATGGCAGTGATGCCGGCCCGCGACGAGCGCCAGCGGATCGGCGCGTTGGGCACCGCCGCCGACTACTTCCTCGCGCGGGGGGTGACCTGGGCGCAGGACGCCTGGGTGGAACCGGGCGACGTCGCCACTTACGTCGAGGCCGCCCGGCAGGACGCGCTGCGGATGCGGTTCAACCTCGCGCTGTACGCCGACCCGCGGCATTTCGATTCGCAGGTCGCCGACTACGCCGAGGCACGGCGCACGGTCGACGCAGTGGATTCACCGCTGTTGACCGCGCAGACGGTGAAGTTCTTCGCCGACGGGGTGGTCGAGAATGAGACAGGGGCGCTGCTCGCACCGTACTGCTCGGGATTGCACAACCATTCCGGGGGGCAGGAGCGAAGCGACTCGGGGGATAACCGGGGCTTACAGAACTGGGAGGGCGACTCGCTGGCCGAGGCCGCCCGACGGGTCGACGAACTCGGCCTCCAGATCCACATCCACGCCATCGGCGACGCCGCGGTCCGCCAGGCGCTCGACGCCATCGAATATGTACAGCGGTGCAACGGAACTCGCGACCGCAGGCCGGTGATCGCCCACGTGCAACTGGTCGACCAGGCGGACATCGGGCGCTTCGCCGCGCTCGGTGTGATCCCCAACATGCAGCCGCTGTGGGCGCAGATGGACGCCCTGATGACGGTCCTGACCATCCCGCGCCTCGGCGTCGAACGCGCCGACCGGCAGTACCAGCTGCAGACGCTGCACCGGACCGGCGCCGCGCTGGCATTCGGTTCGGACTGGCCGGTGTCCTCGGGCGCACCGCTGGACGGGATCGCGGTCGCGGTGTCCCGGCGCACCGCCGAGGGCGATCCCGAGGGTGGCTGGACCCCGCACGAGATCGTGCCCATCGAGCTCGCCCTGTCCTCCTACACCGGCGCGGTCGCGTATCAGGCCTTCGCCGAAGGCAATTGGGGCCGCATCGAGCCCGGGGCGAGCGCCGATCTGGTCTGGCTCGATCGGGATCCGCGGAGCACACCGCCGCTGGAACTGCCGGGCGTGGGCATCCGCGCCACCTATCTGCGCGGTGCGCAGGCCTACCGGGACGATGACTGAGGGGGCGACCATGACCGCGGAATACCTCACCGCCCCGCCCGAGGGCCACCTGAAGAGGGCGCTGGGCCTGCCGTCGCTGGTGCTGTTCGGTCTCGTGTACATGGTGCCGCTGACGGTGTTCACCACCTACGGCATCGTCACCGAGACCACCGGCGGCCGGCTGCCGCTCGCCTACGTCGTCACGCTCATCACCATGGTGTTCACCGCGCTGTCCTACGCGCGGATGTCGGCGGCGATCCCGGTTGCCGGTTCGGCCTACACCTACACGCAGCGCACCTTCGGGCCGCCCGTCGGCTTCCTGGCCGGATGGTCGCTGTTGCTGGACTATCTGTTCCTGCCGATGCTGAATTACCTGGTTATCGGGCTCTACCTGAACGCGGCGCTGCCCGCGCTACCAGCATGGCTCATCGTCGTCGTCTCCATCGCGATCGTCACGGTGCTCAACATCGTCGGCATCGTGTCGGTGGCACGGGCCAACTTCCTCATCATCGCGATCCAGGCCGTGTTCATCGTCGTATTCGTCGCGCTCGCAATCGCCAAGACCACCGGCTACGGAAAGGTCGACCTGTCGGCGCCCTTCACCGGCGACGGCAGCGCCGGCGGCTTCAGCCCCGTCCTGGCCGGCGCGGCCATCCTGTGCCTGTCGTTCCTGGGCTTCGACGCGGTCTCCACGCTGTCCGAGGAGGCGCGCGACGCCCGGCGCACGGTCCCGCGGGCGATCATGATCGCGACCGTCGTCTCGGGGCTCATCTTCATCCTGCTGTCCTACGTGTCACAGCTGGTGTTCCCGTCCAACAGGTTCGCCGCGGTGGACACCGGTTCGACCGACGTGATGGTGGCCGCGGGCGGTGCGTTCGTCAACACGTTCTTCACCGCGGCCTATGTGGCCGGTGCGCTCGGGTCGGCGTTGACCTCGCAGGCATCGGTGGCGCGCATCCTGTTCGCGATGGGCCGCGACGGCATCCTGCCGCGCAAGGTGTTCGGTCATGTGTCGGCCAAGTTCAGCACACCGGTGTACGCGATCCTCACTGTCAGCGCCATCTCGCTGCTCGCGATCTGGATCGATCTGGCGATCCTGGCTTCGGTCGTCAGTTTCGGTGCGCTGGTGGCCTTCTCGGTGGTGAACCTGTCGGTGATCAAGCACTACTTCATCGACATGCGGGAGCGCAACGTCCCGCTCAACCTGATCGCGCCGGCGATCGGCTTCCTACTCACCGCGTGGCTGTGGACGAGCCTGTCGGGCACGGCGCTGACCATCGGATTAATCTGGCTCGCAATAGGATTCGTGTGGCTGCTGGCCGTCACCCGCGGGTTCCGCAGGCCCACCCCGGTGCTGGACCTGGAATACGAGTGATCCCGCCTTGAGCGACATCCCCGACCCGCTGGCGGGCTTCTCCGTCGTGCCGCCGCCGCTGCGGCGCCCCGTGCTGTTCGACCAGACCTGGGTGGACCTGACCTTCATCCACTGGCCGGTGTATCCGGCTGCCGTCGCCCACCTCTACCCGCCGGGCACCCGGCCCGACGTGTTCGCCGACGGGATGACCTACGTCGGGCTGGTGCCGTTCCGGATGGGCCACACCGCGTTGGGAACCGGACCACGGCTGCCGTATTTCGGGGTGTTCGCCGAGACCAACGTGCGGCTGTACTCCGTCGACGCGGCCGGGCGACACGGGGTCCTGTTTTGCTCGCTGGAGACCGCCCGGCTGGCGGTGGTTCCGCTGACCCGCATCGTCATGGGGGTGCCCTACACCTGGGCCAAGATGGAGATCCGGCTGAACAAGGAGGAGATCAGCTACCACAGCGTGCGGCGCTGGCCGCGCCGCGGACTGCACAGCCGGGTGGCTGTGAGCATCGGCGACCCGGTCGAGCCCACCCCGCTGGAGACCTGGCTGACCGCGCGGTGGGGTGCGCACACCCGCAAACTCGGCCGGACCTGGTGGGTGCCCAACGAGCACGCGCCGTGGCTGCTGCGGTCGGCGCAACTGGTCGAACTCGACGACGAACTGGTCGCGGCGGCGGGTGTGCCGGTCGCCGGTCCCCGGCTGCGCGTCCTGTTCTCCCCCGGCACCAGAACCCGTTTCGGAAGGCCCAGCCTCGTCGGGCAGTAGGCTGGCGACCATGGTGATGCGGAAGCGAGCAACACGAGCGCTGCTGGCGGCCTCCTGTGCCGGGCTTTTCGTCGCTGCGCCGGTCGTCGTCGCCGCCCCGGCGAACGCCTGCCCGATCGGTCACCTCGCCGATCCCATCACCGGCCGGTGTTACGTCGCCAACAGCGGTGTGCCGACCGTCGGCGGAATTCCGTGCATCCCCGGCCAGCACCTGGGCACCTGCCTGAGCATCCTGCAGAACCAATCGCCCCCGGGTGGCGGCCCGCCGCCGGGCGCTCCCTGGCCCTAACCGGCTACTCCTCGAAGATCGCCACCGCCCTGGTCCAGCCCGCCGATGCGGCGTGGACCTTGACCGGGAAGCAGGACACCTCAAACCCGTTGGGCGGCAGCGCTTCCAGGTTGTGCAGCTTCTCGATGTGGGAGTAGCCGATGGTGCGCCCGGCGCGATGGTCCTCCCAGATGATCGACGCGTCGTGGTCCTTGGCGTAGCGCTGCGCGGTGTAGGAGAACGGCGCGTCCCAGCTCCAGGCGTCCGTTCCGGTGAGCCGCACTCCCCGCTCGAGCAGGTACAGCGTGGCGTCCCGGCCCATGCCGCAGCCGGTGCCGACGTAGTCGGGCTGGCCGTAGCGCGTGCCCGCGCGGGTGTTCACCAGCACGATCTCCAGCGGCGCCAGCGTGTGGCCGATGCGCGCCAACTCCTGCTCCACGTCGGAGGCTGTGGCGACGTAGCCGTCGGGAAAATGACGGAAGTCCAGCTTGACCGCCGGTTGCAGGCACCACTCCAGCGGCACTTCGTCGATGGTGATCGCCCGCCTGCCACCGTCCATCGTCGACGCGTAGTGGTACGGCGCGTCCACGTGGGTGCCGTTGTGGGTGGTGACCCGGACGCGTTCGATGGCCCAGCCCTCGCCGTCGGGCAGGTCCTCGACCTTCGCGCCGGGGAAGAACGAGAGCACCTCGGCCGCGGTCTGCGTGTGGTCGTAATAGTCGATCTCCGGCAGATGCCCGGGCGGATCCGAGGCGATACCGGCCTGCAGCGGCACCGAGATGTCGACGAACCTGCGCATCGCACTCCCCTACGTCATCGTCTTCGGCCGGAAGGATTCCGCCGGGTTCACCAGGGCCACCGCCATCGCGTTGCCGATCGGACCGTGCTCGTCGAAGATCGCCGCGGCCCCGGACGCCACGCCGTCGTGGCTGCTGTGCAGCAGGGCCGCGAGCCCGATGTGCGGCCCCTCGGGCAGCCGGGTCAGGCTCAGCGTGTAGTCGGCGTTGATGTAGCGCAATCCGCTTGTGCCCCAATGGGTCAGGGCGCTAGTGGCGTCAGCAGCCATGGCGGCTTCGACGAACGGGCTGGTGGCTTCCCCCGCCACCAGCGGCCTAAGCTGGCGCACCCAGGCGTACTTGGGCCCGCCGTCGTGCCATTCGGCGAAGCCGAAGGTGCCGCCCCTGGAGCCCTCTCCCCCGAAGCCCCAGACGAACATCGGCAGGCCGTCGGGCAGGGGGCCGGGATCGGGCGGCAGGGGCGGCATCCGGACGTCGGCGGTCCAGATGTCTCCGGTGGGCTGCTCGCCGCGGCGCAGGAACACCGCGCTGGCACGGGACACCACGTCGTCGTCCTGCACCAACTCGGCGTCGACCAGCCGAATCCGACGGCCTTCCCGCTGCACGGTGGTGCGCACCTCCAGCGGTGCGATCGCGGTGGGCCGCAACAGGTCGACCGTGAGCCGGGCCGGCTGTAGGTCGTCACCGCCACCCGCCCGTTCGACGGCGCGGGCCAGGATCCCGCCGACGACGTGGCCGCTGATGGTCGGACCCCACGGCCCCTGAGCCACCGGGTCGGGGATCAGCACGTCGCCGTCGGCCACGAAGTAGGCCGGCGGGGTGCCGCCGGTCGGGTCTGGTTCCGCCACGAGGCTCACCCTAGCGGCGGGGCGTGATCAGCCCGGCTGCACCGCCGCCCGGACGAATTGCTCGCTGCCGTCGGTGGCGGGATCGACGATGCCGTCGAAGTCGCGGTGCTTGTCCAGGTAGTTCGCCACCAGTTCGCAGACGGGGACGATCCGCTTACCCGCCGAGCGGGTGGCGGCGAGCGCCTCCCCGACCAGGATGGTGGCCAGGCCGCGGCCCTCGTAGTCGTCGCCGACCTCGGTGTGGTGGAAGATCCGCTGGTCGTCGTGGTCGACGAACGCGGTCAAACCGATTTCGTGGCCGTCGACGGCGATGGTGAACTTGTCGGCGTGGGCGCGCACGGAGGTCGGTGCGCCGGTCTTGTCGGTGGTCATGCGGGCTCCTCGGTTCGGGGTGTCGCAACACCAACCCGGGTACCCACGGCGGGTTCGGTCACCCGACCGACATCAGGGCCGCTGGACCGGCAGCCCGTCGGCCACCCGCACGGCCCCGTCGGCGGTGGCGGTGTCCAGCACCATCTCGGCGATCCGGTCGCGATGCTGTTCGGCGCTGCCGAGCAGCGCGGCGTCGGTGGCCGCGCGTTTGAAGTACAGGTGCGCCTGGTGTTCCCAGGTGAAACCGATGCCGCCGTGAATCTGGATGGTGTCGGCGGCGATTCGGCTGAACGCCGCCGAACAGGTGGCCTGCGCGATACTGGCCGACAGGGCGGGGTCGTCGGAGGCGTCGGTGAGCGCCCAGGCCGCGTGGTAGGCCGTCGACCGGGCGTGCTCGAGGTCGACGAGCATGTCGGCCAGCTTGTGCTTGATCGCCTGGAAGGAACCGATCTGGCGGCCGAACTGCAGCCGGGACTTGGCGTAGTCGACGGACAGATCCAGCAGATGCTGCGCGGCCCCGACCTGTTCGACGGCCAGCAGCGCCGAACCGACCTGCAGCGCATGGCTGATCACTCGCTCCGCCTCGTCGGCCCCGGCCAGCAGCCGCGCGGGCGCGCCGCTCAACTCGACGGTGGCCTGCGGGCGGGTCAGGTCGAGGGTGACCAACGGTGTGCGGCTGACCCCGGCCCCGCCGGCGGCCACGGCGTACAGGCCCAGGCCGTCCGGGCCGACGGCCGCGACCAGCAGTTCGTCGGCGGCGTCGGCGTCGACCACTCGGGGCACCGTGCCCGTGAGGCCGTCGGGCCCGGCGGTCACGGCCAGCGCGTCGGCGTCGAAGGCGCCGGCCGAATCGGCGACGGCGAACGCGGCGGAGCGGGTGCCCTCCACCAGCTCCCCGAGTAGCGCGTCGCGCGCCTCCGCCGCCGGGCAGGCCACCAGGGCCGGGATGGCCAGGAACACCGTGCCGTACAGCGGGCCGCAGGCCAGCGCCGCGCCGAACTCCTCGACGGCCACCGCCTGGTCGACCAGCGAACCGCCCACCCCGCCGTCGGCCTCGGGGACCGACAGACCCAGCACGCCGAGCTCGGAGCCCAACCGGTTCCACACCTTGGCGTCGAACGTAACGTCGGACTCCATCAGGCGCCGAACGGTCGGCTCGTCGAAGTTGTCGGCGCAGAACTTGCGCACCGCGGTGCGCAGCTGCCGCTGCTCCTCGGTGAACCGGTACTCAGTGCTCTCAGCCCGCTTCTCAGCCACGCGGGATCTCCTTCCACGGCATGCCGGCATCGGCGCGCAGGTCCCCCGGCAGGCCCAGCACCCGCTCGCCGAGGATGTTGCGCATCACCTCCGACGTGCCGCCCTCGATGGTGTTGGCCCGGCTGCGCAGGTAGCGCTGCTGGATCGGGCCGCGCCAGTCGCCGTCCCGGTGCGCACCGCTCATGGCGTAGCCGTGGTACAGAAGCCCTTCTGCCCCAAGCAGATCCATGCACCACTCGTAGATGCGCTGATTGAGTTCGGCACCTACCATCTTGCCGATCGAGCCCTCCGGGCCGGGCCCGCCCACGGTGGCCGAGGCGCGGGAGCGCTCCGAGGTCAGCCGCTGGGCTTCGGCCCGCAGCCAGAGCTGGGTCAGCCGGTCGCGCAGCACCGGGGTCTGCCGTTCGGGGCGCGCGGCCCACAGCGAGACGGCCTCCTCGATCGTGCCCGCGCCGCGGCGGCTGCCGCTGGCCCCCAGCGCGCTGCGCTCGTTCATCAGCGTGGTCATCGCCACCCGCCAGCCGTCGCCGACCGCGCCCAGGCGATGGGTATCGGGGATGCGGGCGTCGGTGATGTAGACCTCGTTGAACTCGGCCTGCCCGGTCATCTGCCGCAACGGCCGGGTCTCCACCCCGGGTGCGTGCATGTCGAGGACGAAGTAGGTCAGGCCCTTGTGCTTGGGCAGGTCGGGGTTGGAGCGCGCCAGCAGCAGGCCCCACCGGGCCCGGTGGGCCAAGCTGGTCCACACCTTCTGGCCGTTGATGACCCAGTCGTCCCCGTCCTGGATCGCCGACGTGGCCAGTCCGGCGACGTCGGAGCCGGCGCCCGGCTCGGAGAACAGCTGGCACCAGATGTCCTCGGTGGTGGCCAGTGGGCGCAGCAGTTGCTTCTTGAGCTCGTCGGACTGGGCGTGCTCGCGGATCGTGGGCGCGGCCATACCGTAACCCATCGGGTTGAGTCCCAGCGGCACCGGGCCGCCGGCCCCCTGCAGGACCTGATCGGCCACCGCCTGCAGGCCGCGGGACAGGCCCAGCCCACCCTGGCCCTCGGGGAAGTGCACCCAGGACAGCCCGGCGTCATAGCAGGCACCGAGAAATTCCGGGATCGGGACCTTCTTCGGATCGTGGTCGGCCACGACCCCGCGGGCCAGGTCGGCGACCCGGTCCGCATCCGCTACTTGCTGGCTGCTCATTCCGCCACGATAGGGAACGTGCGCGGATGGGCGGTTGGCAGGGCGTCCCACCGGCCTTGACAGCGAACTAGAACCTGTTACATTTTTGCCGCGGTCGGGAGGTCGCGCTGCCGCATGCGGACGTCGCTCGAGGAGGCTGCATGACAGTGCAGATGAGCAAGGGCCGCTCGCTGGCCCTGGTGACCGTCGCCTACGTGGTCGCCGTCGCGGTGGCCGCCGCCTGGTTGTACTGGGGCCCGGGCACCGGGCGGCTGTGGTTGGACGCGCTGATCGCCGACGTGCTCGCGACGCTGGTGATCTTCGTATTCAGCCGCGTCTATCGCAATTCCAGCTTCTACGACGCCTTCTGGAGCGTCATCCCGCCGCTGCTGTTGCTGTACTGGTGGGCCGAGGGCGGTCTGGGCCTGGGCTCGGTGCGCTGCTGGCTGCTGGCGATCGTGATGTTCTATTGGGCCATCCGCCTGACCGGGAACTGGGTGTACGGCTTTCCCGGTCTGCACCATGAGGATTGGCGCTACCCGTTGCTGCGTGACGGCGCCGGACGCTGGGAGTTCCTGGCCGACCTGTTCGGCATCCACCTGGTGCCCACCGTGCAGGTGTTCCTCGGCATGCTGCCGGTCTACGTCGCGGTGACCCGTCCCGGCGACGGGCTGGTGTGGTTGAGCTGGGTGGCCTTCGTCGTCGGCATCGCCGCGGTGAGCCTGGAACTGGCCGCCGACACCCAGATGCACCGCTTCGTCGCCGAACGACGGAGCGGGGAGGTGATGGACCGCGGGCTGTGGAGTTGGTCGCGGCACCCGAACTACCTCGGCGAGCTCGGCTTCTGGTTCTCCATGGCCCTGTTCGGCGTCGCCGCCGCCCCGGCCGACTGGTGGTGGCTGTTCATCGGTGTCGCCGCGATGCTGGCGATGTTCCTCGGCGCCAGCATCCCGCTGATGGAGAAGCGCAGCCTCGAACGCCGGCCGCGCTACCAGGCCGTCATCGACCGGGTGCCCCGGCTAATGCCGCGCCCGCCGCGGCGGACCGCCGGGTGAGCCGCCCGCGGGTGCTGATCGCCGGCCTGGGCGACAGCGGGCTGCTCACCGCGATCAAGCTGGCCCGGCACGCCGACGTCGTCGGTATCTCGGTCAAACCGGCCCTGGTCAGCGGGCAGGAACTCGGACTGCGGCTGGCCCGGCCGAAGGACTGGGCCCGGGACAACTGGATCCCGTTCGAGAAGTTCCGCGGCCTGGACCGGGTCCGCACCGTGCAGGCCACGCTGCAGAGCCTGAACCCGGAGAAACGCACCGTCACCGCCGAAACCGCCGACGGCACCGGGCTCACCGAGCCGTACGACGTGCTGGTGATCTCCACTGGAGTGAGCAACGGCTTCTGGCGCCGACCGACCCTACAGTCGCCCGAGGACGTCGCCGCCGACCTCAGGGCGCCGCACGACACACTCGCGGCTGCCGACTCGGTGATCGTCATCGGCGGCGGCGCCGCCGCGGTGAGCACCGCCGCCAACCTCGCCGCCACCTGGCCCGACAAGAAGATCGACCTATACTTCCCGGGTGAGCGGCCGTTGCCCGAGCACCACCCCCGGACCTGGGAACGCCTGCAGCACAGGATGATTCAGCTCGGCGTCGGTCTGCACCCCGGGCACCGTGCGGTGGTGCCGAACGGTTTCGGCTGCGACGAGATCACCAGCGATCCGGTGCAGTGGAGCACCGGGCAGCCAGCGGCCGCCGCCGCCGCGGTGATCTGGGCGATCGGCCGGGTGCGACCCAACACCGCCTGGCTGCCGCCGGAGATGCTCGACGAGCACGGCTTCGTCAAGGTGACCCCGGAACTGCGCGTGTGTGGACACGAGCGGATCTTCGCCATCGGCGACGTCGCGGCGACCGACCCGCTACGCGCCTCGGCCCGTGCCCGGGCAGACGGGATGCTGGCGCACAACATCCGGGCCACCCTCGACGGCGGCACCCTGAAGAGCTACCGGGCGCCGAGGCGGCGCTGGGGCTCGGTGCTCGGCATCCAGCCCGACGGGTTGGAGGTGTTCGCGCCCAACGGCAAGGCGTTCAAGTTCCCGGCCTGGTCGATCGACCGGGTGCTGATGCCGTGGATCGTGCGCCGCGGCATCTACGGCGGGATTCGCGCGAACCAGCCGCCGCTGTAGCGGCGAATGAAACGTTGCCGGCTGCGCGGCGGAGGAGGGCCATCCCGCCCCGCTTACCCTGCCGAACCCACCCTTGCCAACCGGGCGAACGGGGTGCCAACCATGTTTGCTGCGGACGCCGCATTCCGGTGGACGGGTGACCGCCGAAAAGCTGGATTGACGCAGGTAGTGGTACTCGACATACTGACCTGATGGGGGTTCCCGGTGATGCGGGTGAGCTTAGCGGCAGGGATCTGGTCGATGCCGTCCTGCGCGAACTGAGCGAGGCCGCCGACCGGTGGGAGGCAATCGTCGCTCAGGCGGAGACCACGACCTACAGCGTCGATTTGGGGGACATCCGTGCGGTCGCGAACTCCGACGGGAAACTCGTCGAGTTGACCCTGCATCCCGCGGTCATGACCGACTACAGCCACGGTGAACTCGCCGACCGGTTGAACCTCGCCTTCACCGCCCTGCGCGAGGAGGCGCAGGCGGACTACGAAACCAGATACGGCGGCCGACTCCGATGACCCGGGACGGGAGCCGCTGCCGGTGCCGCTGAACCTGTCCAACCGGGACCAGAACTCCGGGCATTTTTTCTACAACCGCCGGCTGCGCGCTGCGATCACACGGTTCTCGGTGCGCATGAAGCACGACGACCGCAAGCAGCAGGCCGCCGTCGTGCTGTCGATCGTCTTCGTGCTGATCGGCTGCGGGTGGATGGCCTTGCTGCACTTCATGAAGCCCGCCGGCCTGGTGGGGCAGTCGCCGATCATCGGCAACCGGGACACCGGTGCGCTCTACGCGAAGATCGACGACCGGCTGTACCCGGCGCTCAACCTGACCTCCGCCCGCCTTGCGACCGGCAGCGCAACCGGCCCCGTGTGGGTGAACGCCACCGAGATCGCCAAGCATCCGACCGGACCGATGATCGGCATCCCCGGCGTGCCCGATGATCTCAGCGTCGCGGCCAACCCGGTTTCGGCCTGGTCGGTGTGTGACACCGCACCGGAGCGTGGCAGCGGTGAGCGGCCGACCGTCACCGCCATCGCGGGGGAGCTCTCCCGGGGCGGACGCGCCGCTCCGATGCGGCCGACACAGGCGATCCTCGCAACGCATCACGACCAGACCTACCTGATCTGGAACGGCCGGCGCGCAGCCATCGATCCTAACGACCGGCGAGTCACGTTCAACCTCGGCGTCGACCCGGGGACCACCCGGCCGGTGGAGATCTCCAACGCGCTCTTCGATGCCATCCCGGCGACCGAACCCCTTGCCATACCGGACATTCCGGGTGCTGGGGACCCCTCGCAGTTGTTGCCGGACTCGGTGGTGGGCCGTGTCTTGGAAACCCGGGACGCTGACGGCAGGGTCAGCGGCTTATACGTGTTGCTGCCCAACGGCGTGCAGAGGATCACCGGTTTCGTCGCCGATCTGTTGCGCACCGCCGACAGCCAGGGGGTCAGTGCACCGCAGTTGGTGTCGCCCGACAAGCTCATCGACATTCCACAGGTCGAGGTCCTCGACGTCGGCTTCTATCCGACGGGGAGGCTGGAGTTCATTGATAGCGAGGCCAATCCGGTGACCTGCGTAGGCTGGCAGAAGCAGTCCACCGATCGGCAGGCCGCCGTCAGCGTCGTCAGCGGCCGCGGGCTGCCGACCCCACAGGCCATGGACTCCCACATCGTGCGACTGGTCCGAGACAGCCGCGATCCCGAATCGGTGGAGGCCGATCAGACCCTGATGCTGCCCGGTGCGGCCAACTTCGCGGCGTCCACCAGCGGGGTGGCCACGTCCGACACCCGCGAGAGCCTTTACTGGGTCTCACCGCAGGGTGTGCGGTACGGGATCGAGTGGGATCAGAACACGTTGCAGGTGTTGGGCATCGACCCGCGCCGCGCCGTCCAGGCCCCCTGGCCGATGCTGCGGATCTTCGCCGCCGGCCCGGCCATCAACCGGGCAACCGCCCTGCTCGCCCGCGACCGCATCCACGCCGGGGGAGTGGTGGCGCCCGTCGGTGCGGCCGGTCAGCAGACCACGGGAAGGTAGCGATGTCCAAGAGGGGATTCGTCCGCGATTCTCGCACCACGGCCACGCCGGTGCCACCCGCACGGGTGATCGTGGCGCCGCCGCTGGCGTTGCCCGAACGCGAGCCACGCAACATCCTGCTGATGATCGCGCTACCCGCAGTGCTGGTCGGCATCATCGGAACGCTGGTGGTGATGTACACCTCGGGTGTCCGATCGTTGCAGTCCGGCTTCTTTCCGATGATCGGCCTCGTCGGGTTCGGCGCACTGATGTTCAGCGGCCGCTTCGGCCGCGGGCGCCGGATCAGCTGGGGTGAGCAGGAGAAGCAACGGCGGATCTATCTGCGTCAGCTCGACGAGGACCGCGACGAGGTGCAGCGTGCGGCGCAGGAGCAGCGCCGCAGCCAGCTCTTCCTGCACGCCGACCCGCTCCGGCTCGACACCGTGATCGGCGGCCCGCGAATGTGGGAGCGCCGGCCGGCCGACGCCGACTTCCTCGACGTGCGGCTGGGCATCGGCGTCCAGTCCACCGCCGATTCGGCGGTATCCCTGCAGTGGCCCGAAGTGCCCATCGCGGAGGAGCTGGAACCGGTGACGGGGCGGGCGTTGCGCGACTTCATCCTGGAGCAGAGCAAGATTCGCGGCATAGGCAAGGTGCTCAGCCTGCGCTCCCGGCCCGGGTTCAGCTTCGTAGCGGAGGACCCCGACGAGTTGCACGCGCTGATGAGATCGGTGCTGTGCTCGCTGGCGGTCTACCACAGTCCGGGCGAGGTGAAGCTCATGGTCGTCACCCGCCATCCCGAGTTGTGGTCGTGGCTGGTGTGGCTGCCGCACAACCAGCACGACGAGATGTTCGATGCATGCGGCCTGCGCCGGCTGGTGTTCAGCTCGCCCACCGAGCTGGAGGAGGCCCTCGACTCCGAACTGCACCGCAAGGGCCGGGGACCCTGGACGGCGCAGGGCGGGTCCACGCCGACGACGATGCCCTCACCGATGGAGGCCGCCTCGGGAGGTGCGCTGGGCCCGCACTGGGTGATCGTCGACGACAACGTCGGCACCCCTGAGCAGTGGGAGGTCGTCACCGGACAGAAGGGCATGGCCGGGATCACGGTGCTCCGGCTGGCGACCCGGCCGGGCATCGGAGTCGGATTCACCGACGCCGACCAGCGTTTCGAATTGCGCGACGGCAGGCTGCGGCACCGGGGCGGCTTCTACGCCGTGGCCGACACGCTGGCCGAGAGCACCGCCGACCGGTATGCGCGCGCACTGGCCCGCTGGTCACCGATGACGGCCGGCGAGCTGTCGGAGACCGACAGCCAGGGAGCGGAGCTGTTGCGTGCGCTGGGCATCACCGACCCGCGCCGGCTCGACGTCGACCGGCTGTGGGCGGAGAGCCGGGGCCGGGGCGACCCCCGCTGGGCGATGGTTCCCGTGGGGGTCAAGCCGGGCGGCGAATTGCAACACGTGATCCTGCGCGCAAAAGACTTCGGCGGCTTCGGCTTTCACTCCGTCGTGATCGGGACGTCCGGCTCGGGCAAGTCGGAGTACTTCCTGGCGCTGTGCAACGGCATCGCCCTGACGCACTCACCCGAGAGCTTCATCGTCATCTTCGTCGACATGAAGTTCGAATCGGCGGCCCAGGACCTCGAGGGGCTGCCGCACGTGGCCGGGTCGTTGTCGAACCTCGGTAAGGACGACCGGCACCTCGCCCAGCGGATGCGCAAGGCCGTCGACGGGGAGATCGCGAGACGCTACCGGCTGTTCAAGCAGGCCGGGGCACGGGATGCCAACGAGTACGAGGAGATGCGGCTGGCCGGCCGGGACCTCGAGCCGGTGCCGATCCTGCTGGTGATCATCGACGAGTACCTCGAGCTGTTCCACCACCACCCTGAGTGGATCGACCTGGTGATCCACATCGGCCAGGAGGGTCGCGGCTGCAACGTCTTCTTCACCCTGGGCGGCCAACGGCTGGACCTGTCGTCGCTCAGTAAAGCGAAGAGCAACATCGCCTTTCGGGTCGCCCTGCGTGCGGAGACCGCCGAGGATTCCCGCGACGTCATCGGCAGCGACGCCGCCCTGCACCTGCCTTCCAAGGAGAACGGATACGCCCTGCTGAAGGTTGGGCCGCGGGATCTGGAGCAGTTCCGGTGCTTCTATGTGTCGGCGCCGTTCGTGGTCCCCAGGAAGACGTTGAGCACCGACCGGACCGTCGATGTCAGCTTCACCCGGCCCCGCCCACTGACATGGGAGTACCAGCCGCTGAGCGACGAGGACAGCGCCGCGCTGGCGGCGGCCGACGAACCGGCCGCGCCCGACGAATTCCTTTACCACTCAGATGGATTCAGGAAGAAGAAACTGCTCGACGTTATCCGTGAATCCCTGGTCGCACACCCGGCCAGGGTGCCACACCAGATCTGGCTGCCGCCGCTGGAGGTGGGAGAGACCGCCGACGCGTTGGTGCAACGCTGGCGCGGCAAGCCGTGGTGGGTGGACTATGGCGAGAATCCGGGCCTGGTCTTTCCCGTCGGCGTCGAGGACTTTCCGGAGGAGCACGCCCAGCGGGTGCACGTCATCGACGCCGAGATGGACAACGTCATGGTTGTGGCCACCGCTCAGCGGGGGAAGTCGACCACCCTGATGACGCTCATCACCACCGCCGCGCTGATGTACCGACCGGAACGGGTGACGTTCTACTGCATCGGGGCGTCGCTGTACCCGGTGGAGAACCTGCCGCACGTCGCCGGTGTCGTCGGCGTATCCGATATCGAGGGGGTGTCCCGCACGCTGGCCACCGTCGAGTCGCTCATCCGGGCCCGAGAGGCGTCGTTCAAGCGCCACCAGATGGACGTCTCGGAGTTCCGTGAGCGCCGCTTCGGTGTGGCCGGCGGGGACGGCAACGACCCCGACGACAAGTTCGGTGACGTGTTCCTGGTGATCGACAACTTCGGCGACCTCTACGACAAGGACGGCGCGATGGGCGACCGCACGATCGCGGCTGCGCGGCAGGGCCTTTCCTACGGGGTACACGTGATGACCAGCGCCAGCGGGTGGCTGGTCGGCCAGAAGCAAGCCCTGTTGAACGTCTCCAACGCCCGCATCCAATTGCGGTTGAGCAACCCCGACGAGACGCAGATGGGCAGCGGCATGGAACACCGGCGGGCGGCGCGGCACACCCTGGACCGCCCCGGCTTCGGCGTGACACGGGCCGGGCAGGAACTCGTCATCGGCCTGCCCGAGATCATCGGGCCGGACGGTCAGCGGGTTCCCGCCCGCGACGTCGGCGCGGTGATCACCGCCCAGACCGGGGCGGGCAGGGTCGAGACGCTGGCGCGGCTACCGCAGCGCGTTGGGCTGCGCGCGGTGCTCGCCGCCTACCCGGACACCGAGGCTCTCGACATCCCGTTCGCGATGGGGGAGAGCGCGTTGCAGCCGCTGGCGCTGGCCGGTCGCCGGGTGCCCAACATGTTGGTGGTCGGGCGCCAGGGCTGCGGAAAGACCAGCACGCTGGCCGCTTTCGGACAGGCGATCGCCGCGCGGCTCTCGCCGGACGAGGCACAGATCACCATCATCGATCCGAAGACGACGCTGATCGGGCGGATCCGCGGGCCGCAGGTACGGGCATACGCCTACACCCCCGACGACATCGATCAGGTGCTCGACGAGTTGGCCGCCGTCATGCGTGACCGCCTCCCACCCTCGGGGCTGAGTCAGGAGGAACTGCTCACCCGCACCTCCTGGCGGGGTCCGCATCACTTCGTGCTCATCGACGACGAGCAGGAGTTGCGGCCCAACGGCGTGTTGGGCAAGCAGGCGGCGACTGCGCCGTTGTGGGGGCTGATCGAGCGCAGCCGCGAGATCGGCCTGCACGTGATCGCGACCCGGCTTCCCGGCAACTGGGCGGGCGTCTCGGCGATGAGTCCGTTCCTGCAGAAGCTGACCGGTTCCCGCGCCCCGACGTTGTTCATGGACAACGACCCGCAGACGGTGAAGGTGTTCGGCCGGGTCAGCGCCCAGCAACTGCCACCGGGCCGGGGGGTTCTGGTGACGACCGACGGTGCGATGGAAGGCATTCTGGTCGCCGCCCCGGAATGATGACGTCTCAGCGGTCCAGGAACCGAACATGTTTATCGACGCTCTCCCGCCCGACCCGCAGTGCGTTGCCGGCGAACCCGGGATCGGGGTGGCCGATCGCGAGCCCGCACAGGATGGACAACTCGGCCGGGATGTCGAGTTGCTCGGCCACGATGTCCGGGTAGCCGGCGATCGAGACCTGAACGCAGGTTCCGATGCCGCGGGCGGTCAGCGCCAGCACCAGCGTCTGCAGGAACATCCCCACACCCATGCCGTCGACGATGCCGAAGTCGCGGTGCATGCAGACCACGCCCGCCACCGGCGCCCGGAAGAACTCCCAGTTGCGCAACACGGCGCGCCGGCGAGCCTGGGCGTCGTCCCGGGCGATGCCCATGGCGCCGTACACCTGCGCGCCGAGTTCGCGCCGCAGGTGCGCGAACGCCTCGGGGAGCCGGGGCACCCGGGGCGATTCCGAGTCGGCCTTGGCCAATAGCGCGGCCACCAGGCGGTTGCGCGCGGCGCCGGTGGCCAACACCAGCTGCCATGGCTGCACGTTCGAGTTCGACGGGGCGCGCATCGCAAGCTCGAGCGATTCGTCGATCAGTTGCGCGGGCACCGGGTCGGGCAGGAACATCCGCGTCGAATGCCTGGCCCGGATGGTTTCGTCGAGGTCATACACGGGGCACCCCCAGCGGACGCGGTAAACGCATACGGTCGATACCGACACTAACCAGCCCACCTCCGGAGTCGTCATGAACCTAGACCTGGACGGCAAGACCGTCGTCGTGACTGGCGCCAGCCGGGGCATCGGACTGGCCATCACCCGTCGGTTCGCCGAGGAGGGTGCCCGCGTCGTCGCCGGGGCGCGAACCATCTCCGGGCCGCTCGCCGAACTCGCCACCAGCGCAGCGGTCGAACCCGTCGCCGTCGACCTCGCCGGGCCCGACGGCCCGGGGCGGCTGATCGGCGCGGCCGGCGGCCGGATCGATGTGCTGGTGAACAACGTCGGCATCGCCACGCCAAGGCTGCATGGCTTCGCCGCGATCACCGACGAGATGTGGCTGGAGACGTTCAACCTCGATGTCCTGGCGACGGTGCGCGCAATCCGCGCCGCGCTGCCCGCCATGCTCGGCGGTGACGGCGCGGTGATCGTCAACATCGGTTCGGTCAATGCCCGCCTGCCGGACCCGATGGTGGTGGACTACTCCGCGGCGAAGGCCGCGTTCGACAATCTCGGCAAGGCGCTGTCAAAGGAGTTCGGCAAGAACGGCATTCGGGTCAACACCATCGACCCCGGCCCGGTCGGTACGGACCTGTGGCTCGGAGCCGACGGGGTGGCGACGCGACTGGCATCGGCGAACGCGATGTCGGCCGACGACGTCGTCAGCGCCGCCGCGGCGAACACCGTCACCGGGCGATTCACCACGCCCGAGGAGGTCGCCGACCTCGCACTGGTCCTGGCCAGCGACCGATTCGCCAACATCACCGGCGCCAACATCGTCATAGACGGCGGGATGATCCCAACGGTATGACCACAACCGCGACCATGACCGCACTGCGGGCCCACCGGCGCGGCGGGCCGGAGGTGCTGGTCATCGAGCAGGCACCCGTTCCGGTGGCCGGTCCCGGCGAACTGCTCGTCGCGGTTCACGCCGCGGCGATCACCTTCGACGAACTGCTCTGGGACGAGACCTGGCAGCGCGACGGTATCGACCGGACACCGATCGTCCCGTCCCACGAGTTCGCCGGCGAAGTCGCCGCGGTGGCACCCGATGTGACCGGGGTGACCGTCGGCGACCCGGTGTACGGGACGGTGCCGTTCGATCGGGACGGCGCCGCCGCCGAATTCGTCGTGGTGCCAGCCGGATACGCGGCCGCCAAGCCCCGCACCGTCACCGACGTCGAGGCGGCCGCGGTACCGCTGCCGGCGCTGACCGCGCAGCAGGCGTTGTTCGATCACGCCGATGTCCGCACCGGTGAGCGGGTGCTGGTTCTCGGCGGCACCGGTGGTGTCGGGGTCTATGCCGTCCAGTTTGCGGCCGCCGCAGGCGCCGAGGTGACGGCGACCGCGCGGCGGGGCTTCGACTATCTGCGCGATCTCGGGGCGAATCGGGTGATCGATGTCCGCGCCGCCGATCCCACCGCCGAACCGGGTGGCTACGACGTGGTGATCGACACCGTCGGCGGCGACACCCTGGACCGGTCCTATGCGTTGGTGCGCCGGGGCGGCCGGCTGGTCACACTGCAGACACCTCCCGACCAGACCGAGGCGCAGCGGCGGGGCATCACCGCGATGTTCTTCATCGTCGAAACCGACACCGTTCAGCTCGATCGGCTCGCGGAGTTGATCGATCATCGGGGGCTGCGGGTCACGGTGGCCGGGACCTTTCCGCTGCGCGACGGCGCCGCCGCCTATGCCAGCCGGTTCCGCGGGGTGGGGCCGGGTAAGACCGTCCTGATCATCTGATTCTCAAGCGAATTCGGCGGCCAGGCTCTTCTTGTCGACCTTCTCGCCGGCGATCGTCGGCAGCGGCTGCTCGCGAATCAGCCAACGGGTGGGCACCGCGAAGTACGCCACGACGCGACGCAGATGCTCGACCAACTCGTGTTCGGTGGGCGGCCGGCCGTCTACGCGGTACACCACGACCGCCGCGAGTTCCTCCCCCAGATCGGGGTGTGGCAGGCCGATCGCGGCCGCCTCGACCACGGCCGGATGGCTCAGCAGCGCCTCCTCGACGTGCGGGCAGGCGATGTTCTCCCCGCCGCGGATCACCATGTCCTTGCTGCGCCCGTCGATGAACAGGTAGCCCTCGGCATTGAGGTGCCCGAGGTCGCCGGTGTGCAGCCAGCCGCCGGAATCGACCGGGCCGCGCTCGATTCCGACGTAACCCAGCATCACCGTGGGGGAGCGGACCAGCACCTCCCCGACCCCGGACTCGTCGGGGTCGAGGATCCTCAGCTCGACGGTCGGGTAGGGCCGACCGACCGAGGACGGGTATTCGGCCAGGTCGGCGCCGCCGGCGACGGTGAAGAACCCGGCGCCCTCGGTCATCCCCCAGGTGTTGGCCAGGCCGCGCCCCTGCAGCTGCGGCAGTTTGCGGGCCATCCGCTCCAGCAGCGCCGGTGACACCGCGGCGCCGCCGAGCGGAAAGGCACGCAGGCTGGACAGATCATAGGAGTCGAAGTCGGGGTGCTCGAGGATGCGCACCGCCATCGTCGGAACGCCGCCCCAGCGCTGCACACCCTCGCGTTCGATCAGGGCGAGCACCTCGCCCGGGTTGAACCGGCCGGTGTTGAGAACGATCCGGCCGCCGGTGATCACCTGGGTCAGCAGGGTCGCCAGGGCGCCGACATGGAACATCGGTGTGCAGACCAGGTTGACCTGTTGCGGGGCTTGCGGATTCAGCAGGTGCGGCAGTTGCCGGGAACGGACCAGGACGTTCTGCTGGTTGGCCACCAGGCCGCGGAACGACAGTTCCACCCCCTTGGGCATGCCCGAGCTGCCGGAGGTGAACAGGATCGCGGCCGGGTCGTCCTCGGTGTGCGGCTCGGGAAGCGCCGGGGGAGCCTCGGCGAAGCCGCCGAAGCAGGAGCCGAAGTCGGCGACGTCGAGCACCGGCACGTCGGCGGGCACCGCCGGGTCGTCGGTGATCACCGCGACGGGGTCCACCAGCGCGATCGAGTGCTCCGCCTCCCGGGGGCTCCACCACCGGTTGCCCAACACCGGCACCGCGCCGACCGCCCAGATCGCGAACAGCGCCACCGCCCAGTCGGGGCTGTTGTAGGCCAGCAGCACGATCCGCGCGCCGGGCCGCACACCCAACGGCTCGAGCCGCGCCCGGGCGGTGTCGACGGCGGCGAAGAACTCGCCGAAGCCGATCCGCCGCTCGCCCTGCACCACGAAGGTGCGGTTCACCCACCGCTGCGCACCGGTGAACAACTCGGCGAAGGTGCGGGGCCGCCGGGGGTAGACCAGGCCGGGATGACCGGCGTAGTGCGCCTCGGCGACGTCCTCGCCCCAGGGAGATTGCACAGCGGCCGAGTTTAGCCTCGACCCACCGGTGGGACGATTTCGCCGCCGGGGCGGTACTCTGGAGTACCGGATCGAAAGGGGGTCGACCACCATGGCTGCAAAGAAGCCAGTCGTCGACACCAGTTATGGCCCGGTACGTGGCGTCAGCCGGGGCCGTACCAGCGTCTTCAAGGGCATCCGCTACGCCGCGCCGCCCGTCGGCGATCTGCGGTTCCGGGCGCCGGTGCCGCCGGAACCGTGGACCGAGGTGGCCGACGCCAGCGAGTACGGGTGCGCCTGCCCGCAGCCCCCGCTGCCGGGTATTCCCCTCGACCTCGGCGCCCGCCAGGACGAGGACTGCCTGACGCTGAACATCTGGGCGCCCACGGGCGGTGCCGGGGCCAAGCCGGTGATGGTCTGGCTGCACGGCGGGGCCTACGTCCTCGGGTCGGGCAGCCAACCGTTCTACGACGGCAACCGGCTGGCCGACAGCGGCGACGTGGTGATCGTCACGGTGAACTACCGTCTCGGCGCCTTCGGCTTTCTCGACCTCTCCGTCTTCAATCGGCCCACCAGCACCTTCGACTCCAACATCGGACTGCGCGACGTGCTGGCCGCCCTGCAGTGGGTGCAGGACAACATCGCCGCCTTCGGCGGGGACCCGGAGCGGGTCACGCTCTTCGGTGAGTCGGCGGGCGCCGGCCTGGTGACCACCCTGCTCGCCGTCCCGGCGGCCAAGGGCCTGTTCTCCGCCGCGATCGCCCAGAGTTCACCGGCGACGTCGGTCTACGACCGCGGCCGGGCCGAGGTGATGGCCAACGCGATGCTCCGCGAACTGGGTATGGGCACCGGTGAGGTGAACCAGCTGCGGCAGGTGCCGGTGCCCAAGCTGATCGCGGCGACAAAGAAGCTGTTCGACGAGGTTCCGGTGCGCAACCCCGGAACGCTGGCGTTCGTTCCGTTCGTGGACGGCGACGTCCTGCCGGACTACCCGGTGAAGGTGGCGCGGGAGGGCAAGTCCCATCCGGTGCCGCTGATCATCGGCACCAACAAGCAGGAGGCGGCGCTGTTCAAGCTGATGCGATCGCCGCTGATGCCGATCACGCCGAAGGCCATCACGTCGATGTTCGACCAGATCGCCGCCGAGCAACCCGACCTGCAACTGCCCACCGAGGAGACCCTCGGCGAGGCCTACGCGAAGTTGCGGGGCAGCGCCAGGGGCCTCACCATCGCCAGTGACGTCGGCTTCCGGATGCCGTCGGTATGGCTGGCCGAGGGGCACAGCTCGGTGGCCCCGGCCTACCTCTACCGGTTCGACTACGCCACCCCGCTGCTCAAGCTGCTGCTCGTAGGTGCCGCGCACGCAACGGAATTGGGTTACGTGTGGGGCAATCTCGGCGGCCCCGGCGATCACTCGCTGCGGCTGGGCGGCGCCAAGACCGCCAAGGCGGTCTCAAAGCGGATGCGGACCCGGTGGGTCAACTTCGCCACCCACGCCAAGCCCACCGGTTTGGAGGGGGAACCGGAATGGCTGCCCTACCAGTTGACCGACCGGCCGTGCCTGCTCATCAACGAGCGCGACAAGCTGGTGTACGACGTGGACAAGCGGGCGCAGCTGGCGTGGGGCGACGAACCCGTGAACTTCCGCTAGGCCGGCCCGACCGCGACGGCAGTGAGCAGCTTCTCGATCCGCGCCGGCACGTGCTTGTGCCACGGGGTTCCGGCGTAGGCGTCCCGCCAGTCCGCTGAGGTCAATTCGTTGGGTGCGACGCCGGGAACCGTTGTGGTGCCGTCGGTGTCGACGAAATCCAGCCCGAATCCGTTGGGCAGCGCGGCGTGGCCGGCCAGCATGGTGGCGCTGACCTCGACGCGCGCCGCCGCGCTACCCGCGGCGGTGACGATGCGGGCCATCCCGCCGTCGACGAGGCCGAGGGCGTCGGCGTCCTCGACACTGACCCGCAGGGCACCGTCGGCGTCTCGCTTGCGCCAGGCCGGATCGCGGAAGATGTCGTTGGCGGTGAACGCCCGGCGCTCACCGGCGGACAGCACGATCGGGAACTCGTCGGTGGTGAGCCCGGGATTGGTGTCGCGCAGCGCGCGGACCTCGTCGAGCAGCTCCGGCATCTCGAGGTGGATCTTGTGATCGGCGTGGGTGATCAGTGCGAAGTCATCGGCGTACTCGTGCACGCTGAACGTGATCCCCGACTTGCCGGCCAGGATGGCGTCGAAGAGGGCATTGCCGTCGGCGTGCCCCGCCCGCCGCACGGCATCGGGGTAGGTGAGCGCGGCCTTCTGCGCCAAACCCCAGAGCGCCGCAGCACCTTTCAGCCGCTCCGGCAGGGTCGGTCCGAGGGTCTCGTAGAGCACATACGGCAGCACCTTGCCCAGCACCGGATTGCCGGCCAGTTCGGTGAAGAACGCCGCGGCGTAGGCGTCGCGGCCCTGCGCGGCCGCCTCGTGTAGCGGCCGCAGGTCGTCGTCGCCGACGACGCCGAGCGCGCGGACCAGGCGGGCCCAGATCTCCGGTTCGGGCAGCGTACCCGGCAGCGGCTCGAACAGCGGGTGGCGCAGATGGAAGGTGTT
Source organism: Mycobacterium sp. (assembly GCA_020438865.1). Taxonomy (GTDB): domain Bacteria; phylum Actinomycetota; class Actinomycetes; order Mycobacteriales; family Mycobacteriaceae; genus Mycobacterium. The sequence continues at coordinate 28,048 of JAGQTU010000017.1, forward strand.
GTGCGGGAATTCGAGGTTGAAGAACGTCGCTTCGGGCTTCTCGAACTGGCTCGCCGCGGGGAGCACGTAATGGGCCAGCCGTGCCGTCTCGGTCATCGCGACGTCGACGACCACCAGCAGTTCCAGCGATTCGAACGCCTGGCGGCAGGCCCGCGAGTCGGCGATCGAGTGGGCGGGATTGCTGCTCTCGACGATCATGGCGCGGAACCGATCGGGGTGCTCGGTCAGGATCTCCTGCGGCACAACGTTGGACGGCACCAGCCCGCCGACGATCGGGGCGCCGGTCACCGGGGTCTTGCCCACGCCCACGCTGTGGTTGAACAGCGGGCCCAGCGTGGAGTGCAGGTGCTGGCCGCCCCGCTTGGCGAAGTTGCCGGTGAAGATCCACAGCAGCTTGTCCAGGTAGGAGCACAGCGTGCTGTTCGGGGCCTGCTGCACGCCGAGGTCCTCGAACACCGCCACGCTGTCGGCCGCCGCGATCCGCCGCGCCGCGGCGCGCAGTAGCTCGCCGTCGACCCCGCTGCGCTGCGCGTAGTCGTCGATCGGCACGTCGCGCAGGACATCGCGGACGGTGTCGGCTCCCAGCACGTGTTCGGTGAGAAAGGTTTCGTCGCAGAGGTTCTCCTGCACCAGCACGGCCGCCAGGGCCGTGAGGCACCAGGCGTCGGCGCCGGGCTTGACCCGCAGGTGAAAGTCGGCCATCTTCGCGGTGTCGGTGACCACCGGGTCGATCACGATCATCGAGCGGCCGGGGTCCCTGGCGATGTCGTTGAGCACGGTCCGGGCCCGCGGGAAGCTCTGCGACATCCACGGGTTCTTTCCGACGAAGACCGAGACCTCGGCGTGCTCGAACTCACCGCGGGTGTGTCCGCCGTAGAAGTGGGCATCCACCCACGCCTCGCCGGTCTTCTCCTGCGCCAGCGCGTTGGAGCGGTACCGCGAGCCCAGCGGCCGCAGGAACGCGCTGCTGTAGCCGCCGCCTAGGTGGTTGCCCTGACCGCCGCCGCCGTAGTAGAAGATCTTGTCTCCGCCGTGGTCCTCGGCGATGCGCTGGAAGCCGGCCGCGATCTCGGCGATCGCGGTGTCCCAGTCGATCTCCTCGTAGCTGCCGTCCGCCCTGCGGCGCAGTGGGGAGGTCAGTCGCGAGGAGGTGTTCTGGTAGTGGTCGAGGCGCAGCGCCTTGTTGCAGGTGTAGCCCTGCGACGCCGGGTGGTCCTTGTCGCCGCGGATCCGGGCGAGGGTGGATACCCCGTCCTGAACGCTGGTCTGCACGACGATGCCGCAGTTGCATTCACAGAGGATGCAGGCGGTGGGCTGCCAGTCTCCGGACATGGTGGTGCTCCCTTCTAGCCGGCCTCGAGCAGGCCGCGTAGCTGGCGATGGACGACGTCGAGGGGCCCGATGTCCCGGGCCGCGCGGGCCAGCACGATGCCGCCCTCCAGGGCGGCCGTCATCAGCACCGCGAGTTCCTTCGCCCGCTTGGCCGGGATCCCATCGGCGGTCAGACGTGCGGCGATAAGGCCGTTCCAGCGGTCGAAGGCCGCAGCGGCGTGGTCGAGCATCGGGGAGCGGGCATCCGGTTCGCCGGCCTCCACTGCGACGGCGAGCACGGGGCAGCCGGCGCGGTAGTCGGTCTCGACGAGGTTCCTGCGGTAGAAGCGCACCATCGCGTCGAGCATGTCGATACCGCTGGACGCCTTGGCCATCCGGTCGGCAACGTAGTCGGCCGCTGAATCGACGGCTTCGCAGAGCAATTGGTTACGCCCGCCGGGGAAGTAGTGGTAGGCCGAGCCGCGCGGCGCGCCGCTGTGCTTCAGCACGTCGGCGATCGCCGTCGGGTGGGCGCCGCGCTCGCGGATCAGCAGCGCGGCCGAGGCGACCATCCGGTCCCGGGGGCTCGTCACGATTATGTATGTAACCATACATAATCGCGGGGCGCCAGTGTGCCCCGGATTGCGGCGGGGTGCCCCCTAGGCCGGGCGGGCGTGGGCCTCGCCGAGGAGCACCCGAGTGACCCACTCGACGTGGCCCAGCGATTCGGCGAGGGTGAGCCGACCGGTGAGCAGGCCGGTGAGGGCCGCGCTGAGCGCGGCGTTCAGCCCGAAGCTGACGTTGGCGAAATTCTCCGGCGCAACACCGTTGAGGATGCGGTCGAACATCTCGCGGTTGTTGCGCTCCATCTGTTCGATCGCCGGCTGCACCTCGGGGTCAGTGGACGTCATCGTCTGCAGCATCAGCGCCGTCATCGCCGGATTGCGATGGAAGGCGCGCTGGGCGCGGCGCAGGTAGTCCAGGACGACCGGCAGCCGGTCCTCGTCGGCTGGGGCGCCGCCCGGCAGGATGCGGCGGGTCAGCCGCTTCTGCCAGTCCTCCAGCGCCGCCGCGAGCAGGTTCTCCTTCGAGCTGAAGTAGCGATAGAGGGTGGCCAGCGCAACCCCGGAGCGCTGGGCCACCTCCCGCATCTGGACCGCGTCCGCGCCGACCTCACCGATCAGCCCGATCACCTCTTCGACGACCTTGGCCCGGCGCACCAGCTGATCGCTGGTCATGTCCGCCAGCGCGATCACGTCGGTGGGCGCACGGGCGGCCCGGGCGCGGCCGCGGGGGGATTCCTCGGCGGTCTCGACGGCGGAGACGGGCACGTTGATGGTGCGACCTCCTCAAGAACCCGCTTCTTACCAGATTTGCCGATCGTACGGCACTCGCCGGGCCATGGCGAGTTCTCCCAGCTAGTGGTCTTGCAATTCGGGCACTGTGGTAGAACGATGTTTCACCTAGACTAACTCCCGATCGGAGGGCGCATGGCCGGACCTGTCGGTCTCCCGGTAATCGACACCATGATCGGCTTCCCGCACGAGGGCTTCGATCAGTACGACTTCATCCGGAAGCAGACCAAGGACCGCGAATCCAAGGAGAGCTTCGAGTTCCCGGTCGAGTACATGTTCAAGGACGTGCCGAAGGGACTGCCCACCGACGATCCGGTCTCGCTGCTGCTGCAGCAGATGGATCGCTTCGGGATCGAGAAAGCCGTGATCGGCGTCGGCGACGACAACGCCAAGAAAGCACTCGAGCTGTTTCCCGACCGCTTCGTCGCCTCCGGCGCGGTATCGGACCCCAACGACGTGATGGGGTCGGTGGCGGCGATCCGGCGCGAGTACGAGGAGTACGGCATCCGCGCGACGTCGGTGTTCCCCTCCGGCACCTTCCCCCAGGTGCCCATCGACGACCCCAAGATGTACCCGATCTACGCCACCTGCGTGGAACTGGGCATCCCGATCTTCGTGTGCGCGGGTGTGCCCGGACCGCGAATCCCGTTCAAACCACAGGAAGTCTCGCGCATCGACATCGTGATGTTCGACTTCCCGGATCTGGTGTTCGTCACCCGGCACGGCTGCGAACCGTGGGAGGACCTCGCGGTGAAGCTGATGCTGAAGTGGCCCAACCTGTACTACTCCACCTCGGCGTTCGCGCCCAAGTACTACCCGAAGGCGATCGTCGACTACGCCAACTCGCGCGGCTCCGACAAGGTGCTCTACGCCGGCTACTTCCCGATGGGCCTGTCGCTGGAACGCATCTTCAGCGAGCTGCCCAACGTCCCGTTCAGGGACGAGGTGTGGCCGAAGTTCCTGTACGGCAACGCCGCCCGCATCCTCGGTTTGGAGCACTGACCCGGATGGCCCTGGCAATCACCACCGAGCAGGAACAACTCGCCGACGCGGTGACGCAGTTCGCCGCGCGGCACGCGCCGCTGGACAAGACCCGCGCGGCGCTCGACTCGATCGCGGCCGGCGAGTTGCCGTCCTGGTGGGAGGAGTTCACCGCGCACGGATTTGCCGCCGTGCACATCCCGGAGGAGTCGGGCGGTCAGGGCGGCACCCTGGCCGACATGGCGTGCGTCATCGAGGCCGCGGCAGCCGCGCTGTTGCCCGGCCCGCTGCTGAGCACCGCGACGGCCGGAGCGGTGGCGGCGCTGGCCGGGCCCGCGGCGGCCCCGCTGCTCACCGATCTGGCGGCTGGCGCGACCGCGGCGGTCGTGCTGCCCGAACACTCGACCGTGCACGCCGTCCACGACGGCGACAGCTGGCGGCTCAACGGGTCGACCGGAACGACGCTGGGTATCGGTGCGGCACAACGCATTCTGGTGGCGGCGCACGCCGGTGAGGGTGCCGATCTATGGTTCGTTCTCGATGCCGGCTCCGGTTCCGGGCTCAGCCTCGAGCAGCGGCGCGGCACCGACCTGAGCACCGACGTCGGCGTGCTGCATCTGGCGGACCACCGGGTGCCGGCGTCGGCGGTGCTGTCCGAGATCCCCACCGAGCGGGCGCGGTGCGTCGCGGTGGCCCTCGCCGCATGTGCCTCGGCGGGCACCGTGCGCCGCGGCGTGGAGATGGCGGTGGACTACATCCGCACCCGTGAACAGTTCGGCAAGCCGGTCGGCTCCTTCCAGGCGTTGCAGCACAAGGCCGCAGTGCTGCTGGTCAACTCCGAGATGGCCTCGGCGGCAGCCTGGGACGCGGTGCGGGCGATCGACGAGACGCTCGAGCAGCACCGGTTGGCGGCGGCGTCGGCCGCGGTGATGGCGGTGGCCGCCGGGCCCGACCTGACGCTCGACGCGCTGCTGATGTTCGGCGCGATCGGCTACACGTGGGAACACGACATGCACCTGTATTGGCGGCGCGCCACCAGTCTGGCCGCTTCGCTGGGTCCCACGACGCAGTGGGAGCGTAGCGCGGGGGAGCTGTCCCGAACGCTGAAGCGTTCCACGGCGATTCACCTTGGCGATGTCGAATCGGAGTTTCGAGCGGGCATCGCGGACGTGCTCGACCGCGCCGCGCAGCTGCGCAACGAGACGCCCACCGACGACCGCCGGGCCCCCGGTCTCGCCCACGGTTCGCAGCGTGACCTGTTGGCCGACGCGGGCCTGGTCGCCCCGCACCTGCCGCCGCCCTGGGGACTGGGCGCGTCACCGGTGCAGCAGGTGATCATCACCGAGGAGTTCGACAAGCGTCCCGGGGTCACGCGGCCGTCGCTCAACATCGCCGAATGGATCCTGCCGACCGTCCTGGACCGGGGTACCGACGCGCAGCGCGAGCGCTTCGCCGGGCCGATGCTGCGCGGGACCCAGCGCTGGTGCCAATTGTTCAGCGAGCCGGGCGCCGGGTCGGACCTGGCGGCGTTGAGCGCCCGGGCGCAGAAGGTCGACGGTGGCTGGCTGATCAACGGCCACAAGATCTGGACGTCGTCGGCGCATGTCGCGCAGTACGGTGCGATGCTGGCGCGCACCGATCCCGATGCGCCCAAGCACCGCGGAATCAGCTACTTCCTCATCGACATGGCTTCGCCCGGCCTCGAGATCTCGCCGATCAAACAGGCCAGCGGGCATGCGGATTTCAACGAGTGCTTCTTCACCGACGTCTTCGTCCCCGACGACATGCTGGTCGGGGAACCGGGCGAGGGCTGGGACCTGGCGATGGGGACCGTCGCCGTCGAGCGCACCGCGATCGGCAACTACGTCAACATCGACCGCTCCGCGGCGCTGCGGCACCTGGCCGCGGTGGGCGGCCCCGACCACGACGCGACGGTGCGCGCGCTCGGCCAGATCGAGGCGCACACCACCGCGATCAAGGCCATGGTGCTGCGCGAGACGCTGCGCCTGGTCGAAGGCCAGAACGCCGGGCCGGCGTCGAGCATCGCCAAGTATGCGATGGTGCTGCTGCTGCGTCGGGCCGCGACCGCGACGCTGGGCCTGACCGGGCGGCTGGCGATGCTGGAGGATTCCGATCCGCCGGTGATCGGCCCCTACTTCGACATGCCGTCCGAACTGATCGGCGGCGGCACGGCCGAGATTCAGCTGACCATCATCTCCTCGATGATCCTGGGACTTCCCCGCAAGTAAGTATGAAAGGACACCCGCGATGCCCTCTGAGCTTCCGTTCCGGTTCTTCGACTGTGACAACCACTATTACGAGGCCGAGGACGCCTTCACCCGCCACATCGACCCCAAGCTCAAAAAGCGCGCGATCCAGTGGGCGCAACTGGACGGCAAGCAACGGCTGGTCGTCGGCGGCCGGGTGAACCGGTTCATCCCGAACCCGACCTTCGACCCGGTCGGCAAGCCGGGTGCCCTGGACGAGTACTTCCGCGGCCGCAACCCGCGTGGGGCGGATCTGAACTCGTTGTTTGGTGAGCTGGAGCCGATCCCGGCGGCCTACCGCGACCGGGACGCCCGGCTTGCCCTGATGGACGAGCAGGGCATGCAGGGCTGCATCATGCTGCCCACGCTCGGAGTCGGGATGGAGCAGGCGCTGCTGCCCGACTTCGACGCGACGGTGGCGACGTTCCGTGCCTTCAACCGCTACCTCGACGACGACTGGGGATTCGCCTACCAGGAGCGGATTTTCACCGCGCCGTACATCACCATGTGCCGCCCGGCCGAGGCGGTCCGCGAACTCGAGTGGGCGCTGGAGCACGACGCCCGGTTCGTCGTGATGATCCCCGGGCCGATAACCACCGAGGTCGGCATGCGTCCACCCGGTGACCCGATGTTCGACGAATTCTGGCAGCTGGCAAACGATTCCGGGATCACCGTGTGTTACCACTCCGGTGAGACCTACTACTCCAAGTTCATGCCGGCCTGGGGCGAGCCCGACTACATGATGTCGTTCCAGGCGCTATTGGGCTTCCGCACGCTGTTCTCGGGCGACGCGATCCAGGACACCTTCGCCAACCACCTGCACAACGGACTGTTCCTGCGCTTCCCGAACCTGCGGATGGCCTGCATCGAGAGTGGCTCGGGGTGGGTGTTCCACCTGTTCGAGAAGCTGACCAAGTCCTACGGCCAGATCCCGTTCATCTATCGGGAGGATCCGCGGGAGACCTTCAAGCGCCACGTGTGGGTGTCGCCGTTCTACGAGGACGAACTTGCCAGACTGCTCAAGCTGGTCGGCGTCGAGCGAATCATCATGGGCTCGGACTACCCGCACGTCGAGGGCTTGGCCGACCCCGCGGCCTACATCAAGGACTTGGAGAACTTCGACTACACCCCCGAGGAGTGCCGGACCGTCATGCGCGACAACGGCATCGAGTTGTCGGTGCGCCGACCGGTGTGAAGGTCGAGAAGGCCGGCCTGGTCGCGATGCTGCTGGAGGTCGGTGCGGAGAACGCGGCGGTGTTGCTGGCGCGTTCCACCCTGCCCGACGAGCTGGACACCGAGCACGACCTGGAGGCGCTTCTCGAATTCGGTCTGGAGCGCCACGAACTCGAGGAGGTCGCCCGGTTGGCGATCGGCGGTATCGAGCCCGACGACGTCAACACCCGCAGGCGGCGCGACGAGATGGACAAGACCATCTCGCGGCGCTGGGCGCAGTTGGTGGAGCGGTGGCACTCGTAGCGGCTGCGATCAGGGCCGGCGGCGCAGCAGGACCGCGATGCCGACCACGGCGGAGATCAACGCGAACAGTGCGATGGAATGCCCCGGGGGTCCTGCTTGCTCTGCGGATGAAGGACCGCGACCAACACGGTGACACCGCCGTAGACGAACACCACCAGCGCAGCCCACGCGACAATCGATCTCCAGCGGCGCCGCATGGCAGGAGCGTAAGCCCTCACACCGCCGCGAAGTTGATGGTGGCGGTCGCGGCGAGTTCGTTGTCCTCACCGCGGTGGATGTCGACCTGCACCACCACCGACCGCTTACCGGTGCGCAGGATCTTGGCCACCGCGCGCGCGGGACCCACCTTGATCGGCCGCAGATAGCGCACGAACAGGTCGGTGGTGGCGATCCCGAAGCCGAACGGCGTTGCCCGCGAGGCCAGCTGGCCGGCCGCGACGTCGGCCATGGTGGCGATCAGCCCACCCTGCAGCCCGCCCGCGGTGTTGGTGGTGCGTTCGTCGACCGGCATCTCCATCACGAACGTGCCGTCGTCGGCGGGCACCTCGTGCAGGCCCAGTTGTTCGAAGAGCTCTCGCAGCGAGCGTGGCGCGGTCATGCGCCAGCACGTTACCGGCCGCTCAGCCCTGCACCTTCGCCGCCGCCGATTCCGGCATCGGCTCGTAGCGGGCGAACGACCGGGTGAACGACGCCGCCCCGTGGGTCACGCTGCGCAGGTCGATCGCGTAGCGGGTCAGCGCGACCTGCGGCACCTCGGCGTTGATCACGGTGTGGTTCTCGTCGGCCTGCTCGGTGCCGAGCACGTGACCGCGGCGCGCGGACAGGTCACCCAGCACCGCACCGACGAACTCGTCGGGCACCCGCACCGCGATGAGGTCCAGCGGCTCGAGCAGGTTGATCCGGCTGGCCGCGGCCGCCTCCCGCAGGGCCAGCCCGCCGGCCATCTGGAAGGCCATGTCCGAGGAGTCGACGCTGTGCGCCTTGCCGTCGGTCAGGGTCACCCGGATGTCCACCACCGGATATCCCGAGTGCACACCCTTGTCCATCTGCGCCCGCACACCCTTCTCCACGCTGGGGATGAACTGCCGCGGGACCGCGCCACCGACCACCTTGTCGACGAACTCGAAGCCGGAGCCCTGCGGCAGCGGCTCCACCTCGATGTCGCACACCGCGTACTGTCCGTGTCCGCCGGACTGCTTGACGTGCCGGCCGTGCCCCTTCGAGGGGGCGGCGAACGTCTCCCGCAACGGGATTCGCACCTCGATGGTGTCGACGTTGACCCCGTACCGGTTGGCCAGCGCTTCGAGCACCACACCGGAGTGCGCCTCGCCCATGCACCACAGCACGATTTGGTGGGTCTCCGGGTTCTGCTCGATCCGCAGCGTCGGATCCTCGGCGGCCAGCCGCTGCAGCCCCACCGACAGTTTGTCCTCGTCGGTCTTGGCGCGGGCCTGGATTGCGATCGGCAGCAGCGGCTCGGGCATTGTCCACGGCTTGAGCAGCAGCGGATCGGCCTTGTCCGACAGCGTGTCTCCGGTCTCGGCGCGGCTGAGTCGGCCGATGGCGCAGATGTCCCCGGCGATCACCTGCGGCGCGGGACGCTGCTGTTTACCCAGCGGGAAGGACAGGGTGCCGACGCGTTCGTCCTCGTCGTGGTCGGCGTGGTTGTTGGTCTGGAAGAAGGCCGAAAAATGGCCCGACACATGCACTGTGGTGTCGGGCCGCACGGTTCCGGAGAACACCCGGACCAGGCTGACCCTGCCGACGTAGGGGTCCGAAATCGTCTTGACCACCTCGGCCAGCAAGGGGCCGGCCGGGTCACAGGCCAGGCCGGTGCGGGCGACGCCGTGCGGGTTGTAGACCGCGGGCAGGACATGCTCGGGCGGGGAGGGAAAGCCGCGGGCGGCCACCTCCAGCAGTTCCATGGTGCCAACTCCGGTGCCGCTGCATACCGGGATGACGGGAAAGAACGAGCCGCGGGCGACGGCCTTCTCCAGGTCGGCGATCAGGACGGCCTCGTCCATGCTCTCGCCGCCGAGGTAGCGCTCCATCAGCGACTCGTCCTCGGACTCCTCGATGATCCCCTCGATCAGGCCACCGCGATGCTCCTCGAGGTCCCCGGCGTAGGTGTCGTCTGGCGGATGCACGGAGCGGGTGCCGTCCCGGTACTCGTATTGGTGCTGCGACAGCAGCCCGACCAACCCGTTGTCGGTCGGAAGGTACAGCGGCAGAACCTTTTCCCCGAATGCGGCCTGGGCGGCGGTCAGCGCATTGGCGTAGTTGGCCCGGGCGTGGTCCAGCTTGGTGATCACCACCGCGCGCGGCATGCCCACCTCGTCGCACTCGTGCCACAGAGCGCGGGTCGGCTCGTCGACGCCCTCGTTGGCGGCGATCACGAACAGCGCGCAGTCGGCGGCTCGCAGCCCGGCCCGCAGTTCGCCGACGAAGTCGGCGTAGCCGGGGGTGTCGATCAGGTTGATCTTGACGCCCTCGTACGGGACCGGGGCCAGCGCCAGGCCGATCGAACGTTGTTGGCGGATGGCCGCCTCGTCGAAGTCGCACACCGTGCTGCCGCCCTCGACCGAACCCGGCCGCGACAGCACGCCGGAGGCCACCAGCAGGGCCTCGACCAATGTGGTCTTGCCGGCGCCGGACGGGCCGACCAGGACGACGTTGCGGATCGCCGCGGGACTGTCGACGCCGGAAACGGTTCTCGCCGCTGGGGAAGTGTTTGCCTTGTCTGCCATGAAGTGCCTCCTGGCGCGCGCAGCGCGCCGATCGGGTGTAGCTCCACCATTCCCCCGACCACCGGCGGCGCACAAGGGAACGGTGGAAAAAGGCCCTAGCCGGCGGGCGCCGCCATCCGGGTCGGCTCCAGCCGGCCGCGCAGGGTCTCCGCACCGCATTCGGTCCACTGCGCCCGCTCGGTGGGATCGGCGGCCACCAGCGCCGCCGCCGAGCACAGCGCCCGCGCCGGACTGGACTTGGCCCGGTCGGCCAGCCGCGCGGCCTCGTTCACCGCGTCGCCGATCACGGTGTACTCATAGCGGTGTTGGGCGCCGATGTTGCCTGCGAACACCGGCCCGGCCGACACCCCGATGCCGAAGTCCACCATCGGCAGCCGGCGTAGCGCCGCAGCCAGCGCCCGGGCAGTGGCCAGGGCGTCGGATTCCGGGTGCGCGCTGGGCAGTGGCGCCCCGAACACCGCGAGGGCCGCGTCGCCCTCGAATTTGTTGATCAGACCTTGGCGGTCGTCGACGGCGGCGACCACGATCTCGAAGAACTCGTTGAGCACCTCGGCGACCTCGGCCGGTGACCGGCTCTGGGTCAGCTGGCTGGAGCCGACGAGGTCGACGTACAGCACCGCGACGTCGCGCACCTCGCCGGCGAGCATGCCGGTCTCGGACAACGCCCGGCGCGCGACGTCGGTGCCGACGTGGCGGCCGAACAGGTCGCGCAGCCGGTCGCGTTCGGCGAGCCCGGTGACCATCCGATTGAACCCGCCCTGCAACCGGCCGATCTCGGAGCGTTCGTAGACGTCGACCTGGGTGTCGATGTCGCCGTGCTCGACCTTGGCCATGGCGTCGACGACGTCGCGCACCGGGTCGGAGATCGACACCGCGGCGATCATCATGCCGCGCAGACCGACCAGCACGGAGATCAGCGACAGCACGACCACCGGGATCTCGATGTTCGCCGTCTTCTCGATGATCCAGCCGTGCGTGTGCATGACGACCACCACGGCGATACCGATCGCGGGCAGCGCGCTGCTCATCAGCCACATCAGCAGCAGCCGGGTCATGACGCCGGGTGCGGTGTCGCGGCCGGCGCGGCTGGTGGCGGCGGCGACGATCGGCCGCATCGGGCGCTGGATGAGCAGCAGCGCCGCACCCATCGACGTCGTAGCGCCGAAGAGCATCGACATCGCGATGAGCCACGCCGCCTCCGGGCCGCCGTCGCGGTTGACGGCGAACAGCACGAGCCCGCTGACCGTCCAGATGGTCGCGAGCAGCGCCGACTGGTGGCGCAACAGCCGCCGGACGAACTGGCGCTCGGCCGCGGTGGGCACCCGTCCGGCGGTGAACCACCGCAGTCTGCGGTCGACGACGGTGACGGCATAGCCGATCACCCCGGCGACGCTGAGCACGGCGAGGACCGCGGCCGCGACGAACGTGTGCCGGCCGAACACACCGGCGGCATCGGGGACCAACTCGTTGCGCAGCGGTATCACCAGAACGGTGAGTTCGACCGCGGCAAGCAGCTGTGCCAGCGCCAGGGCGACGGCGTAGCGGACCGTGAGCCTGCTCGCCGTCATGGGCCAACGCTACTGGGCAGCCCGTGCAGAATCGCGCTCTCCCCAGACAAGAGCCGCACTTCCGAAGCCGTCGGCCGCTGCGTAACATCCGCGCTGTGAAGATCGGAATCCCCCTCGGCGGGGTGCACCCGGGCCTGTGGCGGGACCTCACCGTCCGCGCCGAGGAACTCGGCTACGAATCGGTGTGGCTGCCCGAACATCTGGTGCTGCCGGCGGCGATGTCCGGCAGCCCGCACCACGGCGCCGAACATCCGCCGATCCCGCCGCAGACCCCGATGTACGACGCCATCACCTATCTGGCATACCTGGCCGGACAGACCAGCACCATCCGGTTCGGCACCTACGTCTACAACATCGGGCTGCGCCACCCGTTCGTCAGCGCCCGCGCCGCGACCACCCTCGACGTCGTCAGCGCCGGACGGTTCGAGTTCGGTATCGGGGCCAGTTGGCTGCGCGAGGAGTGGGATGCCGTCGGCCTGGACTTCGCGAGCCGCGGCGCGCGGGTGGACGAGGCTCTGCAGGTGTGCCGGGCGCTGTGGACCGAGCCGACCGTCGAGCACCACGGCCGGTTCTTCGACTTCGACGCGGTGGCCTTCGAGCCCAAGCCCGTTCAGTTGGGCGGCCCGCCGGTGCACGTCGGCGGCGACGGCCTGCCCGCGCTGCGGCGCACCGCCCGTTTCGGCACCGGCTGGATCCCGATGAACCACACGCTCGAGCAGATTCCCGGCTCGCTGCACCGGCTTTCGGAACTCTGGGACGAGCACGGCCGACCGGGCCGACCCGAGGTCACCACCTCCGCACCGGCCGACACCCCCGACGATCTGCAGCGCGCCGCGGACGCCGGCATCGATCGGCTGATCGTCATGCCGTGGCGGCGCACCCGCGAGGCGCTCGACGGTATCGCCCGCTTCGTCGACGACGTGCTGGCGCCCGCGGCCGACCGGGTCGGCTAGCCGGTGGGCATCGCACCGTCGGACATCCTGCTGACCGGCCGGGTCGCCGTCGTCACCGGCGGCGGCGCCGGCATCGGCCGTGGAATCGCCGCGGGCTTGGCGCAATTCGGCGCGAAGGTGGCGATCTGGGAGCGCGACCCGGAGACCTGTGCGGCCACCGCGGCCGGCCTCGGCGCACTCGGGATCGTCACCGATGTGCGTGATGCCGAGCAGGTCGACGCGGCCCTGGCGCTCACCACGGCGGAACTCGGGCCGGTGAGCATCCTGGTGAACAACGCCGGTGGCGTCTTCGCCTCCGCGCTGCTCGACACCACCGAAAACGGTTGGGATGCGTTGTACCGGGCCAACCTTCGGCACGTGCTGCTGTGCACTCAACGGGTTGCGCGACAACTCGTCGCCGATGACCGCGGCGGCAGCGTGATCTCACTGACCTCCATCGAAGGCGTGCGCGCCGCACCCGGCTACGCGGCCTACGCCGCCGCCAAGGCCGGGGTGATCAACTACACCCGCACGGCGGCGTTCGAATTGGCGCGCCACGGCATCCGGGTGAACGCGATCGCCCCCGACATCACCGTCACCGAGGGACTGCTGGCACTCTCCCCGGACGGGATGCGGCCCGAGCTCAGCCAGGCGGTGCCGCTGGGCCGGCTCGGCGACGTCGATGACATCGCCGGTGCCGCCGTTTTCCTGGCCTCCGATCTGGCCCGCTACATCACGGGCCAGACCATCCACGTCGACGGCGGAACGCACGCGGCCGGTGGCTGGTACCACGACCCGCACACCGGTCGGGACCGGTTCGGGCCGGGCTGAGGGGACCCGGCCCCGACATACCGCAATCCGGGCAACCGGCCTTCCCGCCGACGTAGGGTTGCGCCGTGGCAGCACCGTCCGAGCAGACCGAATACACCGCCGCGGCGTCGGCATGACGGCCCTGGCTGATCGCCCGTTGGTGGGCAAGGTCGCCTACGTCACCGGCGGTGCCCGGGGTCAGGGTCGCGCGCATTGCGTCCGACTGGCCCGCGCCGGGGCGACCATCGTCACCATCGATGCCTGCGGGCCGGTCGGCGCCCACATCGGCTATGCCCACGCCGAACCGGAGGATCTGGCCGAGACGGTCCGCCTGGTCGAGGACGAGGGCGCCAAGATCTACGCCGACCGTGTCGACGTCCGCGACCTGGCCGGCCAGCAGCGCGTGATCGCGAGCGCTGTCGAACAATTCGGCCGCCTGGACATCGTGGTGGCCAACGCCGGCGTGATGAGTTGGGGCCGGGCCTGGGAGATCCCGGCCGAACAGTGGCAGGAGATCATCGACATCAATCTGACCGGGGTCTGGAACACCGCCAAGGCGACGGTGCCTGCGATGATCGAAGCCGGCAACGGCGGGTCGATCATCGTGACGAGCTCGGCCGCCGGGATCAAGGCGGTACCGGGCGCCGGACACTACTGCGCCAGCAAGTTCGGTGTGGTCGGGCTGACCAACTCGCTGGCGATCGAGTTGGGCGAGTACAACATCCGGGTCAACTCGATCCACACCTACGGTGTGGACACCGCGCTGGGCAACGACCTGTCGATGTACGAGACGTTCCAGAAATACCCGCACTACGTCTACAGCTTCTCTCCGGGCGCGCTGCCCACCGAGTCGCTGACGCCGCCGGAGCAGGTCAGCGAGGTCGTGCTGTTCCTGGCCAGCGACGCCTCGTATCTGCTGACCGCGGCCCAGGTGCCCGCCGACAAGGGCTATCTGAAGATCTGATCGCAACGTCGCGCTGCCGCCGCGGGTGGCTTGGCGGCAAGCCGAGATTTGTCGGTGCCCGCTGTGATGATGGGGTCATGTCCTCGTCGTCCACGTCGATCGCGCCGCAGCAGCGTCTTGAGGTGTTGTTCGAGCAGTTGGCGGAGTTGGCCGGGCAGCGCAACGCGATCGACGGGCGCATCGTGGACATCGTGGCGGAGATGGACCGCGATGAGTTGTGCGGGGCCACCGGGGCGCGCTCGGTGGCGGCGTTGGTGGCCTGGAAGCTCGGCGCGTCATCGGCTAATGCCCACACCATCACCACCATCGCCGGGCGGCTCGAGGAGTTTCCCCGCTGCGCCCAGGGCATGCGCGAGGGACAGCTGTCCCTCGATCAGGTCGGGGTCATCGCCGCGCGGGCCGCCGAGGGCTCCGATGCGCACTACGCGCAGCTGGCCGCGGTCGCCACGGTCCACCAGCTGCGCACCGCGGTGCGGCTCGAGCCGCGACCCGACCCCGATCCCCGGCCCGAACCGGCGCGCTCAATCACCACGACCGCCAACGAGGTGTCCACCAGCTGGCGCATCACCCTGCCGCACGACGAGGCCGCCCTCTTCGACGCAGCCCTGAAATCCCATCACGACGCGCTGATCGCCGAGTGGAAGGCCGACCACGACACCGATGGCACCGAGCAGTCACCGCCGCTGCCCAACACCGTCGATGCGTTCCTGCGGCTGGTCGAAGCGGGCTGGGACGCCGAAGCCACCCGCCGCCCGCACGGGGCGCACACCACCGTCGTGGTCCACCTCGATATCGAGCGCCGCGCCGCCGCCCTACACCTGGGCCCGCTGCTCACCGATGCCGAACGCCGGTATCTGAGCTGCGATGCCACCTGCGAGGTCTGGTTCGAACGCCACGGCCAGCCGATCGGGGCGGGGCGCACCACCCGCACCATCAGCCGCCGGCTTCGCCGCGCCCTGGAACACCGCCACCCGGCCTGCGCGGTGCCCGGCTGCGGGGCCACCCGCGGACTGCACGCCCACCACATCCGGCACTGGGAAGACGGCGGACCCACCGAACTGGCCAACCTGGTCCTGGTCTGCCCCTTCCACCACCGGGCCCATCACCGCGGCCTGATCACCATCACCGGCCCCGCCGACGATCTCGAAGTCACCGACACCGAGGGGCGCCGACTCAGCACCCGATCCCTGGCCCGCCCACCCAAGCATCCCGGACCCCACGTCGCGCCCTACCGCGGCCCCACCGGCGAACGCGCCGACTGGTGGTGGTACCAACCCTTCCAACCACAACCACCACCGAGCGATAACTAGGCCGCGCACTACCGGTGCTGCGAGTGATGGCAGCTGTCCAGTTGGTGTGGCCGGTGACTTCACTCCCACCGGCGCGTACACTGCGGACCGGCTTTAGCCTTGCGCACCAAGGCTTTCGGCGGCCAGCGCCTTGGCCCACCGGTAGTCGGCCTTGCCGGCCGGTGAGCGCAGCACCTTGTCGGTGCGGATGAACGCCTTCGGGATCTTGTAGTCGGCGATGTGCGCCTTGCAGGCCTCGGCGAGCTCCGCGTCGGTGGCGGACCTGCCCTCGGCGAACTCGACGATAGCCACCACCTCATTGCCCCAGCGCTCCGAGGGCCGGCCCGCCACGACCACGTCGTAGACCGCCGGATGGCTGGCCACCGCCCGCTCGACCTCCTCGGCGAAGATCTTCTCCCCGCCGGAGTTGATGGTCACCGAATCGCGGCCGAGCAGTTCGATCTGCCCGTCGGCCAGCAGCCGGGCCTTGTCCCCGGGGATCGACCAGCGCACACCGTCGATGGTGGGGAACGTGCGGGCGGTCTTCTCGGCGTCGCCGAGGTAACCGAGCGGCACGAACTCGCGGCGCGCCAGCCAGCCCTCCCCCTCACCGGGCTGCAGCACCCGGCTGAAATCCGCTGACACCACCGTGGTGTCGTCGAGGGGGGTGAATGTGGCCGCCTTGGTCTCGGCGCCCTTGGTGGCGATGGTGGTCATCTGCGCGCCGGACTCCGAGGCGCCCACGGCGTCCATGATGAACGCGTTCGGCAGCGCCGTCAGCAGCCGATCGCGGACCGTCGGCGACAGCGGGGCACCCCCGTTGGTGATGCCCATCAGCCCGGACAGGTCGTAGTCGCCCGTCTCGATGAGGTCCAGCAACGGCCGTGCCATCGCGTCGCCCACCACCGGCAGGCTCAGCACCCGCTCCCGCTCGGCCAGCCGCAGCACCGCGTCGGCGTCAAGGTGGCGGACGTTGTCCGGCAGGGCGATCCAGCCGCCGGAGCTGATGGTGTTGAACACGCCCCACTGGGCGGCGCCGTGCATCAGCGGCGGAATGAGCAGCAGCGAGCGGAAGCCGGCCTGCTCGGTGGCCTGCTTGACGAGGTCGTCGTACGACTTCAGCTCCTCGCCCGCGGCCAGGAAGGGGCGGCCGCCCATCGCCGACATGAAGATGTCGTGCTGGCGCCACAGCACGCCCTTGGGCATCCCGGTGGTGCCGCCGGTGTAGAGGATGTACAGGTCGTCGCCGCGCGGGGTGGGCATGCCGCCGGCCGGTGCCGGGGTGTCGACGATCGACTCGTAGTCGATCGCGCCGGGCAACAGCGCGTTACCGGTGTCGTCGGCCACCTGGATCAGCACCGTCAGCTCGGGCAGCCGGTCGCGGATGGAGGCGACGTTCGGGGCGAACTCCGCGCTGTACACCAGCGCCCTGGCCTTCGAGTCGGTGAGCAGGTAGAGCAGCTCCTCCTCGACGTAGCGGTAGTTGACATTGAACGGTGCGACCCGGGCCCGGTAACCGGCCACCATCGCCTCGAGGTACTCGTTGCCGTTGCGCAGGTACAGCCCCATGTGGTCCTGGCCGGACTGGTGTCCCCGCAACTGGTCGCGTTCGGTGTGGCAGCCCAGCCCCAGCGACGTCAAGTAGTGCGCGATGCCGTCGATGCGGGCGTCCATCTGCGCGTAGGTCAGGTCGAGGTCCCGCCAGATCAGCACCCGGTTGTCCGGGATGGCGGTGGCAACGGCGTGGAACACCGTCGAGAGGTCGAAGCTGGCGCCGCTGCTGCTCATGGGCTCTCCTGCCGTCACGTGAACGCGTCTGAGTGTGCCAAACCCGGTCGGTGAAGATCGGGGCGGTCAGGCGGGAAGGGCCGCGGCGGCCGCACGGGCCAGATCGCCCGCCGTGCGGTAACGGTTCGCGGGATCCTTGGCCAGGGCGGTGCCGATGACGTCGTCGAGCTGCGCCGGCAGCCACGGCGCGAACCGCGTCACTCGCGGCGGCGGGCGATGCAGGTGGCTGCGCACGGTGTCGTCCTTGGAGGCGGCGTCGAAGAAGGGCGGCTTGCCGGTCAGCAGCCGGAACAGTGATCCACCGAGCGCATAGACGTCGGTACGGGCGTCACAGTGCTTGCCGCGCAACATCTCCGGGGCCGCGTAGGCGGCGGTGACGAGGACCACGCCGGTGCCCCCGCCCGGGTCGCCGTCCCGGAGCCCGCGCGCGACGCCGAAGTCGGCCAGCAGGGCCCGCCCACCGCGGTCGGCGGACAGCAGGAAGTTGGCCGGCTTGACGTCACCGTGCAGCAGGCCGTTGCTGTGCGCGTGGTCGAGGGCCGCGGCGATCTCGGTGACGATCCGTACCGCCCGGGCCGGTGGCATTCGGCCCGCCCGCAGTTCGGCGTCGGCGTCGGTGCCCGCCACATAGGGCATCGCCAGCCATAGCGTCCCATCGGCGGTCTCGCCGTGGCCGGACACCGGGACGATGTTGGGGTGGGTCAGTGCACTGGCCAACTCGGCCTCCCGTACGAACCGGCGGCGGAACGCCGGGTCGGCCGCCAGGTCGGGGCCCAGCACCTTCAGCGCCACCTGCCGCGACGTCGAGACCTCGGTAGCGAGGTAGACACCGGCCATTCCGCCGCGGCCGAGCCGTCGCACGATGCGGTATCCGGCGAGCACCGTTCCCGGCTCGACCTGGCCGCGCTCACGCATCGGCCCAGTATCGCCTCCGCTCCCGCACCCGGCCCGCGCCGTGGTCGGATCACGCCGTCAGCGAATGCTCTCTAAGAATCCGGGCAGAGTTTGCGCAAAATGCCGGATCGACGAGAACGCCATCCGACCGGGGCCGATGACGAGCGCCGATGTCGCATAACCCGCACCCGGACCGTCCGAATCGTGGTGATCAAGCAAACGGGCGCAATTGACGTTGACGGCCGGGTTCGGCCGCGCGGAACCCCGGACGCCGGCCATTTGCGCACCAAAATCGGCCTCCGGCAACGATTTCCGCAACCGGAGCCCGCCCGGCCGGGCCCGCCCGAAACCGGAGCGGGGCCAATCGGCTTAGGGTGGACTAAGTTGGCATGTCAGGCGGTGTTTGGCATATCGTTTTACGACTTGTTGACCAGCAGGGCCGCCGTTCACCGACGCACGGGGGAACCCCTGACGGCGCGGCGGCAATCCCCGCTGAAATCGCCGCGCATAAAGCTTGTGAAGGGCCAGGTGCGAATGCCCAGAAGTGTCGGGCTGTACAACCCCGCATTCGAACACGATGCCTGTGGCGTCGCGATGGTCGTCGACATCCACGGCCGGCGCAGCCGGGACATCGTCGACAAGGCGATCACCGCCCTGCTGAACCTCGAACACCGTGGGGCCGCGGGCGCCGAGCCGCACAGCGGTGACGGGGCCGGCATCATGCTGCAGGTCCCCGATTCGTTCCTGCGCGCGGTGTGTAAGGAAAGGGAAGGTTTCGACCTTCCTCCCGAGGGGTCCTACGCCACCGGCATCGCCTTCCTGCCGCAGTCGGCCCGCGACGCGGCCACCGCCTGTGAGGCGGTGGCGAAGATCGTCGAGGCGGAGGGCCTCGACGTGCTGGGCTGGCGCGAGGTGCCGACCGACGATTCGTCGCTGGGCGCACTGTCGCGCGATGCCATGCCGACCTTCCGCCAGCTGTTCATCGGCGGTGCCTCGGGCATGGATCTCGAGCGGCGGGCCTACGTGATCCGCAAGCGCGCCGAGCACGAGCTGGGCTCCAAGGGCCCGGGCCAGGACGGCCCGGGTCGCGAAACCGTCTATTTCCCAAGCCTTTCCGGCCGCACCTTCGTCTACAAGGGAATGCTGACCACCCCGCAGCTCAAGGCGTTCTACCTGGATCTGCAAGATGAGCGGCTGGAGAGCGCGCTGGGCATCGTGCACTCCCGGTTCTCCACCAACACCTTCCCGTCCTGGCCGCTGGCCCATCCGTTCCGGCGCATCGCACACAACGGCGAGATCAACACCGTCACCGGCAACGAGAACTGGATGCGCGCCCGCGAGGCGCTGATCAAGAGCGACGTGTTCGGCTCGCAGGACGACCTGGAGAAGATCTTCCCGATCTGCACCCCCGGCGCCTCGGATACCGCCCGCTTCGACGAGGTGCTCGAACTGCTGCACCTCGGCGGCCGCAGCCTGGCCCACGCGGTGCTGATGATGATCCCGGAGGCGTGGGAGCGGCAGGACTCGATGGACCCCGCCCGCCGGGCCTTCTACGCCTATCACGCATCGCTGATGGAGCCGTGGGACGGACCGGCCTCGGTGTGCTTCTCCGACGGCACCGTCGTCGGCGCGGTGCTCGACCGCAACGGGCTGCGCCCGTCCCGGATCTGGGTGACCGAGGACGGTCTTGTGGTGATGGCCTCCGAGGTCGGTGTCCTCGACCTCGACCCGGCCAAGGTGGTCAAGCGGATGCGCCTGCAGCCGGGCCGGATGTTCCTGGTCGACACCGCCCAGGGCCGCATCGTCTCCGACGAGGAGATCAAGTCCGAACTGGCCGCCGAGCACCCCTACCAGGAGTGGCTGGACTCCCAGCAGTTCCACCTCGACGAGTTACCGCAGGGCCCGTACATCCGGATGCCGCACCACCGGGTGGTGCTGCGTCAGCAGGCCTTCGGCTACACCTACGAGGAGCTCAACCTGCTGGTCGCGCCGATGGCCCGCACCGGCGCCGAGCCGATCGGCTCGATGGGTACCGACACCCCGGTCGCGGTGCTCTCGGCCCGGCCGCGGATGCTGTTCGACTACTTCCAGCAGCTGTTCGCCCAGGTGACCAATCCGCCACTGGACGCCATCCGCGAGGAGGTGGTGACCAGCCTGCAGGCCACCATCGGACCCGAGGGTGACGTGCTCAACCCGGTACCGGAGTCATGCCACCAGATCGTGCTGCCGCAGCCGATACTGCGTAACCACGAACTGGCCAAGCTGGTCAACCTCAACCCCGACGACGAGGTCCGCGGCCACAAGCACGGCATGCGCTCGGCGGTCATCCGCTGTCTGTATCCGGTCGCCAAGGGCGGTGAGGGCCTGCGCCGTGCGCTCGACGACATCCGGGACGCGGCGTCGAAGGCGATCGAGGACGGCGCCCGCGTCCTGGTGATCTCCGACCGCGAGTCCAACGAGAACCTGGCGCCGATCCCGTCGCTGCTGGCCGTCGCGGCGATCCACCACCACCTGGTTCGGCAGCGCACCCGTACGCAAGTCGGATTGATCGTCGAGGCCGGCGACGCCCGCGAGGTCCACCACATGGCGATGCTGATCGGCTTCGGCGCCGCCGCCATCAACCCCTACATCGCCTTCGAATCGATCGAGGACATGCTCAACCGCGGCGCGCTGGGCGGCATGGACCGCGAGAAGGCGCTGTCGAACTACATCAAGGCCGCCGGCAAGGGTGTGCTGAAGGTGATGTCGAAGATGGGCATCTCCACGGTGGCCTCCTACACCGGCGCGCAGCTGTTCCAGGCCATCGGCATCTCGCAGGGCGTGCTCGACGAGTACTTCACCGGGCTGACCTGCCCGGTCGGCGGCATCGACCTCGACGACATCGCCGCGGACGTCGCCACTCGCCACCAGCTGGCCTACCTGGACCGCCCCGACGAGCGCGCGCACCGCGAACTCGAGGTCGGCGGGGAGTACCAGTGGCGCCGTGAGGGCGAGTACCACCTGTTCAACCCCGACACCGTGTTCAAGCTGCAACACTCGACCCGCACCGGGCAGTATGCGGTGTTCAAGGAGTACACCGCGCTGGTCGACGACCAGAGCGAGCGGATGGCCTCGCTGCGCGGGCTGCTGAAGTTCAAGGACGCAGAAGGCAGCGGGCGGCCCCCGGTTCCGATCGAGGAGGTCGAACCGGCCAGTGAGATCGTCAAGCGCTTCTCCACGGGCGCGATGAGCTACGGCTCTATCTCCGCCGAGGCGCACGAGACCCTGGCGATCGCGATGAACCGCCTTGGCGGGCGGTCGAACTCGGGCGAGGGCGGCGAGGCCAGCAGCCGGTTCGACCGCGACCCCAACGGCGACTGGCGGCGCAGCGCGATCAAGCAGGTGGCCTCCGGCCGCTTCGGGGTCACCTCGCACTACCTGACCAACTGCACCGATATCCAGATCAAGATGGCCCAGGGCGCGAAACCCGGTGAGGGCGGACAACTTCCGGGTCACAAGGTGTACCCGTGGGTGGCCGAGGTGCGCCACTCCACGCCGGGTGTCGGACTGATCTCGCCGCCGCCGCACCACGACATCTACTCAATCGAGGATCTGGCACAACTGATCCACGACCTGAAGAACTCCAACCCGCAGGCCCGCGTCCACGTGAAGCTGGTGTCCGAGAACGGGGTCGGCACGGTGGCGGCCGGTGTCTCAAAGGCGCACGCCGACGTGGTGCTGATCTCCGGGCACGACGGCGGCACCGGCGCCACCCCGCTGACGTCGATGAAGCACGCGGGCGCGCCGTGGGAGCTCGGCCTGGCCGAGACCCAGCAGACGTTGCTGCTCAACGGACTTCGGGACCGGATCGTGGTGCAGGTCGACGGCCAGCTCAAGACCGGCCGCGACGTGGTGATCGCGGCGCTGCTGGGCGCCGAGGAGTTCGGCTTCGCGACCGCGCCGCTGGTGGTGTCGGGCTGCATCATGATGCGGGTCTGCCACCTCGACACCTGCCCGGTCGGCGTGGCCACGCAGAACCCGCTGCTGCGCGATCGGTTCAACGGCAAGCCGGAGTTCGTGGAGAACTTCTTCCTGTTCATCGCCGAAGAGGTCCGGGAACTGATGGCGCAGTTGGGCTTCCGGACCGTCGACGAGATGGTCGGACAGGTCGACGCGCTGGACACCGCTCGCGCGGCCGAGCACTGGAAGGCCCGCAAGCTAGACCTCACGCCGGTGCTGTACGCGCCGGACTCGGCGTTCATGAACCAGGACCTATACTGCAGTTCGCGACAGGACCACGGCCTGGACAAGGCGCTGGACCAGCAGCTGATCGTGATGAGCCGGGAGGCCCTGGACTCGGGGACCTCGGTGAAGTTCACCACGACCATCGCCAATACCAACCGCACCGTCGGCACCATGCTGGGCCACGAGCTGACCAAAGCCTATGGCGCGAACGGGCTTCCGGACGGCACCATCGACATCACGTTCGAGGGCTCGGCGGGCAACAGCTTCGGGGCGTTCGTGCCCAAGGGCATCACACTGCGGGTGTACGGCGACGCCAACGACTACGTCGGCAAGGGCCTGTCCGGCGGCCGGATCGTGCTGCGCCCCGCCGAAAACTCGCCGGAAGGCTATGTGGCCGAGGACAACATCATCGGTGGCAATGTGATCCTGTTCGGCGCCACCAGCGGTACCGCGTTCATTCGCGGCACGGTGGGCGAGCGGTTCGCGGTGCGCAACTCCGGTGCCCACGCGGTGGTGGAGGGCGTCGGTGACCACGGCTGTGAGTACATGACCGGCGGCCGGGTGGTCATCCTGGGCCCGACCGGTCGCAACTTCGCCGCCGGCATGTCCGGCGGGGTGGCCTACGTCTACGACCCGGCCGGTGCACTGGCCGCCAACCTCAACACGGAGATGGTGGACCTCGACGAGTTCGACGACGCCGATGCCGAGTGGCTGCACGACATGCTCGTCGCGCACGTCGGTGCCACCGATTCAGCGGTGGGACAGCGCATCCTGTCCGACTGGCCGAAACAGATGGGTGACTTCGTGAAGGTGATGCCGCGCGACTACAAGGCGGTGCTGCAGGCGATCGCCGCGGCCGAGGCCGCCGGCGAGGACGTCGACCAGGCGATCATGGCGGCGGCTCATGGCTGACCCGACCGGTTTTCTGAAGTACACCCACCGGGAGACGCCCACCCGCAGGCCGGTGCCGCTGCGGCTGCGGGACTGGAAGGAGGTCTACGAGGAGTTCGACCGTGTGACCCTGACCGACCAAGCCTCGCGGTGTATGGACTGCGGAATCCCGTTCTGCCACAACGGGTGCCCGCTGGGCAACCTGATCCCGGAGTGGAACGACCTGGTGTACCGGAACCGCTGGCAGGACGCCATCGAGCGGCTGCACGCCACGAACAACTTCCCCGAGTTCACCGGCCGGCTCTGCCCGGCGCCGTGCGAGGCGTCGTGCGTGCTGGGCATCAACTCCGATCCGGTGACCATCAAGCAGGTCGAGGTCGAGATCATCGACAACGCCTTCGACGAGGGCTGGGTCAAAGCGCAGCCGCCGCACCTGCTGACCGGCAAGAGCGTCGCCGTCATCGGATCCGGGCCCGCCGGGCTGGCCGCCGCCCAGCAGCTGACCCGGGCCGGCCACGACGTCACCGTCTTCGAGCGGGCCGACCGCATCGGCGGTCTGCTGCGCTACGGCATCCCCGAGTTCAAGATGGAGAAGCGCCACATCGACCGCCGGCTGGTGCAGATGGAGGCCGAGGGCACCCGCTTCCGGGCCGGGGTGAACGTCGGGATCGACATAACAGCGGATAACCTTCGATCGGAGTTCGACGCGGTGGTGCTGGCCGGTGGCGCCACCGAGGGGCGCGACCTGCCCATCCCGGGCCGCCAGTTCGAAGGCATCTACCAGGCCATGGAGTACCTGCCGTGGGCCAACCGGGTCCAGCAGGGCGATCCGGTGCTCGACGGCGACGGCCAGCCGCCGATCACCGCCAAGGGCAAGCGGGTCATCATCATCGGCGGTGGCGACACCGGGGCGGACTGCCTGGGCACCGCCCACCGGCAGGGCGCGGCCAGCGTGCACCAGTTCGAGATCATGCCGCGACCGCCCGAGGCCAGAGCCGATTCGACGCCGTGGCCGACCTATCCGCTGATGTTCCGGGTGTCCTCGGCGCACGAGGAGGGCGGCGAGCGGATGTTCTCGGTGAACACCGAGAAGTTCCTCGGTAATGAGGGCAAGGTCACCGGGCTGCGCGCCCACGAGGTCGTCATGTCGGGCGGCAAGTTCGAGAAGGTGGAGGGCACCGATTTCGAACTCGACGCCGACTTGGTGCTGCTGGCGATGGGCTTCGTCGGCCCCGAGAAGCCGGGCCTGCTGACTGATCTGGGCGTGGACTTGACCGACCGGGGCAACGTCGCCCGCGACGACGACTTCCAGACCTCGGTGCCAGGCGTTTTCGTGGCCGGCGATATGGGCCGCGGGCAGTCCCTGATCGTCTGGGCGATCGCCGAGGGCCGGGCCGCCGCCGCCGGCGTCGACCGGTACCTGATGGGGCACTCGGCGCTGCCGCGGCCGATCAAGCCGACAGCCGCTCCGCAGCGCTAGGCCGTTCGCGCACTGATTCAGAACTCACGCACTAGAAGTGCGCTCAGACTCAAGGGGTCGGTGCAACACCTGGGTGCGACCACATGAGCCACTCCAGTCACAACAGAATCATCTGATTTTTAATCGGCGCGCCTCTTGCCGTTTGCAGTGTGTGATATGTCTAATAGCTGGAGCGGGTGCTGCGGTAAAGTCGGGCCCGATGTGTGGAGATTCGACCACAGGAGTGATCCTCGTGTACCTCAACCCGATATCGCGCTCCCGGGTCGCGCGTATGGCCTGGTCATTATTCCGCCATCCGGTCAAGAGCCGGGAATTTCCCGCTCGGCACGAGCGGCTCATCACGGCCGACGAACTCGTCCGCATGGGGTTCTAGCAACGCTTTTCGGCACCCTCTGACGCCACCGCTATTTTGCCAGTCGTTACCTGACCGTTATCTGGGTGGGTCCGCCGCCCGCCACAGCCCGGAATCGCGGATGGTCTCCGCCAGCGGCTCCAGGACCGCCGGGTCGTGCGGTGCGGGCAGGTAGACGATCGCGAGATCCAGGCCCTCGGCGCCCAGCGCGATCGCGTCCTCGATCACCGCGCGGTAGTTCAGGTCCGGTTGGAGCCAGACGTGCGCCGACAGCAGGATCTCCTTGGGGTCGCGGCCGATGTCGGCGCAGTGCGCCGCCAGCACGTCGCGCTTGCGGGCGAACTCTTCGGGCGACCCGCCCGCGAAGTTCCAGTGCTGGGCGTAGCGGGCGGTGATGCGCAGCGTGCGCTTCTCCCCGCTGCCGCCGATGCAGATCGGCGGGTGCGGCCGCTGCGGGCCCTTCGGCTCGTTGCGGGCGTCCTTGAGTCGGTAGAAGCGGCCGTCAAAGTCGGTGGTGTCCTGGCTGAGCAGTCCGACCAACACCTGGCAGGCCTCCTCGAAGCGGTCGAACCGCTCCCGGACGCTGCCGAGTTCGATGCCGTAGGCACCGGACTCCTCCTCATTCCAGCCCGCGCCGATGCCCAGCTCGAGCCGGCCACCGGAGATGATGTCCAGCGCCGCGGCCATGTTGGCCAGCACCGCGGGGTGGCGGTAGTGCACACCGGTCACCAGGGTGCCCAGCCGGAGCCGGGTGGTGGCCTGCGCGAGGGCCGTCAGCGTCGTCCAGCCCTCCAGGCAGGGGCCGGTCGGGTCGGAGAAGATCGGATAGAAGTGGTCGAAGGTCCAGCCGGACTCGTAGACCTCGATCTCGTCGGCGGTCTTCCAGACCGCGAGCATGTCGGCCCAGGTGGTGTTCTGCGGAGAGGTCTTGAACGCGAATCGCACCGCCGCGACCCTACTCCCGCGACCCGCCGGCCGTGCTCAGGCGCTGATGCGCCAGGTGGGGATGCCCGGTCGGGGTGATGCCGCGCGGCGCCCGGGGTCGAGTTCGATGACGGACGCGTCGCGGCTTCGTGCGTGGGGGCGCAGCACGTGCAGCACGAGCAGCTGAGCCGCCCCGATGACCAGCACCGGCCACAGCACGCCGACTACCGCGGCCATCACCGGACGGACCGGCCGGTAGGCCTGGTCCTCGCTGTAGAGCCGATTCGCGAACACCAGCACCGCCGCGGTCGCCAGCAGAGCGCCGCCGCCATAGAGTGCCGCCCACCCCAGACTCAACATGGCGATTGCCATACCCCGCCGGGTGTGGTGCTAAACCATGCAAATTTTTCGAAGCGAACTTTTCATGGGTGCAGCGCCGGGCTGACGTGGGACCGCGCGTGGGCGATCGCCTCATCCAGGGAGTCGATGAGGTGGTTCTCGTGGCGCAGGGCCTCGACGATCCCCATGTTGGCCAGCAGGGTGAGGTGCTCGGGCTGGACACCCTTGATGATCACCGTGATGCCCCGCGCCTCCAGTTCCTCGGCCAGTTCGGCGAGCGTGTGCGCCCCGGTGGCGTCGAGCATGCCGATCTGGGACATCCGGATGATGACCACGGACACCTCCGGGCCGTGCGGATGGTGATCGCCGGTGATGGCCTTCGAGATGCGTTCGGCCGCACCGAAGAACATCGCTCCGTCCAGCCGCAGTAGCGCGATCCGGTCGTCGCCGGGTTGCGGCTGGCCGGGGAGTTCCTCGCGTACTACGCTGCTGCGCCGCGCCACCGTCCGAAGCGCGAAGAACGCCGCGAACACGATGCCGATCTCCACCGCCTCGATCAGGTCGAAGCACACCGTCACCAGGGCCGTCAGCGCGAACGTCACCGCGTCGGATCGGGTGGAGCGCAGGATCTTTCGCACCGTGCCGGCCGAGATCATCCGGAACGACGTCACCATCAGCACCCCGGCCAGCGCCGACAGCGGGATCGCCGACACCGGGCCGGTCGCCAGGTACACCACCGCCAGCAGCAGCAGCGAGTGCACGATGGCCGACACCCGGGTGCGGGCACCGGAGCGGACGTTGACGGCGGTGCGGGCGATCGCGCCGGTGGCGGGCATGCCGCCGAAGACGCCGGAGGCCACCGACGCCAAACCCTGCCCGACCAGTTCCCGGTCGGGGTCGTACGGGCCGGTGGGCGACATCGTCGCCGCCACCCGGGCGGAGAGCAGGGATTCGATGGCCGCCAGTGCGGCGATGGCCAGCGCGGCACCCACCAGGGTTCGCAGCGCACTGAGATCGGCGTGCGGCAGCACCGGCGCGGGCAATTGGGAGGGCAGCGCCCCGATGCGGGCCACCGGGACACCGAACGCCGCCACGATCACGGTCGCGGCCACCACCGCCGTCAGCGACTCCGGGATGGCCCGGTGCAATCGGGGCAGCGCAAACATGAGCACGGCGACGAATCCGACGACGCCCAGCGGGCGCCAGACTGCCGACCAGTCCGCGTGGGTGGCGATCGCCCACGCCGCGGGCAGCGTGCGGGTGCCGGCCGGCGCCGTGGCGCCGAAGGCCGCGGGAACCTGCTGCAGGAAGATGATCGCGGCGATGCCCAGCGTGAACCCCTCGATCACCGGCCAGGGGATGAAGGTGACGGCACGGCCGAGACCGGTGACGCCGGCGGCCACGACGATGAGCCCGGCCAGTACGGTCACCAGCGCGATGCTGCCGATGCCGTGCTGGGCGACGATCGGTGCCAACACCACCGCCATCGCGCCCGTCGGCCCGGAGACCTGGACGTGCGATCCGCCGAACACGGCGGCCACCAGCCCGGCGACCACCGCGGTGATCAGGCCGGCGGCCGCGCCGACTCCGGAGCTGATGCCGAAGGCGAGCGCCAGCGGCAGCGCGACCACCCCGACCGTCACCCCGGCCAGGATGTCGCGGCGCCAGGACCGGGGCAGCTCCGCGTAGTCGGCGCGGTGCGGCAGCAACCGCGAGACCGCCCCGGTCGTCCTGGCGATCACCGCGGGCCGCCGACCGGGGGCAGCGCGTCGAACGCGGCCAGCTGCTGCTGCTGGGTGCGCAGCGTGTCGGCGAGGAAGGTGCGCGCGATCACCAGCAGTTCGCGGATCGAGGGGTGGGCGAGTTCGTAGTAGACGGCATTGCCGACCCGGTCGGCGCGCACCACCTGGTGGCGTTTGAGCACCGCGAGGTGCTGGGACAGCAGGGTGGGTTCGAGGTCGGTCGCGGCGAGGATCTCGCTGACCATGGTCGGCCCGGCGTTGGCCGACAGGATCTCCAGCACCCGGATGCGGGCCGGGTGGGCCAGCGCCTTGAACAGGTTGGCCTTGATCTCGTAGAGCGGCCGCTCGATGCCGGCGGGGAAGCTGGTGGGCACGCTGAGACCTCGGATCAACGATTTGATGGATTGAGTAAACCTGCAATCCACTGTAGATGTGCGCGCCCGGACCGCAAAATCGGCGACTACCGGACCGGGGGCACACTGGGGTGATGGACCCGGTAGCCGCGCTTCGCGAGATCGCGTACTACAAGGACCGCGCCCGCGAGGACCCGCGCCGGGTGATGGCGTATCGCAGGGCCGCCGATGTCGTCGAGGCGCTCGACGAGGCCGATCGGGAGCGCCACGGGCGCGCCGACAGCTGGCAGTTGCTGCCCGGTGTCGGCCCGAAGACCGCCAAGGTCATCGCCCAGGCCTGGGCGGGTCGCGAGCCGGATGCGCTGGTCGAATTACGTTCCACGGCAGACGATCTCGGCGGTGGCGACATTCGCACCGCGCTGCGCGGCGATCTGCACTGCCACTCCGACTGGTCGGACGGGTCGGCGCCGATCGAGGAGATGATGACCACCGCCGCCGCGCTGGGCCATGAGTACTGCGCGCTGACCGACCACTCGCCGCGGCTGAGGATCGCCAACGGGCTCGCGCCGGACCGGCTGCGGCGGCAGCTCGATGTCATCGACGAACTACGCGAGTGCCTGGCACCGTTCCGGATTCTCACCGGGATCGAAGTCGACATCCTCGAGGACGGCACCCTGGATCAGGAGCCCGAGCTGCTGGACCGGCTCGACATCGTGGTCGCCAGCGTCCATTCCAAGCTGGCGATGGACGCGCCGGCGATGACCCGGCGGATGGTCCGGGCGGTGTCCGATGCGCGGGTCAACATCCTCGGGCACTGCACCGGCCGGTTGGTGTCCGGCAACCGCGGCATCCGGCCGGAGTCGCAGTTCGACGCCGAGGCGGTGTTCGCCGCCTGCCGCGACAACCACACCGCCGTGGAGATCAACTCCCGGCCGGAACGGCGCGATCCGCCGACGCGGCTGCTCAACCTGGCGCTCGACATCGGCTGCGCGTTCTCGATCGACACCGACGCGCACGCCCCGGGCCAGCTGGATTTTCTGGGCTACGGCGCCCAGCGCGCCGTCGACGCCGAAGTGCCGCTGGACCGGATCATTAACACTTGGTCCGGTGATCGGCTCGTGGAGTGGGCGGGGAAGCGATGATGACGTGGCTGCGGGTGGTGCTGATCGCGACGCTGTGCGTGCTGGCCGGTACCGCCGCCGTGGTGATCGTCGTCGGCTCCCCCGAACCCCACACCGCCGAACCGGTCGGCAGCGCGAAGCCCGATCTGCATCAGCTGAGCGAGGCGATGCTGATCGACGAGAGCGTGGTGCCGCAGCTGCCGGGCACCAGCTGGGGCCGCATGGTGGCGGTGCCGCGCGGCCCCGAACCACAGGTGTCGCCCGCCGGCTGCGAGCTGTTCCTGTCCCAGGGCGCCGCCTCCCAGAAGGGGCTGGCCATGCGGTCGTCGAAGAACGCCGCGATCGGCGTCGCGGTCTCGGTGACCGAGCATCGGCCGGATCTCGCCGAGCTGGTGCGGCATTGCCGCGTCTTCACCTTCGAGGGACCGAACGCGAGCTCGGTGGTGACCCTGGGACCGCTCGATGTCGGCGATCTGCCCCACGGCGCCATCGCGACGCTGATGCATTGCCGGACAACCAAACCCGGCCAGACCCTGGCCTGGGACATCGCCCTGGTCGCCGGATTTCACCGCGGCGTCCTGGTGAGTGCGGAGTACACCCCGGGCCCGCAGGGCGGCCCGTTCGACCCGCGCCTGGCCGCCGGGCTGGTCGACGTCTACCGTGCCCAGATCGCCGGTCTGGACCGCTAGTCGGGCAGGTGCGGCACCTCGAGCCCGGTGTCGCGGCCAATCAGCACGCCACGGGTCAGCGCCGAGTTGCCGTAGCGGGCGCGGACCCGGTCGACCGCGGCGTCGATGTCGAGCAGGTCGGGACCGTCCCCGTTCAGCGGAAGCTCGAGCTGCTGGGCGCCGCCGCGATCGATGTTGGACACCGCGAACCCGATCAGGGTGAGCCCCCGCTCGGCGATCAGCGGAGCGGCCGCCGCGACCAGCTGACGCGCCGCGGCCAGCAGCGGTGCGGTCGACGCGGTGGCCCCGGGCAACGTGTGCGAGCGGGTGACCCGAGTGAAGTCGTCGAAGCGCAGCCGCAGCACCACCGTTCGGCCGGTGCGGTTGGCCGCGCGCATCCGGCCGGTGATCCGGTCGATCAACCCGATCACCACGGCGTCCAACTCGGCGGGCGGGTAGCGGCGCCTGCCCAGGGCCCGCTGGGCACCAACCGAGCGGCGGCGCCGCGTCGTGCTGACCCGGCGGCGGTCGATGTTGCGGGAGAGCGCGAACAACTGCGCGCCCATCGCCTGTCCGACCAGTGACGCCAGCGTCGCCTCGCGCAGCTCGGCCATCTGCGCGACGGTCTCGATGCCGTGCACCCGGAGTCTCTCGGCGGTCTTGGGCCCCACCCCCCACAGCCGCCGGACCGCCAACGGGTGCAGGAACGCCACCTCGCCGTCCGGAGGCACCAACAGCAGTCCGTCCGGTTTGGCCAGCTGACTGGCCACCTTCGCCAGGAATTTGGTGCGGGCGATGCCCACGGTGATCGGCAGCCCCACCCGCTCGCGTACCTGCTCGCGCAGCGCGGCCCCGATCTGCAGCGGCTCGCCGGACAGCCGCCGCAGGCCCGCGACGTCGAGGAACGCCTCGTCCACCGAGATGGGCTCCACCAGCGGGGTGATGTCGCGGAAGACCTCGAAGACGGCGGCGCTGGCCCGGCTGTAGGCCGTCATCCGCGGCGGGACCAGGACGGCGGCGGGGCACAGTCGCCGGGCCTGCTCACCGCTCATCGCGGTGCGCACGCCGTAGGCCTTCGCCTCGTAGCTGGCCGCGAGCACCACGCCGCCGCCGACGATCACCGGCCGACCGCGCAGCGTGGGATCGTCGCGCTGCTCGACCGATGCGTAGAACGCATCGAGATCAGCGTGCAGGATGCTCGCCCGACCGTCGGACACGAACACATGTTCGCATGCCGGTCCGACGGCTTACGGCGGCGGCGGTGGTGGCGGTGGTTCGGG
>JAGQTU010000177.1 GCA_020438865.1 Mycobacterium sp.
CGGAAGCTAAGCCAGCCAGCGCCGATGATACTACCCAACCCGGGTGGAAAAGTAGGACACCGCCGAACACACATTAAGTCCTGGGCCCCCGATTTCGATTGGGGGCCCAGGCATTTTTGTGTTCAGTCGAAAAGCGTCAGATTGGCCGGCTTTCGGCTTTTCTCCAGTGCCAGCAATGCGCGCTTGCGGTCAATTCCGCCGCCATATCCGGTCATTCCGCCCGTCGAGCCGATGACCCGATGGCAGGGCACGATGATGCCGATCGGATTTCGTCCATTCGCCAGCCCCACCGCGCGCGAGGCTCCCGGTGAACCGATCTGTTCGGCGATCTGCCCGTACGAGCGGGTCTGCCCGTACGGGATGGTGCGCAACGCGGCCCATACCCGGCGCTGGAACTCGGTGCCGGCCAGCTCGAGTTCCAGGTCGAACTCGGTGAGTTCGCCGGCGAAGTAGGCTGACAGCTGCTCGACGGCCTCGGGGAACGCGTCGTCGTCGGCCGGCTCCCAGTCCGAGCGGTCAGGCTCGTGTGTCTGATCCACCATCCGCAGATGCATCAGGGTCGATCCGACTCCGGCCAGCGTCAGCAGCCCCACCGGGCTGTCGATCGCTCGGTATCGCATGGTGGTCATGGCGTCTTCTCCTTCGGTGGCCAGTGATTCACGGAATGGTCCAGGGTGGTCCAGAGGTGCTGGACGGCGTATGACCGCCACGGTCGCCAGCGGGCGCTGCGAGTCGTGAGCGCCCGTGGGTCGGCCGGTAGCCCCAGCTGCTCGGCGGCCAGCCGAACACCCAGGTCGCTCGCGGGGAACGCATCGGGATCGCCGAGGCCGCGCATTGCGATGATCTCCGCGGTCCACGGTCCGATCCCGGGGACCTCGAGCAGCCGGGTGCGGGCCTGCTCCCAGTCGCACCCCGCATCCAGGATCAGATCGCCGTCGGCCAGTGCGCCGAGCAGCGCCGCCAGTGAGCGCCTCCGGGCCTCGGGAACAGCCAGGTGGGCCGGATCGATCTCGGCCAGCTGGCTGACGGTCGGAAAGGCGTGGGTCAGCCCGCCGGCCGAGTCGCTCACGGCGCTGCCGTAGGCGCGGACCAGCCGGGCGGTGTGGGTGCGGGCCGCACCGGTCGACACCTGCTGGCCCAGCACGGCCCGCACGGCGAGTTCGTGCTCGTCGACGGTGCGCGGGATGCGCTGCCCGGGGGCCTTGATGACCACCGCGCGCAGGTCGGCGTCCGAACTCAACGCGTCGATGACCGCCTCGGGGTCGGCATCGAGGTCCAGCAGCCGCCGGCACCGGGCGATCGAGGTGGCCAGGTCCCGGACGTTCTCCAGCACCAGTTGCGCCCTGACGTGGTCGGGCTGCGGGGTCAGACTGACGATGCCGTACCCCGACGGCAGGCGCAGGGTACGCCGGTAGGCGCCGCCGCGGGCTTCCTCGCACCCCGGCACGGCACTGGCGGCCAGGTGGCCGAACACCCCCTCGTAGGCGAACGGTGTGCGCACCGGCAGCCGCAGCGACAGCGTCTGCCCGCCGGGGGACAGGTCGTGCCACGGGCGCTGAGCAGCCTTCTGCCGCAACATCGTCGGCGTGCTGTCACAGGCAGAGCGGACAGTGTCGTTGAACTGCCGGATGCTGGCGAAACCGGCTGCAAAGGCGATGTCACTGAACGGCAGATCGGTGGTTTCGATCAGCACGCGCGCCGTCTGCACCCGTTGCGCGCGGGCCAGTGCGAGGGGACCGGCCCCCACCTCGGCCTGCAGCATCCGTTCCAGCTGCCGGGTGGTGTAGCCGACCCTGGCCGCCAGGCCGGTGACCCCGTCGCGATCCACGACGCCGTCGGCGATCAGCCGCATCGCCCTCGCGACCGCGTCGGAGCGGATGTTCCACTCCGGCGAGCCGGGTGAGGCATCGGGGCGGCAGCGCTTGCAGGCCCGGAAGCCGGCCCGCTGCGCCGCAGCCGAGGTGGGGTAGAACCGCACGTTGCGTGCCAGCGGCAGGCGCACCGGACAGCTGGGCCGGCAGTAGATGCCGGTGGTCAGCACGGCGGTGACGAACCAGCCGTCGAACCGACAGTCCCGCGACTGGACGGCTCGGTAGCAGCGGTCGAAATCGTCGTACATACCTCGACCCTTACACGGCGGCA
>JAGQTU010000178.1 GCA_020438865.1 Mycobacterium sp.
AGTGCCCGGCCAGGTTCAGCGGCAGGGTGCACAGGTCGAACAGGTACATCGCCAGCGGGTCGTCCACCTTCTCCCCCAGCCGGAACGCGGTGGTGGGGGTCGCCGGGGCGACCAGCACGTCCACCTTGCTGTAGGCCTCGTCGAGGTCACGGGCGATGAGCGTGCGCACCTTCTGGGCCTGGTTGTAGTAGGCGTCGTAATAGCCCGCCGACAACGCGTAGGTGCCGATGATGATGCGGCGCTTGACCTCCGGACCGAACCCGGCCGCCCGGCTCAGCGCCATCACCTCCTCGGCGCTGTGGGTGCCGTCGTCGCCGACCCGCAGCCCGTAGCGCATGGCGTCGAACCGCGCCAGGTTGCTCGACACCTCCGAGGGCAGGATCAGGTAGTAGGCGGACAGCGAGTAGTCCAGTTGCGGGCAGTCGACCTCGCTGACCTCCGCCCCCAGCGCGGCCAGTTGCTCGACGGCGGCGTTGAACGAGGCCAGCACGCCGGGCTGGTAGCCCGCACCGGACCGCAGCTGCTTGACCACGCCGACCCGCACGCCCTTCAGGTCGCCCGCGGCGCCGGCCTTCGCCGCGGCGACGACATCGGGGATCTGCGCCTCGATCGAGGTGGAGTCGCGGTGGTCGTGGCCGGCGATGACGGCGTGCAGCAGCGCGGTGTCGAGCACGCTGCGCGCGCAGGGACCGCCCTGGTCCAGCGACGAGGCGCAGGCGACCAGGCCGTAGCGGGACACCGTGCCGTAGGTCGGCTTGACGCCGACCGTCGCGGTCAGCGCGGCGGGCTGGCGGATCGACCCGCCGGTGTCGGAGCCGATGGCCAGCGGGGCCTGGAACGCGGCCAGGGCGGCCGCGCTGCCGCCGCCGGAGCCGCCGGGCACCCGCTCGGTGTCCCACGGGTTGCGGGTCGGGCCGTAGGCCGAGTTCTCGGTGGAGCTGCCCATGGCGAACTCGTCCATGTTGGTCTTGCCCAGGATCGGGATCCCGGCGGCACGCACCCGGGCGGTCACCGTCGCGTCGTAGGGCGAGATCCAGCCCTCCAGCATCCTCGATCCGCAGGTGGTCGGCATGTCGGTGGCGGTGAACACGTCCTTGAGCGCCAGCGGCACCCCGGCCAGCGGGGACGGCAGCTCCTCGCCGGCGGCCACCGCGGCGTCGACCCGGGCCGCCTGCGCCAGCGCCCCGTCGGCGGCGACGTGCAGGAACGCGTGGTAGGTCTCGTCGGTGGCGGCGATCTGGTCCAGGCAGGCCTGCGTCACCTCGACCGAGGACAGCTCCCCGGCGGCGATCCTGCGCCCGAGGGTCGCGGCGTCCAGGCGCACCACGTCGCTGCTCACTGCTCGTCTCCCAGGATCTGCGGTACCGCGAAGCGGCCGTCGACGGCCGAGGGCGCCTCGGCCAGCGCCTCGGCCTGGGTCAGGCAGGGGTCTACCACGTCGGGGCGGGTGACGTTGACGTCCTTGAGCGGGTTGCCGGTCGGTGTGACGTCGGTGACGTCGACGGCCTGCACCTGGCTCACGTGATCCAAGATGGCGTCGAGCTGGCCGGCGAAACTCTCCAGCTCCTGGTCGGTGAGGGCGAGCCGGGCCAGCTTGGCCAGCCGGGCGACCTCGTCGCGGGAGATCTCAGACACGGTAACCAAGCCTAGAGGGGCGCGATCCGGCACCGGGCGGCCCCCGCCGCCGGAGTGCTGAGACCCGACGGCTGTGGAACAGTTGACCGGGTGCGTTCCTATCTGCTGCGGGTCCAGCTCGAGGATCGCCCCGGCAGCCTGGGGTCGCTGGCGGTGGCCCTCGGCTCGGTCGGCGCCGACATCCTGTCGCTGGACGTCGTGGAGCGCGGGCCGGGCTACGCCATCGACGACCTGGTCGTGGTCCTGCCCCAGGGCGCGATGCCCGACATGCTGATCACCGCCGCCGAGCGGCTGGAGGGGGTGCGGGTGGACACCATCCGGCCGCACACCGGCCTGCTGGAGGCGCACCGCGAACTGGAGTTGATCGACCACATCGCCGCCGCCGGGGACCGGGCGGCCCGGCTGCAGGTGCTGGCCGACGAGGCGCCCCGGGTGCTGCGGGTCGGCTGGTGCACGGTTGCCCGCATCTCTGCTGCCGGACTGCAGCGCATCGTCGGCAGCCT
>JAGQTU010000179.1 GCA_020438865.1 Mycobacterium sp.
ATCCCCGGCCGCGGTGCCTGGCTGGAGTTCGACGTCGACAAGCGGGACACCGTCGGCGTGCGCATCGACCGCAAGCGCCGCCAGCCGGTCACCGTGCTGCTCAAGGCGCTCGGCTGGACCAACGAGCAGATCCGGGAGCGCTTCGGCTTCTCCGAGATCATGATGTCGACGCTGGAGAAGGACAACACCGCCGGCACCGACGAGGCGCTGCTGGACATCTACCGCAAGCTACGCCCGGGCGAACCGCCGACCAAGGAGTCGGCGCAGACCCTGCTGGAGAACCTGTTCTTCAAGGACAAGCGCTACGACCTGGCCCGGGTGGGCCGCTACAAGGTCAACAAGAAGCTCGGGCTGAACGCCGGCAAGCCGATCACCAGCTCGACGCTGACCGAAGAGGACATCGTCGCCACGATCGAGTACCTGGTCCGGCTGCACCTGGCCGCCGAGACCGGCGCCCCGGCCACGATGACCGCCCCGGGCGGGGTCGAGGTTCCCGTCGAGGTCGACGACATCGACCACTTCGGCAACCGCCGCCTGCGCACCGTCGGCGAGCTGATCCAGAACCAGATTCGGGTCGGCCTGTCCCGCATGGAGCGCGTCGTCCGCGAGCGGATGACCACCCAGGACGTCGAGGCGATCACGCCGCAGACCCTGATCAACATCCGTCCCGTCGTGGCGGCGATCAAGGAGTTCTTCGGCACCAGCCAGCTGTCGCAGTTCATGGACCAGAACAACCCGCTGTCCGGCCTGACCCACAAGCGTCGCCTCTCGGCGCTGGGCCCCGGCGGTCTGTCCCGTGAGCGCGCCGGCTTGGAGGTCCGCGACGTGCACTCCAGCCACTACGGCCGGATGTGCCCGATCGAGACCCCCGAGGGTCCGAACATCGGCCTGATCGGGTCGCTGTCGGTGTACGCCCGGGTCAACCCGTTCGGCTTCATCGAGACGCCCTACCGCAAGGTCGTCGACGGTGTCGTCACCGACGAGATCCACTACCTCACCGCCGACGAGGAGGACCGCCACGTCGTGGCGCAGGCCAACTCGCCGATCGACGAGAAGAACCGGTTCACCGAGAGCCGCATCCTGGTCCGCCGTAAGGGCGGCGAGGTGGAGAACGTCACCCCGGCCGACGTGGACTACATGGACGTCTCGCCGCGCCAGATGGTGTCGGTGGCCACGGCCATGATCCCGTTCCTCGAGCACGACGACGCCAACCGCGCCCTGATGGGTGCCAACATGCAGCGCCAGGCGGTTCCGCTGGTGCGCAGCGAGGCACCGTTGGTGGGCACCGGGATGGAGCTGCGCGCCGCGATCGACGCCGGCGACGTCGTCGTCGCCGACAAGGCGGGCGTCATCGAGGAGGTCTCGGCCGACTACATCACCGTGATGGCGGACGACGGCACCCGGCACACCTACCGGATGCGCAAGTTCGCCCGCTCCAACCACGGCACCTGCGCCAACCAGCGTCCGATCGTGGACGCCGGCCAGCGGGTCGAGGCCGGCCAGGTCATCGCCGACGGGCCGTGCACCGAGAACGGTGAGATGGCCCTGGGCAAGAACCTGCTCGTGGCGGTCATGCCGTGGGAGGGCCACAACTACGAGGACGCGATCATCCTCTCCAACCGGCTGGTTGAGGAGGACGTGCTCACCTCGATCCACATCGAGGAGCACGAGATCGACGCCCGCGACACCAAGCTGGGCGCCGAGGAGATCACCCGGGACATCCCGAACGTCTCCGATGAGGTGCTGGCCGACCTCGACGAGCGCGGCATCGTCCGCATCGGCGCCGAGGTCCGCGACGGCGACATCCTGGTCGGCAAGGTCACCCCGAAGGGCGAAACCGAGCTGACCCCGGAGGAGCGCCTGCTGCGTGCCATCTTCGGTGAGAAGGCCCGCGAGGTCCGCGACACCTCGCTGAAGGTGCCGCACGGCGAGTCCGGCAAGGTCATCGGCATCCGGGTGTTCTCCCGCGAGGACGACGACGAGCTGCCCGCCGGCGTCAACGAACTGGTCCGCGTCTACGTGGCCCAGAAGCGCAAGATCTCCGACGGCGACAAGCTCGCCGGCCGGCACGGCAACAAGGGTGTGATC
>JAGQTU010000180.1 GCA_020438865.1 Mycobacterium sp.
AAGGGCGTCGCCCCCAAGAAGGGGCAGAAGGCCCGTCGCAGGGAGAAGAAGAACGTCCCGCACGGCGCCGCTCACATCAAGAGCACGTTCAACAACACGATCGTGTCGATCACCGATCCCCAGGGCAACGTCATCGCCTGGGCGTCGTCCGGCCACGTCGGCTTCAAGGGATCGCGTAAGTCGACCCCGTTCGCCGCGCAGCTGGCCGCCGAGAACGCGGCCCGCAAGGCTCAGGAGCACGGCGTCAAGAAGGTCGACGTGTTCGTCAAGGGCCCGGGCTCGGGCCGCGAGACCGCGATCCGTTCGTTGCAGGCCGCCGGCCTCGAGGTTGGCGCCATTTCCGATGTCACCCCGCAGCCGCACAACGGCTGCCGTCCGCCCAAGCGGCGCCGGGTCTAGGAGGAGAAACTTCAATGGCTCGTTACACCGGACCCGCCACCCGCAAGTCCCGCCGCCTCGGCGTCGACCTGGTCGGTGGTGACCAGTCCTTCGAGAAGCGCCCCTACCCGCCCGGCCAGCACGGCCGCGCGCGGATCAAGGAGAGCGAGTACCGCCAGCAGCTGCAGGAGAAGCAGAAGGCCCGCTTCACCTACGGCGTGATGGAGAAGCAGTTCCGCCGCTACTACGAAGAGGCGAACCGTTCCGCGGGCAAGACCGGCGAGAACCTGCTGCAGATCCTGGAGACCCGGCTGGACAACGTCGTGTACCGCGCCGGCCTGGCGCGTACCCGCCGGATGGCCCGCCAGCTGGTCAGCCACGGCCACTTCACCGTCAACGGTGTGAAGGTGAACATCCCCAGCTACCGGGTGTCGCAGTACGACATCATCGACGTGCGGGACAAGTCGCTGAACACCCTGCCGTTCGAGGTGTCCCGTCAGACCGCCGGCGAGCGTCCGATCCCGGGCTGGCTGCAGGTGATCGGGGAGCGTCAGCGCATCCTGGTCCACCAGCTGCCCACCCGTGAGCAGATCCAGGTGCCGCTCACCGAGCAGCTGATCGTCGAGTTCTACTCGAAGTAAGAGGAAGCTTCTGTCGCGGAATTCCCTGCGGCAGAACACTTAACGGCATCAAATAGCGGGTGCCGAGAAGGAGAATAGAAACACCATGCTGATTTCTCAGCGACCCACCCTGAGCGAAGAGGTCATCGCCGAGAACCGCTCCCAGTTCGTCATCGAGCCGCTGGAGCCCGGTTTCGGTTACACCCTTGGCAATTCGCTGCGGCGCACGCTGCTGTCGTCGATCCCCGGCGCGGCCGTCACCAGCATCCGCATCGACGGTGTGCTGCACGAGTTCACCACCGTGCCCGGCGTCAAGGAAGACGTCACCGACATCATCCTGAACCTCAAGGGTCTGGTGGTGTCCTCGGAGGAGGACGAGCCGGTCACCATGTACCTGCGCAAGCAGGGCCCGGGTGCGGTCACCGCCGGTGACATCGTGCCGCCGGCCGGCGTGACGGTGCACAACCCGGAGATGCACATCGCCACCCTGAACGACAAGGGCAAGCTCGAGGTCGAGCTGGTCGTCGAGCGGGGCCGCGGCTACGTGCCCGCCGTGCAGAACAAGGCCTCCGGCGCCGAGATCGGCCGCATCCCGGTCGATTCCATCTACTCGCCGGTCCTCAAGGTGACCTACAAGGTCGACGCCACCCGCGTCGAGCAGCGCACCGACTTCGACAAGCTGATCCTCGACGTCGAGACCAAGAACTCGATCAGCCCGCGTGACGCCCTGGCGTCGGCCGGCAAGACCCTGGTCGAACTGTTCGGTCTGGCACGGGAACTCAACGTCGAGGCCGAGGGCATCGAGATCGGCCCGTCGCCGGCCGAGGCCGATCACATCGCGGCGTTCGCGCTGCCGATCGACGACCTGGACCTGACGGTCCGGTCGTACAACTGCCTCAAGCGCGAGGGTGTGCACACCGTCGGTGAGCTGGTCGCCCGCACGGAGTCCGATCTGCTGGACATCCGCAACTTCGGCCAGAAGTCCATC
>JAGQTU010000181.1 GCA_020438865.1 Mycobacterium sp.
ACACCGATCATCACCAGTGCGTGACCATGGCCCGCGGTGCCCGCTGCACCGTCGTCTCCGTCGACTACCGGCTGGCCCCGGAGCATCCGTACCCGGCGGCCCTGCTCGACGCCGCCGCGGTGCTGACGTGGGCCCGGGCCTCGGCCGCCGACATCGGCGTGGATCCGGCCCGGCTGGCGGTCGCCGGGAGCAGTGCGGGAGCGGCGCTGGCCGCCGGGCTGGCCCAGCGCTGCGCCGAGGGCGAGTTGCCCCCGATCGTCGGCGTACTGCTGCATCAGCCGGTGCTCGACGACCGGCCAACGGCCTCGAAGGCGGAGTTCGCGACCACCCCCGGTTTCGACGGGGCCGCCGCGAAGCTGATGTGGCGGCACTACCTGGGCGACACGGCGCCGGATGCGGCATCGGTACCGGCGCGCAATCACCGATTGATCGACACACCAACCACATTCATCACCTGCTCGGAACTGGACCCGCTGCGCGACGAGGCCGTCGACTACGCCCGTCGGCTGATGCGGTGCGGGGTCCGCACCGATCTGCACGTGTTCGGCGGGACCTGCCACGGCTTCGACTCGCTGCGCCCCGAGTGGGCGGTGAGCCGGGCGCTGTTCACGATGCAGTGTGCGGCACTCGGCCGCTTCTTCGCGTGAAGACCGGCCGCTCTCAGCGGTCGACGAAGATGTCGATGATCGGGCTCGTACCGCCGCCGTAGCGGGACAGATCGGCGACCCCGGCCGCGCGCAGGACATCGGCGTCGATGAGACACTTGCCGTTCACCTCGACGGCAGGCGAGGTGACGATCGCCATGGCCGCGTCGGCCATGATCTCCGGGCGCCGTGACGACGCCAACGCATCCTCGAAGTCCGGCGAGTTGGCCACCGCCGAGGTCGCGATGTAGGTCTCCGGCCACAGGCAGGTGAACCCGATTGCGGCGTTGGCGTATTCCGCCGCCCAGCCCATCGACAACAGGGTCATGCCGTACTTCGACAGCGTGTAGGCCGGATGCGCGCCGAGCCAGTGCGGGGTGAGGTTCAGCGGCGGCGCGATGGTGATCACATGACCGTTGGCCGACGCGCGCAGGTGCGGCAGGCAGGCCTTCGTCAGCAGGAACGTGCCGCGGATGTTGATCTGCTGCATGAGGTCGAACTTCTTCGCCGAGAGCTGCTCGGTGGGCTCGGTGCCGATGGCACTGGCGTTGTTGACACAGATGTCGACCCCGCCGAACTGCTCGACCGCGGTGCCGACGGCACGGGCGACGTCCTCCTCGCTGCGCACGTCGCCCACCACCGCGACGGCCTTACCGCCGGCGGCCTCGATCTCGGCGGCCGCGGTGTAGACCGTGCCGGGCAGCTTCGGATGCGGCTGCGCCGTCTTGGCCAGCAGCACGACGTTGGCGCCGCGGCGGGCCGCGCCCAGCGCGATGGCCAGTCCGATACCCCGGCTGGCCCCCGATATCACCAGCGTGCGGTCGGTGAGCGCGGGTGTCTCGGCCATCGTTCTCCTCGCTGAAAATGCCATTCTCTTTTCGAGAGCATATCCCTCTTGCGAGGAGGGCCGGCAGCAGGTGAGGGGTTAGGAATCCCGGCCCGGGAACAGCAGGGCCCGGCCCACCGCCCCGCCGTTGACCGGCGGTCCGAGCAGCACCGACACGGTGTTGGCCGCGGGGTCGAAGCGCACCAGGGACGTGGTTCCGGCACAACCGACCTGGCCGCGCAGCATCAGCGCGTCGGCCGTCGCGCCGGTGACGACGACGTCGTCCGACACCCCCGGAACCTTGACCCGGGTGGTGTGCCCGTCGGGGGTGAGGCGGGACAGGAACCCGGTGCCGCAGGCACCGGCCGATTGCAGGAACGTTCCGCTCGGCAGCTTCCAGGCGTCCCCGTCGCCGAGGTCGCCCCGGAAGCCCGGGTC
>JAGQTU010000182.1 GCA_020438865.1 Mycobacterium sp.
CCGCTGGTCTACTTCATCGCCTACCGCTGGGCGGTGGCCCTGCAGCGCAGCGACCGCGAGGTGCTCGAGCACGGCGTGGAGACCGGCATCATCAAGCGTCTGCCGCACGGCGCCTACATCGAGCTGCACCAGCCGCTGGGCCCGGTCGACGACCACGGCCATCCCATCCCGCTGGAGTACCAGGGCGCCGCGCTGCCCAAGCGGATGAACAAGCTCGGCTCCGCGGGCTCCCCTGGTCGCGGCAGCTTCCTGCGGGCCGATCCGGCCGCCGAGGACGCCGCACTCACCGAGGCGGCGCACGCCTCCGAACAGCGGGCGCTGACCGCCCTGCGAGAGTGGCAGGACGACGAGGTCCCCGCGAACGGCAACGGTTCGCCCGACGGGCACCACTGAGGGATCGAAACGACGGATCCCCCGGGCCGCCAAGGCCCGGGGGATCCGTCGTTTTCGCGGGCATCGCCGGCCCGCGCGGTATCACTCCGCGGCTTCGGCCTCCTCCAGCGCGGCACGCAGCTGGCGCAGGTACAGCACCGGGATCGCCGGCATCGCCACCGTGATGACCGCGGCCACCCCGAGTGCCACCCAGGCGAGTGTCTCCTTGTCGACGGCCAGCAGGTAGGTCGCGGTGGAGACGGCGATCAGGGCCAGGCCGATGGCGCCCAGGATGCTGACGGTGCAGCGCAGCCAGAGCCGGTCCAGTTCGGTGGCCGGGATCAGCGGATCGGCCCGCCGCGAGGCCGAGGACTGCACGTAGTCCGGCTGGTAGCGCTGGTAGGGGTCCACGGCCGTGCCGAACACCTTCAGCTTCTCCGTGGGCGCCTCAGCGGCCCGGCTGGGGGGCGCCTCGGGGGTGCGGGACGCGGCGGCGGACGCGGCCTTGGCGGCGGTGGTCACGGCCGGCGCCGGCTCGTGGGGCTCGGCCAGCGCGGTGCGGCGGGCCCGGATCAGCAGCGGGATCGCGCCGAGGATCACCAGCCCGGACACCACGATGACGCTGTAGAGCAGCCACGGCGTGTGCTTCCCGTCGCCGCCCAGGGTGTGCCCGCGGCCGAGGTCGACCAGCGCCACGATCGCGGTGACTCCGACGGCCAGCAGCACCAGCCAGATCGCCCCGCACACGCCCACCAGCAGGCGGTCCACCGTCTCGGGGGAACGGGCGTCGTGCGCCGCGGCGGAATCGGATTCGTGCACCATCAGCAGCTCGTCTGCGCAGCGTTGTTCTGATTCGATGACAAGACGGTCCCGTCGCTGGTCGTGATCGAGCAGTTCAGCCTGCTGACGAGGAACAGGCTGGAGGCCTGAACCGAGCCGACATCCGACTGCGAGATCGGGGTGACTGTCAACGACCACGGAATGTAGACGTTGCGTTGGGTGCGCCGGCGCCCGGATGCGTCGACGTAGGTCACGGAGATGATGTCGCCGGGCGCCTTGGTGCCGGTCACCGAATAGGTGACCTGACGCGGCCCCGGCGGGGGCGTCGTGGTGGTCGTGGTGGGCGGCGGCGGTGGGGTCGTCGTCACCGGCGGTGGCGCCTCCGTCGTGGCCGGCGGCGGCGGTGGGGGCGGCTCCGATGTCACCGTCACCGTCTCGGGCGGCGGGGGCGGCGGTTCCTCGGTCGTCGGGGGGGGCGGCGGTGGGGGCGGGGGCGCCTCGGTGGTGATCTGGTCCTGGACCGGCGGCGCCTTGACCGTGGTGGTCGCCGGGGTGGCCAGCTTCTCCGAGTCGGTGCTGGTGACCAGCAGCGACACCGACACCACCAGCGCGATGGCCGCCACGATGGCGGTC
>JAGQTU010000183.1 GCA_020438865.1 Mycobacterium sp.
TGACGCTCGTTGACCCGCAGGAACCGGATCTTGAACTTCAGGCCGCTGATCGTCTCGTCGATGTAGTCCGACAGCCGCGCGTCGAACACCGTGCTGTAGTACCCGCGCATCTGGTGCGGCTTCTTGGTGGCGATGGCCACGTGCCCCAGCCCGCCCGCCCCGGTCACGAAACCGCCGGTTGCGCCGAGCCGAAGGGGCGCCGCGCCAGTGCGCGGTTCGACGTACATCTCCTGGATCAGCCCGTTCGGCCCCGGGAAGCGGATCAGCCGCTCGACCCCGCGCAGGGCGGCCTGTTCGGCGGTGCCCGTGGTGACGGGCACGCCGTGCCCGCGGACGCGCGCCTCGATGACCTCGAACGTGGCATGGTCGTCGACCTGCCAGCCCAGCGCGGTGGTGTCCTCGGCTGGGCCGCGCTGGAGCAGGAATCGGCATTCGTTGTCGTCGAGCCGGAACCGCATCACGTCCGGCAGCGTCTGGTCGAGGTGCATGCCGATGGCGTCGCGGCCGAACCGCGCCCATTCCGAGAACTTCTCGGTCTCGACCACGACGTAGCCGAGGTGGACCTTGCCGAACACATCGGTACTCATGAAGTCGCCAATCTCGATTCGGGGGAGAGGAATTCGGCCACCAGCTGGTTGAACAGGTCGGCCCGTTCCCACTGCATCCAGTGCCCGGTGTGGGAGGTCATCACCAACT
This sequence comes from Mycobacterium sp., assembly GCA_020438865.1. GTDB lineage: Bacteria > Actinomycetota > Actinomycetes > Mycobacteriales > Mycobacteriaceae > Mycobacterium. The sequence goes on from JAGQTU010000183.1 coordinate 697, forward strand.
CGGCGTTGGGCATCGTTCGCAGTAGCAGCGGTCCGCCGGCGGGCCGGTTGACCTTGTCGTCGCGGCCCCACAGCACCAGGGTCGGGTTGGGCAGGTGCCGAAGGCGCTTGTCGCGGGTGAGGTCCATCCGCCACAGCGTGCGCAGGCCCGAAGGCCGACGCAGCGGCGGGCTGGCGACCACCTCCGGATCGATCGACGCCCGGTAGCGCAGTTCGATCAGGTCCTCGGGCACCGCGACGCCGTCGTACACCAGGTAGGTGCGGATGAACCTCGCGAGTTTCTCCCGGCTCGGACCTTCGCCGCCGTAGTAGGACAGCAGGCTCTTCAGCCCGTCCGTCGGCAGGCCGCGGGTGGTGCCGATGCCGCCGGGACCCATCAGCACCAGCCTGCCCGCGCGCCGGGGCGTGTCGAGGGCCAGCCGCAGGGCCGCCGCGCCGCCGTAGGAGTTGCCGACCAGATGTGCTGTGCCGATGCCCAATTCGTCGAGCAGGCCGCGGATGGTGTCGGCGAGGTAGCCGAACGGGTCGCTGTGGTCGACGTACTTGGCCGACCGGCCGTAGCCGGGCATGTCCGGGACGATGACCCGGAAGGACCGGGCCAGCGCATCGATGTTGCGGGAGTAGTTCGACACCCCGGAGGCCCCGGGGCCGCCGCCGTGCAGCAGGACAACCGCCGGGCCGTCGCCCTTCTCGGCGACGAAGATGTCCTTGCCGGCGACGGTGACGGTGCGCTCGGTCAGTTCGGTGACGATCATGCGTGATCCTTCACTCGGGTGACCGGGGCGGTGAATCCGGCCGGCGGCGGGGGTAGCGGTGTTCCGGATGCGCCTGCGGCGTAGACGAATCCGTCCGGGCGCAACGCGATCACCGAGGCCTTCTTGCCCTCGAGCCAGCGCAGCAGCGTGCCGTCGCGGTCCACGATCCGGTCGGCCCCGGGGGCGCTGCCCGGGCCGGCGATCCGGAGCACCGG
>JAGQTU010000184.1 GCA_020438865.1 Mycobacterium sp.
GGCGTCGCAGGGGGTTCCGCAGCAGGGGGTGGTGGCGCCGGGGCAGGTTGAGGCGGGGTGGGAGGCGGTTGATGCCGGCGGCTGGTCTTCGGAGCGGCTTGCGCAGGCGGTGGGGCAGGTGGTGGGTCACCGGTTTGATTTGGCGACGGAGATTCCGTTGCGGGCCAAGCTTTTCCGGGTTGCTGAGGGTGAGCACATTCTGGTGGGGGTGGTGCATCATATTGCCGGGGATGGGCGCTCGATAGCCCCGTTGGTGGGGGGTTGGGGGTGGGCGTAGGCGGCGCGGGCGGCGGGGCGGGCGCCGTCGTGGGCGCCGTTGCCGGTGCAGTACATCGATTACACGTTGTGGCAGCGGGCGCAGTTCGGGGATCTTGATGATCCGGGCAGTGTGATCGGTGCGCAGTGGGCGTATTGGGAGCAGGCGCTGGCGGGGATGGCTGAGCGGGTGGAGTTGCCCACGGATCGGCCGTATCCGGTGGTGGCTGATTATCGGGGTGCCGCGGTGGCGGTGGAGTGGCCTGTTGAGGTGCAGGAGTTGATCGCGGGGTTGGCCCGGCAGTACAACGCGACCGCTTTCATGGTGGTGCAGGCGGCGTTGGCGGTGTTGTTGGGCAAGCTCGGTGGCACCTCGGATGTGGCGGTGGGTTTCCCGATCGCGGGGCGTTCGGATCCGGTTTTGGATGATCTGGTGGGGTTTTTCGTCAACACGTTGGTGTTGCGGGTGGATCTGGGTGGGGATCCCACGGTGGCCGAGATGTTGGCGCGGGTCCGGGCCCGGAGTTTGGAGGCTTTCGAGCATCAGGATGTGCCCTTCGAGGTGCTCGTTGAGCGGCTCAATCCGACGCGGTCGCTGACTCATCATCCGTTGTTCCAGGTGGCGTTGGGGTGGCAGAACTTCGCCGAGAATCGTGGTGATCCCACGGCGGCGATGGCGTTGGGTGATGTGCAGATCTCGCCGCTGGACGCTGATATCCAGACTGCTCGTTGGGATTTGACGTTCCAGCTCGCCGAACGGTTCACCGAGGCCGGGCAGCCGGCCGGGATCGGCGGGGTGGTGGAGTTTCGCACCGATGTCTTCGATGCGGCCAGTATCGAGGTTCTGGCGGCGCGGTTGCGTCGGGTGCTTGAGGCGATGGCTGCTGATCCGGGCCGGCATCTGTCGGGCATTGATGTGCTCGATGACGCTGAGCACGCTCGGCTCGATGGGTGGGGTAACCGGGCTGCGCTCAGCGAGCCCGCGCCGGTGCGGCTGTCGATCCCGGAGGTGTTCGCCGAGCAGGTCAGCGCCACCCCCGAAGCGACAGCGATCACCTTCGCCGGGCAGTCGCTGACCTACGCCGAACTCGATGAGGCCTCCAACCGGTTGGCGCACTATCTGGTTGATCGGGGTGTGGGTCCGGGGCGGTGTGTGGGGTTGTTGTTGCCGC
>JAGQTU010000185.1 GCA_020438865.1 Mycobacterium sp.
CTGATGTACACCCAACTGCTGGCCAATCTGGCGATCCTGGTGCTCGCCGGGTTCGTCGGATTCGCCGTGATCTCCAAGGTGCCCAACACGCTGCACACCCCGCTGATGTCGGGCACCAACGCGATCCACGGCATCGTCGTGCTCGGCGCGCTGCTGGTGCTGGGCAACCTGCCCGCCGACGCGAACTGGGGCGTGCGGATCATCGCCTTCATCGCGCTGGTGTTCGGCACGCTCAACGTCATCGGCGGCTTCCTGGTGACCGACCGGATGCTCGGAATGTTCAAGGGCAAGAAGAAGGAACTGCCTGCGGCGCAGGCGCGCGCCCTCAACGATGAGGAGCTCACCAAGTGACCTACCTCGTCGACGTTCTCTACATCTTCGCGTTCGCCCTCTTCATCTACGGACTGATGGGCCTGACCGGGCCCAAGACCGCCGTCCGCGGCAACTGGATCGCCGCGACCGGCATGGCCATCGCGGTGATCGCCACCCTGATCAGGATTCGCGACACCGCGTCGATCAACTGGATCCTGATCGTCGCCGGCCTGGCGATCGGCGTGATCCTCGGCGTGCCCCCGGCCAAGAAGACCAAGATGACGGCGATGCCACAGCTGGTCGCCTTGTTCAACGGTGTGGGCGGCGGCACCGTCGCGCTCATCGCCTGGGCGGAATTCATTGAAACGAAGGGGTTTTCGCACTTCAAGGCCGACCAGTCGCCCACCGTGGCCCTGGTGGTCGGATCGCTGTTCGCCGCCGTCATCGGCTCGGTGTCGTTCTGGGGCTCGCTGGTCGCGTTCGCCAAGCTGCAGGAAAACATCATCCCCAAGGGTGTCGAGAAGGCATTCGTCAAGAACGCCAAGCTGTTCCAGGCCGCCAACATCGTGCTGTTGCTCGCCGCCGTCGCCGCAGCCGTGTTCATCGGATTGAACAAGGGGCTGTCGGTCTGGTGGATCGTGTTGCTCCTGGTGCTCGCGGGCATCATGGGACTGTTCGTCGTATTCCCGATCGGCGGCGCCGACATGCCCGTCGTCATCTCGCTGCTGAACGCGATGACCGGGTTATCCGCCGCCGCAGCGGGTTTGGCGCTGAACAACACCGCGATGATCGTGGCCGGCATGATCGTCGGCGCCTCCGGCTCGATCCTGACCAACCTGATGGCCGTGGCGATGAACCGCTCCATTCCGGCGATCGTGTTCGGCTCCTTCGGCGGCACGGACGCCGGCGGCGGACCGGCCGGCGGCGACCAGGGCACCGTCAAGGCCACCTCGGCCGCCGACGCCGCCATCCAGATGGCCTACGCCAATCAGGTGATCGTGGTTCCCGGTTACGGCCTCGCCGTCGCGCAGGCCCAGCACACCGTCAAGGAGATGGCCGAGATCCTGGAGAGCAAGG
>JAGQTU010000018.1 GCA_020438865.1 Mycobacterium sp.
CCCACGAGTACACCGACGCCCTGGAGCGGCGGCTGGCCGAAGAGGGCGTGACGGTCTGATGGAGCTGCGCAACCTCGACGACGTCATCGGCGACTACACCGGCCTGTCGCGCAAGATCCTGGACTACAGCGCGCTGATGAAGCGGATGGTGGACGAGGCCAAGCAGCCGGGTTTCAGCGCCGAGAGTTGGGGTCCCCTGGCCGAGCTGATCGACACCGAGAACTTCGTGCGGGTCGGCAACTTCAAGGAGGTGATGAACTGGCAGGAGTACGTCGCGTTCCTGACCGGCTGGGCCAGTTCGTCGGAGTGGGACTGCTCGTTCAAGCGCGTCACCGAGTCGGGCAACACCGTATTCCTCGAGCTCGAAGAGCGAAGCAGGATCGGTGATTTCAGCAACTCGGTGAACTCGGCATCGATCTACGAGTTCGACGACGGCGGCAAGATCACCCGGATCGACGTCTACCTGCAGATGGCACTGCCCGACCCGGAGATGCTGGCGAGTTACTCCGACGTCGAGATCTCCGACTAGGCCAGACCGAAAAGCCGGCCTCGCAGAAGCTGTTTCAGGGCGGCCACAGTGGCGTGGTACTCCGCGGCGGGCGGAGTGCCGGCCGCGTACTCGTTGAGGCCGCGGAAGACCAGGAAGATCGCGCCGGCCGCGCTGTCGACGTCGACGCCGGGCGCCAGTGCGTTCTCGCGGGCGCCCTGTTCGAGAATGTCGCGGATCAGGCTGTGCAGTGCCATGAATCGCACATCGCTGTTCTCGGCCAGCTGCAGATCCCGCGGGCTCTCGGCGCGGATGGCCCGGTCGAAGGCCACCGCAAGCGGATAGTCCCGCATCACCCGCACGCTCTCGTCGAGGACGGCCATCAACTTGTCGATGGTCGAGACGTTGCGCTCCGCGGCCTGCGCGAGCCGGGGCACCGCGATCGTCGCGACCTCGTCGAAGGTGGCCCTGACCAGTTCGGCCTTGTTCGGGAAGTAGTGATACAGACTGCCGCTGGTCATCTGTGCCGCGCGGGCGATCTCGCGGATGGTGGCCCGCGAGTACCCGACGTCGGCGACACAGCGCATGGTCGCGTCGAGGATGCGCTTTCTCGTCTCTTCACTGTTGGCGCCGACCGGTCGGCCCAACAAAGACGAGCCGGCCGATGACCTGCCTTCGGAATTCCCCATGGCTTCCCGCAGTTTCTCACAGCCGCAGGCGCCCGCGCGGGACAAACCCTGAAATCAATCAAACGATCGATTCTGTTAGAGTTCGCAGCGTGTCAGACCTCATCGGCAGCGTCGCAGTGGTCACCGGCGCGGCGCGCGGGCAAGGCCGAACCCACGCGGTGGCGCTGGCCGCCGAGGGCGCCGACATCATCGCGATCGACCGCTGCGCCGACCTCGACTCCATCCCCTATCCCCTGGCGACCAAGGCCGATCTCGACGAAACCGTCGCGGCCATCGAGGCGCTCGGCCGCCGGGTGGTTCCGGTCGTCGCCGATGTCCGCGACCTCGGGCAGCTCACGTCGGCCGTCCAGACCGGTATCGACCAGCTCGGCGAGGTCGACATCGTCATCGCCAACGCCGGCGTCGTCGCAATCGGTATCAGCGACCCGCTCGACGAGCAGGTGTACCGCGACATCGTCGACACCAACCTCAACGGCGTCTGGCACACCATCGCCGCCACGGTGCCGTCGATGATCCGCAAGGATGCGGGCGGTTCGATCGTCCTCACCAGCTCCGCGCAGGGCCTGATCGGCCGCGGCGGCGACGGCAGCGCGGCGATGTTCGCCTATGCCGCGGCCAAACACGGTGTGGTCGGGCTGATGCGCTCAGCGGCAAACGCCTACGCGCAGCATAATATTCGGGTCAACTCAGTCCACCCGACCGGTGTGGCGACGCCGATGATCATGAACGAGTTCACCATCACCAGGATCAAGGAGAACCCCAAGGGTTCGGCGCTATCGGCCAACCTGCTGCCGGTGCCGTATGTGGAGTCCGAAGACGTCACGAATGCCGTGCTGTGGCTCGTGAGTTCGAAGGCGCGCCACGTCACCGGCGTGACCCTGCCGGTCGACGCCGGCCACACGGTGATGTGACGACATGGCGACCGTCCTGAGGGCACCCGACCGCTTGACCGCGGCCCAGAAGCGGACCACCGCGACCCTGTATCTGGCCGGCCCGTTCGACGATGCCGACACCTGGCGCGACGAGGTGATCGGCGCGTACGACGATCTCGACATCACCGTCATCGACCCCCGCAACGAGCGCTGGCCGCAGCTGGAGGTGGGTTCACCGGGACGGCGGGGCGCCTTCGAGTGGCAATGTGCCGCGGCTTTCGACGCCGACGTCGTGATCGTGTGGGTGCCCGCGGGTCGACACGCACCGACGGCCTTGATGATCCTGGGATCCCTTGGTGCCAAGCGGAACAACCCCAAGCGGGGCAGCTCGGTGGTCGTCGGGGGCGGCGGATACGACGGACTGGTGCAGCTCTTCGCCCAGAACCAGCGGCTGTTCCCGGCCGGGGATGACCTCGGCGAGGTCATTCGCATCGCCCGCATCCAGCTCGAGCAGGCGCTGGCGGCGAGGGCCGTCGGGTGAGCGGGGGCTGGCGGGCGGCGGCCGCCGCGATCTGGCGGCGGATGACGGACCGTGGTCCGTGCGGGCGCCGGTTCTGCCGCAACGGCTGTGGCCGAGGGGGGTGCGACCGGGCACGGCCACCCGTGGGCTGACGGCTCAGGCGAATTCGACGTACAGATGTCTGATTCCGGTGTGCCGATTGCTGCGCGCCCACTCCACCGGTTTCACGACGTCGATCTCGGCGAATCGGGTCAGCAGTTCCTCGTAGAGCACCCGCAATTCGAGCCGGGCGAGGTTCGCGCCCAGGCAGTAGTGCACCCCCTGGCCGAAGCCCAAGTGCGGGTTGGGTTTCCGCGCGACGTCGAACCTGTCGGCGCGGTCGAACACCGCGGCGTCGCGGTTGGCCGAACCCTCCCACACCAGCACCTTGTCCCCGGCCCGGATCGCGCAGCCACCGAGTTCGGTGTCCCGGGTCGCGGTGCGCCTTTTCGACGGTGACGGGGAGGTCCACCGGATCATCTCCTCGATCGCCGTCGGCAGCAGTTCCCGGTCGTCCTGCAGCCGCCGATACTGATCCCCGTTCTCGGCGAGCGCCAACAGTCCGCCCGCGACCCCGTTGCGCGTGGTCTCGGCGCCCGCGCTGAACAACAGGCTGAAGAACATGTACAACTCGATGTCGGACAGCGACGGGGACTCGGCGTCCTCGACGGTGGCGTTGGCGACCACCGAGAGCATGTCGTCACCGGGCTCGGCCCGCTTCGCGGCGATCAGCTCGGTGCCGTAGGCGAACATCCGCGACCGCGCCTCCTCGACGGACTCGGCCTCTTCAAACGACTGCGTGCCCACCTCACCCTTGCGGGACTCGCCGAAGTCGAAGGTCGGCTCGATCGCGTGAAACAGCCAATGCCGCTCAGTCTCAGGCACTCCCAGCAGGATGCAGATCATCTGCATCGGCAGCTCGGCCGCGATGTCGACGAGGAAGTCGAACGCCACGCCTGGCCGCACCGCGTCCAGCAGAGCGCGCGCTCGCCGGCGCAGGTCGTCCTCGACCCGGCGGATCATCCGCGGGGTCAGACCGGAACTGACGAGCCGCCGAATGTGGGTGTGCCGGGGATCGTCCATCATGTTGAGCACCTGACCTGCGATCGGCAGGTCCTGCAACAAGGTGCCACCATAGGGGCGACCGCCGCCGGTCACCGACGAATAGGTGTCCGCATCGCGAAGCACGGCAAGGGTTTCCGGGTGGGTGGCCACCGACCAGAAACCCTCGCCATCGGGAGTGTTCTCTGTCGGCTCGTGCCAGTACACCGGCGCCTCGCGGCGGTGGATCTCGAACAGGTGGTGTGGGAAACCGTCGGCGAAGTTGTCCAGATCGGTGAAATCGATGTCCCTGAGCGACATGGACTTCAGAGGATCGCGCCGGGCGTGTACTTGGCGGCGTCCGGATAGGCACTCACCAACTCATTCACCGCGGCGACGACCTGGTCCACCTGTTCGCCGGCCGAACCGATGAACGCCGCCTTGTCGGCCACCGCCTCGTCGAGCGCCGAACGATCCAGCGGAAGCCGCGGATCCGCGGCCAGGCGATCCAGCAGGTCCGGTTCGGCGCCCCGTTCCCGCATCGCCAGCGCGACCGCCACGGCGTGCTCCTTGATCACCTCGTGGGCCGCCTCGCGACCCATGCCGGCCCGCACCGCGGCGATGAGCACCTTGGTGGTGGCCAGGAACGGCAGATAGCGGTCGAGTTCCCGCTGTATCACCGCGGGGTAGGCGCCGAACTCCTCGAGCACGGTCAGGAACGTCTCGATCTGACCGTCGACGGCGAAGAAGGCGTCGGGCAACGCCACCCGGCGCACCACCGAGCAGAACACGTCACCTTCGTTCCATTGCGCCCCAGCCAGTTCGGCGGCCATCGCGGCGTAGCCGCGCAGTACCACCTGCAGGCCGTTGACCCGTTCGCAGCTGCGGGTGTTCATCTTGTGCGGCATCGCCGACGAACCGACCTGTCCCGGCGCGAAACCCTCGGTGACCAACTCGTGCCCGGCCATCAACCGGACCGTGTGCGCGAAGGACGACGGGCCCGCGCCCAACTGCACCAGGGCCGAGACCACGTCGTGGTCCAGCGAGCGGGGGTACACCTGACCGACGCTGGTGAGGACCGCGCTGAAGCCGAGGAATTCGGCGATCCGCCGCTCGAGTTCGGCCAGCCGGCCGGTGTCCCCGTCCAGCAGATCGAGCATGTCCTGCGCGGTGCCCATCGGACCCTTGATCCCGCGTAGCGGGTAGCGGTCGAGGAGTTCGCGGATTCGCGTCAGCGCGATCAACGTCTCCTGCGCCGCCGAGGCGAAGCGTTTGCCCAGCGTGGTGGCCTGGGCGGCGACGTTGTGGCTACGACCGGCCATCACCACGTCGCGGTAGGTGGCCGCCCGCTCGGCCAGCCGGGCCGCCACCGCCACCCCGTGGGCGTGCACGAGTTCGAGCGACCGGCGGATCTGTAGCTGTTCGACGTTCTCGGTGAGGTCGCGGCTCGTCATGCCCTTGTGGACGTGCTCGTGACCGGCCAGCGCGTTGAACTCCTCGATGCGGGCCTTGACGTCGTGCCGCGTCACCCGCTCGCGTGCGGCGATCGAGTCGAGGTCGACCTGCTCGAGTACCCGCTCGTAGTCGGCGACGGCCTGATCGGGGACGTCGACCCCGAATTCCTGCTGCGCCCGCAGCACCGCCAGCCACAGCCGGCGCTCGGCGATGATCTTGGCCTGCGGGGACCAGATCGCCACCATCTCGGCGCTGGCGTACCGGCTGGCCAGGACGTTCGGAATTGTCACAATCACACAGCTTACGGCGCTGGTACGGCAAGGTAGGCGGATGTACTTCGTCGGACTGGATCTGGCCTGGGGCGAGCGCAAGCCCACCGGCATCGCGGTGGTCGACTCCGACGGCCGACTTGTGCATATCACTGCCGCGCAAGATGATTCGGCCATCCTCGCCGAGCTGGGGCCCTACGTCGCCGGTGACTGCCTGGTGGCCATCGACGCGCCGCTGGTGGTGACCAACCCGACCGGTCAACGCGCCTGCGAAACCGACCTGAACCGCGATTTCGCCAAGTTCGAGGCCGGCGCCCACCCGGCGAACACCGGTAAGCCGGAGTTCGCCGGCACGCCGCGCGGGGCCAGGATCGCGACGGCGCTCGGGCTGGACATGGATCCGCAGTCGCGGGCGGCCCGGCGCGCCATCGAGGTGTACCCGCACCCGGCGACGGTCGTGTTCTTCCGGCTCGGCCGCACCCTGAAGTACAAGCACAAGCAGGGCCGCAGCCTCAAACAGCTGCGCACCGAGCTGCTGCGGCTGATGGACGAGATCGAGGGACTCGCCCAGGCGACGGTTCCGCTGCGGGTGGCCGACCACCCCGAGTGGATCGCGCTGCGCAGCGGCGTCGAGCAGGCCGAGCGCAAGAGTGAGCTGCGCCGCGCCGAGGACCCGGTCGACGCGGTGGTGTGCGTCTACGTCGCGCTGTTCGCGACGCGCCGACCAGGCGCGATCACCGTCTACGGCGACTTCGCCACCGGCTACATCGTCACCCCGACGCTGCCCGCCGACCTGACCCCGGCGCCACCGGAACCGACCCCCGGGGTGGTCGGGGACGCGGTGGCCCGCTACGCCGACCGGCGGCCCGCCCTGATCGCCACCACCGAGCACTATCTGGCGCTGGTGACCCGCCTGCTCGACGACGCCGGCATCAACTACCTCAGCGTCACCGCCCGCACCAAGAGCGTGGCCTCGTTCGCGGCCAAGGCCGACCGCAGCATGCACGGCCGTCGGCTCTACACCGACCCGTCGACGGAGATCACCGACCAGGTCGGCGTCCGCATCATCACCTACCTGCGGGAGGACGTGACCGCGGTCGGCAACCTGCTCGCCGACGAACTGCAAGTCCTGGCCGATCTGGACATGGGCCAGGTCACCGCGCGGGAGGGGCGCTGGGGCTATGCCAGCAGGCACATGCTGGTCCGCGTCGACGGCGAAACCCAGCCCGCGTCGGTGCAGGTGCGCACGGTCCTGCAGCACGCGTGGGCGGAGTTCGAACACGATATCCGCTACAAGGGCACCATCCCCGAGCAGGACGCCCCGGAACTGGACCGCCGTTTCACCCTGGCGGCCGGCCTGTTGGAGCTTGCCGACCGGGAGTTCACCGAGATCCGCGATCGGCTACGCGCCTCGATGGCCGACGACCGTACGCCCGCCGCCACCGGGGCCGGGATCGCGACTCCCGTTCTGGCGACCTACCTGGGCCACCGCTTCCCCGAGGCGGGCTGGTCGCGCACCGAGCACTACGCGTGGATGTCCGACCTGCTGGGCGAGCTGGGCATCCTGACCCTCGACAGCCTCGAGGAACTGCTGAACAACCTCGACACCGACGCCGTCAACCAGAAGATGGACTACCGCTTCCCCGCCGGCGCGGTGCGACGGCTCGACGACGCGCTGCTGTCGACGTTCGGTGATCGCTATGTCGGGCTGGCGGGCAACGCCCACCGGGTGCCGTTGCTGCAGACCCGCCTCGAGCGCCTGCGGGTCGCGCCGTAACCGCGGATCGTTCAGGCGCGCAGGCCGGTCCACCCCTCCGCTGTGCCGGTGAGCCGGCTGACCTGCGCGAGGAAACGGCGTACCTTCGCCGGATCCTCGTGGCGCTGCCAGCCGAAGGTGGTCGGCCGCTGGGAGCGGTCGTGCCAGAAGTGCCCGGGTTTGGACGGCGGGCGGGTCGCCACCAGCCACACCGCGGTGTCGGCGCCGTCAACGACGTTGCGCAGCAACGGTTTCGTGATCATCCGGAACCGGGGCAGGTACTCGGCCACCCCCGGGGTCTCCACCCAGCCTGGGTGCATGCTCTCCACCCGGATGTCGGTGCCCGCCAGCCGGCGCGCCCACGAGTCGGCCAGGACCACCTGCATCTTCTTGGTTCGCGCGTAGGCCCGGACGCCGTTGTAGCCGTGCCGGTATTCGATGTCGTCGACCACCAGCGGCGAGCTGTACATCCCACCGGAGGACATGAACACCACCGACGCCCCGCCGGCCGCGCGCAGCAGCGGCAGCAGCCGCTCGGTGATCAGATGTGGGCCCAACACACTGGTGGCGAGTTGAACCTCGTGGCCCTGCGGGGTGAGCAGCCGCTCCTTGGGCATGACGACTGCGTTGTGCACCAGGCCGCTCAGTGCGGGGATCCGATTGGCGAGGTCGGCCGTCCACTCCCGGACCGCGTCGAGGTCGGAGACGTCGCAGACCTCCTCGACCACCTCGGCGCCGGGCACGGCCGCCCGGATCTCGGCCGCGCAGGTGCGCACCTTGTCGGGATTGCGACCCAGCAGATGGACGGTCGCGCCGAGTTGAGCGAACGAGTGGGCCATCGCCAGGCCGATGCCCGCGGTGGCGCCGGTGACGAGGATCCGCTTGTCGCGCAGTGATCCGGGCTCGGCGTCGGCCGGCCACCAGTGTCGGCGCAGCCCGGAGCCGATCTTGGTGTAGCCGAGGACCACCGAGCGGTCCATCGCGCCGTCGAGCAGATCGTTCACCGGCCGGGTGATAGCGGAGAGATCCATGCGTCGAACGTAACCTTCAGTGGCGCGCCGCTCATACCCGCACGGTGTGCAGATCGATGGGCGCCAGGATGTCGATCACATCGATCAGCGTGGCGCGGGCGATCTCCCGGGGCCCGTCGCCGTCGCCCACCAGCGCCGACACCACCGCGCCGTCGACCGCGCAGACCAGCGCGGTCAGCAGGTCGACGCGCACCCGGCGGCCCGAACGGGAGATGACCTCGACGACCGCGTCGACCCGCTGGCGCAACAGCCGGCGCTGGAGCTCGCGGAGCGCGGGCTGGCGGGCACAGGCGATGTAGCGCTCGTAGCGGGAGATCAGCTGCTCGCTGAAAGGTTCGCTCGCCGGCTCACCGACGAGGAGATCGACCAGCACGTCGGCGGTCGCCTCGGGTCCGCGCCGCCGCCGCGGCAGCTCCTCCACCCGGGCCCGCAGCTGCGCGGCCTCCATCATCCCGATGTGCGCGACGGCGTTGACGATGAGATCGTCCAGCGACGAGAAGTAGTAGGTGGTCGAGGCCAGCGGCAGCCCGGCGCGCTGGGCGACGGCGCGGTGGCTCACCGCTTCGAATCCACCCTCGCACAGCAAGTCGGCGGCGGCGCTGACAAGCGCATACCGTCGCCGTTCTCCCTTGGGCGTAACCGCTGCGGTCACGGTTCGAATGCTGCCAGCCACCCCGACGGCGCACCGCCCTTTCACCGAATCATTAACTTCTCCAAAACAGCCGATTCGGCCGGATCCGGCCGCGATGGCAAGATGGCCGCATGCCGAACCTGAGCCGCCGCGCGGTCCTGCGTCTCGGCGCAGCGGCCGCCGCGGGCGCGGCCGGAGCGGTCGCGGCCGGCTCGTTGTTCGGTTCGACGCCCACCGTCGCCGGCCCCGCCGTGGCGATGACGGGTGTCGGTGCTCCGCTGCTGCCGCCGCCTCCGCTGGATCCCGCGACCGCGGGCGCCGCCGCCCCCACCATGGTCACCGGTTCGTTCGTCTCCGCGGCGCGCGGCGGAATCCCGACCAACTGGGCCGTCGCCCGGCCGCCTGGGCAGACCAGGCCGCTGCGGCCGGTGATCGCCCTACACGGGAAGGGCAGCGACGCCGCGACGGTGATGGCCGGCGGTGTGGAGCAGGGCCTGGCCGAGGCCGTGCAGGCCGGGCTGCCGCCGTTCGCGGTGGTCGCGGTGGACGGCGGCGGCAGCTACTTCCACCGGCGCGCGTCCGGTGAGGACTCCGGGGCGATGGTCCTCGATGAACTGATCCCGATGCTCGGCGGCCAGGGCCTGGACACCTCGCGGGTGGGTTTCCTGGGCTGGTCGATGGGCGGCTACGGGGCGCTGCTGCTCGGCGCGCGACTCGGCCCAGCCCGCACCGCGGCGATCTGCGCGGTCAGCCCGGCGCTGTGGTTGTCCTCGGGGGCGACGGCGCCCGGCGCGTTCGACGGTGCCGACGACTTCGCCGCCAACAGTGTGTTCGGGCTGCCAGCGCTGGCCTCGATCCCGATCCGCATCGACTGCGGCGACAGCGACCCGTTCTACGCGGCGACCAAACAGTTCATCGCCCAGCTGCCCAACCCGCCCGCGGGCGGCTTCTCCCCCGGCGGGCACGACGCCGCCTTCTGGAGTTCGCAACTGCCCGCGGAACTGACCTGGATGGCCCCGCTGTTGACGGCCTGAGGTCTCAGACGATGTCGACCGCGTCGAGGAACGTCGCGGCGTAGTCGGCGTCGCCCTCGATGCGAACGTCACGGTCGCGCCAGCCGGCCCGCTTGGTGCCCCACTCCGGGAACTCCGAGGCCGCCGCGGTGATCTGGGCGGCTGACGGCTCGGCCGCGGTGATCTGGGCGGCCGAGCCGGTGGGGGCAACCCGCCAGGTGCCGCCGCCGGGTCCGGTCAGCGTGATGGACAGGGTCCGGTCGAGGAACGGAAGCGGCTGGGCGCGAAGCTGATTCGATAGCACCGCCATCATCCACTCCAGCACCACGGCCATCCGGTTGGCATCGGTGCCCGGTACCGGCCGGCCCAGTGCCGGGGCCATGTCGTGCCGCAGGTGGGTGTGGTGGTCGAAGACCAACGCGCCGAGCATCAGCCGGGCCGGGAACTTACCCAGGTCGGCCAGCGGTACCGGCAAACCACCGAGGGGGGTGCGGCCCACCGCGGTGAGGGTGGCGCCGAAGACCCGGCTCCAGCGCCGGTACTCGGCCAGCACCTCGGTCGAGGACCGATCCCGCCTGCTGTCCACCATCACGTCATTGGCACGCTCGATATCGTTGCTGCGCAACACTTTCCCCGCAGCCGGACTGAACACGGCGTGACATCCCGCCGCCAGGTGGGCGACGACGTCCTGGATGCTCCAGCCCTCGGCGCGGCTGTTCATTCGCCAGTCGGCCGGGGCGAGCGTGGCGCAGAAGGCCAGCATGGCGGCCCGCTCGGCCTTGAACGCCGCGCCGCGGTCCGCGCTCACCGCTTCGTCCTCACGGCAGCGCGATCCGGCCCTCGGCGGCGGCCAGCCCGATGTCGGACCGGAAATGGCCGCCCGGCAACCCGATTCCGGACAGCACCCGGTAGGCGGCGTCGCGCGCGGCAGGCAGGTCGGCGCCCGTTCCGACGACGGAGAGCACCCGGCCGCCGGACGAGACGACGGCGCCGTCGTCGCGCCGGGTGGTGCCCGCGTGCAGCACGCCGTCGGCCTCGGAGCCGGTGATCACGTCACCGACGCGCGGCCGGCCCGGGTAGTTCTCGGCGGCCAGCACGACGGTGACCGCGTAGCCGTCCTGCCACTGCAACGCGGGGAAGTCGGCCAGCGTTCCGGTGGCCGTCGCGTAGAGCAACTGTCCCAGTGGGGATTTCAGCAGCGCCAGCACCGCCTGGGTCTCCGGATCACCGAAGCGACAGTTGAACTCCACCACCGCGGGCCCGCTCGACGTCATCGCCAGCCCGGCATAGAGCAGGCCGGAGAACCCGCAGCCGCGGCGCACGAGTTCGGCCGCGACCGGCTCCACCACGTCGGCGACGATGGCGGCCTTCACCGCGTCGGGCAGCCACGGCAGCGGCGCGTAGGCGCCCATCCCCCCGGTGTTGGGCCCGGCATCACCGTCGCCGACCCGCTTGAAGTCCTGGGCAGGCAGCAGGGGTACCACGGTCGGGCCGTCGACCAGACAGAACAGCGACACCTCCGGTCCGTCGAGGAAGGACTCGAGCAGCACCGGATGCCCGGAGTCCAGCAGCGCCGCGGCGTGCACGCGGGCGGTGTCGCGGTCGTCGGTGACCACCACGCCCTTGCCCGCCGCCAGCCCGTCGTCCTTCACCACCCAGGCGGGCTGGCCCGCCGGCGGGCCGAACCGGTCGAGCGCGGCGTCGAGGTGGGCCGGGTTGTCGACGGTCTCGCACAGCGCGGTCCGCACCCCCGCCGCGGACATCACGTCCTTGGCGAAGGCCTTGGAACCCTCGATCCGGGCGGCGTCCCTGGTGGGCCCGAAGCAGGCGATGCCCGCGGCGCGGACGGCATCGGCGACACCGAGCACCAGCGGCACCTCCGGGCCGACGACCACCAGGTCGGCGCCGATCCGCTTGGCCAGTCCGGTCACCGCCTCGGCGGAGGTGACGTCGACGTCGTGTTGTTCGGCCACGGCCGCGGTGCCTGCGTTACCCGGGGCCACCGACAGATGCTCGACCTGCGGGTCCCGGCGCAGCGCCAACAGCAGGGCGTGTTCGCGGGCACCGGATCCGATCACGAGGACGCGCACAGGATCACACCCTAATCGGAGGGTCGCTACCAGGTGTCGACGAATCGCCTCGGCGGCGGCTGCGCGCGGCCGGTCGCCGCCGACAGCGTGGCGGCGATCAGCTCGCGGGTCTCCGCGGGATCGATGACATCGTCGATCTCGAAAAGGGCGGCGGCATTGAGCGCCTTGGCGTTCTCCTGCGCGACGGCGGTGACCTGACGCACCCGCTCCTCCCTTTCGGCGTCGTCGGCGATGGCATCGAGTTCCTTGCGCAGACCCAGTCGCACCGCGCCCTCCAGGCCCATCGGTCCCAGGTGCGCGCCCGGCCAGGCCACGGTGAGCACCGGCTCGTGCAGACTGCCGCCGGTCATCGCCTGCGCACCGAGGCCGTAGCCGCGGCGCAGGATCACCGCGACCAGCGGCACACGCAGGGCGGCGCCGGCGACCAGCAACCGCGATGCGCGCCGGACCAGCGACTCGGCCTCGGCGGCCGGCCCGACCATGTAGCCCGGGCAGTCGACGAGTGAGACGACGGGGATGGCGTAGGTGTCGCACAGTTGGAGGAAGCGGGCCGCCTTGTCCGCCGCCCGCGCGGTGATCGCACCGGCCATCACCATCGTGTTGTTGGCGATCACGCCGATCGCGCGCCCGTCGATACGGGCCAGCGCGGTGACCATCTCCGGGGCGAAGCGCTCCCGCAGGACGGTCACCGATCCCTCGTCGGCCAGTGTCCGGATCAGCGGCGCCACCGGATAGGCGCGGCGCGCCCGCTCCGGAATCATTGTGCGCAAGGCGGTTTGGTCCGCCGCCGGGCCCGGTGCGGTCGAACCCTGGAAGTATCCGATCAGTTGTTTGGTGACGGCGACGGCGGCGGCCTCGTCGGGCACCACGACATCGACGACGCCGTTGGGCGCCTGCACGGAGATCGGGCCGACCGCGTCGGGGTCCACGTCGCCGAGCCCACCGCCGGCGATCATGGCCGGTCCACCCATCCCGATCGAGGTGTCCTCGGTGGCGACGATGAGATCCGAGCAGCCGGCGATCACCGCGTTGCCCGCAAAGCAGCGGCCATTGACCACCGCGATGCGCGGAACCACACCGGACAGCGCCGCCCACAGCTTGAAGGCGCGCACCTCGAGCGAGGACACCGTGGGGTAGTCGGTGTCGCCGGGGCGCCCGCCGCCGCCCTCGGCGAAGAACACGGTCGGCAGCCGCATCCGTTCGATGAGCTCGAACAGCCGGTCCTTCTTCCGGTGCCCGAAGACGCCCTGGGTGCCGGCGAGCACGGTGTAGTCGTAGGACAGCACCGCGGCGGCGGCACGGTCCGGACCGAAGAGGTCGCCGTTGATCCGCGCGATGCCGGCGACCAGACCGTCGGCGGGGGTGCGGGCGATCAGATCGTGGACGTCGCGCCGCTGGCGTTGCGCGGCCATCACGAAACGCCCGTACTCGACGAACGAGCCCGGGTCGACGAGGTCGGTGATGTTCTCGCGCGCGGTGCGTCCGTTCGCGGCGTGCCGGCGGCGGACGGCGTCGGGGCGAGCCGCGTCCTCGGTCAGCGCCCGCCGGCGCAGCAAGTCATCGAGATCGGAGCCCTCGGCCATGAGCTGAACCTACCTGCGGGCCCGGGTCGGCCGGCGGTGGAGGAACCTGCGGTCTGCGAGCCAAGGCGGTCCGGCGCGGATAGCATCGCCGGGCATGGGCTATCCCTATCCGCCGCCGTATCCCCCCGCCAAGCCGCCGAGGTCCGGGACGGACCTGACGGTGTCGATCATCACGATGGTCCTCATCGTGCTGCTCGGCGGGCTCGCCGGATTCATGGGTGTGTTCTCGCTGGCCTTCCTGGACCACTGCCCGCCCGCCACATGCAGCGTCGACGGTGCCGTCAGTGCGGTGATGACCGCTCTGGCCCTCGCCGCTCTGGTCGGGCTCGTCGGCATGGTGCTGACGATCGTCCGGCTCGCGCAGCGCAAACCGGCGTGGCCGTTCGCCGTGGGAACGCTCGGATGTTGTGTCGTGGTCCTTTTCGGCGGAGCGATGGCCTACACCGTGGCGGTCGGTGGGTGACGAGGCTGCGGCCCAGCTGTCCAGACCACCAGGGGTGTTGCCCGGCTTCGAGCGACTCCCCATGCGCCTCATCGACAAGAGTCGCTCGGAGGCGGGCAGGGCATACCCGTCCCCGGTCTACTGCGTCAGCAGACCCAGCGGCAACGGCAACGTGCCGTTGGCATCGGAGCCCAGGCCCTGCAGCAACATGGGCAGCTTGCCGTCGGCGACGGACTGCATGAACGCGGGGCATTCGGTCTGCATCGCGAAACCGGCGGCGATGCCGGCGATGGTGGGGGTCAGACCGCCGTGGCCCTGCATCTCAGCAGCGTTGGTGGCGATCGTCGACGCGGGCTTCACCAGCGCTGGGCACAATGCCTGGCCGGTTTCGGCCAGCTGGGCCCGGATCGGTCCGGCGTCGACCCCCGCGATTCGGCTCAACAGGTCGTCAGTCGTCGACTCCGTCGAGTCGGCATGCGCGGAGGCCGGCCACACCAGCGCGGCGAAGACGACAGCGGCCGTGGCCACCAAGGGGTAGAACACCCGCACCGTCGTGTCGACGACCCGCACCCACCCCGACACCTGGTGCGCGACCTTGGTGCGCTTGGTCTCGGGCTTCGTCCACATGCTGCTCAGCATGGTCGGCGCAGTCCACTCGCTGTACATCGTCAGTGACGTCATTCACCACTCCTGACCGTCTTCGGGACACATCAGCCCCTCATTTCACTTCGGTAACAGTGGTGCACAGAAGTCACGTTTGTGACACGGACCGGTAAAGGTTTGCGATCTGCGCGTTTCCTTACCGTTGCCTTAACCGACGCAGTGTTATCGGGACCGCTAATCGTCGAGCGTCTTGCCGCTGTGCATCTTCACGGCGGCATTGACGTTTCCCTTCTTGTCCTCGGCCTGCCCCTTCTCGGCGGCCTTCGCCCGCTTGGCGGCGACCCGTCCCACCGCGCCGTCGAACTTCGAGCCCAGCGGGAAGCCGAGGTAGTGGGTCAGGAAGATCGCCATCTCCTTCAGTTCGTCGGCGGTGAGTTCCTCGTTGTGCAGCGCGGCGTTGGCCTGGATCTCGGCGAGGTCGTCGATGCCCAGCGAGGCCACCGCGGTCAGCGTCATGATCCGCTTGTCGCGCATCGACAGGCCGGGCCGGGTCCAGATGGTGCCGAAGAGATGGTCGACGGTCAGGTCGAAGTACGGGTTGCCCTCGATGTTGGGCATCTCCCAGCCGTAGACCTCGTTCATCTTGGCCAGGCCCTTGCGGCGCAGCTCGTCCATCGTCACTCCTTCGATTCCGTGTGCGGGACACCCAGCCCCGCGGCCAGGTTCTGGAGCGCAACCTGCGCCAGCGGCAGGTCCACGTCGGTCGACTTGCCCAGTGCCAGAGCCAGACTCAGGTCCTTCTCCCCCAGACCCCGGGTGTGGGTGAAGGCGTCGTACAACCAGTGACCCGGATCCAACTGGTGCATGTTGTCGCGCACCATGATCGCGCCGGGGCCGCCGGTGAGCGCGTCGGTGTGTCGCACCACCCGACCCAGGGCCTGCAGGTCGAGGCCGGCGGCCTCGGCCAGCTTCATCGCCTCGCAGGCCGCGGCGTACGAGGTGAAGGTCAACATGTTGCGCGCCAGCTTCATTCGGGTACCGGCACCGGGTTCACCGGCGTGGATCACCAACGAGGCCCACTGCTTGAAGGCCGGCTTGACCTGTTCATAGACCTCGCGCGGAGCGCCGATCATCACCGCCAGCTCACCGTTCTCGGCGGCCGTGCCACCACCGCTGACGGGTGCGTCGATCACGTGAATACCTTTGGGGGCAAGCTGTTCCGCGAGCTCGACGGCAGTGGCATCGCTGATGGTGGAATGGATCGCGATGACGGTGCCGGGGCCGGCCAGCGTCGCCAGCTCACCGACGACGTCCCGCACCTGCTCGTCGTTGAGCACCGTCACGCTGATGATGTCGGCGACCGCCACATCGGCGACGCCGCCGGCTGCGGTCGCTCCGGCCTCGACGAACGGGGCCATCGCCTCGGCGCGCACGTCGAAGACGACCAGCCCGCCGGGCCAGTTCACCAGGCGCTTGGCCATCGGGGCACCCATGTTGCCCAGCCCGATGTAGCCGTACTTCGACTCGTTCACGCTCATGACCGGATGATCTGTCCGCCGTCGACGTTGAAGATCTGGCCGGTGATCCACCTGGCCTGATCGGACAACAGGAACAGGCACATGCCGACCAGATCCTCCGGTTGGCCCATCCGGCTCAGCGGGATGTTCTTGACGATGTCGGCGACCATCTCCTGCGGGGTGGTGGTGCGGTTCGCCTCGGTGTCGATCGGTCCGGGCGCGATCGCGTTGATGCGGATGTTCATCCCGCCGAGCTCGCGCGAAAGCTGTTGGGTCAGACCGTTGATACCCACCTTCGCCAGGCCGTAGTAGTTGGCGTAAAGCCAGGCCGCGGTCGAGGACTGGTTGACGATCGCCCCACCGCCGCGCTTGGCCATCTTCTTGTAGACCGCACGCGTGCACACCAGCGCGCCGTCGAGGTTCACGCTCATGAACTTCTTGTAGTAGTCCCAGTCGACGGTGATGAGGAAGTCCAGTTTCATCCCACCGAAGATGGCGGCGTTGTTGACCAGATAGTCGATACCGCCGAACTCGGCCAAGGCGCGGTCGGCCATCGCCTTGGCCGATTCGGGGTCGCTGACGTCGACCGGCAGGGCCAGCGCGGTGCCGCCCTCACCCACGATCCCGTCGGCGACCTTCTGGGCGCCGTCGGTGTTGATGTCGGCGACCACCACAGCCGCACCCTCGCGGGCGAGCGCCTCGGCGTAGGCCTGGCCGATGCCGCCGCCCGCGCCGGTGACGATGGCCACCTTGTCGTCGAACTGTCCCATTCCTGGTCTTCCTTCCTAACGTCGAACGTCGAGTCGTCGTCGACTATTCGTCCGGACGAGCGCAACAACTCGACGCCCGGCGGCACTAGACCGCAGTGGCAATGACTTTCAGCTCGAGGTACTCCTCGAAGCCGGCCAGTCCCATCTCCCGGCCGACACCGGACTGCTTGTACCCGCCGAATGGCGCGTCCGCGGAGTACCACACCCCGCCGTTGACGTTGACCGTGCCGACCCGCAGCCGGGCGGCGGCGGCCTGTGCGCGGTCCGGATCGGCGCTGAAGACCGTGCCGGACAACCCGTACGGCGAATCGTTGGCGATCCGGATCGCGTCGTCGTCGCCGTCGTGGGCGATGACCGTGAGCACCGGCCCGAAGATCTCCTCGCGCGCCACCCGCGCGGTGTTGTCCAGGCCGGCGATCACCGTGGGCTCGATGAAGAAACCCCGGTCCCGGTCGGCCGGACTGCGGCCACCGCAGGCGAACCGGCCGCCCTCGTCGATCGCCAGGTCGAGATAGAACTGCACCCGGTCGCGCTGACGCTCGGAAATGACCGGGCCACAGACGGTTCCGGGGTTGGTCGGGTCACCCGGCTTGATTCCGCCCATGGTGGCCGCGGCGGCCTCGACGGCCTCGTCGTAACGAGCCCGCGGCACCACCAGCCGGGTGGTGATCGCGCAGCCCTGCCCGGCGTGCATCGAGGCGGTGAACGCCGACATCGAGCACGCGCCGGCCAGATCGGCGTCGTCGAGCACCAGAAAGGCCGACTTGCCGCCGAGTTCGAGGAACACCTTCTTGATGGTCGCCGCGCCGGCGGCCATCACCGCACGGCCGGTGTTGGTCGAGCCGGTGAAGGACACCATGTCCACCCGCGGGTCACTGGACAGCAGCGCGCCCACCGCGTGGTCGTTGGAGGTGACGATGTTCACCACACCCGGCGGGATGTCGGTGTGCTCGGCGATCAGCTCACCCAGAACCGCTGCGCACCAGGGGGTGTCGGGTGCCGGTTTGAGGACGATGGTGTTTCCGGCCGCCAGGGCGGGCCCGAGCTTGGCCAGGTTGATCTGGTGCGGGAAGTTCCACGGGGTGATCGCCCCGACGACGCCAACGGCCTCGCGGGCGATGGTGCGCCGGGTCTTGATGCCCATCGGGGAGGCGACGCCGAGATCCTGGCGCCATTGGTAGGACTCGGCGGTGTCGGCGCAGAAGGACAGGTCGTCGACCGGCCCCTCGAGTTGAGCCATCGCGGTCAGCATCCGGGGCGCACCGACCTCTGCGATGGTCAGCTCGCGCAGTTCCTCGATGTTCGCCTTCATGGCATCGCGGAGCTGGCGGATGCAACGCACCCGCAGTTCGGTGTCGGTTGACCAGTCGGTGGTGTCGAAGGCGCGACGGGCGGCCCCGATGGCGCGCTCCATGTCGGCGGCGTCGCCGTCGGCGGCCGTGCCGAGAACTTCCTCGGTGGCCGGGTTGATCGTCGGATACCGGCCGCTGCCGCCGGGTACGAGCTTCCCGTCGATGAACAGATCGCTGCTGTTGTCGGCCGCTATCGCCATCCGCGACTCCCGCCTTTGATTGGACACCTGTCCGAGAAACCGTCATTCGCACCATAGCCGCCCACCCGCTTGTGGTGCAAGGTCCTTCGCCAGCGGCCACAATCATCCTTCCTGAACAGCGTTTTTTCGATCCGCGCTTGCCCCGGGGCCGGGCCTTCGGATAACTTGGACATGTGTCCAGCGATACCGTGGTGGCGATCACACCCGAGGCTGCCGACGTGCCGCGCAATCGCCGCCAGGAGGAGACCTTCCGCAAGGTGCTGCACGCCGGCCGGGAGATGCTGCGCGAGACCTCCTACGCCGACCTGACCGTGCGTGCCGTCGCCGCGAGGGCCAAGGTCGCACCGGCCACCGCCTACACCTACTTCTCGTCGAAGAACCACCTGATCGCAGAGGTGTATCTCGACCTGATCCGCCAGGCCCCGTTCTTCACCGACGTCAACGACAGCCGACTCAACCGCGTGCAGCAGGCGCTGCGCAGCCTGGCCCTGGTGATCGCCGACGAACCCGAGGTGGCCGTTGCATGCACCACCGCGGTGCTCAGCAACGACGCCGGCGTGCCCCGGGTGCGCGACCGCATCGGCGCGGAGATCCACAAGCGGATCAAATCCGCGCTGGGCCCGGACGCCGACCCGCAGATCGTCTCCGCGCTGGAGATGACCTACTACGGCGCGCTCGTGCACGCCGGTAGCGGGACGCTGACCTACCACCAAGTCGCCGACCGGATGGCTTACGTCGTCGGTCTGATCCTGAGAGAAGAGAGCTGATGGCCGCGTCGACCGGAGAACGGCCCGTCGAATTGGTCCTCGATCCCTACGACTACGCCTTCCACGAGGATCCGTACCCGTATTACAAGCGACTGCGCGACGAGGCTCCGCTCTACCGCAACGACGAGCAGAACTTCTGGGCGCTGACCCGCCATGCCGACGTGCACAAGGGCTTTCGCAACAGCACCGCATTGTCCAACAAGCTGGGCGTCGCACTCGACCCCATCTCGCGCACGCCCGAGGCACACCGCACCATGTCGTTCCTGGCCATGGACGACCCCGGCCATCTGCGGTTGCGCACCCTGGTGTCGAAGGGCTTCACCCCGCGCCGGATCCGCGAACTCGAGCCCCGGGTGCTGGAGCTCACCAACGAACACCTCGACGCCGCTCTCGAGCACGAAAGCTTCGACTACATCACCGAATTCGCAGGCAAGCTGCCGATGGACGTGATCTCCGAACTGGTTGGCGTGCCCAAGGAGGACCGGCAACATCTGCGCGCACTCGCCGACGGGGTGATGCACCGCGAAGACGGCATCACCGACGTGCCACCCGCGGCCATCGAGGCCTCCATCAACCTGTTCGTCTACTACGCCGACATGGTGGCGCAGCGCCGCAAGAAGCCCACCGACGATCTCACCTCGGCACTCATCGAGGCCGAGATCGACGGCGACCGGCTCGGCGATGACGAGATCATGGCCTTCCTGTTCCTGATGGTGGTCGCGGGCAACGAGACCACCACCAAACTCCTTGGCAACGCGGTCTATTGGGCCGGACGCAACCAGGACCAACTGGCCTCGGTGTTCGCCGATCACGAACGGGTTCCGCTGTGGGTGGAGGAGACCCTTCGCTACGACACCTCCAGCCAGATCCTGGCCCGTACCGTCGTGGAGGACATCGAGTTCTACGGCACCACGCTGCACGACGGCGACGTGCTGTTGCTGGTTCCCGGGGCCGCGCACCGCGACGAGCGGGTCTTCGACGAGCCCGACGAGTTCCGCATCGGACGCGACATCGGCTCGAAGCTCCTGAGTTTCGGCAGCGGCGCGCACTTCTGCCTCGGCGCGCACCTGGCCCGCATGGAGGGGCGGGTGGCGTTGCAGGCGCTCGTCGAAAGGGTCCGCGGTTTCGAGGTCGACGAGGCCAACGCCGTCCGTGTCCATTCCAGCAGCGTGCGCGGATTCGCGAACCTGCCGATCACAGTGAAGAAGGCCTGATGCCCCGTTTCGAACCCAATCCCGCCCGTCGGCCCGCGCTCGTCGCGGGCGCGTCATCGGGTATCGGTGCGGCGACGGCGCTGGAACTCGCGTCCCGTGGCTTTCCGGTCGCGCTCGGTGCCCGCCGCGTCGAGAAGTGCCAGGAGCTCGTCGACCAGATCCGCGCCGGCGGCGGTGAGGCGGTGGCGATCCCGCTCGACGTCACCGATCAGGACTCGGTGAAGGGTTTCGTGCACCGGGCCACCGAGGAGCTCGGTGACATCGAACTGCTGGTTGCGGGCGCCGGGGACACCTACTTCGGCCGTCTCTACGAGATCAGCCCCGAGGAGTTCGAGTCCCAGGTGCAGATCCATCTGATCGGGGCCTTCCGGCTGGCCAACGCCGTCCTGCCGGGCATGGTCGAGCGGCAACGGGGTGACGTGATCTTCGTCGGCTCCGACGTGGCGCTGCGCCAGCGCCCGCACATGGGCGCCTACGGCTCGGCGAAGGCCGGCCTGGTCGCAATGGTGACCAACCTGCAGATGGAACTGGAGGGCACCGGCGTTCGCGCGTCGATCGTGCACCCGGGCCCCACGAAGACCTCGATGGGCTGGAGCCTGCCCGCCGAATTGATCGGTCCCGCGCTGGAGGACTGGGCAAAGTGGGGCCAGGCGCGGCACGACTACTTCCTGCGGGCTGCCGACCTGGCCCGCGCGATCGCGTTCGTCGCCGAGACTCCGCGCGGCGGGTTCATCACGTCGATGGAAGTCCAGCCCGAGGCGCCGCTGTCCGATGCGCCCAAGGAACGTCAACAATTGAAGTATCCGGAGGAATCGTGACCAGCACTCTCAAAGAAGTCCCGCGCGTCTCGGGTGGGCAGGAGGAGCACGGCCACCTCGAGGAGTTCCGCACCGACCCGATCGGCCTGATGAAGCGGCTGCGCGACGAGTGCGGTGACGTCGGCTGGTTCCAACTCGCCGGCAAGAAGGTCATTCTGCTGACCGGCGCCGAGGCCAACGAGTTCTTCTTCCGGTCCTCCGACGAGGATCTCGACCAGGCGGAGGCCTACCCGTTCATGACCCCGGTCTTCGGTGAGGGTGTGGTTTTCGACGCCAGCCCGGAGCGGCGCGCCGAAATGCTGCACAACACCGCGCTCCGCGGTGAGCACATGAAAGGGCACGCCGCCACCATCGAGCGCGAAGTGCGCAAGATGATCGAGAACTGGGGCGACAGCGGCGAGATCGATCTGCTGGAGTTCTTCGCCGAACTCACGATCTACACCTCGACCTCGTGCCTGATCGGCACCAAGTTCCGCAACCAGCTCGACTCGCGGTTCGCCAACTTCTACCACCTGCTCGAGCGCGGAACGGATCCGCTCTGCTACGTCGACCCGTACATGGACATCGAGAGCTTCCGCATTCGCGACGAGGCCCGCCTCGGCTTGGTCGACCTGGTGCAGGGGGTCATGGACCAGCGGATCGCCAACCCCCCCAAGGACAAGTCCGACCGCGATCTGCTCGACGTCCTGGTGTCGATCAAGGATCCCGAGGGCAACGCACAGTTCTCGGCCAACGAGATCACCGGCATGTTCATCTCGCTGATGTTCGCCGGCCACCACACCAGCTCCGGGACGTCGTCGTGGACGCTCATCGAACTCCTGCGCCATCCCGGTGAGTACGCCGAGGTGCAGCAGGAACTCGACGACCTCTACGCCGACGGCCAGGAGGTGAGTTTCCACGCGCTGCGCCAGATCCCGAAACTGGAGAACGTGCTCAAGGAGACCCTGCGCCTGCACCCGCCGCTGATCATCCTGATGCGGGTGGCACAGGGTGAGTTCGAGGTCGAGGGCTACCCGATCCACAAGGGCGACCTGGTGGCGGCCTCGCCGGCCATTTCCAACCGCATCGCCGAGGACTTCCCCGATCCCGACGCGTTCGACCCGAGCCGATACGACAAGCCGCGCGAGGAGGACGTGATCCACCGCTGGACCTGGATTCCGTTCGGCGCCGGCCGGCATCGCTGCGTCGGGGCGGCCTTCGCGCAGATGCAGATCAAGGCGATCTTCTCGGTTCTCTTGCGCGAGTACGAGTTCGAGATGGCTCAGCCCGCCGACAGCTACCACAACGACCACTCCAAGATGGTCGTGCAACTGGCTCGCCCGGCCCGCGTCCGCTACCGCAAGCGCACCTCGTAGGAGACGACCGATGGGTAAGTACCGCATCGAAGTCGATCTGGACCTGTGCCAGGGTCACGCCATGTGTGAGCTCGAGGCGCCGGACTATTTCCGGGTGCCCAAGCGCGGTCCCGTCGAGATCCTGGACCACGACCCCCCGGACGAGGCGCGCTCGCAGATCGAGCTGGCCGTCGAGAGTTGCCCAACCCGAGCACTATCCATCAAAGAAAAGGACTGACCATGGCGTCGTTGCCCCGCGAGGTACTGGAGGATTTCGTCGAGCGGTGGCTGGAGGCCAACCGGGTGGCCGAGGCCGAGGGCGACTGGAAGGGCCTGGCCGACTTCTACACCGACGACGCCACCTACGGCTGGAACATCGGACCCAAGGAAGACGTCATGTGCGTCGGTATCGACGAGATCCGGAACGTCGCACTGGGTCTGGAGATGTTCGGCCTGGAGGGCTGGAGCTACCCGTATCAGAAGGTGATCATCGACGACAAGATCGGTGAGGTCGTCGGCTTCTGGAAGCAGGTGGCCACCGATGCCGACGGCAACCAGTCGGAGATCTATGGCATCGGCGGCAGCTGGTTCCGGCTGAACCGCGATGGAAAGATCGAATGGCAGCGCGACTTCTTCGACTTCGGGCACGTGCAGAAGCTGTACATGAAGCTGATGAAAGAAGGAAAGCTGTCCAAGGGGATGTCGGAGCGCATCGAGCGCAGTTTGGCCGGCGAGAAGCTGCCCGGCTACTACCCGATCGGTCAGGCTCCCGTCCCGATCTGGTGATCGACTCGACGCCTGTCAAGAAACCCGTACCCGCCGGTTGTCACGGGGGTGACGCAGGTCATAATGTCCTCCTAGAACAGGAACACGTTCTAACTTGTCCTTGATTGACCATCCGGCCGGTCCGGCTCCCCGCACATCCCCGGGGATTGCTTTTTCGAGTGGAGGCACGCAGTGAAGACAAAAGGCGCACTCATCCGGGAGTTCAACCAGCCCTGGAAGATCGAGGAAATCGAGCTGGGCGACCCGCAGAAGGGCGAGGTCAAGGTCCAGATGGAAGCGTCGGGCATGTGCCACTCCGACCACCACCTGGTGACCGGCGGCATCCCGATGTTCGGCTTCCCGGTGCTCGGGGGCCACGAAGGCGCCGGCGTCGCCGTCGGCGACCACGTGGTCATGTCGTTCATCCCGTCCTGCGGCAAGTGTCCGTCTTGTCAGGCCGGCCTGCGTAACCTCTGCGACCTGGGCGCCGGACTGCTGGCCGGCACCGCCATCTCCGACGGCACCCACCGCATCCACACCGCCGACGGCCATCCGGTGTTCCCGATGACCCTGCTCGGCACCTTCTCGCCCTACATGGTCGTGCACGAGTCCTCGGTGGTGCCGATTCCGAAGGACATTCCGTTCGAGGTCGCCTGCCTGGTCGGCTGCGGCGTGACGACCGGCTACGGCTCGGCCACCCACACCGCACAGATCAAGCCGGGTGAAGACGTCGCGGTCGTCGGCGTTGGTGGTGTCGGCATGTCGGCGCTGCAGGGCGCCGTCAACTCCGGCGCCCGCTACATCTTCGTCATCGACCCGGTGGAGTGGAAGCGCGACCAGGCGCTCAAGTTCGGTGCCACCCACGTCTACGAGGACATCAATGCCGCCATGGCGGGCATCGCCGAGGTGACCGGGGGGTTCATGGCCAAGAAGGTGATCGTCACCGTCGGTGAGGTGCACGGGGCCGACGTCGACAACTACATGAACATCACCGCCAAGAGCGGAACCTGCGTGATGACCGCGATCGGCAGCATGCTCGACACCAACGTGACGCTCAACCTGGCGATGCTGACCCTGATGCAGAAGAACCTGCAGGGCACCATCTTCGGTGGCGGCAACCCGTACTACGACATCCCGCATCTGCTGTCGATGTACAAGGTCGGCAAGCTCAATCTCGATGACATGATCACCCGGCAGTACCGCCTGGAGCAGATCAACGAGGGCTACCAGGACATGCTCGACGGCCGCAACATTCGCGGCGTCATCCGCTACACCGACGAAGACCGCTGAGCCGAGCAGCCATGTCCGAGAAGACAACTGAGATATCCCCCGCCCTGGCGGCGTCGCAGGCGTCGTGGCGGTGCGTGCAGTCGCACGACCGGGAGGGCTGGCTGGCACTGATGGCTCCCGATGTGGTCATCGAGGATCCCATCGGCCAGGCCATCACCAATCCCGACGGCCGCGGCGTACGCGGCAAGGAAGCGGTGGCGGCGTTCTACGACGGCAACATCGCGGTCAACAACCTGCGAGTGACCTGTGAGGAGACCTTTCACTCCAGTTCGCCGCAGGAAGTGGCCCACATCCTGGTGCTGCGCAGCCAATTCGAGGGCGGCCTGACCAGCACCGTGCGCGGCGTCTTCACCTACCGGGTCGACGACGACGGTCTGATCACCAACATGCGTGGCTACTGGAACATGGAAGGCATGCAGTTCGGGCAGGCGCCCGCCGACGGTGAGTGATCGGCCACTCGACGGCTTCGGCGTCGTCGTCGCCGGCGGTTCGCATGGGATCGGCGCGGCCGTCGCGGCCAAGCTCGCCGAATGCGGTGCCGGCGTGGTGGTCAACGGCCGGGATGCCGATGCGGTCGGCGCCACCGTCGATGCCATCATCGGTGCGGGCGGGCGGGCTGTTCCACACCCCGGGTCCGCCGCGGATGAGGCGGTGGCCCAAGAGCTGATCGCCCTGTGCGAGAGCCACTTCGGTGCCATCGATGCCTTGGTGAACTGCGCGGGTACGGCGGAACCGCCCGGATCGTCGATCCTGACCGTCAGCGCCGAGCAGTTCCGGGACCTCATCGACGTTCACCTCGGCACCGTCTTCGCCACCTGTCGCGCCGCGGCGCCGAAGATGGTGGCACGCGGCCGGGGCGCGATCGTCAACACCAGTTCGTTCGCCTTTCTCGGTGACTACGGTGGCACCGGTTATCCGGCCGGTAAGGGGGCCGTGAACGGCCTGACGCTGGCGATCGCCGCCGAACTCGCCGAGCACGGGGTGCGGGCGAATGTCATATGCCCCGGGGCCAAGACCCGGCTGTCGACCGGACCGGAATTCGAGGAGCAGATCCGCGCCCTGCAGCGTCGCGGCATGCTCGACCAGATCAGCGCTCAGGGCGCCCTGGACGCGGCGCCACCGGAGTACGTCGCTCCGATGTACGCCTACCTCGTCAGCGACCTCGCGACGCAGATCACCGGGCAGATCTTCATCGCCGCAGGCAACTTCGTTGGGCGTTTCGACCGGCCCTCGCCGAGCCTGCTCGGCTACCGCGACCACCACGACTCGACACCATGGTCGATCGACGACATCGCCGCGATGCTGGCCTGAACTGATCTCCTATGCTGGCCGGATGGCCTCCGTCTTCAGCATGATCATCAATGGCGAACTTCCCGGGCGGTTCGTCTACGAGGACGACGACGTCGTCGCTTTCCTGACCATCGAACCGATGACCCAGGGGCATACCCTGGTGGTGCCGCGCGCGGAGGTCGACAAGTGGCAGGACGTCGAACCGGCCTTGTTCAATCACGTGATGGCCGTTGCCCAACGCATCGGCAAGGCGGTCTGCGCGGCGTTCGGCGCCGACCGGGCCGGCGTGATCATCGCCGGTCTGGAAGTGCCGCATCTGCACGTCCATGTGTTCCCGGCCTTCAACCTGACCGACTTCGGTTTCGCGAACGTCGACCGCAACCCGTCCGCCAAGTCGCTCGACGAGGCCCAGGCCAAGATCAAGGCGGCTCTGGCGAAGCTCTGAGCGGCGTCAGCCGATCGGCGCCGGCACGTCGGCGATCCGCGGCAGGCTCACCCGAAAGCAGCAACCGTGCCCCGGCGCGGTTGTCACCGTGACCCGACCGCCGTGGGCGTACACCAGCGAGTCGACGATCGACAGTCCGAGTCCGGTGCCGCCGCTGGCCCGGGCGCGTGAGGAGTCGGTCCGGTAGAAGCGCTCGAAGACCCGTTGGGCGTCCTCCGGCGTCATGCCGGGTCCCTGGTCGGCCACCTCGAGCACGGCGTCGTCACCGGCGGTGCCGACTCGCACGGTGATCGGTGAGGTGTCGGGCGTGTGCTGTACGGCGTTGGCCATCAGGTTGCCCAGCACCTGACGCAGCCTGGCCTCGTCGCCCAGTACCTCCGGTGTGCCGGGCCCGTCGACCACCTCCATCGTGATGCGGCGCTGCGGCGCGATCGACTGCGCGTCGTGTACCGCGTCGGTGGCCAGTGCCAGCAGGTCGACCCGGTGGCGCTCGAGCGGGCGTTGGGCGTCCAGGCGGGCCAGCAGCAGCAGGTCGTCGACCAACAGTCCCATCCGCCGCGACTCGCTCTCGATCCGCGACATCAGCATCTCGACATCGCGGGCGGCGCCCTGGCGGTAGAGCTCGGCGAAGCCGCGAATGGTGGTCAGCGGTGTGCGCAGTTCGTGGCTGGCGTCGGTGATGAACCGGCGCATCCGTTCCTCCGACATCCGGGCCTGCTCGGCCGAGGACTTCGATGACGCCATCGCCTGTTGGATCTGGGCGAGCATGCCGTTGAGCGCCACCGACAATCGTCCCACCTCGGTGCGCGGATCACGTTGCGGTACACGACGATCCAGCTCTCCGGCGGCAATCGCCGCCGCGGTCTGCTCCACTTCGGACAGCGGCCGCAGGCTGCGGTGCACCACCCAGTAGCCGACGACGCCGAGCACCACCAGCACCGCGGTGCCGATGGCGACCTGTGACCACGCCAGCGACCGGACGGTCGAGGAGACGTCGGACAGGTCGATGGCCACGGTGGTCAACTCCCCGTTGGGCCCGCGCACCGACACCGCGCGCCATTGCACGGGCGATCCGTTCATCGAGCCGATGGTCACCGGGTTGGGTCCGACATTGTTGTCATCGGGCAGCGCCGGTTCGGCAACGCGGTCGTTGACGGCCATCCACAGGTTGCCCATGGCGTCGACGCCGCGGACATAGAAGTCCGATGGGGGCCGGGCCGGGTTGGGACCCTCGTCGGGCGGCGGCGTCCGGCGCGGGGCCTGCGCCCAGCTGTTGGATGCGTCGATCAGGGTCTGGTCCACCCGGTTGACGAGGTCGTGCCGCAGGGCGGAGGTGACGGCGATACCGGACGCGAGCAACCCGCAGCCCACGAGCAGCAGCATGGCAGCCACCAGGCCCACCCGCAGCGGCACCGCCCGGCGGTAGTTGTTCGCCATGGCCCTATTGTTCGCCCGGGCAGCGGTAGTGCGCCGGATTACCGCGGCTCCCGCAGTACGTAGCCGACACCGCGCAGGGTATGCAGCAACCGTTTCTCGCCGGTGTCGATCTTGCGGCGCAGGTACGAGACGTAGGACTCGACGACGTTGACGTCACCGCCGAAGTCGTAGCGCCACACGTGATCGAGGATCTTGGGCTTGCTCAGTACCGTGCCCGCGTTGATGACGAAGTAGCGCAGCAGGGTGAACTCGGTGGGCGACAGCGATACCGGCTCCCCGGCCTTCCACACCTCATGGGTGTCCTCGTCGAGTTCGATGTCGGCGAAGGACAGCCTGGAGGTGCGCGGCTCCTCGACACCCTTGCCGGCCCGGCGCAGGATCACCCGCAGCCGCGCAACCACCTCTTCCAGGCTGAACGGTTTGGTGACGTAGTCATCGCCGCCGAGGGTCAGCCCGGCGATCTTGTCCTGCAGGCTGTCGCGCGCGGTCAGGAACAACGCGGGGGCGTCGATCCCGTCGGCGCGGAGCCGGCGCAGCACGCCGAAGCCGTCCATGCCGGGCATCATCACGTCCAGGATCACAGCGTCGGGGCGCACCTCGCGGGCCCGGTCGAGAGCCGCGGGCCCGTTGGCGGCGGTGTGGACTTCGAAGCCCTGGAACTTCAGGCTCACCGAGAGCAGTTCGACGATGTTGGTCTCGTCGTCGACGACGAGGACGCGCGCCTCGGGTTTGGTCGCGGGTGTCGCTCCGGCGGTCATAGTTGTCAATCTCCTCCCATCTTGGTGAATACAACCTGCACGGTGGCTGTGAGGTTCCTGTGAGTCGAGTTGGGCCTGATGATCGCGATACCGTCGGTAGCGGCTTCGGACGCCCATACACTCGTGGGATGGACCTGGCCAAGGCGCTGGTGGGGATGGCGACCGTACCGATGCGGGCCGGCCTCGCCGCGGCCGACCTGGGTCTCGGGGTCGCGGAGGCGGGCATTGAACTGGCCAAACGGTCCCTGACCGACGCCGGTGTGCCGATGGGACCGAGTTCGGTGGCCCAGGTGTTCGGCCTGGAGGACACCATCAGCCGGGCGAACAGGATCGCGCAGCTGGTCGACGAGGACGCGCCACTGGGCCGGGCTCTGGCGCCGGACGGTCCGCTGGACCGGCTGATGCGCCCCGGCGGACTGATCGACCGACTCACCGCACCCGACGGCGTCCTGGACCGGATGACCGCCGAGGGGGGCGGCCTCGATCGGGCGCTGGCCCCCGGCGGACTCGTCGATCGGCTGCTGGCCGAGGACGGGCTGCTCGAGCGGGTGCTGGCCGAGGAGGGCCTGGCCGACCGCCTACTGGCCGAGGACGGATTGCTCCAGCGTCTGTTGGCCGAGGACGGGATCGCCGACCGCCTGCTGGCCGAGGAGGGCATCGCCGACCGCCTGCTGGCCGACGGCGGTCTGATCGACAAGCTGACCGCCCGGCACGGGCCGCTGGAGCAGCTGGCCGACGTCGCCGACACCCTCAACCGGCTGACCCCCGGTCTGGAGGCCCTGGCGCCCACGATCGAGACGTTGCGGGAAGCGGTGACAACCCTGAGCCTGGTGGTCAATCCGTTGAGCAACATCGCCGACCGGATTCCGCTGCCCGGCCGGCGGCGCTACAGCGGCCCGCGACCGGTCGCACCGGAGCGGGTGCGCAGCGAGCGACTGTCCCGCGACGACGACGAGGACTGACCGGATAAACTCAGGCCCGGCTCAGGCCGACTCGTCGACCGCGCCACGCCTCCTTAGCTCAGTGGTAGAGCAACGCTCTTGTAAAGCGTAGGTCGTCAGTTCAATCCTGACAGGGGGCTCCGTGACCGTGCCGCTACAGCCGCTGCACCGCGAATGCGGCCGCCTGGCCGGTCATTCCGTTCGCGTTGTACAAAATGTGCGCCATGGTCGGCGCGCCGGCCGGGGCGCCGTTGCAGATGGTGTCGCCCTCGGCGCACAGGTTGATGGTCTTGGGCACGTATAACGGGCCGATCACCACCGGCGGCACACCATTGGCCCGCATGAACTCGTCCGACGGCTCACCGAACAGTGCAACGGCCGCAACGTGATTCGCGATCTCCGGTGGCATCGGCTGCGGGATGTACGAGCGGAACTCGGCCGGCACCGAATCCGGTATCGCGGCCGCGGTGACGTAACCGGCCAGCGCGGCGCCCTGCGAGTACCCGCCCAGCACGATCCTGGTCTTGGGACAGTTCGCCGCGGTGGCCTCGATGTGGGCACCGGCATCCCGGATGCCGTCGACGACGGTGCGGGCGAAGTCGACACCGGCGGCGAAGTTGGAGCTGGCGGGATAGTCGACGGCGTAGACGTCGACGGACCGCGGACCCGCCTGCGACCGCAGGGCGTCGACGAAGGCCTGCCCGGTGCCGCCGACCCCCGGCGGTTCACTGGTGCCGCGGGCGAACACCACTTCGACGTCGGGACAGGGCTCGGCGGACGCGGTCGGTGCGGCCACCACCGCGCAGCCGATTGCCACCGCCGCAGCTACCAGGCCGACGATCCTGCAGGCCGCGAACCGATGTGTAGACATTGCTGCTGCTCCATCTCTCAGAGCCCAGGTCGCCAGCCGGGCCGAGCTATCAGATCGGCCTGGCATACCCGGATCACAGCAAACTCACACGACGGCCCGCGGGTGGCATCGAGAGGCGGACACCAAGCGGCTATGCGCGGCTGACGTCCTGGTGGATACGCGTCAGGACGGGCGCTGGGCGGGCGGCGGCGCCGGGGCGGTGCTCGCGGGGCTCCGACCCGGTCCCATCATTCCGCCGGGACCCATGTCGTCGGGGTCCATGCCGCCGGGACCCATCATTCCCGGACCCATCATGCCGGGACCCATGCCACCACCGCGCATCATCGGGCACTGGGCCCCCGGTCCACCCGGACCCATCTGGCCGGTGTGATAGCCGCGATGCCAGCCGTAGCCCCCCGTCCGGCCGAGGAAGACCCCGGCGAAGAAGACCATTCCGACGATGAACAGCACGCCGGCGACGATGCCGACCCAGGCGAGCGCCTGGTAGAGCCGATTGGGCCGCTGACGGCCATCCCGATCGGCGACGGCCACGGTTTCCGGCGTGGCAACGGTCGATTCGGGTGTCTCGGTCATGATGGTCCCTCCCTTGATCGGATATCGAGCCCGCCAGCACTATATACCCCTACCCCTCTAGGGTATCTGTGAGCGCCGGGCCGGGCGTGGGCCGGTCATCCGAGCCGCAGTTGCGCGACATCCCGCCACCCCCTGCCGTCCCCGATGGAGCCGGGAACCGTTCCAGCCTGCGCCGAAGTGGCGTCCACCCTCAAGGGCCGATGGTCCCCGCGTGCCGGAGGTGGATCAACGCTGCCGCAGGTATGCCGCGATGGCGTCGGCGAGGCCCCGTCGGGCCAGATCGAGATCGGAGTAGCTCCCCAGCTGGCGTTCCGAGGTGATGCCCCGCATCGCCCCCGGCAGGAAGGCCGCGACCGCGCGGACCCGAACCGGGTCGACGTCGACGTCCGCGAACGCCTCATGACAGGCCTTGATCCAACTCTTGCCCCAGGACGCGAGTTCCGCCGCGGTCTTGGGGTACAGCCGTTCGAGCTCCGCACTCTCCCGCGGCAGTGCCATCCGCAGGGTCTCGATGGCCCGCGAATCGGGGGCGGTGAGCCCGTCGTACATGGTGTCGATGACCGCGGCGACTCGTTCCTGCAGCGGAGCGGTGTGATTCGGCCGCATCGGCAATTCCCCCCGCCGCTCGGCGGTGCGCCGCAGCACCGCCGCCCACAACCCGTCGATGTCCCCGAACTGATACTTCACCGCACCCCAGGTGGCGCCGGCCTCCCTGGCGATGCGGTTGGCCGATGCCGCGCCGGCATCACCGGAGGCCAGGCAGCGCAGCGCGGCGTCCAGCATCGCCTCGCGGGTGGCCTGCCCGCGCCGGTTGGGCCGCCGCCCGGTCACCGGCGCCTGTTCCATGCTCGGATCGTAGGCGATCCACCCTTGACTTTCACAGAACCCACTGTGATTCTTACGTAGAGCCGACCTAGAGAGGACTTCCGCGATGGCCAAGCCGACGCTGTCGATGAAGCCGACGGGATGGTTTCAGGTCGCGTGGTCTGACGAGATCGGCCTCGGCGCCGTGCACCGGATGAAGTATTTCGACCGCGAGATGATCGCCTGGCGCGGCCAATCCGGCCGGCTGACCGTCATGGACGCCTACTGCGAGCACCTCGGCGCGCACCTCGGCTTCGGCGGACATGTCGAGGGTGACGCCATCGCGTGCCCGTTCCACGGTTGGCAGTGGGACCACGACGGCCGCAACGTGTGCATCCCGTACGAGGACCGCCCCAACCGCGGCCGGCGGATGCGGACCTACCCAACCGTCGAGCGCAACGAGTCGGTCTACATCTGGCACGACGTGGGGGGCCGCGAACCGTACTTCGACGTGCCCGATGTGTTCGCCGACTTCAACGACGGCAGCGGGCCGGCCGACTACTACCCGATGATGCGGCTGTACCGCCCGGACCTGGAACTGCATCCGCAGTACGTGCTCGAGAACGGTGTCGACTTCGCGCATTTCAAGTTCGTCCACCAGACCCCGATCGTGCCCCTGTTCACCCGCCACGACTTCGACGGCCCGGTGTCCTACGTCGACTTCACCATCACCTTCGAGGGTGACGACGGCCAGTCGATCGACGACGTGAAGAGCGGGGTGGAGGCCATCAACGGCGGGCTCGGCGCGGCCGTGACCAAGAGTTGGGGGATGGTGGACAACCGAACCATCTCGGCGATCACCCCGGTCGACGAGAGCACGTCCGACGTCCGGTTCATGGTCTACATCGGCCGCCTTGCCGGCGACGACTCACCCAGGGCGGAGGCACGGGCCCAGAGCTTCGGTCAGATGGTCATCGACCAGTTCGCCGCCGACATCGAAATCTGGTCCCATCAGCGCTACCGCCCACTGCCGGCCCTGGCGCCCTCGGAGAGCAAAGGATTCACAGCTTTCCGCGACTGGGCGGCTCAGTTCTATCCCGACGAGACGACGATCGAAAGGTCCACGGTATGAGCAAACCCATCCGTGTCTTCCAGGTAGCCACCGGCAACGTAGGCACCGAGATGATCAAACGGATCAGCGCCCGTTCCGACCTGGAGCTCGTCGGATTGCATTGCTACACAGCGGAGAAGATCGGCAAGGACGCCGGTGAGATCGCCGGACTGGCGCCGATCGGGGTCACCGCCACCGGCACCGTCGCGGAGATCATCGCGGCCAGGCCCGATGTGCTGACCTTCCACGGCGTGTTCCCCGACGAGGATCTCTATGTCGCGGTGCTCGAGGCCGGCATCAACATCGTCACCACCGCGGACTGGATCACCGGCTGGCACCGCGACACCAATCACCCGCACCCGTCCGGAAAGCCGGTCAGCGAACTGCTGGCCGCGGCCTGCAAGAAGGGCGGATCCACCTTCTACGGCACCGGGATGAACCCGGGGCTGAACCAGATTCTCGGTGTGGTGTGCTCGGCCGACGTCGCCGAGATCGAGAACGTCACCACCATCGAGTCCGTCGACGTGTCCTGCCACCACTCGGCGGCCACCTGGATAGAGGTCGGCTACGGGCTGCCCGTCGACGATCCGAGCATCCCCGCGAAGCTGGAGAAGTACACCCGGGTCTTCGCCGACAGCGTGCTGCTGATGGCCGACTGCTTCGACCTGCAACTCGACGAGGTCAAGTTCAGCTACGAACTCGGCGCCTGCACCAAGGACGTCGACCTGGGCTGGTACCGGCTGCCCGAGGGCTCGCTGGGCGCCAACTACATCAAGTACCAGGGTGTCGTGGACGGGGTTCCCAAGATCGAGACACACCTCGAGTGGCAGATGACCCCGCACACCGCGCCGCACTGGGATATCAAGGGCTGCTACATCACTCAGATCACCGGTGACCCGTATGTCTACAACAAGCACATGATCTTCCCCAAGCCGGGCGTCGATCTGTCCAACCCGGAGTCGTTCGCCTCGATCGGCATGACGGTCACCGGTCTGCCCGCACTCAACGCCATCAAATCCGTGGTCGCGGCGCCTCCCGGCCTGCTGACCAGTGCCGATATCCCGCTGCGCGGGTTCGCCGGCCGCTTCAAGTGACCGCCGGCTCCGCGACTCAGATCGGCATGCGGTAGCCGTAGAACTCCTGGTCCTCGTTGTAGCCGCCCTGGCCCGCACCGAGGTGGTCGAACGATTCGACGAACTCGATGGCCGCGATCCACTTGACCTGTTTGAAGCCGAGTTCGACCTCGTCGCGCAGTCGCAGTGGCGCACCGTGGGACTCGTTGAGGGGCTGACCGTTCATCTCGTAGGCCAGGATGGTCTGGTCGTGGTACATGTTCGCGATCGGATGGCAGTCGTAGTACCGGCCGCCCACCGGCCCGTCGGCGAAGGAGTAGAACACCACCCATTTGGCCTCGGCGGTCGGCCCGGCGGCCTCGCAGATGGCCCGCATCGAGACACCACCCCACTTGGCGATCCCGGACCAGCCCTGGATGCAGAAGTGCTGGGTGATCTGCTCCTGCTTGGGCATCGCGCGGAGTTCGTCGTAGCTCAACGCCAGTGGGGTCTCCACCAAACCGTCTACCCGGAGCCGATATTCGGACCAGGCGCCCTCCTTCAAGCGTTCGTATTCCGCGGTCTCGGGCTTCTCGCCGTTGGTCCAGAAGTACTCCGAGATGTCCGCTTCGGCGTACGTGGCGGTCGGGTTGGTGCGCTCCAGGAGACCCTTGAGCCAACCGACCACCGCCTGGCCGCCCTTCTGGACCGCACGAGGATGCCGGATCGTCAATGGTGATGCGAGCAGCCAGAATACGAGCACGACGACCATCCACAGCAGGTAAAGCGCCACCCCGAGGTAGGAGTTCGTGTCGGTGCCCAGCGTGATGTGGTTGACGTTGCCCACGAATCCGGTGACGAAGATCATCAGCGTGTGGATGGCGATGAACACCACCATCCAGATCAGCACACCGAAGTGGATCGAGCGGGCCACCTGCCGGTTGAGCAACCCGGCGCCGGTGCCGAACCGGCCCGCGATCGACGGCGCCTGCAACAGACCGGTGACCAGAGCCAGCGGCGCGGCAATGAAGACGGTGATGAAGTACGCCAGCAATTGCAGTGCGTTGTAGGTGCTGAATCCGGCGTTCACCGGCAGCTGCAAGGACAGGTACTGCAACGCCGTGGAGAGCGCGTTGGGGAACACGTCCAGCGAGGTGGGCACGAGCCGCTTCCACTGGTCGGTGCCGAACAGCAGCACCACGAAGATCAGCCCGTTCACCAGCCAGAGCAGGTCGAAGCTGAAGTGCCACCATCGGGCCAGTCCGATGGAGTGCCGAAACCCCGGGATTCCCAACTGCTTCGGCAGCGCGACGGAATCTTCCTTGGCGGTCCACACGTTGTCGGCGTCGGCGCTGTCGCGGCGATCGGGGGGCACCGGGCCGCGCAGCCGCAGCCATTCGGTGTCGGGCTTGCTGCCGGCGTTCAGATACAACCGCGGATGGTCGGCGAGGATCTGCAGCCCGGCACGGATGATGAACATCATGAACAGCAGGTTCAGGAAGTGCTGCCAGCGCAGCCACCACGGGAACCCGGACTGAACCGGCTGCACGTACTGCGCGGAGGTGCCGGGGTACTTCGCGATGAACTCGTGAAACCATTCGTAGTGCGCCATTTCGCGGACCACCGCGATCGAGAGCGCCAAGCCCACGATGCCCAGTGGCACCAGCCAGAGCGTGCTGAACCAGCGTCTACCGACGCGCACCCACGGCGGTTTCGCGTCGGTCTGGGCGATGCCACCGGCCCACCGGTCGACGACGATCGGCCCGTTGTGGTGCCCCTGGTTGTAGTACGGCAGCAGGGACTTCTCCAGCGGATCCGGCTCCCCCGGTCTCATGGGTTCCCCCTTCCCGAATCCGGTCATGCTAGACCGTTCGGCGCCGACGGCGGGGGCGAACACCCCGCTAGGCGGACCCGATCCGTTCGGAGTCGTAGATCAGCAGCCGACCGTTCCTGGGCACGACGCTGAGCCAGCGGTCCTCGGTGTCGACGACGCCGTCGCTGCGCACGTAGGACAGGCGGGCCACCACGCTCGTCGCATCCCGCGGGCTCACCGAGATCAGCCGAACCGACTGGATCGAGGACCAGAAGGCCAGGTAGTCCTCGAGTCCGTTGCGCTGCTGATAGTGGGTGTCGAGATCGGTCCAGGCCGCCCTGGCGTTGCCGGGCAGTTGGCCGTAGAAGTCGGTGACCACCGTCCGCATGCCGTCGAACGTGACCGGTTCCGGCAGCGCGGGCGCGGACGAGGTGGTGGTTGTGGTGGCGTTGGACGCCACCTTGGGGCCGGGTTCGGTGCGGTGCCACACCGCCAGCACCACCCCTGCCGAGATGAGCAGCAGCGCGACCGCGGCCACCGCCCATGGCCACCGTGTTGGTGAGGCCGCGACCGGCGCCGGCGGCGGTGCCGCCTCGATCGGCGTGGGCAGGACCGCCGTCGGGGGGTTGTGGAACGGTGGCGGTGTCGCGGGCCGCGGTGGCGCGGGCCGCGGCACAGCGGTTGTCGCCGTCACCGCCTGAGCCAGCGCGTGCGCGAATTCCGCGCAGCTGCGGAATCGGTTGTCGGGACTCTTCGAAAGCGCCTTGCCCAGAACGGGATCCAGCGGTGCGAGGGCGGAATGGGAGGCCGCCAGTGCCGGTGGCGGCGCGTTCAGATGGCGACTGATCACGACGGCCGGGTTGGACGAGCCGTACATCGGCGTCCCGGTCAGCAGGTGGAAGGCGGTGGCCGCTAGCGCGTACTGGTCGGCGCGGCCGTCGATCTCGCCGCCCATCAGCTGTTCGGGGGCGGCGTAGTTCACCGTTCCCAGCGTCACGTTGGTCTCGGTGAGGCCGCTGACGTCCGCGGCATTGCGCGCAATGCCGAAGTCGGCCAGCAGAACTCGCCGACGGCCGCGGTGCGGTGTCGTCAGCAGGATGTTGGGCGGCTTGATGTCGCGATGCAGCAGGCCGCGGTCGTGGGCGTAGTCCAGGGCCTCGGCGACCGCGGTGACGATCTCCGCCACCAGCTGCGGCGGCATACCCGTCGGGTACTGCTCGCGCAGCAGTCGGCCCGCGTCGGGCCCGTCGATGTAGTCCATCGAGA
Source organism: Mycobacterium sp. (assembly GCA_020438865.1). GTDB lineage: Bacteria > Actinomycetota > Actinomycetes > Mycobacteriales > Mycobacteriaceae > Mycobacterium. The sequence goes on from JAGQTU010000018.1 coordinate 36,910, forward strand.
TCCACAGCTGACCGTTGAACTCGCCGCGGTCGTGGATGCCCACGATGTGCGGGTTGTACAGGGTGGCGGCCAGCTCCGCCTCCCGGTTGAACCGCTCCCGGAACTCGTTGTCCGCCGACATCGCGGCCGGCAGGATCTTCAGCGCGTCGTGGCGTGGCAGCCGGGGATGCTGGACGAGATACACCTCGCCCATCCCCCCGAGACCGAGGGTCCGCAGGATCCGGTATCCCGCGAACTCCTCGCCACTGGCCAACGGCATGCGCGGAATGGTACCGACGCCGCTTTCTCAGCGACCGCCGAACCCGCTGGCCATCAGCACCAGACCGATGACGATCAGCGCGACCGCGCTGATCTCGTTCTGCCGAAGCTGAATCCAGCGCCGCAACCGTTCCAGGGACCGATCGAACCGCTTGGCGGCCAACAGGTGGGCCAGCACCGGTAGCGCCGTGGTCGAGGCCGCCAGCACTACGAAGTATGCGACGGCGAACCCACGGCCGGCGGCGCCCAGCGTCGAGGTTCCGATCGCCAAACCCGCTGCGGCGCAGGCCACCAGGATCTTCGGGTTGGCGATGGCGAAGATCAACCCGAGCCCGGCGGTGACTGCGGGCGAGACGGTACTCACCCGGTCGAGCCAGCCGGCCCGGGCGGTGCGGGCCCGCCGCACCCACAGCAGCGCACCGACGAGGATCAGCACCGCGCCGAAGATGAGACGGAAGCGACCCTGCGATCCGCCGGCCTGCTCCCCGAGGAGCTTGGGCACGTTGACGAAGACGATCGTCGAGATCACCAGACCGAGGAGCCAGCCGGCCAGGAAGGTCAGGCTGGTGGCGCGGGGCCGTTTCGAGTAGAGCACCAGCAGTAGGGCAGGCAGCACCGAAATCGGCGAGAGCGCGACGACGAGCGCCACCGGGATCAGTTCGGCAGACACCGCCGCCCAGTCGTTCGACACCTATCACCTCCGCTCGGCAGCGCCAAGTTACGCAGTCCACCCGGGACGCGCCATCCTTGCGCGCAGTCGGATCCCGACGGCTCAGTCCTCGTCGGCGTCCGGTCGGGGGCGGCCCTCACCGAACAACGGCCTGCGCATCGGCTGATGGCCGTGCACACCCTCGGCGTAGGCGGTCTCGGCGTGCTGGGTGAAGTCCACGCCGGTGGTCTCCTCCTCGGCGGTGAGCCGGAACCCCATGAAGTGGTTGATCAGCCTGGCCAGCGCGTAGGAAACCGCGAACGCGTAGATCGCGACGACCACCATCCCCAACGCCTGCTTGCCGAGCTGGGCCAGACCACCGCCGTAGAACACGCCGTTGGGGCCCCCGGTCATCACCGCGGTGGCCAGGAACCCGATCAGCAGGACACCCACCACGCCGCCGACGAAATGGACGCCGACCACGTCGAGGGAGTCGTCGTAGCCGAACCGGAACTTCAGCCCGATCGCGAACGAGCAGACGATGCCGGCCGCGAGTCCGACCACGGCCGCGCCGAGGGTGTTGACCGTCCCGCAGGAGGGGGTGATGGCCACCAGCCCGGCGACCACACCGGAGGCGGCGCCGAACGTCGTCGGCCTGCCGTCGCGGATACGCTCGACCGAGAGCCAGCCCAGCATGCCCATACAGCCCGCCACCAGGGTGTTGAGGAAGATCGCTGCCGCGGTGCCGTTGGCGGCCAGTGCGGAACCGGCGTTGAAACCGAACCAGCCGAACCACAGCAGGCCGACGCCGAGCAGCACGAAGGGCAGGTTGTGCGGGCGCATCGCGTCGACCTTGAAGCCGATTCGCGGGCCCAGCACCAGCGCCAGGGCCAGGGCGGAGGCGCCGGAGACGATCTCCACGACCAGCCCACCCGCATAGTCGAGCACACCGAGTTTGAACAGCCATCCGTCCGGAGCCCAGACCCAATGGGCGACAACCGAATACACGACGATCGACCACACCGGTACGAAGACCATCCAGGCGGCGAACCGGGCGCGGTCGGCGATAGCGCCACTGACCAGTGCGGCGGTGATGATGGCGAAGCTGAGTTGGAAGGTGGCGTAGAGCAGTTCCGGAACGGCGCCGTGTGCGGTGCCGGGCCCGATCCCGAGCATGCCGACGTGGGTGAGGTCCCCGATCAGTCCCCCACCGACGTCACCGCTGAACGCCAACGTGTAGCCGACCAGCAGCCAGGCCACCGTGACAAGCGGGATCGCGATGAAACTCATCATGATCATGTTGAGCACGCCGGTGGTGCGCACCATGCCGCCGTAGAAGATGGCCAGCCCGGGCGTCATCAGCAGCACCAGTGCGGTGCTGGCCAACAGCCAAGCGGTGGCGGCGGCATCGATCGAATCCAATTCCGGCTCCTTCTAGGCTCCCGGCACGGTCCCGACGAGGATGTCGGCGCAGTGTTTCCAACGTGCGGCGGTCATGTTTCCGAAAGGTTTCCTCGCCGCCGATCACCAGCCCATGGAGCCCGGTATCCCCTTGAACGGGCCGACCACCCAGCTGGTGATCCAGCCACCGTAGAACCCGCCCGGTTGCGGTACGACGGTCTCGCCGTTGACGGTGCAGCGGTCGACCTGGCCGGCCATCACCGCGATGGCCCCGCCGATCGGTTCGAAGCCTCGGGTGGGATGCGGGTAGGTCCAGGCCGCCTTCGGCGCGACGGCCGCATCGGTCGCCAGGTCGTAGTAGCGCGCCTGCCCCTTCCACTCACACCAGGACGATCCCGGCGCGTCGCGCAGCACGCCGTCGGCGAAAGCGGTCCGCGGCAGGTAGTAGGTCGGCGGGTGGCTGGTCTCCAGTACCCGCCACCCGTGGTTCGTCGTGGCGATGAGCCGGCCGCCAAGTTCGATCGTGATGGAGCCGTCGAAGGTCTCCAGCCGTGGGGGGCGCGGGTAGTCCCACACCGATTCCTGGCCGGGCTCGGGCTGCTGGGGGTTGGGGCGCCCGGTCAACTTTCCAGTCATCCTTCGACCATACGAAGATGGGCAAGGTGTTCAGCGACTGGTGGCTGGTGCCGGTCGGCGCCGTCGCCGCACTGGCGATGGTCTGGCTGCTACTGGGCATTGCACTGTGGGTCGCCAAACCTGACGATGTCGGCATCCAGGACACGCTGCGCCTGCTGCCCGACGTCCTGCGCCTGCTCAAGCGACTCGCCACCGACCCGGAGTTGCCGCGCCGCGTCCGCGTCGCGCTGGTCATGTTGCTCGCGTTCATCGTCTCGCCGATCGACCTGATCCCCGACTTCATTCCGGCCATCGGGTACGCCGACGACGTCATCATCACCGCGCTGGTGCTGCGGTGGGTCTCCCGCATCGCGGGTGCCGACGCCATGGCCAGGCATTGGCCGGGGACCCCGGACGGTCTGGCCGCGGTGCGGCGGCTGTGCGGAATGCCGTCGCCGGAGTGACTGGAGTCGCGGCGTCCGCGCACACCCCTGCCGCCGCGGCACCCGGTTGGGTACGCTCTCGCTGAGCGACTGCTCAGCATTCGGCACCCGACGACAACGCATTGGAGCGAACCGATGGCCGCACCCCCCGCGCGTTACGCCGGGACCCGGGTCCCGCGGGTCGAAGACACCCGCCTGCTCACCGGCCACGGAACCTTCGTCGACGACGTCACCCGGCCCGGCATGCTGCACGCGTGCTTCGTCCGCAGCCCGTTCGCGCACGCGCGGATCAACGGAATCGACGCGGCGGCCGCGCTCGCACTACCGGGCGTGCGTGCGGTCTTCACCGCCGCCGACCTCAACCCCGACGTCAGGGAGGCGTGGCACGCGGTTGCGGGCAAGGACGTTCCGGACACCCCCCGCCCGCCACTGGCCGAGGGTGAGGTCAAGTTCGTCGGCGACCCCGTGGCGCTCGTCGTGGCCGACAGCCGATACATCGCCGAGGACGCCATCGAACTCGTCGACGTGGATTACGAACCCCTGCCGGCGATCGCCGACTTCACCACCGCGGTCGGCGCCGAGGTCGTCGTGCACGAGGCCTATCCGGACAACGTGGCGGGCGGTCTGGCCGGGGCGCCCCCCGACGAAGAGGTCTTCGCCGCCGCGGCGCACGTCGTCAAAGAACGCATCTACCAACAGGCCTACGTTCCGGTGCCAATGGAGACCCGCGGACTGGTGGTCGAATGGGTGGCCTCCACCGAGGAGCTCACCATGTGGGCTTCCACCCAGACACCACACGAGTTGCGGGCGTTCGCCGCCCGACTGCTCGGCATCCCGGCACAGCGGGTTCGCGTCGTCATGCGCGACACCGGCGGTGGGTTCGGCCAGAAGGTCGTCCCGCTGCGCGAGGACATGTGCATCATGCTGGCCGCGCGCAAGGTGCCCGCGGCACTGAAGTGGATCGAAGACCGCCGCGAGAACCTGATCGCGGCCGGCCAGGCCCGCCACGTCGACGGCACCGCCCGCATCGCCCTGAACGACGAGGGTACCCTGCTGGCCGTCGACATCGACTTCGTCCAGGATGTCGGCGCCTACCCGACCCCGTACCCGGTGTTGACGACCGCTGCCATCGGCATGTTCTTCCCCGGACCGTACCGGGTGCCCAAGGCCAGTTTCAGCTACCAGACCGTGTTCTCCAACACCAGCGGCCTGGCCGCCTACCGCGGCCCCTGGCAGTACGAAACCCTCACGCGTGAAATACTTCTCGACATCGCCGCCCGCAAGATCGGTATCGATCCGGTGGAGCTGCGCCGGAAGAACCTGCTGCGCCGCGACGAGATGCCCTACGTCAACCCGAACGGCATGCCTTACGACCACGTCGCTCCCAGCGAGACGTTCGAGCAGGCCGTGAAGATCCTCGACCACGAGGGGTTCCGCAAGGAGCAGCGCGAGGCCCTGGCCCAGGGCCGCTATCTCGGGCTGGGCTTCGCGGCCTACATCGAACCGACGGGCGCCGCGACGGGTCATTTGGCCACCGAGGGCGCCACCATCCGGATGGAGCCCACCGGCAAGATCAACGTCTACGTCAACGGCGGTTCGAGCGGCAACAGCATCGAGACCACAGTCGTCCAACTCACCGCCGACGCGCTCGGCGCCGACATAGACGACGTCGCGACCATTCAGGGCGACACCGCGGTGACCCCGTACGGCGCGGGCACCCAGGGCAGCCGGAGCGCGCCGATGACCGCCGGCGCGGTCGACGAGGCGGCGACCATCCTGCGCGGCCAGTTGCTCGCGATGGCGGCCCACATCCTCGGTGTGTCGCCCGATCGGATCGAACTGGGCTCCTCCCGCGCCACCGCGGTCGATGACCCAACCAAGAGCGTCGGCTTCGGCGATCTCGCGTACCGCGCGCATTACGAACCGCAGCAGCTGCCGGCAGGCATGTCCGCGACGCTGGAGGCCACCGCGCGCTTCACCTCCCAGACGCCGATCCACTGGGCCAACGCCACGCACGCGTGCACGTGTGAGGTCGACGTGACGACGGGGAGGGTGACCCTGACCCGCTACGTCGTCAGCGAGGACGTCGGCCCGATGATCAATCCCAACGTCGTCGAAGGCCAGATCGCGGGCGGGACCGTGCAGGGCATCGGCGGTGCCCTGCTGGAGAGCCTGGTCTACGACGACGACGCGAATCCGTTGGCCACCACGTTCGTCGACTATCTGCTGCCGACCGCCACCGAGGTGCCGCCCATCGAATACGGTCACGTCGAGGTGCCCGGGCCGGGTGTCGGCGGTTACAAGGGCGCCGGTGAGGGCGGGGCGATCGGATCGACACCGGCGGTCATCAACGCGATCAACGACGCACTGGCCCCGCTGGGTGTGGCGGTCACCCGGCTGCCCGCCACACCGGCTGCGATCGCGGCGCTGATCGAGGAAGCGTCTGCCGAACCACGTTGAGATGGCGATCAGCGCGAAGATGGCGCCCGAAACCTCGCTCTCAGTGCGGTTTCAACGCCGCCTGAACTAGGGCGTCGCGGACATCCGCTCTGCGGCCAGTCGCACGGCGTTGACGATGCCCTGATACCCCGTGCAGCGACAGACGTTGCCGGACAGGCCCTCGCGGATCTGCTCGTCGGTGGGGTCGGGATTGTCCCGCAGCAGTGCCGTGATCGACATGACGAATCCCGGTGTGCAGAAGCCACATTGCAGACCGTGGCAGTCCCGCATCGCCGCCTGCACGGGCGAGAGCTCACCATCGGCGGCGGCCACGCCTTCCACGGTGTCGACCTCCATGCCGTCGGCCTGCACGGCGAACACCAGACACGAGCGCACGGCTGCCCCGTTCAGCAGCACCGTGCACGCGCCGCACACGCCGTGCTCGCAACCCAGGTGGGTACCGGTCAGACCGCAGCGTTCGCGCAGGAAGTCGGCCAGGGTGAGCCTGGCCTCGACGACCGCCTCGGTTGGAGTTCCGTTGACCGACAGCTGGATTCGCTGATCATGCATCGGCCGCCTCCTTGGTCGCCGCCAACCAGGCCTGCGCGACGATCGCCGCCCCGACCCGGCGCCGATAGTCGGCCGACCCCGACAGGTCGGCCGGGACATCGTCGAGGCCGGTCATCGACAGTTCGCCGACGTCCTCGGGGGTCAGCTCGCCGAGCCCGCGGCCCGTGAGCTCAGATTCGGCCGCCGTCGCGCGTCGCGGCGTCGAACCGAGCCCCAGCAATCCGATCCCGCACCGGCGAATACGGTCATCACCGTCGAGTTCGACGGCGACGGCCGCCCCGGCGATGGCGAAATCGCCGTGGCGACGGGCGAACTCCTCGACGGCGAAACCACGCCGGCCGGACCAGACCGGGAAGCGGACGGCGGTGAGGATCTCGTCGGACGCCAGCGGGGTCTCCCACACGCCGGTGAAGAACTCGGTCGCCGCGATGGTGCGCCCACCCGTCGGCGAGAGCGTCTCCATCTCCGCGTCCAGCGCGACGGCCACCGCCGGATACTCGGCGGCGGGATCGGCGTGTGCGATCGAGCCGCCCAGGGTGCCCCGGTTGCGGATCTGGAAGTGTCCGATCAGCGGGGTCGCGTGGGTGAGCAGGGGTACCGCGGAGCGGACCCGTTCGTCGGCCCCGACCGCCGCGTGGGTGGTCCCGGCCCCGATCCGCAGCCAGTCGCCGGACACCTCGATGCCCTGCAACGCCTCGAGCCGGGAGATGTCCACCAGATGATCGAAGAAGGCGAGCCGCATCGCGAGCATCGGCACCAGGCTCTGGCCCCCCGCGATCAGCTTGGCGTCCTCGCCGAGTTCGGCCAGTAGCTGCGCCGCCTGCTCAACGGTGTCGGGCCGGTGGTAGGCGAACGGCGCGGGCTTCATGAGGCGCCGCTGGTACCGGTGATGCTAAGCACACGCTCAGCATAGTCATATCGGCCGTTCGGCCCGCATCGAGCCGGGACAGCGGGGCCGACGGGGTTGCCGATCGGGCTGTGACGGTCCCCACTGCGCGGGAGTGCGCCAGAAATGCACCGCATACTGGCGTTCATGCATCCAACGCCGACTGCCCCGGCGGCCGGCGCGGGCAACAACCGCCACGGCCGCCACCGGGCGGCCCGTCGCACCGGGCGCATCGTCGGGCGCGCGGCGATCGCGCTCGTCTCGGTGTTCGTCGTGTTGGCCACCGGCCTGGCGTACTGGGAGGCGCACGGACTGCTCGGCGGGATCACCATCTCCCGGGCCCTCGGCGACGGGGACCGCTCCAGCGGCGGGGCGATGAACATCCTGCTGATCGGCCTGGACTCCCGCAAGGACCAGCAGGGCAACGAGTTGCCCGAGGAGTTGCTCGACAAGCTGCACGCGGGTGACTCCGAAGCCGGCGGGTACAACACCAACACCCTGATCCTGATCCACATCGGCGCCGACAACCGGGTGGTGGCCTTCTCCATACCCCGCGACGACTGGGTCGCGGTCAGCGGCATCACCGGCTACGACCACATCAAGATCAAGGAGGCCTACGGCCTGACCAAGGCCGAGACCGAGCAGAAGCTCACCGACGAGGGCGTCACCGACCGCGCCGAGTTGGAAAGCGCCGGACGCGAGGCCGGCCGCAAGGCCACCCTGCGGGCCGTGCGGAACCTGACCGGGCAACCCATCGACTACTTCGCGGAGGTGAACCTCGCGGGGTTCTACGACCTCGCCGAGAGCCTCGGCGGCGTCGAGGTGTGTCTGAACCACGCCGTGCACGACGACCTCTCCGGCGCCAACTTCCCCGCCGGGCGTCAGGTGCTCGACGCCGCGCAGGCGCTGGCCTTCGTGCGACAGCGCCATGGCCTGGAGAACGGGGACCTCGACCGCACCCACCGCCAGCAGGCCTTCCTACTGTCCGTCATGCACCAATTGCAGAGTTCCGGGTCGTTCACCGATCTGGACAGGTTCAAGGGCCTGATGGCGGTCGCCCGCAAGGACATCGTGCTGTCGGAGGGCTGGGGCGAAGACCAGTTCCGCCGGATGGCGGCGCTGGCGGGGGGCGACGTCGAGTTCCGCACCCTGCCCGTGGTGCGCTACGAGAACATCGACGGTCAGGACGTCAACATCGTCGATCCGGCGAAGATCCGAGCCGAGATCGCCAACGCGATAGGTGGCGACACGGCGATGGTCACCACCACCGCGGTGCCCCGACCGCTCACACCGCCGAATCCACAGACGACGGTCGAGATGGTCAACGCCAGCAGCACCTCCGGGTTGGCCGCCCAGGCCGCCGCGCGGCTCGGCGAGCACGGTTACACGATCGAGCAGGTTCGCGACCGCGAGTGGCTGGAGCCGATCGACACCGTCGTCTCCTACGGGCCGGGCGCCCAGACCGACGCCGAGTCCGTGGCGGCGCTGCTGGGCATCGACAACGCGCCCCAGGCCAGCATCGCGTTGCCCGCCGACAAGATCCGCGTCATCCTCGGCGAGGGATACGACGTGCCGCCGGCCGACCTCGAAGCCGATGCCGAGACAAGCGTCGAGCCGACCACCTCGGAGGGCTGGTACGGCATGACCACCTCGGCGACCCCCGACCAGGGCCGGCCCATGGACGGCGGCGGAATCCCCTGCGTGAACTGATCCGTCAGACCACGCCGCGCAGCGCGTCGGCGCCGAGGGCGGGTTCGAGCATCGCCGAGTAGTCCGGACCGCGACGCAGGTTCTGACCGCCGTCGACACCGATGATCTGACCGGTGACCCACTGGGCGGCGTCACTGAGCAGGAACATCGCCATGTTGGCGACGTCCTCGACCTCGCCGGGCCGGGGCAGCGGCGTGCACTCCCGGTAGTCCCCGCTCAATTCGGGCGAGTCGAGCACCAGTTGCACGAGTTCGGTCCGGATCAGTCCGGGCCGGATCCCGTTGACCCGCACCCATGAGGCGCCGAGCTCATCGGCGGCCAGCATGATCAGGTGGTCGAGAGCCGACTTCGTTACGCCGTAGGGCCCGAACCACCGGTGGGTGTTGCTGGCGGCGATCGATGAGATGCCGACGAAGGAGCCCCCGCCGCCGCGCACCATCTCGCGCGCCGAATGCTTGAGCACGTACATCGAGCCGTTCACGTTGAGGTCGACGGTGGCGCGCCACCCCTCGGAGTCGATCTGGGTGATCGGGCCGATCGTCTGTGAGCCGCCGGCACAGTGCACGACCCCATGTAGGCGTCCGTTCCAGGCGGTGACGGCCTCGACCGCGCGGGCGATCTCGTCCTCGTGGGTGACGTCCGCCGGCTCGTAGATCACGGTGCCGTCCGCGGCCTGGGCGTTGATCTCGTCGGCCGTCGCCGCCAGCCGGTCGGCGTTGCGGCCGAGGATCATCACGTTTGCCCCGGCCTGGGCGAGACCCGCCGCGACCCCCTTGCCGATACCGCTGCCACCCCCGGTGACCAGGTAAGTCCGATCCGAGAACGAGAGCTGCACGCCGTACTCCTCACACAAAACTGAAACAGGTTCTACGTATCGAACCATGGCGGCATGGCGCCGCAAAGCGCTTCGTGCTTCTCCTCGATGAGCCGGGCGACCAGTCCGCCGCTGGGCAAGATGCCAATTCGCGGCGGCCGACGCCGCATCCGGAACACCAGACCGGCGAAGTCCGGTGCCGCGGCGGCGCCCAGCCACTCCCGAACCCGACGAACCCGCTGATCGCCACGGCGAATGTCGAGGTCAGGACGATCTTTGTAACATCTGCGCGGCGGCGAGCGCTTACATAAACTGCGTGCATACAACAACACAGCAAACTGACAGGAAATGAGCATGGCGACAATCAGTAATCCGGTGCGGCGGCTGGCCGTTGCCGGTGGATTCGCACTGGCGATCGCGGCCGCGCCGGCATTGGCCGTATTAGCCACGCCGTCGACCGGATCGGTCCCCGCCGTAGCCGCGTGCCCGCCGGGTGAGCACCTCGACGTCGCGACCGATACCTGCGTACCGGGCGCCGACACCGGAATCGGCACGGAGAGTCCGAATGCCGGGCACAACCTGCCCGAGGTCGCGGGCATCCCATGCACGGGCGCCAACACGGGCCAGTGCATCGGCCTGCAGGAATCTCAGCCGGTTCCGGTCGTGGAGCCGCGCACGAGCATCTCGTCGAGCCCGTAGTGCGAAGCCGATTCCCGGGAGCATCGACGACATCGATGGGCGCCGGCCGCGCGGTCACAGCCATGACCGCCGGCCTGTTCGCCACGTTGGCGTTGGTGTGCGCTTCGCCGGCGTATGCCGAGGGCGTCCCGAACCCCGAACCGGTGCCCGCGGTGCCGGACCCGTCGGCCAGCGTGCAGGAAGGGCAGGGCGAGTGCCAGGCCGGAGAGACCCGGGACGCCGCGAACGGCAACTGCGTGCCGGCCATGACCCCGGTCGGCTCGGAAGGCGCCGACGTTCCGGCCGCGCCGGCCCCGACCAGGGGAACCGGTGACGTCACCTCCACCACGGAGAGTGGGATCGGAACCGAACTGGTGCCCAACATCAACGGCGACCCCTGCACCGGTTACTGGGAGTCGACGGCCTGCCTGGTCCCGGGTGCGCCGGCGGTTCGGCCGGAGTCGACCCTGTCGAGCAGCCCCTAACCGCCGGTCGGCACCCAGGGGATCCCGTTTCGCCTAGAGTTGACCCATGCCTGCAAAATCTGAAGCCGCGGACATCGACGAAGTGGAGCCCCTGGCCGACAGCACCGCGCGTCAAGCCAGGCGCGTCGTCGCCGCATACGCCACCGACGCGGACGAGTGCCGTGTGTTCCTCTCGATGCTCGGTATTGGGCCCTCAAAGCTCGAGGCGTAAATGACATCCGGAGACGGGGGGACCGTCGCCTCCGGAAATTCTGACTTCGTGGTGGTCGCCAATCGCCTGCCCATCGACATGGAGCGATCGGCCGACGGGACCATCACCTGGAAACGCGCCCCGGGCGGTCTGGTGACGGCGCTCGAGCCGTTGCTGCGGCGTCAGCGGGGAGCCTGGATCGGCTGGCCAGGTGTCGTCGACGGGGACGAGGAGCCCATCGTCGAAGACGGCCTGCGGCTCTACCCGGTGCGCCTGAGCGCCGAGGACGTCGCCGACTATTACGAGGGGTTCTCCAACGCCACACTCTGGCCGCTCTATCACGATGTGATCGTCAAGCCGATCTACCACCGCGAGTGGTGGGATCGCTATGTCGACGTCAACCGGCGCTTCGCCGAAGCCACGTCCCGTGCGGCCGCCAAGGGTGCCACCGTGTGGGTCCAGGACTACCAGCTGCAGCTGGTACCGAAGATGCTGCGGATGTTGCGGCCCGACCTCACTATCGGCTTCTTTCTGCACATCCCGTTCCCACCGGTCGAGCTGTTCATGCAGATGCCGTGGCGCACCGAGATCATCGAGGGCCTGCTGGGCGCCGACCTGGTCGGGTTCCACCTTCCGGGCGGGGCGCAGAACTTCCTGTTCCTGTCGCGACGGTTGGTGGGCGCCAACACCTCTCGGGCCTCCGTCGGTGTGCGCTCGCGGTTCGGCGAGGTACAGGTGGGGTTCCGCCGGGTGAAGGTCGGCGCGTTCCCCATCTCGATCGACTCCGCCGAACTCGACGGCAAGGCGCGTAACCGCGATATCCGCCGCCGGGCCCGCGAGATTCGCGCGGAACTGGGCGATCCGCGCAAGATCCTGCTGGGCGTCGACCGATTGGACTACACCAAGGGCATCGACGTTCGGCTGAAGGCGTTTTCGGAGTTGCTCGCCGAGGGGCGGGTGAAGCGCGACGACACCGTGCTGGTGCAGTTGGCGACACCGAGCCGGGAACGGGTGGACAGCTATCGCATCCTGCGCAACGACATCGAGCAACAGGTCGGCCACATCAATGGCGAGTTCGGGGAGGTGGGCCATCCCGTCGTGCATTACCTGCATCGACCGGTCCCGCGCGACGAGCTGATCGCGTTCTTCGTCGCCAGCGACGTGATGCTGGTGACGCCCTTGCGCGACGGGATGAACCTGGTGGCCAAGGAATACGTCGCCTGCCGCAGCGACCTCGGCGGCGCGCTGGTGCTCAGCGAGTTCACCGGCGCCGCAGCCGAATTGCGCCAGGCCTACCTGACCAATCCGCATGACCTGGAGGGCGTCAAGGACGCTATCGAGGCGGCGCTGAACCAGACTCCCGATGAAGGCCGGCGGCGGATGCGGGCCCTGCGCCGGCAGGTGCTGGCCCACGATGTCGACCGGTGGGCCCGCTCGTTCCTGGACGCCCTGGCCGACACCAAGACGGACAACGGTTGATTCGGGCTCAGTCGCCCATCAGCCCCATCACGCCGAACGTCCGCTCCGGATCCCGCTCCGCAAAGTATTCCGCCATTGACGACGCCAGCCCGGACGGGTCCCAGGCGTTTCCCTCGGCATGGAACCGGTGCTCGGCGGTAGGCGCCGCCACCAACGTCACCGTGGGCCCGTAGACGATGAACACCTGCCCGTTGACCTTGTCGGAGGCCGGTGCGGCCAGGAACCGCACCAGCGTCACCACGTGCTCCGGCGAAAGCGGGTCGATCTCCCCTTCCGGGGGGGCCTCGCCGAAGACGTCGGCGGTCATCGCGGTGCGCGCCCGCGGGCAGATGGCGTTCGCGCGGACCCCGTACCGTCCCAGCGCGCGCGACGCGGTCAGGGTCAGCGCGGTGATGCCGGCCTTGGCGGCGCCGTAGTTGGCCTGGCCGACCGGACCGGACAGACCGGCCTCGGAGGAGGTGTTGATGATGCGGCCGTACACCGATCCGCCGCTCTCCTTGGCCTGGTTGCGCCAGTAGGTGGCGGCGTTGCGGGTCAGCAGGAAATGCCCGCGCAGGTGAACGGCGATGACGAGGTCGAAGTCCTCGTCGGTCATGTTGAACAGCATCCGGTCGCGGGTGATGCCGGCGTTGTTGACCACGATGTTCAGACCGCCCAGACCGTCGGCGCAGGCCACCAGCTCGTCGGCGGTCGAGCGCTGGCTGATGTCGCCCGCGACGGCGACCCCTTTGGACCCGGCCGCGCTGATCTCGTCGAGCACATCGGAGGCGTCGAGCGCCTGGGGCATGTCGTTGACGACGACGGTCGCGCCGGCCCGGGCCAGCCCGATCGCCTCGGCGCGCCCCAGTCCGGCGGCGGCGCCGGTGACCACCGCGACGCGTCCGGAGAGATCGATGGGGTCGTCAGACACGTCGTGTGCAGTCAACTTATGAATACCTCTAGTCCTTGCGGGTCAGGGCGGCGCGCGGGCATTCGGCGATGGCCTGCTCGGCCAGCGCCTCCTGGTCGGCGGGGATCGGATCCTTCGTCACCATGACGTAGTCCTGATCGTCGAGTTCGAACAGGTCCGGCGCGACTCCCACACAGACAGCGTTACCTTCACAGCGGTCACGGTCTACTACGACGCGCATGGCTTTCCTCCTCGCCCGACTTGCCCGACCAACCGGGACGTCCCGGATATTCGCAGCACCACGATACGACCTGAACAGTCCATTACCGGCCGAATCGGGCGCTGGACCCCAAGACTAGAACGTGTTACAACCAGGGGTGTCGGCGGGTGCCGATTGGAACCAGTACCGAGCGCGAGGACCAGGCAATGCGGATCAGTTACACCCCGGAACAAGAGGAGCTGCGCCGCGAGCTCCGGTCGTATTTCGGCAAGCTGATGACCCCCGAGCGCCAGGAAGCGCTCAGTTCCACCTCGGGCGGTGAGATCGGCACCGGCAACGTCTATCGCGACACCGTTTCGCAGATGGGCAAGGACGGCTGGCTCACCCTGAACTGGCCCGAGGAGTACGGCGGCCAGAACCGCGACCCGATGGACTCACTGATCTTCACCGACGAAGCGGCCATCGCGGGCGCGCCGGTGCCGTTCCTGACCATCAACAGCGTCGCCCCCACGATCATGGCGTTCGGCACCGAGGAGCAGAAGAAGTTCTATCTGCCCAAGATCGCCTCCGGTGATCTGCACTTCTCGATCGGCTACTCCGAGCCCGGCGCCGGCACCGACCTCGCGGCGCTGCGCACGACCGCGGTACGGGACGGCGACGACTACGTGATCAACGGTCAGAAGATGTGGACCAGCCTGATCCAGTACGCGGATTACATCTGGCTGGCTGTCCGCACCAACCCCGAAGCCAAGAAGCACCGCGGAATCTCGGTACTGATCGTGCCGACCGCCGCCGACGGGTTCTCCTGGACGCCGGTGCACACGATGGCCGGTGTCAGCACCAGTGCCACCTACTACCAGGATGTGCGCGTGCCGGTGAGCAATCGGGTCGGCGAGGAGGACGGCGGCTGGAAGCTGGTCACCAACCAGCTCAATCACGAACGCGTCGCGTTGGTCTCGGCCCAGCCGATCTTCCTGGCGCTCAACCAGGTTCGGGAGTGGGCGCAGAACACGAAAGACGCCCACGGCAATCGGCTCGTCGACTCCGAGTGGGTGCAGCTCAACCTCGCCCGGGTGCACGCCAAGGCCGAATACCTCAAGCTCATCAACTGGGAGCTCGCCTCCGCGCACAGCGGAACGCTCTCACCGGCCGACGCCTCCGCGGCCAAGGTTTTCGGCACCGAACTGGCCACCGAGGCCTACCGGCTGCTGATGGAGATCCTCGGGCCGTCGGCCACGCTGCGCCAGGACTCCCCCGGTGCCCTGCTACGCGGTCGCGTCGAGCGGATGCACCGCGCAGCCCTGGTCCTGACGTTCGGTGGCGGCACCAACGAGATCCAGCGCGACATCATCGGCATGGTGGCCCTCGGGCTGCCCCGGGTGAACCGCTGACGACGGGAAGGCATTGACATGGATTTCACCAGAACAGAAGCAGCCCAGGATCTTTCCGGCCTCGTCGGCACGATCGTCGATGCGGTGTGCACACCGCAGCATCAGCGCGAGCTCGACGGCCTCGAGCAACGGTTCGACACCGCGTTGTGGGGCAAGCTCATCGACGCGGACATCCTCTCCACCGCAGCCCCGGAGTCGGTGGGCGGCGGCGGATTCGGTGTGCTCGAGCAGACCGCGATTCTGGCAGCGCTCGGCCGAGGACTGGCCGCCGTGCCCTACCTGGAGTCGGTGATCCTCGCTGCGGGGGCCCTGGCCAGGTTCGGCACGCCGGAGCTGCGCGAGCAGTGGGCGGGCCCCGCGGTGGCCGGCGAGAAGATCCTGACGGTGGCGCTCGACGGCGAGTTTGGCCAGGGCCCGGTGCAGGCGACCGCCGCCGGGGCCGGATTCCGGCTGACGGGAAACCGCACGCAGGTGCCGTTCGGGCCGGTCGCCGACGCGTTCCTGGTTCCAGCCGAAACCGATTCGGGGACGAAGGTCTTCCTCGTAGCGGCCGGTGATCCCGGCGTATCGGTGACCCCGTTGCTGACCACCGGCAAGAACAGTTCCGGCGAGCTCGACCTCTCCGGTGTCGAGGTCGGAACCGACCGCATCGTCGGCGACACCGATGTGCTGGCGTGGCTGACCACCCACAAGACGTTGGGACTGACCGCCTTCCAGCTCGGCGTGCTCGAGCGCGCGCTCGAGTTGACGGCCGAGTACGCCCGCACCCGCGAGCAGTTCGACCGGCCGATCGGTAGCTTCCAGGCCGTCTCGGCGCGGCTGGCCGACGACTACATCGACATCAAGGGTCTGGGACTGGCGCTGGTACAGGCATCCTGGCGGCTTTCGGAGGACCTGCCCGCCGATCTCGAGGTGGCGACCGCCGCGTTCTGGGCGGCCGAGGCCGGCCACCGCGTCGCCCACACCACCGTGCACGTTCACGGCGGAGTCGGGATCGACGTCGACCACCAGGTGCACCGCTACTTCCTGGCGGCCAAGCAGACCGAGTTCGCGCTCGG
The DNA here is from genome assembly GCA_020438865.1 of Mycobacterium sp. GTDB lineage: Bacteria > Actinomycetota > Actinomycetes > Mycobacteriales > Mycobacteriaceae > Mycobacterium. The sequence continues at coordinate 53,085 of JAGQTU010000018.1, forward strand.
CGGTGCCACCACACAACTGCGGCACATCGGCCGCGAGCTGGCCGACACCCCGGCTTGACCGCACCGTTGAACGGCGCGCCGACCGTCCCCGGCCTGGTGGCGCGGTTGGTTGACGTCGACGACCGCGGCATCCACGCCGACGACGGATCGTATGTGACCTGGCGCCAACATGTGCAGTCCGGCGCCGATCTGGCCGCGGCTTTACGGGCGCGCCTGGACCCGGACAGGCCGCCGCACGTCGGCGTGCTACTGGGCAACACGCCGTTCTTCTCCGCGGTCCTGGTCGCCGCGGCGCAAGCCGGGCTGGTCGTTGTCGGCCTGAACCCGACCCGCCGGGGTGCGGCGCTGCGCCGCGACATCGAGCACGCCGACTGCCAGTTGGTGCTCGCCGACGACCTGGCGAACGGCTATGGCGACGGCTTCGTCCCGGCGGGGATGGCCGTCGTCGATGTGACCTCGGCAGCGTGGGCCGACGAGTTGGCCACCTTCCGGGGTTCTCCGATCGCGTTCGTCGACAGCGCTTTCGACGACCTGTTCATGCTGATCTTCACCTCCGGCACCAGTGGTGAGCCCAAGGCCGTGCGGTGCACGCACGAGAAGGTGGCAGGTCCCGGCGTCATGCTCGCCGAACGGTTCGGACTGGGCCCCGCCGACACCTGCTATCTGTCCATGCCGTTGTTCCACTCCAACGCGATCATGGCCGGCTGGGCGCCCGCGGTGGCGGCAGGCGCGTCGATTGCGTTGCGGCGCAGGTTCTCCGCGTCCCAGTTCTTTCCGGACGTGCGCAAGTTCAATGCCACCTACGCCAACTACGTCGGCAAGCCGATGTCCTACATCCTGGCCACCCCACCGCGGCCCGACGATGCCGACAACCCGTTGCGGATCGTCTACGGCAATGAAGGCGCACCGCGTGACCTGACGCGGTTCGCGACCCGGTTCGGCGTCACCGTCGTCGACGGGTTTGGGTCCACCGAGGGCGGCGTCAACATCGCCCGTACGCCCGAAACCCCGGAGGGTGCGCTCGGACCGCTGCCCGAGGGGCTCGACATCCTCGACGTCGACACCGGTCTGCCGTGCCCGCCCGGCGTCATCGGCGAACTGGTGAACGTCGAAGGACCCGGCAACTTCCGCGGCTACTACAAAGACCCCGAGGCCGAGGCGGAGCGGATGGCCGGCGGCGCCTACCACAGCGGCGACCTCGCCTACCGTGATGAGGCCGGCTACGTGCACTTCGCCGGTCGCCTCGGTGACTGGATGCGCGTCGACGGTGAGAACCTCGGGACCGCCCCGATCGAGCGGGTGCTGATGCGCTATCCGGATGTCACCGAAGCGGCGGTGTACGCGATCCCCGATGAGTCGGTGGGTGACCGGGTGATGGCCGCGCTGGTCACGCCCGAGGGGACCGACTTCGACCCGGTGGAGTTCCGGGACTTCCTCGCCGCCCAGGTCGACCTCGGCCCCAAGCAGTGGCCGGCATTCGTCCGGGTCGCCAGCGCGCTGCCCCGCACCGAAACCTTCAAGATCATCAAGCGGCGGCTGTCCGCGGAGGCGCTCGACTGCGACGATCCGGTGTTCGAGATACCGCGCTGACGCGTCCGGTCAGCCGGCGACGGTCGGGAACACCCGGGCGGCGTTGCCGTGCAGGTAGTTCGCCCGGGCCTCGTCGGAGAGCCCGAGTTCGTCCAGGCCCTCGAGCGCGCGGGCGTGCCCGATCATCGGATAGTTCGTGCCGAACAGCACCTTTCGGGAACCGGTGCCGGTCTTCATGAAGTTCACCAGTTCCGCGGGGAGGCGTCGGGTGGTGTAGGCCGAGGTGTCGATGTAGACGTTCTCGTGTTTGCGCGCGACGGCCACCATCTCCTCGGTCCACGGGTAGCCGACGTGGCCGCACACGATCACGAGTTCGGGGAAGTCCAACGCGACCTCGTCGATGTAGGGAATCGGCCTACCCGTCTCCGAGGGCCGCAGCGGCCCGGTGTGACCGACCTGGGTGCAGAACGGAACCCCGAGTTCGACGCACTCGGCGAACAGTGGATAGTAGCGCCGGTCGGTGGGCGGCAGGCCCCAGAGCCAGGGCACCACCCGCAGGCCGACGAAGCCGTCGTCGCGCACCCGCCGCCGCAGTTCCCGCACCGCTGCCATCGGCCGGTCGAGGTCGACGGTGGCCAGACCGGCGAACCGGGTCGGGTGTTGCCGCACCCATCCGGCGACCTCGTCGTTGGACACCAGATTCAGGCCGTTGGGTCCGCGCCAGGCGCTGAGCAATCCGACCTCCACACCCGCGGCGTCCATCGACTCCACGGTCACCGCGATCGGGATGTCCTGCTCGGGTATCGCGCCGCCGGTCCAGCGGCGCAGCGAGGCCAACATATCGCTGGCCATGAACCTCTGGGTGGGGTGCTGCATCCACACGTCGATGGTCATGACCCGACTGTAGATGTGCCCGGTCAGCTGCCGCGGATGTCGTCCAGCCGGCGCGACGCCGCCTCGAAGCCGGACACCAGCTCGGCGATGATGTCGGCCACCGGCCGGATCTCGTTCATCCGGCCGACGATCTGACCGACCGGCATGGCCACGGTGCCGGGGTCGGCTGAGCCGCTCATCCGCTGGTGGGCCTCGGCCACCAGAACGTTCTGCAGCGGCATCGGCAACGGTTCGGGTGCACCCTCCGCATCCCAGGCATCGGTCCACCGGCTCTTCAGCAGCCGCGCCGGCTTGCCGGAGTAGATGCGGCGGCGCACGGTGTCGCTGGACGTCGCCGCGAGCAGACCCTCCTGGATGACGGACGGGCCACCGTCCGGGCGCGCCCCGAGGTCGTACTCGGCGGAGGTGAGCCACGCCGAGCCCATCCACACTCCCGCGGCGCCCAGGGCCAGCGCCGCGGCGACCTGCCGGCCGTCGCCGATCCCGCCGGCGGCGAGCACCGGGGCGCCCCCGAGCGAGTCCACGATCTCCGGCCACAGCACCACCGAGCCGATCTCACCGGTGTGCCCGCCGGCCTCGTGGCCCTGTGCGATGACGATGTCCACACCGTTGTCGACGTGACGGCGGGCGTGCTTGGCCGAACCGGCCAGCGCGGCCACCGCGACTCCGGCCGCACGGGACTGGTCGATGACGTCCTTCGGCGGCGAGCCGAGGGCGTTGGCGATCAGCTTGATCGGGTGCTTGAGCGCAACCTCGACGTGCGAGCGGGCCACCGAGTGCAGCCACCCGAGCGTGCCTTCACTGCGCACGAGGTCGTCGGGCAGGGGCGGCACCCCGAGATCGGCGAGAGTCCTGGCGACGAAATCCCAGTGCGCCTGCGGGATCAGCGCGTCGATGTCGATCTTCGTTCCCTCGGTGGGGATCTTGGCCGGCATCACCACGTCGACGCCATACGGTTTGCCGTCGGTGTTCTCGTCCATCCACCGCAGCGTGGTCTCGAGTTCCTCGGGGTCGTTGAACCGCACGCAGCCCAGCACGCCCATGCCGCCGGCCCGGCTCACCGCCGCGGCAGCCTTCTCCGAGGGCGTGAAGGCGAAGATCGGGTACTGGATGCCGAACCGGTCACACAGTTCGGTGTGCATCAACTGGTGGCCCCCGCATGCTTGGCGTGCACGTCGTCGGCGGGCCGTTGCTCGGTCTGTTCCTTGGCCCATTTGTAGTCGGGTTTGCCGGCCGGTGAACGCTTGACCTCGTCGACCAGCCACAGGCTGCGGGGTACCTTGTAGCCCGCAATCTCCTTGCGCACGAAGGCATCGAGGTCGGCCAACGTGGGGCGGGTGCCCTTGCGCGGGGCGACGACGGCGGCGACATGGTTGCCGAACCGGGCGTCGGGCACGCCGACCACCAGGGCGTCGAACACGTCCGGGTGGCCCTTGAGCGCAGCCTCCACCTCCTCCGGGTAGACCTTCTCCCCGCCGGTGTTGATCGATACCGATCCGCGGCCCAGCATCGTGACCGTGCCGTCCTCCTCGACCGTGGCGTAGTCGCCCGGGATGGCATAGCGCACACCGTTGATGGTTCGGAAGGTCTCCGCGGTCTTCTTCTCGTCCTTGTAGTAGCCGACCGGGACGTGGCCGCGCTTGGCGATGATCCCGCGCACACCCGAGCCGGGCTTGACCTCATTGCCCTCGTCGTCGAGCACGACGGTGTTCTTGTCGATGGTCACCCGCGGCCCGCCGGCCTGCGAGGCGCCCTTCGCGACGATGCTGGTGCCGCCGAACCCGGTCTCCGACGAACCGATCGAGTCGGTGATGACCCGGTTGGGCAGCAACTCCAGGAAGCGTTCCTTGAGGCTCGGTGAGAACAGCGCCGCGGTGCTGGCGAGCAGGAACAGCGAGGACAGGTCCCGGTCTTCGATGCTGCGCTCGAGGACGTCCAGCAGCGGGCGGCCCATCGCGTCGCCGGTGAAGAACAACAGGTTCGCCTTGTGCTTCTCAACGGTGTCCCATACGTCTTCTGCGTCGAACTCCGGCGCCAGAATCACTGTCGCGCCGGTGAACAACGCCGCCCAGGTCGCCGACTGGGTGGCACCGTGGATCATCGGCGGGATCGGGAAGCGAACCATCGGGGGCCCGGCGACGGCGAGATTGGCATGCTCGTACTCGTCCTGCACCTCTTCGCCGGTGGCAAAGTCGGTGCCCCCCAACAGGACCCGATAGATGTCCTCGTGCCGCCACATCACGCCCTTGGGGAATCCGGTGGTGCCGCCGGTGTAGAGCAGGTAGATGGCGTCTGCGCTGCGCTCGCCGAAGTCGCGCTCGGGTGAACCCTGCGCGATCGCGTCATAGAACTCGACGCCGCCGTAGCGCTTGTAGTCGGCATCACTACCGTCCTCGACGACCAGGACGGTCTTGACGTTCGGGGTGTCGGGCAGCACGTTGGCCACTCGGTCGGAGTACTGCCGTTCGTGCACCAGGGCGACCATGTCGGAGTTCTCGAACAGGTAGCGCAGCTCGCCCTCGACGTAGCGGAAGTTGACATTGACCAGGATGGCGCCGGCCTTGACGATGCCCAGCATCGCGATGACGATCTCGATGCGGTTGCGGCAGTACAACCCGACCTTGTCGTCCTTCTTGACGCCCTGGTCGATGAGGTAGTGCGCCAGGCGGTTGGCTTTCTCCTCCAACTCCCCATAGGTGATCTGGTCGTCGCCGCAGATCAGGGCGACCCGATCGGGGACGACGTCGATGGCGTGCTCGGCTAGATCGGCTATGTTCAGGGCCACGGACCCAAATTAGAACCTGTTACAGTTCCTGACAAGTCTGTGGTTTCGACGGAGAAAGGCGGACGCCCGTGAGCGAGTCCGATAAAGGCCCCGACGCCCTCATTGAGCAGCGCGGACACACCCTCATCGTCACGCTGAACCGGCCGGAGGCGCGCAACGCGCTTTCCACCGAGATGCTCTCGATCATGGTCGAGGCGTGGGACCGCGTCGACAACGATCCCGACATCCGGGTCTGCATCCTCACCGGCGCCGGCGGTTATTTCTGTGCCGGGATGGACCTCAAGGCCGCGACCGCGAAACCGCCGGGCGACTCGTTCAAGGACGGCAGCTACGACCCGTCGCGCATCGACGGTCTACTCAAGGGGCGCCGGTTGACGAAGCCGTTGATCGCGGCCGTGGAGGGGCCTGCGATCGCCGGCGGTACGGAGATCCTGCAGGGGACCGATATCAGGGTCGCCGGCGAGAGCGCCAAGTTCGGCATCTCCGAGGCCAAGTGGAGCCTGTATCCGATGGGTGGGTCGGCGGTGCGCCTTGTGCGCCAGATTCCGTACACCATCGCCTGCGATCTGCTGCTGACCGGCCGGCACATCACCGCTCGCGAAGCACTCGAGTTCGGGTTGATCGGACACGTGGTGCCCGACGGTCAGGCGCTGGACAAGGCGTTGGAGATCGCCGAGGTGATCTCCAACAACGGTCCGCTGGCCGTGCAGGCGATCCTGCGGTCGATCCGGGAGACCGAGGGCCTGCACGAGAACGACGCGTTCAAGATCGACACCAAGATCGGCATCGAGGTGTTCCTGAGCGAGGACGCCAAGGAGGGCCCGTTGGCGTTCAAGGAGAAGCGCGCCCCGCAATTCAAGATGCGCTAGGTACCGCCTTTCGCCGAGTGTGAATCGTCGGCGACCATTGGCGTGATTTCTCGCCGCGGTTTCACATTCGCGACATTTCGGTATCGGTTGGCAGACTCCGGCCATGTCGCCAGCCATTCTCGGCGGCGAGGTCGTCGCCGCGGGACGCATAACGCGCCATGCGTTGCGCACCCGCTATACCGCGATCTATCCGAACGTCTACCTGCCGAACGATGCCGAACT